>JBATSB010000157.1:0-1591 GCA_049293015.1 Ignavibacteria bacterium
TTGGTGGGATCACTGTGTATTACATTAAGATGAAGGAAACTGATGACATATTAGATGGAAAAAACAAAATGTTAACTTTGGAAGATCTGGATGTACCACATAAAGGAAATTCAAATGATCAGAATTCTATAAAAAATAATTCAAATAATAATAGCAGTACAAATAATAGTTCAAGAAATAATAACAGCAGTACTCCGGGTAAATACCCCGAAGCTTCAATTGGATATATGACAGATGCAGATCTGCAATATATGACTAAAACAGAACTTCAGATAATGAGAAATGAAATATTTGCAAGGCATGGTTATATATTTAAGACAAATCCCCAAATGGTATCTTACTTTAATAGTCAGTCCTGGTATTATCCAAAATATAGTGATGTTAATTATCTGCTTACTGAAATTGAAAAAAGTAATTTGAAATTAATTAAATCTTATGAAGACAGATTCTAAAAATTGTGTTAATTTATCTAAAAGTTTAGGAATTGTATTGATCTCATTATTAATGATTTCATGTGAAAAAGAATATACAGGGTCTGCAATAGAAGATACAAAAACAGAATCGAAAACAGAACAGCAGACTCAAGAAACTCAAATAAATGAACAACTTAGTCTTAATGAAATAAATAATTTTATAAACGAATGGTGCAGTTATCAGTCAAACAATAATATACAGGGTTATTTAAACTGCTACAGCAGGGAATTTACCGGAGTGAAAAGAACTAATTCCGGAAAAGAATATATCTATGATTATTCCAAATGGGCAGAAGACAGATCAAAAATGTATCAATCTGCGGAGGATCTTAGTTTATCCGCTTCAGATCTTTTTATAAAAGCATATTCAGAAAAAGACGGTTTAACAATAATCGAATTCGAACAATATTATATAAGTAAAAAATACAGTGACCGTGGTACAAAAATTATGAAACTAAAAAGAGATAATTCTGGAGAAATTAAAATTTACTTTGAGGAATTAATAAATTCACAAAAATTAGGAGAATAGAGTTGTATAAATTATTTTTTATAATTTTATTACTGAGCTTTGGTTGTTCTGAAAACAAAATCAAATTTCCTGAAGAAACAGTGAAAAAAGATTCATCTGAATCAAAAATAAATACTCCAGACAATTCAAAACCATTTAAATATGCAATTGCAGTTTATGATTGTCCTGTTTTAAATACATATAAATTCAAAGATGTCTATGGAGGCAAAAGCGGCTCATCATTACAAAAGAGTAGTTCAGGATTAGTAAAACCACTTGAGTTTGTAGCATATGCCGGGACTGTATTTGAAATTATTGATTCAGTAAAAAATGAAGGGACATTAATATATAAAGTAAAAACTGATGAGTATCCAATAATACTTGAAGGTAATAATCTCTATATAGATTCAAGATTTGTAAAATTGAGCAATGAAAAAACGGAATCCTTAAAAAAAGAATGTCCATCTAAAGACTATATATATAATTATTTTGATAAAGCTGAAAATTCATTTTATGTCTGGGGAGCAAATAATATAAAAGGAATTGAAAAAATGCTTGAGTATTATCCACCTTCCGGAAAACTAAATTCCGAAGATGAATTAATATGGGA
>JBATSB010000158.1:0-1627 GCA_049293015.1 Ignavibacteria bacterium
TCACCCCTTGTATGTTAAAAGTGTAAAAAAAAATTCTTTGACATTTTAAATCAAAATTATTTTTTTACGGAAGAGAAGGAGCTTCCCCTGGGTCAAGAACCCGTCCCGAAGTTTTTTCCTTCCGTTAGGTTAAAATCGGGGAATAACATGGCTCACGAAGCCGAATTTTGCAAGACTGATGTTACCTGACATTTTATTTTTTATTAATTAAAATTTTATTCATTATGAAAAAGGAATTCTTTTTAGGTATTGATGTCAGTAAAGGGTATGCCGATTTCACTATTCTCGATGAGAATAAAAAAGTTGTTGAAGATAATTTTCAACTCGACGATACCTTTTCAGGACATAACACACTTTTCAAAGTTCTTAGTGACTTTTTTGTTTCTCATCCCGATTCACATCTATATGCTGCTGTTGAATCAACCGGAGGATATGAAAACAACTGGTTTGACTCCTTGCACAAATATCAATCTGATTTCAAAATATCCGTTGCAAGAGTTAATCCGTTTGGAGTTCACTATAACTCAAAAGCTACTCTTGAGCGCATCATAACCGACAAACAAAGCGCTAAGAACATTGCCGGCTATCTGATCAATCATCCAGAAAAAGTAAACTATCAAAAAGATGATTACTTCTCAGCTCAAAGAAGGCAATTCACATTCATCAAATTATTAAAAAAACAAAAAGCACAGTCGTTAAACCAGCTTGAGTCTTTTCTCTACATTTCCAATCCTGAAATAATAAAATATTGCAACGATGGTGTGCCACAATGGGTACTTAAATTGCTTACACAATATCCTACAGCAAAGCATCTTTCGAAGGCAAGAATTTCGACTGTAAGCAAAATTCCGTATTTAAAAAAAACTCTTGCAGCAGAACTAATAAATAATGCCAAACAATCTGTTGCCTCAGCTATTGACGATACTACTGCTGATATAATTAAAGCTCTGGCTACGCATATTTTGTCATTTCGAAAGTTAATCAATGATCATATCAACCGTCTTGAAAAAAGTTGTAATATTCCTGAAACCGAACTTATTAAGACATTCCCGGGAATTGGTATTTATTCTGCTGTCGGTCTTATGATAGAGATAGTATCGGTATCTAAATTTTCATCTGCAAAAAAACTTGCTTCATTTTTTGGTATCCATCCTGTTTTCAAACAAAGTGGAGATAAACTTTCTGGATTTAGAATGAGCAAACGTGGAAGAAAACAACCGAGAGTTTTATTATATAATGTTGCCCGTATTTCAATTATTCATAATCCACTTATGAAAGAGATCTATGCTTCACATTTAAAAAAAGGTATGAGTAAAATGGCAGCAATTGGAGCTTTAATGCATAAGATACTCAGGATAATTTACGGAATGCTAAAAAATAATACTGCTTTTGATCCGGAGATTGACAGAAAAAATTCAGACAGAGTAATGCAGGTAACTGAATCAAAACCTGGCAAAGAAAGAAGATATCATAAGTTAGACAGTAAAGCTCCAATCTCAAGAAGACAAAACAAAAAAAGAAAAGAGCAGAACTCATCCCAAGATGAACTAGCATCTAATACGGGCTCAAGTTCTAGCTCTTTCCAATTTTCTTTTGAACAAACTTAAGCATTTTTGATTTTTATGTC
>JBATSB010000159.1:0-40796 GCA_049293015.1 Ignavibacteria bacterium
CCTTCATACTGAGCCATGTTATTAACAAGAGCAGAAGTTTGTGTTGATAAAGAAATGTACCCTGTTTTTTTTTGAAAATTTTGGATGGAGTTTTCCGCATCATTTAGTTCTTTAAACTTTTTCTCTCTTTCATCAACTATAAATTTCTTTACGTTTGTAATATCTTGTCTGCTGAGATCAACATTATATTTCAAATAAACATCAGCATATGTTTTCGTTATATATTGAAGCTCGTCAAAAATTGGACCCTCAGCTGTAATACTAATTGCATCAAGTCCTTTTACTGCAGCTATGACAACAAAATTACTTAACTCCCTTCTGAGTACTTCCTGTGATACAGCTACTGTTTCCGGAAGTACTGCTCTGTTTAACAGCAGACTGTATTGTCTTCCTCCGGTATTAAATGAATCAATAAGAACTTTGGAAACTTTATCTCTAATATCATAACTTTTCATAACTGCGATCTGAACCATAATATATTTTTCATTGGTCGTATTAGCTCCTTCAAAACCAAAATTTGCAGTTAGAATATTTCCCTGTTGACTTTCTAATTTTACGCTGGTTGTAGATCTGTAAATATTGGTCGCAGTATTAACATAAATTAGAGTATAAATAATACTAACAGATAAAATAATAAGTATAGGTATCAGATTTTGTCTGAGTACATTTATATATTCTTTTAAAACATCTTTGGAAGGTGCGGCATCGTTAGATTGTTCAAATTCATCAAATTCATCATATGAATTATTTTTTGCCATTGCTTACTTTTAATTTAAAACTTTTATAAAATATTATTAAAATAACCTAAAAAAAATATGTGAAAAAAAAACAATTAATTAACCGTTATAGTTCTTCTTACAAGATTGTCTATAAGATAATAAAATGAAATAAGTGTTCCGATAAAATAAACTGTTTCCCTTATATAAAAAAATACATTCTGATCTGTTCTTACTTCAGGTGCAATAAGAAGATCACCGGGCTGAAGCAAAGGATTTTTATATGCCATCATTATTTCTTCAGGGTCGTCATTATAGAATTTATCAAATTCAAACTGCTTGTATGACCTTGCCTGAAGTACAGGTGTTTCACTTTTTAATCTCAGAATTTTAATGTCATCCGAAAAATCTGATCTGGTAAGACCTGCCATAATTAAGAAATCAAGTAATGTTGTACCTTGTGGTACAAGATATTTACCGGGAGAGCTGCCGCCTAGTAAAATAACTTCTATATTTACTTTATTTTTATCTGAAAAATTAAAGTAATTTCCTGCGCCTGGCTTTAAAAGTTCTTCCGGTCCAATCTTGACATAATCACTGTCAAGTTGAGAATAAGCATTTCCGGAAAGACAAATTGTAAAGAACAATATTAATAAAAACGTAATGCGATGTAGATTCAAAATTTTATAGTCTGTGAATTTGTAATTGAAAAAAATTTTCGAAATATTTTATCCGTTCTTTTAGTTTGGTAACATAAGAAATTAATCTATAAATTCTTAGTCATAAAATTATATATTGCAGAGGATTAATTATTATTATTTAAATTATTTCAGTTTTTTTTTATAAAAAATTCTATGGTATTTTTCAACCCTGTTTCAAAATCAATTGTTGTATTAAATCCGATTTTTTCTTTCGCTAAATTGATATCGGCAAAAGAATGTTTTATATCACCAGGTCTTTGTTTTTCATAAATCGGTTCTATGTTTTTTTTCAGCATATTATTTATAGACTTAACAAGTTCGTTAAGTGTAATTCTTCCGCTGTAAGCACAATTCATTGCAATACCTGTGTCGCATTTTGCAAAAGCTGCAAGGATATTTGCATTTACGACATTTGAAACAAATGTAAAATCTCTTGACTGTTCTCCATCTCCATAAATCACAGGTCTTTCATCATTCATCATTGATGTAATAAACTTCGGAATCACTGCGGAATACTGGGATGTAGGATCCTGATTTGGTCCAAATACATTAAAATATCTTAAAGCAATTGTTTCAAGTCCGTAAATTTTGGAAAATACGCTGCAATATTTTTCACCCGCAAGTTTTGAAACTGCATAAGGTGAAAGTGGATTCGGAAGCATTCCTTCATGTTTAGGAAGCTCCGGATTATCACCATACACGGATGACGAAGATGCATATACAACTCTTCTTACGTTTGCACTTAATGAAGCCTCAAGTATATTTAATATTCCATTTACATTTACTTCATTTGATGTGATCGGATCTTTTATTGATCTCGGTACAGAAGGTAATGCTGCCTGATGTAAAACAACTTCTATATCCTTTAAAGCTTCACTTACTATATGATAACTTCTTATATCACCTTCTATTAATTCAAAATCCTTATCAAAACTTTTAAGATTTTCCCTTTTTCCTGATGAGAAATTATCTAGTACTCTGACATAATGACCTTGTTTTAGTAATTCTGAAACTATGTTTGACCCTATAAAACCTGCTCCGCCTGTTACTAGAAATTTTGTTGGATTCATACTTTTTTTAATTTACAACTCTGAAAATACTTCAAATCGATTACAGCTCCGCTATTTGACTCACATTTATAAAAAAAATTGAGCCATCTATATATTTTATTTTTAACAATCTGATATTGTACTGAAATTTTCAAACAATAAAATAAACAATATCTGTATATACATCTAAAAATTCTCTATCTGTATTTCTAAACAAATAAACTCAGATTATTTTAATTTACTGACTTCATTTGAATTTAAAATTATACTTATAGAGTATGAAAATTCTTCCAGATTAACTGTAAGCTTGTAATTACCTCTGATTTCATTTACATATCCCATCATTCCCTTAAAAATTCCGTGATTGATCTTTACTATATCACCCATTTTAATATGTTTTTCCTCGACACTTATCTTTTCAGGCTCAAGTAAAGCCTGTTTAATAATTTGTATCTCTCTTTCATTTACAACTGCAGGTCTGTTTTCATAATAAAGGTATCTTACAGCACCGAAATTTTCCTTTATAGCATGGACTCTTTCGGATTCATTGGCATGCACAAAAATATATCCCATAAACATTGGTTCACTAATTTTCTTTTTTCTGTCAGACCAGATCCTGACTTTCTCAACTAATGGTAAATATGCTTCAATGCCACGGTATTCAATGTTATGAAATACCTTTATTTCATTTCGCGGCTTTGTCTGCATTACATACCAGTTTTTGTCGTCTGTTTCAGTCATCATTTTTCTATGAAAGATCAAGCTAGTTATTTGTTATTGGTTATTGATATTACTAGAATTCCTAATGAAATTAGTACTGATGATATTGCAAGTATGAAGCCGACATTGTCTCTGCCAAAATATCTAGGCTCACCCGTTATGATAAGGATATCACCCGGTAACAAGACTGTATTTAACTTATTCTTAAAATTTACTTTTTCTTCCCAAACCAGATCATTATAATTTAGTTTTATTATCTGATCTTTTGAAATACCTAAACTGTCATTCTTAGGTCTGTATAATCTGATATCTTCAAGTTTTGAATCAGTCATTGGACCTCCGCTATATGATATCAGATCTGTTAATGTTGATCCCTGAGGAAGAAGATATTTTCCGGCATATTTCACATAACCCCAGACATTTACTTCTATATTTACTTTATCTTTATCTCCATAATTGTAATACCCTCCCTGCTGAGATGATAAAGCGTCATTTCCAACTTTGACTTTATCTGATTGCGAATATATTCTGTTAGTTGTTATAAGCAGTATTAAAAGAAATACGACCGATATTGATTTCAAATTTATCTTAAAATTGAAAAAATATAAGTTATTAACATAATTAAAATAGTGTTTAAATAAAAGTCCGAACAAGAACTTAGCTAACACATCTTAAAATAAACTTTAAATAAAAATCAAGATATTATTTTAGTTTTTCAATTTATTTATCTACTTAAAACATGATTTTAATTACACCGATTTTCAATGCTAAGCACTTTTTGGATAGTTTATATTTCAATTTTGATAAATCTATGGAATTAAAGTAAACTTAAAATTGTAAAGTCTTTCAATTTCACTTTTTTACAAAATAAATCATCAGTTCACATTCGAATTTAATAATCTGAAACTGCAGATTTTCTCTAAAAAAGATTATTCACAGATTGATTAATTTCGGAAACAGCAAATTTTATGTCGTTGAAATAATGCTTAAAACAGTATATCTTTGTAGTCTTAATTATAAAAAATTCATTTTCGAATAAATCCGGTAACTGCATTTCCAAATATTGTCCGGAACGGGTAATGAAATTTATGATCGGATGTTAATTTTTCAGTTACAGGTATTTATGTCTGAAAAAATGTTAAATGTTTTATTTAATTGCATCACAAAATTTTGAACAAACCAAGCTTAAACGGCAAGAGTAATCATTCCGCTGTAAACTCCATAGAATCAAGAGAATCGAAAGATAATTTTAAGGTATATCTTAATATCTTAAGGATGAATCTGATTCCTATAGTAATTATCACACTTTTGTGTGTATTACTTACTATTGTCTATGTAATGTATGCTAAAGATATATATAAATCTACTGCTACTATTAAGATAAACAGACCTCAGGGAAGTGTTTTGAGTTCCAGTCTGATACCTGAATTTCAGGACTTTATTACTGACAGATATATTTCAAACGAGATCGAAGTTTTAAAAAGTTATAAGATCAGAGAGATTGTAGCTGAAAATCTTATTGACACTTTTAAAATTGATAATGATAAGGCTAAATTTTATTATATATTAAATCATGGTGACAATGAAGATATAACTGCCCTTATTTCTGTATCCAGTCTTGCAGATATTCTTTCTAATATTGTTAAAATTGACCAGAAGCGCGGACTCGATGTAGTCGATATTGTAGTAGAAAGCCCGGCTAAATATGAGGCTATGCTTATTGCTAATCTCTATTCAAAAGTGTATCAGGAATTCAGTCTCGATCTCTCACGGGAAGAACTTACAAGTCTCACCGGATATTTGAGAGAAGAAAAAGAAAATAAGTTTAAGGATCTCGCAAAAGCAGAAGGTGAACTTGAGGATTATCAGAAAGATGGCGGATTGATCCTGCTTGATGCACAGGTAAAAAATGTTGTTGAAAATATTTCGATACTTGAAGCTCAGCAAAATGCAGCCCGCATAGAACTCAATTCAAAACAGGAAGAATATAATTCGCTGAAAACTGAAATTAACCGAATGGATCCGACGTTAGTTGACTTTCTTCAGGGGAAAGTAGATGAGCTTTATATTGCTGAAATACAGTCAAAAATTGCTGAACTCGAATCAAAGAGAGATATTGAAGCTTCGATTCCTGAAGATGATAGACTTAGACAAAAAACTTTAAGTGAATATAATAAAAAGATTGAACCATTAAGAAAAACCCTTGATGAAAAGATTGATTTAATGAGATCCAGTCTTTTTTCAAGTACTCCGGAAGAAAGAAGAATGATTGCTCAGAAACTTCTTGAAGCCGGTGTTGGAGTTCAATCATATGAAGCAAAAGTTAATACTCTTTCAAATATGCTTTTGAAATATGAAGATCAGTTTTCGAAACTACCGACTCAGAGTATTGAATATGCAAAACTCGAAAGAAACAGAAAAGCTACAGAAAAACTTTATCTCATACTGGAGGAAAAATATCAGGAAGCAAAGATCAATGAAAGGATCAAGCTTGGTACTGTCCTTGTAATAGCTCCTGGTGTTATTGCTTCCAAACCTTCCAAACCAAACAGAATGCTTATAATTTTTATGGGTACTTTACTTGGTTTAGGACTTAGTATCGCTTTCGTATTTGCTAAAAATTATTTTGATCATACAGTAAAAAGTCCTGATGAAATTGAAAACAGAGGAATCAGTGTACTCTCCTGGATACCTGCGATAGAAGAACTTAAGAATAAATCTTTTCAAAGTGAATTCATTGTTGCAAATAAACCAAAGTCTCCTCCGTCTGAAGCTTTCAAAGCTTTAAGAACGAGGATCCAATATTCAAAGCTTGAAGAGACACCATTAAAGACTATTTTACTTACCAGCTCAGTACCATCAGAAGGTAAGACAACGATCTCTTTAAATCTGGCAGGCAGTCTGGCTCAGATGGATAAAAAAGTTTTGCTTCTGGATTGTGATCTGAGAAAGCCGAGAGTTCACAATGTTTTTGAAATTGACCGATTCCCCGGATTGAGTGATTATCTTTTTTCCAATGCTTCACTGGAAGAAATAACGCGTAAGACGAAACTTGAAAACTTAGAAGTGATCACAAGCGGAACCATTCCTCCGAATCCATCTGAATTGTTGTCTTCAAAACAGATGAAAGATTTTATTGAGAAAATGAAAAGTATATATGATTATATTATAATTGATTCACCTCCATATATTTCCGTTACCGATGCTGAGATCCTTTTCAGAATTGCAGACGGTACTATACTGGTTCTAAAAGCCGGAAGCACTCCTTCCGATGCATTTTACAGAACTTCGGAAAGACTGACTAATCTTGATCCGCACAACTTCCTTGGAGTTGTCTTCAATAATTTCAGTTTTAAAAGTGCATATGGATATTATTACAATTACTATTATTATTATACAAGACCTGATGACAAATTGAAAACAGGAAAATCAACTTCTGCATCTGAAAATTAATTCTGTGTTTAAAATTAATTTACATTTCGTATTATATTTAATCTAAAACTTAAACTATATCTGAAAGGAAATATTGAATTTAAAAAATAAAGTTATAAATAATGATTTCACAGTTGGTATAATCGGTCTCGGTTATGTCGGACTTCCTCTTGCACTTGAGTTTGCACATAAAGGGATTTCTGTGATCGGATTTGATCTGGATGAATTTAAGATAAAGAAGATTCTAAAAGATAAATCTTCCTACATTAAACACATTCCTTCTGATAAAATAAAAGAGGCAGTTAACAGCAAAAAACTTACAGCCACTACAGATTTCTCAAAACTACCGGATGCAGATGTTGTCATAATCTGTGTACCTACTCCGCTGAATGTTAACCGTGAGCCGGACATGAGCTACGTTGTAAATACTGCTGAAACAATTTTTAAATATCTGAGAAAAGGTCAGCTTATTTCTCTCGAGAGCACTACTTATCCGGGGACTACAGATGAGATTCTTTTGAAAATTTTTGAAAGTAAAGGAATGAAAGTCGGTAAAGATTTCTATCTTTGCTTTTCTCCCGAAAGAGAAGATCCAAATAATGAAAAATATTCTACTGCTACCATTCCAAAAGTTTTAGGCGGCGTGACTAAAGAATGTATTGATATAGGAAAACTTATTTATGAAAAAGTGATCGTCAAAGTTGTACCTGTTTCTTCTACTAAAGCTGCAGAGTCAACAAAGCTTTTGGAAAATATTTTCAGATCGATAAACATTGCGTTAGTGAATGAACTAAAAGTTGTTTTTGATAAAATGGGAATTGACGTATGGGAAGTGATCGAAGCTGCTTCAACAAAACCTTTTGGCTATACTCCTTTTTATCCGGGTCCGGGACTCGGCGGACACTGCATTCCGATCGATCCTTTTTATCTTACATGGAAAGCACGTGAGTATGAGATCTCGACAAAGTTCATAGAGCTTGCCGGTGAAATAAATACTGCAATGCCTGAATATGTTGTATCAAAAGTTTATCACGCACTTAATGAAAATAAAAAATGCATTAACGGTTCAAAAATTTTACTGCTTGGTCTTTCTTATAAAAAAGATATTGATGATCTGAGGGAATCTCCATCGTTAAAACTTATTGAACTTTTACAGGACGAAGGTGCAGATGTAGATTACAGTGATGATTATGTAACGATGATTCCGAAATTAAGGAAGTATGATTTTAATAAAAAATCTGTTGCGCTTACAAAAAAGAATATTGCAAAGTATGATCTTGTTTTACTTTCCACTGATCATTCATATTATGATTACAAATTAATTTATGACAATGCGAAGCTGATAGTCGATACGAGAAATGCATTTAAGAAATATAAAGGAAAAAAATTATTCAAAGCTTAACTAAATTAATATTAATATATTCAGAAAATTATGAGTGAAATAAAGATAGCAATAATCGGCTGCGGAAAGTGGGGAATGAATCACGTTAAGACTGCATATAAACTTTTTGGAGATGACCTGAAATACTGCTGCGACTTTTCTGATGATAGTGCAGAAAAAGTAAAAGCTGTATCTGAAAAAATTATATTCACAAAAGATCCGAATGATATAATTTTAGACACAGAATTGACGGCTGTTATAATTGCGACACCTGCTGAAACGCATTTTGACATTGCAAAAAAAATGCTGCTCGCTGGGAAACACGTTTTGGTTGAAAAGCCGATCACTTTGAATTCTGAAGATGCAAATATTCTGAACGAACTTGCATTAGAGAATGACAGAATATTAATGGTCGGACATTTACTTTTATTCCATCCGGCAATTCTCAAAATAAAAGAATTTGTAGATGAAGGTAAGCTTGGTAATCTTCAATACATTTACAGTAACAGATTAAATCTCGGCACTATCAGAACAGAGGAAAATATTCTATGGAGTTTTGCGCCGCATGATATTTCAGTAATTCAATATTTAGTAAATGACATTCCTGAAGAAGTAACTGCTACAGGCGCAGTATTTCTTACAAATGAAATTCAGGATACGACTCTGACGAATCTAAAATTTAAAAATAACATTCACGCCCATATTTTTGTAAGCTGGCTGCATCCTTTTAAAGAGCAGAGACTTGTAGTGATCGGTGATAAATCTATGATGATGTTTGAAGATTCTATTCCGACTGATAAACTGAAGCTGTACAAAAAAGGAATTGATATGGTAAATGGTGTGCCTGTAAAAAGAGATTCGGATTATGAAAGTGTAGAGTTTGGAAATGATTCACCTCTCGAGCTTGAGCAACTTCACTTTATTGATTGCATCAAAAATTCTGTGACACCAAGAGCAGACGGTAAAAATGCAATAGAAGTACTTGAAACACTTGAGCGTGCACAGCAAGAACTAGTTAAAAATTGAAAATTACAAATTACAAATTACAAATTACAAATAATGTTTTTTGAAAATTCCCGCCGTTGTTGGTCTTAAGAGAGCGGAGCGAACGTGACCAACAACAAACGGAAATGTGACTTAGACAGATACAGGTTGTTGGTGACCAAAAAGTTTGCTTAAGGGGAACATTAGATTAGGATTTTATAGATCAAACTTTTTGGAACACCAACAACGGGGGCAATTCGTAACTCGTAACTCGTAACTCGTAATTCGTAATTCGTAACTCGTAACTGATTTAAAATTTATAATTTAAAATTTAAAATTAAATAAGATGTCTGATTTTAAAGTTCACCCAACAGCAATAGTAGATGACAATGTAGAGATTGGTAACGGCACATCGATATGGCATTTTTCACATGTGCAGCCCGGCGCGAAGATCGGTAAGAAATGTACACTCGGTCAGAATGTAAACATTGCAAATAATGTGACGATCGGAAATTTTTGTAAGATACAAAATAACGTTTCAGTATATGAAGGTGTGACGCTTGAAGATTATGTCTTCTGCGGACCTTCGATGGTGTTTACAAATATCATTTTACCAAAATGTAAATACCCGCAGAGAGGCGCGGAATTTTATACAAATACACTTGTAAAGCAGGGAGCTTCAATCGGCGCAAATGCAACGATAGTCTGCGGTACGACCATTGGCAGAGATTGTCTTATCGGCGCAGGAACAGTCGTGACAAAAGACGTTCCTGATTATGCACTTGTCGTAGGAAATCCGGGTAAAGTCATCGGCTGGGTAAGTGAAGCCGGTGTGAGATTAGAGTTTGATAAAGATGGATTCGCTGACTGTGAGAAATCTGGTAAGAGATATAAGCTTGCGGATGGGAAAGTGTCTGAAGTAGCGTAATATTACTATGTGTGCATAATTGAAATCGTTATTGAAAATACTGATTGTGATTACTGCTTTGCTAAGCGGTATTGAAAGCTCAATAGGACAGAGTGTGACTTGGCAAAATGTTTTGGGATATACTGATAATTCTATTTTGCATAATACAAAACAAACAAGTGATGGAGGTTTTATTGCTGTTGGTCAAAACAGAATAAATAATTATTCTAAAATGTATATAGCCAAGTTTAACAAATTTGGTGATTCATTATGGGTAAAATATTTTGATTTGATGGTTCAATATTATTACAGTGGTGATTGGATTGAAGAAACGCATGATAAAGGTTTTATAATTGCCGGTACAGGAAATGGAGTAAATGGTGATGCCTATTTGGTTAAAACTGATTCAATTGGAAATGTTGAATGGTATAAAACTTTTGGAGGATCAAATTTAGATCAAGGAAAATGTGTTAAGCAAATTTTTGACAATGGATTTATTTTATTATTAAGAACCAATTCGATTTCAGGAACTAATGATATTATGCTAGTTCGCACAGATTCTATAGGCAATACAATTTGGACAAAAATATATGGTAACAATGAATATCAAGAATATGGCAATGAATTTCAAATAGATAATAACACTGGTATTATAATTGTCGGTTTAAAAAGAATTACAAATATGCCTTCAAATTTATTTTTAATAAAAACGAATTTATTTGGTGATACATTATGGACAAAAACTTATTCGGATTATATTCAGTCAGCCGGATATTCGCTTGACATCGGACATAATGGAAATTATATAATTGGAGGTACAGCTGATACAACTGATAGTAATTTTCCAAAATCATTGGTTATGAAAACAGATACTTCAGGTAATGTAATTTGGAAAAAAACATATTCTTTAGGTAAGAATGAATGGTGTAGATCTATTAGAAAAACAAAAAATGGTTATGTTTTTTGTGGGATGTCGGATTCGACTCTACAGGGTTATGAAAGAGCAACAGTAAGAGTTATAGATGAATCAGGTAATGTAGTATATGAAAACTTCTTCAGACCCGGAAGTGATTATACTAGTTTTCGTTCTGTTGAGTTAACAACTGATAATGGCTTTATATTATGTGGTGTTGCCGATTATGGTTATTCTTTATCTTATATTGTACATACAGATTCTACATGTAGAATAAAACCATTGAATATAGAAAATACAAATGAACTAGTTCAAATTTTTGAATTGATGCAAAATTTTCCAAATCCATTCAATCCTAAATCAATGATCAATTACGAATTAGGAATTAGGAATTTTGTAAAATTGAAAGTGTATGATGCTTTGGGGAATGAAGTGGCGACTCTTGTAAATGAAAAGAAAAATGCGGGATCGTATTCTGTAGAGTTTGACGGAAGCGGTTTTGCAAGTGGTGTTTATTTTTATAAGCTGGAGGCTGGGGAGTTTGTTGAGACTAAACGGATGATCTTATTAAAGTAAATAAAAAATAAAACAGCAATACCAAATATTTAATAATGTTTATAAAATTTCCGCAGTTGTTGGTCTTAAGAGAGCGAAGGCTTTCTTTTTTAGAGTACGATTTGAAACTGAGTTTCAAAGACAACTGCATTCCCAATCTGAGTTTGGGAACGAGCGGATGGGGAAGACCGCCGTTGTTGGTCTTAAGAGAGTAAAGCGAACGTGACCAACAACAGCGGAAACCTGACTTCGGCAGCTTGAAGATTTTGGTGAAAATTTTATAAACAAATAATTTTTCATAAATAAAAAAAATGATTTTAATAAAATAAATGAAGCTGTTAAATAAAATATTAGTATTCTTTATTTTAGTTAGTTTGGATGAAATGAATTTTGAAATATTAGAAATTCCATTATGAAACTTAAAATAATACTCTGCTTATCGGTTTTGTTTATTTGCTTTGAGGGAGTAGAGGCACAATCAATTACTTGGAACAGAACTTATAATGGACCAAATAACTGGAATGATGAATCATATGATATTTGTAGAACATTAGATGGGAATTTTATTGCTGTCGGATATACAAGAAATATTAATTATTCAATTTTTATATTAAAACTTAATCAATTTGGTGATACTATTTGGACTAAAATTATATTGGAAAATAATTCAGGATTCAGATCTGCTTTATCGGTAGTCTCTTCTAATGATGGCGGAGTAGTAATTACTGGTGATAATGATTCACTTTTTGTAGCAAAACTTGATTTCAGTGGAAATATTGAGTGGTTAAATTTTTATGGTGCTGGAAAAGGAAAAGATATTTTAATTACTTGTGACAATAAATATTTAATAAGTGGTGAAGGAGGGTTTATTTTAAAAATTGAAAATGATGGAAAATTAATATGGAAAAAATATTTTAATGCTTATTCACTTGAAAATGTTATTGAAGGAATTGATAATGGATATATATTTTCAGGGACTACTTTTAACAATAATTCTTCAGTTTCTATATTAATCAAAACTGATACATCTGGAAATGTTTTATGGAGTTCTAGTTTTTTAATTCATAACTCTACTGGTTCTATTTCATTATTAAAACTTTATAATTCCTATTTGATTGTTGGAAGAACTAATGCAATAATTGGAAACATTAGGGAAAACTTTATTTTGAAAACAGATATTAATGGAATTGAAAAATATAGAAAAATTTATATAAGTAATTTTTCTGAATATTTTAATGACATATATTTTATTAACAATAATAAATATGCAATATGTTTAGATAGAGATTCTAACTCTATAAATCCAATTTACAGATTAGCAAAAATAATGATCATAGATTCTATTGGTAATATTATAGAAAGCAGAATATTTAATTCGGTAGAATCTCAATTTTTATATTCTATTACTTCTGCAGAAAATGGAGATTTGCTTTTTACAGGTTCTTCTAGAAAAAAATCATTTGGAGGAATAGATGATATTTGGATAATAAGAACAGATAGTTTACTGAATTCACCTACAGTAAACATTACTAATATTTCAATACAAAATCCGAATATTGCTATTTTATTCCCCAATTTTCCAAATCCGTTTAATCCTGAGACTAAAATAAAATTTGAAATTCCAACAAAAAGCAAAGTCAAAATCATAATATTTAATATTTTGGGTAAAAAGTTGAAAACATTGTTAAACATGGATTTATTTTCAGGTGTGCATGAAATAATTTTAGATGGAGCAGATTTGAATTCTGGAACATATGTTTATTCCCTTTTTATAAATGATAAATTTATTAAAGCAAGAAAAATGCAATTAATTAAATAATTTAATTTTAGAAATAAATATAATATTATTATGAAATTTTATAAAACAATCATTTACATATTTACTTTTACATTTTTTATTAATTTAAATGCTTTTGCTTTAAACAGTCCTGAATTTTACATTTATAATTTTTCAAATATTAGTATTGGAGTAAGAGTATATCCGATTAGTTTCATTTTCAATGGTAAACAGAATTATGATTTATTAGCAAAGTATAGAGAAATTCCAGTAACTAAGAGTTTTATTAATAGTTCTCCCGGTGAGTTTATTTTGAATGCAAATGAAAATTTACAATTTAATCATGATTATAATTCATCAAACAATGGCAATAATGGATCAATAGGATTCGGTGTATATAAAATTGAATTCGCAGGACTTAATTTTTTTGATAGTTGCACTGTAGAGTGGGATTATGGCTGGGCAATTGCACCATATCCTTTTGGTGCTGATTTATCCTTAATTTTTAGAAATGATAATAATAATCCAAGGATATCATTTGAATGGGCTGGAGGAACTGAAACGTTGATAAATGATACTTCATTTAACCGAGTTATTCAAGATTGGAAACAACCTGGCAATGATGATAGGCCTAAAAACTTTGGAAATTTTACATATATTAATCAAGACTCTACAGCTACTTTTCCGCCAGATAGAGATTATAATTATTACAAAATATTTCCGTTGGATTCAAGGATAGATTGTATCAGAATATTGTATAATCCAAATGGGAGTCAGTATACAGCTTCTAATTTGCAAAATTTTGGAGATAATAGAATTGGCAATCTAACTCAAAATTTAATTGTAAATAAAAGTATAACAACAAGAGATAATCTAACTCAGTTAGATTATCCTATCAATATAAGTGTAATGTCAAATGCAGAATTAACATTTAATACTAATACCATATTTAATATGATTGAACCATTGTATCCTAATTATCATACAAATTTAATAATCGAAGATTCTGCTCAAATTATTTTAAAAGAAAATTCAAAAATAATAATTGAAAATGAAAATAGAATAATTTTAAGAAATAATAGTAAATTACAATTGTTTAATAATTCTGAAATTTTTATAAAAAATGGAGGAATATTTTGTAATGAAGGTGCACAAATATTAGGTAAAGGAAATATAGTATTTGATAAAGGAATATTCCAATTTTGCTCTTATTTCAATGACTTTGTAGTCGAAGACAGCACAAAAATCGTCCTCGAAGATAGTGCTGTAGTCGTACTTCCTGATGACTATACTCTACACTTAAAAGGAAATACAACTTCACTCATAATGAATCCGGGCTCGAAGATCATGTTTGGTGAAAACTCCGGCATAGTCTGCGACAGCGGAGCGAAGGTGATAGCCAATGATGCAGCTTTTACTTCTACTGACTCTACAAAAAAATGGAATGGTATTTTTCTCAGACACAGATCTCAGGATACCATTAAGAACTGCCTGATCAGTAATGCACAATATGGAATAAATATTTTTAGAAAAAATGATGATGAAGAAACTGAAATACCATATTCGACTGAAGTACTGGCTGCTCCTTTGTAAATAAATCAGGATCTGAATTAAGCATCGCAATTTATGCTGCGAACAGTAATAATTTTTTGATAATGAATAATACAATAACTTCAACTAATCTGACTAAAGGTTTTGCGCAGGGAATATATACAGAGTTTTGCTCAGGAGGTAATGTTAATTTCATAGGAAATACAATAAATAACACCGGAAACGGAATGACTTTAGTAAACAGTTCTCCGTTCGTATCTCAGAATGTTATCAACGGAAATCAATATTCCGAGTCAGGGATATTTCTCGATAATTCAAACGGCAAATTTGAATACAATATTATAAATAATTTTTATTATTCAATTTACTCAATGCTTTCATCACCTGATCTGCTGAAAAATATTTTTAATAATTCTTATACTGATAATATTCTTCTTACTTATTCATCGACGCCGAACTTGCAACCCGTTTTATCGGGCGGAAATACATACTGGCTTTCGGGGGATAATCTGATCGAAGGTGAGCCTTCAAATGCGGGAATATTTTTTGAAGATGATTCATATCCAAATATGGCTTACGGCTATAACAGATTTACATTGTCAAATAATACTTATAACATAAACGGTACTACCAATTTTACAACTTATTTCGATGTAAGAGAAAACTACTGGGGAACTCTTTCTCCCGATACAGGCAAATTAAGTGTTGTAAACTCTTTAGGGATAATATATAGTCCGTTTGATGATAATTCATCCGGACAGCGATCTGTAAATAATTATACTCTTTACGACATTGGATTTGGATTAAAGGACACAGTATTTTACAATGAAAGTGATAATCCGGGAATGGCGAATGAGCTTTATCTTGAAGTATATCAGAAAGAAAATTCGGGAGAGTTTTCAGATGCAATAGAGATTTATAAAGAAATTATTACAGATTATAAAGACAGTCTGTATGCGGTCTCTTCATTATCAAGATTATTTAATTGTCATGAAAAGAAAAACTCAACAGTAACTGAATTCAGCGCGCTTCAGAATTATTATTCGGATATTTTCGTAGATACAACATACAGCGAAACACAAAGAAACCTGTCGGAAGATTTTATGATAAAATCTAAAGTGAAACAGAATAATATTGAAGGAGCTGTAAGCGATTACAATACAATATATTTGAATAACATGAACACAGCAAAAGGAACGCATGCATTAATTAACATGGAAATTCTGTCAGCCGGAACCGGTGATAACTTAAGCGGCAGTAACGAAATTGCGAATCTGGAAATGAAACAAAACAGGATCAATGAAATATTAAGCAGTGTAATTAACAAGAAGTCAGATAATTTTTCAATAATAAATAAACAGCCGGAGAGATTTCTTTTATCTCAGAATTATCCAAACCCGTTCAATCCTGTTACAAAGATCATGTACAGCATTCCTGTCTCTGGAAATGTAACAATAAAGATATTTGACATAACAGGAAGAGAGATAAAGTCATTAGTAAATGAATTCAGAAATGCGGGTAGTTATGAAGTTGAATTCGACGGCAGCAGATTGGCGAGTGGTGTATATTATTACAAATTTGAAACAAATAATTTTTCTGAAATAAAAAAAATGATCTTAATAAAATAAATGAAGGTATTAAATAAAATATTAGTATTCTTTATTTTAGTTATTTTAACAGGTGAAGTCAATTCGCAGTCATTGACTTGGCAAAAGATAATGTTGTATACTAATAATTCACAATTTTACAAATCTTGTCCTACAAAAGATGGTGGAATAATTGCAGTTGGATCAAACAGAATAGGTAATTATCAGAAAATATATATTGCAAAATTCAATAGTTTGGGTGATTCACTTTGGGCTAAATATTTCGATTTAAATATTAATAAACATTTTGATGGATTTTGGATAGAAGAAACAATAGACTTAGGATTTATTATTTCTTGTACAAGTGATGCAGAAGCTTGTTTACTTAAAGTAGATTCTTTTGGAAATTTTCAATGGAATAAAGTGATATTAAGTGGATCAGGAATAGAACAAGCTAAATGCGTTAAACAATTATCAGATAATGGATTTATAATAATTGCAAGGACTACTTCAAATAACAATACAAACGATATTAAACTTATACGTACAGATCAATTTGGTAACAATATTTGGTCTAAAAATATTGGAGACGAAATTTATGATGAAATAGCAAATGAGATTCAGTACATTAAAAATTCGGGCTTCATTATAACAGGGTGGAAGCAGTTATATCCTAATGCTGCAAAACTATTTTTAATCAGAACAGATATTAACGGTGACACTCTTTGGACAAAGACAATAAATGAATATTACTCTTCTGGAGGATATTCAATTGATTTAACTGAGGATGAAGGTTTTATAATAGGTGGTTTGGCAGATACTTCTTCAAATAACCATCCGAATGCTTATGTATTAAAAACAGATTCTATTGGAAACATTCAATGGTCGAGGAGATATTCAACAGGATTAAATGAAATATGCTATGCTATGAGAAAACATTATAATAGAGGATATGTTTTTTGTGGGATGTCAGATTCAACAATTTTAGGATATGAACGAGCTATTGTCAGAAAAATTGATTTAAATGGTAACATATTATTTGAAAAATATTTTAGGCCGGGACCGGAGAATAATGCATTTCGATCAATAGAAGTATTATATGACGGAGGATTTATAATGTGTGGATATTCAGATATTTCGAACCTAAAAAGTATGATTGTAAAAACTGATTCATTGGGTTTTATCAATCCTGTCAACATATCTGTAATTAATCAATATACTGATAATTTTGAATTGTTTCAAAATTTCCCTAACCCATTTAATTCTGAAACTCTTATAAGTTTTAATATAAAGTTTGATGGATTTATTAAATTAACAATATTTAATATTAATGGAAATAATATTGCTGTTGTTTTAAATGAATTTAAAAAAAATGGTTTTTATCGATTAAAGTTCAATGCTAATAGTTTTAATTTATCAACTGGAGTTTATTTTTATAAATTAGAATATCAAAATTTAAATTCAAAAATTAAATCAACTAAAAAATTTATTTATCTAAAATAATGAAAATAAATATTTTTACTAATTGTTTACTATTCTTATTTTCAAAAGCTTTTTTAAGCTATAAGCTCCCTGAATTAGCAACTGGAGAGTTAATTATTAAAAATATGTCTTCTGAAACTTTAAAAATTTCTGTTTACCCAATTGGAGCAATTTTTAATGCAGATATGAAATACAAACTGGAATGTAAAAACCCAACTGTTGAATATAAATACATATATGGTGGAATAGATTCAGGTCTAATTCTAAATAATTTATATACTTTAGACCATGATGCATCAGGCGATGAAGGTGCTTCAGATGCAATAGGATACGGGAAATATAGAGTTGTTTTTTATACTTTAAGATTTGGTAATTATGATAGTGTTGATTATTGTGATGTAGATTATAGTGATTCAGATTATCCTTATACATCAGGAAGTGAAGACATTACATTTTACTTCTATTCCGATAGCATTACATTTAGTTTTAGTGGAATATATCATAATATTCAATTAGTTAATAAATCTCTTAAAATCTGGGATCAATATGGTACTTCATTTCATAAATCACAAAATAAGAATGGATTTATTACAGATAGTTTATATAACTATATTCCAATCAATGCAGTTGATTCACAAGCTGTTAATCACATTGACAAAGGGGATTTCAGTATAAACTTTAATTTAATTAATGATATGTTTACCCGAAATGTTTTATTTGATACTATCACAAACATAACAGTAAAAAAGAAAGCAGCATTAGTTATTAATTCCGGAAAAACATTTAATATGATAACCCCTTCATTAGGCTATAATAATTTAATTATTGAAGATTCAGCATTACTTAATCTATCCGGGAAAATAATTGTAAACAGTCCAAATAAATTTACTCTTAAAAAAAACAGCATATTAAATTTTTTACCCGGCTCAGAAATAAGAATTAGAAATGGTGGTGTGTTCTGTAATGAAGGTAGTAATATCAGAGGAAATGTAAATGTCGTTTTTGATAAAGGAATATTCCAACTTTGTTCCTATTTCAATGACTTTGTAGTCGAAGACAGCACAAAGATCGTCCTTGAAGACAGCGCTGTAGTCGTACTTCCTGATAATTATACTCTTCACTTAAAAGGAAATACAACTTCACTCATAATGAATCCCGGCTCGAAGATTAAGTTTGGTGAAAACTCCGGTATTGTCTGCGACAGCGGAGCGAAGGTGATAGCCAATGATGCTGCTTTTACTTCTACTGACTCTACAAAAAAATGGAATGGAATTTCTCTTAAACACCGGTCTCAGGATACCATCAAAAATTGCCTGATAAGTAATGCAAATTATGGAATAATGATTTTTAGAAAAAATGATGATGAAGAAACTGAAATACCGTACTCGACTGAAATATCCGGCTGCTCTTTTGTAAATAAATCAGGATCTGAATTGAGCATTGCAATTTATGCTGCGAATAGTAACAATTTTTTGATAATGAACAATAGTATTTATTCAACTAATTTAACTAAAGGTTTTGCTCAGGGAATATATACTGAATTTTGCTCAGGAGGGGATGTTAATTTTATTGGAAATACAATAAACAATACTGGAAACGGTATGACCTTAGTAAACAGTTCACCATTTGTATCTCAGAATATTATCAACGGAAATCAATATTCAGAGTCAGGGATATTTCTCGATAATTCAAACGGTAAATTTGAATACAACATTATAAATGATTTTTATTATTCAGTTTACTCAATGCTTTCATCACCGGATCTGCTGAAAAACATTTTTAATAATTCTTATACTGATAATATTCTTCTTACCTATTCATCGACGCCGAACTTACAACCTGTGCTTTCAGGCGGAAATACTTATTGGCTTTCAGGCGATAATCTGATCGATGGTGAGCCTTCAAATGCGGGAATATTTTTTGAAGATGATTCATATCCAAATATGGCTTACGGCTATAACAGATTTACTTTATCAAATAATACTTATAATATAAACGGTACTACCAATTTTACAACTTACTTTGATATCAGGGAAAACTACTGGGGAACTCTTTCTCCTGATACATCCAAATTAAGTGTTGAAAATTCTTTAGGGATACTTTATAGTCCGTTTGATGACAATTCATCCGGGCAGCGATCTGTAAATAATTATACTCTTTACGATATTGGATTCGGATTAAAGGACACAGTATTTTACCTGGAAGGTGATAATCCGGGAATGGCTAATGAACTTTATATAGAAGCATATCAGAAAGAAAATTCAGGAGAGTTTTCAGATGCGATTGAGATTTATAAAGAAATTATTACAGATTATAAAGACAGTTTATATGCAGTATCTTCATTATCAAGATTATTCAATTGTCATGAAAAGAAAAACTCAACAGTAACTGAATTCAATTTACTTCAGAATTATTATTCAGATATTTTTGAAGATACAACATACAGCGAAACACAGAGAAACCTGTCGGAAGATTTTATGATAAAGACTAAAGTGAAACAGAATAATATTGAAGGAGCTGTTAGCGATTATAATACAATTTACACGAATAACATGAACACAACAAAAGGTACGCATGCCTTAATTAACATGGAAATACTGTCAGCCGGAACCGGTGATAATTTAAGCGGTAGTAATGAGATTGAGAATCTGGAAATCAAACAAAACAGAATCAATGACATATTAAGCAGTGTCATTAATAAGAAGTCAGACAATTTATCAGTAATAAATAAACAGCCGGAGAGATTTCTTTTATCTCAGAATTATCCAAACCCGTTCAATCCGACTACAAAGATCATGTACAGCATTCCTGTTTCTGGAAATGTAGCTATAAAAATATTTGACATTACAGGCAGAGAGATAAAGTCATTACTAAATGAATTCAGAAATGCGGGTAGTTATGAAGTTGAATTTGACGGAAGCAGTTTGGCGAGCGGAGTTTATTATTACAAATTAGAAACAAATAATTTTTCTGAAATAAAGAAAATGATCTTAATAAAATAAATAAAAATTAAACAACAAGACCAATTATTTAATAATGTTTATTCAATTTTTTAACTAATAAATTAACAGAAAGGAAAAAATCGTTTAATGAAAATTGCAATTGTAGGTACCGGATATGTAGGACTGGTAACAGGTACATGTCTTGCTGATACGGGAAATAATGTTATTTGCGTAGATATAGATAAAGAAAAAGTAGAGAAACTTAAAAATAATATCCTGCCGATATATGAGCCGGATCTTGATACAATCTTTGAAAGAAATGTCGAAGAGGGAAGACTCGAATTTACAACCGATCTGAAATATGCAACCGACAGATCTGACATCATTTTCCTTGCGCTGCCGACTCCTCCGGGTGAAGACGGTTCAGCAGATCTTTCTTACATTTTAAAAGTCGCTGACGATCTTGGAAAGATTATTACAGACTATAAAATTATCATAAATAAAAGCACCGTTCCTGTCGGCACTGCTGACAGAGTGCGTGAAGCAGTTTCTAAAAATACTGATCTTGAATTTGATATTGTCTCAAATCCTGAATTCCTAAAAGAAGGACTTGCTGTAGATGACTTTATGAAGCCGGACAGAATTGTGATCGGTACTAAATCTGAAAAAGCCAGGAAAGTTCTTGAAGAACTTTTTGCTCCGTTTGTTAGACAGGGAAATCCCATCATCTTTATGGATGAGCGTTCATCAGAATTAACAAAGTATGCATCAAATTCTTATCTTGCAACAAGAATTACTTTCATGAATGAGATCGCAAATATCTGTGAAAGGATCGGAGCTGACGTTGACCTTGTGAGAATTGGTATGGGTAGCGACTCACGTATCGGAAAGAGATTTTTATTTCCGGGTATCGGATACGGCGGAAGCTGTTTTCCAAAAGACGTAAGTGCTCTGCATAAATCCGCTAAAGGAATTGATTACAGTTTTGATATTCTCGATTCTGTGATGAAGGTGAATGAAATTCAAAAAACAATTATAGTAGAGAAGATCTTAAAATATTATAACAATGATATAAAAGGAAAGAAGTTTGCATTATGGGGACTTGCTTTCAAGCCTGATACAGACGACATCAGAGAAGCACCGGCACTTTATATTATTGAAAAACTTCTGAATGCAGGCGCAGTTATTTCTGCATATGATCCTGAAGCTATGCAAAATGTGAAGAAGGAGTTTGGAGATAAGATAGAACTTGTCAGTAATAATTATGATGCACTCAAAGATGCAGATGCACTTATCATTGCCACTGAGTGGACAGTATTCAGAACACCGGACTTTGAAAAAATGGCTGCCAATCTGAAAGAGAAAGTTATTTTTGACGGAAGAAATCTTTACGATCTTGCTCAAATGGAAAAGCTTGGTTTCTATTATGCAAGTATCGGCAGAAGGATCATTGATTCAAAAAAGTAATTAGTAGCTTTATAGAAGTATAAAAATTTTTAAAAATCAAAAACGAAAATAAAATATATGAAAGTCCCATTATTAGATCTTAAGGCGCAATACAGAACAATAAAAGAAGACATTGATAAAGCTCTTATCAGCGTTGCTGAATCACAGGGCTGCATACTCGGACCTGAAGTCGAGAAGCTCGAAAAAGATCTTGCAGCTTATCTCGACTGCAAATATGCGATTGGCGTTTCATCGGGCACGGATGCGTTACTCGTTGCGCTTATGGCAATTGACATAAAGCCCGGCGATGAGGTTATCATTCCGACTTATTCATTTTTTGCAACTGCAGGCGTGGTCAGCAGACTCAATGCAACTCCTGTTTTCATTGACTCCGATCCTCTTACATTTAATATCGATCCAACTAAACTCGAAGCACTCATCAATGAAAAGACTAAAGCAATTATACCTGTTCATCTATATGGTCAATGTGCAGACATGGATCCCATTATGGAGATTGCAAATAAACATGGTCTAATGGTAATTGAAGACGGTGCGCAGGCAATAGGCAGTCAGTATAAAGACGGAAGAAAAGCCGGCAGTATCGGTCACATCGGTTGCTTTTCATTTTATCCGAGTAAAAATTTAGGATGCTTCGGAGACGGCGGACTGGTCACAACTAATGACGAGACACTTTATGAAAGATTGAAGATCATGAGAGTTCATGGCGGTAAACCAAAATATTATCACAAAGTAATCGGCGGCAACTTCAGACTAGACGCAATTCAGGCAGCAGTACTGAATGTAAAATTTCCGCATCTCGATTCATGGACAGCAAAGCGTCAGGAGAATGCTGAACTTTATACTAAATTTTTTAAAGATCACGGACTTGCAGAAGTCGAAGGTAAACTCGAATTTGATGATAGAAATAAAGTTCTTCTTCCAGATCCTGTTTACAAAAAAAATGATCTGAAATATTATCACATTTATAATCAGTATGTCATCAGAGTTGAAAACAGAGATGAGCTTAGAAAGTATATGACTGAAAATGAAATTGGTACAGAGATCTATTATCCGGTGCCTTTCCATTTACAGGAATGCTTTGCTGATCTCGGTTATAAGAAAGGTGATTTCCCTGTGTCTGAAAGCTGTGCTGCAGATACTATTGCATTACCGATCTATCCGGAACTGACAAATGAGCAGATCGAATTTACAGTAAAGACAATTAGTGATTTTATAAAAAAGTAATTTAATTTTTATTTTCATAAAACTGATATTATTAAATAAACACAATTAATGAAAAAAGCTTTAATATCCGGGATTACCGGACAAGACGGAAGTTATCTAACAGAATTATTACTTGATAAAGGTTATGAGGTTCATGGAATAATAAGAAGAAGCAGTTCCTTTAACACAAAGAGAATTGACCATCTGTATGCGCAGAAAGATCTTTTAGACAAAAGATTATTTTTACATTTTGGAGATCTCGTTGATACAAGTAGTCTGAACAGATTACTTGAAAAAATTGAGCCCGATGAAATTTATAACCTTGCAGCTCAAAGTCATGTGAAAGTTTCATTTGAAGTTCCTGACTATACTGCGCAGGTAGATGCTCTTGGTACTTTGAGATTCCTTGATGCGATCAGAGAGACCGGTCTGAGAAAAGTGAAATTCTATCAGGCATCTACAAGTGAACTTTATGGAAAGGTGCAGGAAGTTCCGCAGACTGAATCAACTCCATTCTATCCGAGAAGTCCTTACGGCGTTGCAAAAATTTACGGATACTGGATAGTTGTAAATTACAGAGAAGCTTATGATATTTTTGCATGCAACGGAATTTTATTCAATCATGAATCTCCGAGAAGAGGTGAAACTTTTGTCACAAGAAAAGTCACACGTGCAGTAGCAAGGATTAAACACGGACTTCAGAAAACTTTGTCAATGGGAAATATAGATTCGAAAAGAGACTGGGGATTTGCACCTGAATACTGCGAAGCAATGTGGAGAATGCTTCAGACAGACACACCTGAAGATTTTGTAATTGCTACAGGTGAGACACATTCTGTCCGTGAATTTATAGAAGAATCTTTCAGACATATCGGAAAGGAAATAGAATGGAAAGGTAAAGATGAGAATGAAACAGGAGTCGATGCAAAGACTGGTGACTTACTTATTGAGATCGATAAAAATTATTTCAGACCAACTGAAGTAGATCTGCTTATAGGTGATCCGTCGAAAGCTAAAAAGATTCTTGGATGGGAACCGAAAGTTACATTCAAAGAACTTGTAAAGATCATGGTCGAAGCTGATTCTGAAATGGTTGCTAAAAAAGGATATTAGATTTTGCCGATCACTGTTTCAAAAACGGAGCTTGAAGGCGTCCTCTATATTGAACCAACATTTTTTCAGGATCACAGGGGGAAATATATTGAGACTTATAATATTGATGATTATGAAAAAAACGGAATCGGTGTAAACTTTGTAAGAGACGACATTTCCACTTCGGCAAAGAATGTACTGAGAGGAATTCATTATGATGATAAGACCTGGAAACTAATACACTGCATGTATGGTGAAATTTTTTTTGTAGTTGTGAATATGAATAAAAACTCAGATGAATATTTAAAGTGGCAGTCTTTTATTTTAAAAAGTGATACGCGTCATCAGGTACTTGTACCGCCTGGGTTTGGCAATGGTCATCTTGTATTGAGCAACGAATGTATCTTCCATTATAAGATGTCTGAATACTATGATCCTGATAATGAGAAAGGTATTAAGTGGGACGATCCAAAACTGAATATCAACTGGCCGGTAATAGATCCGATACTTTCAGAAAAAGATTCAGCAACAAAATATTTATAAAGTTATTTCAACTAACTAAATTTTTCGGCAATGAAGATCAGAGAAAACTTTTTGTCACTGGCAGTTCCGGATATTTCCGAAGAAGAAAAAAAAGAAGTACTCGAAGCTCTTGATTCGGGATGGATCAGTGTCGGTCCTAAAGTGAAAGAGTTTGAAAATAAATTCGCTGAGTATCATAATGTAAAACATGCAATAGCTATGAGCTCATGCACTACAGCTCTTTTTATTGCTGCGAAAGTTCTTGGAATTACCAAAGGCGATTATGTAATCGTACCAACTATCACATGGCAGTCAACTGCAAACATAGTAGAGCAGCTCGACGCGACTCCCCTATTTTGTGATGTCGACAGAGATACTCTGAACATCAACATTAACGACATCACCGATCACATAAAAAAATACGGCAATAAAATAAAAGCAATTATTCCTGTTCATCATTCGGGGCTTCCTGCTGATATTGATGCTATTACAGAAATTTCTGAAAAGCATGGCATCCCTGTTATTTATGATGCGGCTCATGCAGTTTTTTCAAGTTACAACGATAAGATGATTGGACAATTTGGAAATATGTCTACATTCAGTTTTTACGCAACTAAAAATCTTACAACCGGCGACGGTGGGATGATAACTACTAATGATGATAATTTAGCAGAACAATGCAGGCTTTGGTCTTACCACGGTCTTCCAAAAGATTCATGGAAAAGATATTCCGCAGAGAATGCAAGTCCACACGTTCAGAGTATTGTACCCGGATATAAATTTAATCTTACAGATATTCAGGCAGCGCTTGGTCTTGCACAGATGAAACGGAAAGATGATCTGCTTAGTAAGAGAAATTTTTTAGTTGAAAAATATAATGAATTGTTCAAAGATACTGACTGGATTGAAAGACCTGTATTTAAAACGGAGTACGGTAAATGGGGAAATCATGTTTATGTGATAAAAATATTAGATGACGACATTGACAGAGATAAGCTGATGCAGGAGCTGAGGAAATTTAATATTGGAACCAATCTGCATTTTTATCCTGTGCATAAGAATATTTTTTATGAAAGGAAGTATCCGGAAGTTGTACTTCCGGTCTCGGAATGGCTCATGAACAGGATACTTACTCTGCCTCTTTGTACTAAATATTCGGTCGAAGATCTTGAGTATGTAAAAGCTTCACTCGATCATATTTATGAAAACAAACTTGCCAACAAAACTGTTTTTGTTTAATAACTAATTAATTAAATTTTTTCATGTCAAAAGTTCTTATCACAGGCGGCGCAGGAAACATTGGATCATTCATTACTGATCAGTGCATTGAGCTTGGTCATGAAGTTATCATCGTCGATAATTTTTATAACGGAAAGCACCGCAACATTTCTGAACATCTGAACAGCGGCAAAGCTGAGCTTGAAACTATTGACATCGGAAGTTATGAAATGGTGAAGTATGCTTTTGATAAACATAAGCCCAAATACGTTTCGCATCAGGCATCGCTTATGATACTTGATTCGAATAAATTTCCTCACAAAGCAATAGACACAAATATTACCGGTACATTTAATATCATTCAGGCATGTCACGAATTTGAAGTAAAGAAACTTACTTATGGTTCATCGGCGTCGGTCTATGGAGATCCGCGTTTTATACCTGTTACTGAAGAGCATCCTTTTGATAACAAAACTTTATACGGAGCTACAAAAATTGCAAAAGAAGCTTTGATGAATTCATGGGCATACTCTCACGGAGTTACGTTTGTCGGTTTCAGATATTTTAATATTTACAGCGAACGTCAGGGACTCGGTGCATTTTACACGCAGGTATTTCAGAAATGGATACATGCGATTTATAATGATGAAGAAATTATAATGTATGGTGACGGTGAGCAGACGCTTGATCTTGTACACTCTTCAGATGCTGCCCGCGCAAATGTTCTTGCACTTTTTAATGATGATGTAAAGAATGAACATTTCAATGTAGGCACGGGAATAGAAACTTCGCTGAAAGAAATACTCGCTCTAATAGAAAAAATGCTTGGCAAGAAAGCAAAGGTGAAACATATAGATTCAGATCCTCATCTTGTAAAAAGAAGATGTTCATCCATTGAAAAAATTAAATCGCAATTAGGTTTTGAGCCAACCGTTTCTGTAGAAGAAGGAACAAGAAAATATATAGATTATTTAATGGAGGGAAAGATCTGATGCTTTATGATAAAAAACATATTTATCTGAGATCACCTTTAAGAATAAGTTTTGTTGGGGGTGGTACAGATTTCGAATCTTATTATTTGAATGAAGGTCCGGGACATGTAGTTTCTTCGACTATTGATCTATATAATTATGTCTCCATAAAAGATATGTTCGATTCGAATGTAAGAGTTCATCACGCAGAGATCGAGACTGAGTCTATCACGAGCAGGATCAAACATCCTTATTCACGGACAGCTTTGGAAAATTTCGGAATGTTCAAAGGTGCTGAAGTTATACTTACATCAGATGTAATGACTACAGGCAGTGGACTTGGCGCATCCTCAGCGATGATGAGTGCTTTGATATCGGGTTGCAGTGAATTGAGAGGCAGAAAAATTAAAAGTAATTCAGAGCTTGCCGAACTTACTTATAAATTAGAATCAGATGCCGGTACGATCGGCGGTAAACAAGATCAGTATGCAACTGCATTCGGCGGATTCAATTCCATTACCTTTGATAAAAATAATGTCAAAGTAAAAAAAGTAAAAATATCCAAAGATAAACTTAAACATCTCGAAGACAGAGTGTTTCTTGTATTTACAAATATGGCAAGAGAGATAAGCTCTATTCAGAAAAATCTCGGTAAAAATATTTTTGATGACTCAAAAAGAAAATATTTTTCTGAACTAAAAGATCTTTCGTATGAATTTTTAAATACACTGGAATCAAAGAATGAAAATCTGAATGACGTAGGCAAACTTCTTCACGAAAGCTGGAAGTTAAAAAAATCTACAAATAACAATACTTCAAATCAATTCATAGATCAGCTCTATGACATGCTGAGAAAAAAAGGAGTAACCGGCGGAAAGATATTAGGTGCAGGCGGAGGAGGATTTTTACTTGCTTATACACCAGATCCCAAATTAAAAGCTAAACTCAAATATGATCTGTATCCAAACTTCATTGCGCTCGACATAAAATTCAGTCCGAAAGGAACCGAAACATTATGGAAGAGTTTTTAGGAGTTCTCTTTTGCGGAGGCAGAGGCACTCGTCTCGGAGAGATCACAAAATACATTTCGAAATCTTTTATACCAATTTACGACAAACCCGTTTTCAAATTCGGTCTGGAATTACTAGAAAGATCTTCCCTAATCAGTGACATTATTATTTTAACAAATGAAATGAATCATGATGATCTCAGCCGTGAAGGTTACAGGACTTTGCTTCAGGATGACAGTAAGGTAAGTGACATGTTCACAGGTTGGGAATTTATTAAAGAGAAAACAGGCACGAAAGCTAACGGAATTCTAATGCCAAGTGATAATATTATTAATGCTGATATAGATAGCATGATAAAGTCATTTGAAAAAAAGAACTGTGATTTTCTATTTTCACTTCACAAGATCAATAACAAAATAAAGCTTTCAGATATGGGAAGTTATAATATTGAAAAGAAAAAATTCCGTTACAAGAATCCAGATCCTAATCCTAATTCAGACTACGGAGTAATAGCTCCTTATATAATCCGAAATAATTTTCAATTTAACTCCGATAACATTATTTTTGAATCTGATAATTCAGAGATAATTTTTTATGATGGATACTGGACTGATATTGGTGATGCTGAATCGCTTGCTGAAGCTAATGTACATTTTCAAAAAGTACGTCAGAAAAATAAATAACAGTTTTTGAAGATACTCATAAATTTTGCTTCCAAATTAGGAGTCGATACTGTTTCAAGACTTATCGGATTTCTTACACTACCGCTGATCACTAGAGCTCTCGGTCCTGACGGTTACGGTAAGTTTACTTATCTCTTCATCATACTTTCTTACTTTGGGTTTTTCATTGACTTCGGATATCTTAATTACGGCACAAACAAACTCTGTGAAAAAGAAGGCAATGAAAATGTAATAGGCAGAATAATTTCTTTACAGATAATTACGGCAATTTTCTCATACGTAATTTTAATAATAGTAGCCTATTTCTTTCTCGATACAGAAAAATATATTTTACTTCTGATATTTTCCCTGACATTTATAACTCAGATCTTTTCGATCAAATATTATTATCTCGCAAAAAATAAATTATACTATAACTCCATCTCTGAATTCGCAGGTCAGGCGGTCTATGCTGCACTGGTGTTTACTGTATTTGTTGCAAAGCCGGAAGTATATACACTGATTATTCTGACTATTTTTCAGACCGGCGTAACTGCACTCTTTTTAATAATTCCATTTGTAAAAAAGCAAAAACTGAATTTGGATTTTAGTTTAAAGAATAATTTAAAGACTTTAAAGGAAGCTTACAAGCTTGGATTGGCTTCCAAAGCCGAAGCTGTTACTGCTACATTTATAATTTTGTGCCTGGGGTTTTTTCTGAATGAAGAATCTGTAGGAGTCTATAATGCATCATATAAAATCTACCTCATTATGCTGACAGTCGTGCAGGGACTAAGCTATTCATTCATGCCTATGCTTCTGAAAAATCTTAAAAAAGATGGCAACAGCAGTTTTGAAAAAATAAGTTTTATTTTTTATGTTTTTCTTCTTACAGGTATATTCCTATCTGTCGGATCATATATTTTTTCTGATACAATTATCAATATTATGTTCGGTGAGAAATTCGCAGGTTCTGTTTTTTTATTGAAATGCTTTTCACTGACAATTTTTCTATGGCCAATGGTAATTTTCTTCTCACTTGTCATACTTGCTTACAACAGATATAATGTCGTGCTTATCATTTCCGTAACTTCAATGGTACTTTCTATTATATCTTCACTCTTTCTTGTAAATCTTTATGGCGTCTCCGGTGCAGGTTTCATACTGCCAATTGTAGCTTCAGGAACTATTGCAGTAAGCTTTTTCTTTCTCATAAAAATTTTCAATGAAAAAGAATTACCTGTTAAAGGTATTTTCTCAATCCGTAATTTATCTAAAAGCTTTAAAGAATTAATCAAAAGAAAATAATTAATTTTCTATCTATGTCTTTGTTCTGGATATCTTATGTGCTGATTTAATGACAGTAACTGCAACCTTTTGATTGCGATTTCAAATAAAAATTCCTTGTTAAAAATAAATCATTCTATTTAATAATCACCCTTTCAAACGCTTTACCAGATTGAGAATTGAATAAGGAACTCCGTTTCCAATTCCTCTGCCAATATTTTTTATATATAATTTCCTTTTTAATAATTTTATATTTGTAAAAATTTTTTACATATATAAAATGATCAGATACAAAAACCTCGGTTTCAGAGCAGTTGAAAGAGACGATATAGAACTTATCAGAAAGGAACATAATGACGAATCAGTTCTACTCATGCTTAAAGATCCGTTTATAGTGACTGAAACCAATCAGGAAGAATGGTTTAAAAATATTACAAAAAATAAACATAATACAGTTTATTGTATATTCAAAGATGACCCGGATAAAGTGATCGGTGTATGGAAACTGCAGGGACTTGACCTGATCAATAAAAATTCAGAAATGGGTATTGATATATTCAGTAATTTCAGAGGGAAAGGTCTCAGCCTTGATTGCTTCCGGATGATATTTAAATATGTATTCGAAACACTCAACATACATACATTTCACGCAAAAGTGGGTGAATACAATGATGCAAGCCTTAAGACTGCACAGCGCGCAGGTTTCAGGATCACAGGTAAAATTCCTGAATCTCTTTTCAGGAACGGAAAATATTATGATGACATTATTCTTGCAATTACTTTCAGCGATTATATTGAAAATATAAAACCGAATGTCTCATAAATGATCAACTTATTATTATATTTCCTGCTGACAACTATACTTGTACTTCTACTCTATAATTACAGGTCGGGAATAATTACATCCCTGATGGTAATAACAAATTTTGGTGAATTCATTTATGTAAATCCAAATCTTGAGATCGGAGATTTTGGTGGTATTGGTACTATCTATTTTATGGATCTTTTTTTTCTGGCTCTCATCATTGTCATTTTGTTAAAGATCAGTGATCTGAAAAATTTCAACTACAAACTATCAGCTCTGATCTTCTTATTGTTATGTATAGTAGCCTTTGTCATTCCCCTTTTAATTAATTCATTTTCTCTGAAAGATTTGATCAGCGTAGTAAGACCGTTCGGAAATCTTCTCTTTTTGCCTTACCTGGTGGTTACTATCACGGATATAAAACAATTTAATTTTTTTGAAAAGACGATCGTATATCTGGTTTTCTTTTTTATTGTAATACAGGTCTCTGAATATATTTCCCAAAAAAGAATTCCTTTCAGATTATTTGAAAGTGACAGTTTGTTTTTTGGAGAAGATCCTTTTTCAGTTGAATTCGGTGGAATTAAAACAGGATATATCTGGTCTCGTATCGGATATCTTTTACCGTTCAATTTATTATTCGGCTGCTATTACTTCTTTTCTGAAAAAAGAAATTATGGATTAATACTTCTTACTGCTTATTTGCTTTCCATTATGATAGCTCTTAGCAGAATATGGATCATAGGATTCGCATTTTTTCTTTTAACAATTTCCATATTCTTTTTTCTGAGAAAAGACAGCCGTGAAAATGTTCGTCTTAAACTGATCGCGTTCATAGGATCATTCGCATTAATTGGCGTGATACTTTTATTTACTTCATCTACTTTTAATCAGATCTTTGATATTTTTCTACTCAGAGTAAATTCAATAAATGACCTTGCCGATAAAACTGACTCTTCATTTCTTGGACGCGAATATATTCTTTTTCAGATGATTAGTATCTGGTCAGAGTATCCTTTATTCGGAGCTGGTTTTTCTTCGATTTCCAGAAATCTTGTCACTAATGATCTTGGATTTCCAAATATTGTTACTATATTCGGAGCATCCGGTATATTTTTATTTTCGGTATTCTTTTATCAGTATTATAAAAATATAAAACCCTTTATTCAGGAACATTATATTCTTTTCGTTTCACTTGCATCTGTAATGCTTATGATAATATTTATGAGCATTTTTAGCATTGATATGTTTTATTTCAATGCAACCGGAGCTATCCTCATGGCAATAGGAAATATTTTATATAACATAAGTAAACAAGAAGACTCAACTGAAGAAGCCGGATACAATTACGCTGCATGACCTTTACTGGGTGCTCGGAGAACAGGATCTCGGACCGCTCGAATTTTATCTCGCCGAAGCACTCCGCTTCCATGGGAAAAATGTAAATTATTATAATATTCATAATTTCTATCCGGACTACTGGGGAAAGCTGAATGTCTATTCTCACCGCCTTCCCAGAAGATTTGATAACTCGATCAGAAATAAATTTATCAAAATAATTAATGATGAGATCTTAAAAAAATACAGATCTGAAAAGCCGTCTCATATTTTTATTTATAATGACTGTCTTGTTATGTCTGATACACTCGAGTATATTAAAAGCAACGGCACAAAAGTTATTGTTTTACTCGGTGATGATCCGAATTTTTTATATCCTTCAAAGAAATCTTTTCTGCTGACTGTTATGAATGCTGACCTGATTATTACACCGGACTCCGGTTGGTTAGACGGATTGAAAATGCTCGATATCACTGATGATAAAATTTTTTTCACTCCTGTCGGTACAGATGAAAATACTTTCTTTCCTTTGTCTCCTTCATCTGAGCAATTGCAGAAATACAAGACCGATATTTTGTTTGTAGGTACAGGTTATTTTTTAAATGCCTGGGGAATTAAAAGGGCTGCTGTTCTCAATGAACTTACAGATCATGAAATGAAAATATTTGGTGATAAATTATGGTATGAACTATTCCCTTACTTTCCCAAACTCGAAAAGCATTTTACTAATCTTCCTCTCTCAGCAAAGGAAGTGAACATTGCTTCAAGCTGTGCGAAGCTCTATCCGGTGGTCGTTAATTCAGGCGTAATAAATGGTGTCTCAACAAGAGTCTTTGACGGAATTGCCTCGGGTATATTTGTTCTGTGCGAATACAAAAAAGACTTTGATAAATTTTTTCCGGATGGTGAAGTGATCTGCTTCAGATCTAAAAAGGATCTTAAAGATAAAGCAGAATATTTTCTGAAGAATGAAAATGAAATGAAAGATATGACAAATAAATCAAGGGAGTTGGTTCTTAAAAAATATACTTTAAAGACTATTACAAAAAATATTCTTGATACTCTTAATTAACTGACTTAAATATTTAACAGTGTATCCGCAGAGTCTCGTGCTCTTCGGACTCTGCGGAATAGAGATGTAAAAAGAAAGAATTAGATAATGAATGTAGTAAGATTTATTTTAAGTGACAAAAAAGCCCTCACCGCTTGCGAAAAAATTTATGTATCCGCAGAGTCTCGTGCTCTTCGGACTCTGCGGAATAGAGATGTAAAAAGAAAAATTAGATAATAAATGGAATATGATTTATTTCAAGCATCAAAAAATTCCTCACCGCCTTCGGAAAGGATTGGGTGAAGTTGCTGCAATGAATATAAAATTTAAATAAACCTTGAAAACCATAGTCGAAATATCAGAATGCTTCCCAAACAAAAACAAACCCTTCACAGGTGAGTTTGTTTACAAGCAGGCTAAAGCTCTTGCTGAATATTGCAGAGTTGTGATGATAGTTCCTCTGCGGTATATGCCCGGACGTGAGGTAATGTCAGGTGATTCAGAAGGTTTGTTTAAAAATTTTAACAACTGGCTGAACGGTATAAAAGATACTTCTGATTACAGTGAAGGAAATTTAAATGTAATTTACTTCGGATATATTTCACTGCCAAGACCTTTTTTTGAATCAGCAGATAATACTTTCATAAATTTTTTCTTTTACAATAAACTTAAAAAACTTATCTCGGAACAAAGTCCTGATCTTATATACTGTAACTGGATTCGTCCATGGGCTCCCGTCTCTGCTGGTATTTCCAAAGAACTGAATATCCCTTTTGTAATAGATCATCACGAAGATATTCCGACTTTGAAAAAACTTTTTCCGGATAAAGCATCTCAGTTTCTGCAGGTATTTAAAAGTGCTGATAAAATTATTGTACACAGTAAGCTTAATAAAGAACAGCTGGCAGATGAAAAATTAACTGATCACGAAATAAAAGTAATTCACCTCGGACAGAATTTTGATGTGTCAATAACTGAAAAATCTTTTGAAGAAAACAAGCTCCGTCTGATCTGTGTCAGCCACCTTACTGAAAAAAGAAAAAATGTTGATGTGCTGATCCGAGCAGTTTCATTTCTTGATAGGAAATTAGATTTTGAGCTTACTGTCATCGGTGACGGAGTTTTTAAAAATGAGTATATGGATTTAGCAAATTCCCTAGGTCTGAAGGATAAAGTAATTTTCAAAGGTGCAATGTCTCATGAAGACATCGGTGCTGAGCTTGAAGCTTCTGATATATTTATTCTACCGAGTTTTCCAGAAGCATTCGGCATTGTAATGACTGAAGCTCTCGCGAAAGGTGTACCCGTAATTTCGTGTCATGGGAATGGCGGTGCGGAGGAATTGAAAAGTCTAGGCTATCCGATAGTTCTGACTTCTCCCGAAAATGCTGAAGAACTTTCAAAAGCAATTGAAAATTTACATAATAACAAAACACAAATGAAAGCAATGTCAGAGAAAGGTAAAATAATTGTCTCGGATAATTTTACATGGGATATCAACGGCATAAATACTTATAAATTTTTAGAGAATACTATTGAAGTATTTCAAAAATAAATTATACATCTTTAATTAATTTTGTGCGGCATAAACGGCATATTGTATTTTAATAATTTTCTGTCTGGTGAAAATAAGACTTTTCACAGCTCGAAGATTGATCTTATGAATAAAGCAATTGCACACCGCGGTCCTGACGGTGAAGGAGTTTATATTAATCATCCTGTTTGTCTCGGACATTTAAGACTCAGCATTATTGATCTTTCTGAAAATGCTGCACAGCCAATGTTCAATGAAAATAATTCTATTGTATTAATTTTTAATGGAGAGATTTATAATTATAAAGAACTGATTCCTGATCTGAAAAATAAAGGACATGTATTCAGATCTGAGTGTGATGCAGAAGTTGTAATTCATTCCTATGAAGAATATGGATATGGCTGTGTGAAAAGATTTAATGGCATGTGGGCATTCGCAATTTATGATCTCAAGAAAAATATTCTATTTGCTTCAAAAGACCGATTTGGTGTGAAACCGTTTTATTATTTTAAAAATGAAAATGAATTTATTTTTTCAAGTGAGATAAAGGCAATTTTAAAAGTGAAAGAGATTCATGAAGCAAACCGAATAAAGGTTTATGAATATCTTGCTTACGGATACAGGACTACTGACGGTAATACTTTTTTTAAAGGTGTGAACGAACTTAAGCCTGCAACGAACCTGATTGTAAATATTGAAAATTCCGAATTGAATTTTTTCAAGTACTGGGATTTTCCTGAACACATTAAACCCGACAACTCGGATGTAAAAGATAATCTCCGTGAACTATTGTATGACAGCGTAAAGATAAGATTCAGAAGTGACGTGCCTGTATCGATACTACTCAGCGGAGGGATTGATTCAGGTGTGATTACGAAGATCACTGATGAACTTATTAATTCAGGCGAACTTCCAAACAGTAATGTATCAGCTTTCTCAGCAGTATTTCCCGGATATGAATTTGATGAAACAAAAGAGATTGATGAAATTATTTCAGGATGTAAGCATATTGACAGCTATAAACTTTCTCCTTCCGGCGATGATCTTACATCTTCAATAAATGATTTTATTTATGGAATGGGTGAACCGGTCTTCAGTACGACGAGCTTTGCGCATTATAAACTGATGAAAGAGATTCATGAAAAAAATGTGAAAGTAGTTTTAAATGGACAGGGATCAGACGAGGCTTGGTGCGGATACGGAAGATATATTGCCGGATATTTTTTACTCGACAGATTACTTATTGAGCCTGGTAAATTTTTATCACAACTTAACTCTATCAATAGCAAACTGAAGTTGAGTTACATTCAGCTTATCAGCCAGACTCTGAAAGCATTTGTTGGGAGAAGACAAGCGTCACTTGTTCGATCGAAGAACATGGAAAAAACACGTGAGATAATTTCGGATGAACTTTATAATGAAAGTTATCTGAATTTTCCAGACACCCGATTCAATAGTCCGAAGGGAGATAATCTCAGTTCATATATGAAAAATAATATTTCATTTCAGGGATTCGGACAGATACTTCATTATGAAGATCATTCTTCTATGCAAAGTTCGGTAGAGATAAGATCGCCGTTCATAGATTACAGGATTATGGAGCTGGCATTTTCCATTCCGGATAAAATAAAATTTCATGATGGAGTTACAAAGAAAATACTACGCGAACTTTTCAAAGACAAGCTGCCATCATCAGTAATTGACAATCACCGCAAGATTGGATTCATGACGCCGTTTGACAAGTGGCTTGGTGAAGAGAGTTCAGTAAAATTCGTAAATGAAATTTTAAACTCACCATCATTCAACAATAAAAATATCTGGAATGCTGAGAAGATCAGAAAAATATTCAATTCAAAAAATCATTATCCGTCATTCCCCTATTGGCGCATACTTAACCTTGAGCTTTGGTCGCAGGTGTACCATATAAAAAATCTTTGATATATATTTCTGCTTAACGTTTGATATCAAGAATTAGAAAATTTGATTTACGATATTTCTCAACAAACAAAATTAATTTGAAATTTTAATTTCCTTCATCTTCTTTTCGATCCATGTTTTCCCACCTATACCGTTTTTGTTTAATTCAAACTCAAGTTTTATATAATTATTACTAACAGGATTTTCATTTAATCTCAATAAAAGTATAAAACACAGACAAAATTCATGAGCATATTTTGTTAAAGTTTCATTAGAGTTTTTTTGCAGTCTGAGATACTCCTGTAACCTTTTTATTTCTGCATAGCATTCTTCCAATGATCCCAGTTCAAAACATGATTGCAAAAATAGTTTGGAAGAATTGAAATAATAGTAAGTATTTATTTTTTTTACTTTACCGGCATACATCTTACATTCTTTGAAATTACTTTTGTAATACTCAACGAATGCTTTACATTGAAGAACTCCGTTTTCACGGTTTTCCTGAGGCAGGAATTTTCCGAATTTATCTATAAATTCTTCTGCCCACTGGATTTTATGTAATGACAGCGCATTCATAGTGTAGTTAGTAAAAGCCGAATTGTAAGTATCACTTTTAAATTCATTTTCAAGTAATTCCTCTTTTATTGCATCGTTTACAAGGTCAAACAATTCCTTACTTGATGATTGCCTTTTGTAATTCATTCTGACAATAAAATATTCGAACATGTATTTGTAAAGAACAGATCTTAAATCTTTTGAAACATTGTTCAATTCCTTAGAAAATATTTTTTTAGCAGTATTGTAACTATAAGTATCGTCCAAATTCAGAAATGCTTTAAGAATGTAATTGTAAAAAGAAACCACTGGATAATATTCTACTAAATTTTTTTTAAAATAATTAATAATAAACTCAATATCTAATGTTTCGAGAATTGACAATCTGAAATTATCGGTAATTACAGGGTTATAAATTCTAAAATAAAATTCTTTAATTGCATAATCAAAAGTTTCAATCATAAACTGAATTAATCTGATATCAAAGTTTTTCCTTATTGAATCAATAGTTCGTTCGTTGTTTAATTTCACTTTTGAATTTTCAAAAGAAAGATAATTAATCCTATATAATTCATCATTTTTTTTTAAACTTAAATCTTTTTTTAAAATTGAATTGCTTAAGGAGTTGAATCTTTGTTCATAAAATTTATTCACATTTCTTTCTTTCAGTTCTTCAAGAAGTAAAATATCGTTTTGGAATTTGTCTGATTCCAGTCTTTTAATTACAAGAAACTTTTCCACTAATTTGGTTAGCTCAGATAGTCTGTTTGAGATCGTCCTTTTGTTTTCAAAAGCAATTTGGATAGTTTCTTTTTTGGGATCTGAATTTAGTTTTTTTAAAATGTCTTTATATGTTTTTCTTTTACTGAATAATGAAAGAGTTACAAATTCACTAAACTCTTTTTTCTCTGTTTCAGACAAACAATTGTAAATTTCAAAAAATCTGATGTTACCTGAAGTCAATTTATTTAATTTAATTTTTTAATGTTTGAAAATTGAATTTAGGATGAATATTAAGATATCGTAAATTCAATATTTTTTTTTTGATATTATTTGGGTAAAATTTTTCAATAAATATACTTTTTGAGATAAATAATAACAATATTTATATAATTAGCTCTTTTTATTTTGGGTAATAATTAACTTACACATGTTTGAATATAAAAATTGAGTTTTATAATTTACATAACTTGTTAAAAAGCAGGATGATTTGATTCTAAAAAACAGAAAGACAATCTTTTATGCTATATTTCACGCAAGTATTTTACTAAAACCTTAATTCAATTTTATACATCTTTTTAATAATTTAAGCTTCTAAAATATTTATCTTCTCTGAGTTTTTAATTCTTCAGAATTAAATTTATTTTACTTATTAATATTTTTACTGAATTATAAAATTTTCATTTTAAAAATATCAACAAAGTTTACTAAAATTTAACATAAGATAATATTTTGTTACTTGAATGTAAAAATGATATAATTTATTTTGATAAAAATTGAATGGAAAAAGTTTTTAGATCATAGTTAATTGCTTTCAATTATATTAACCCCCAAATTTAGCAGGATCAATTTTATCTCATTTCAGTTTCAATCTATTTTAAAAAATCTACTTCTCATTTATTATACAAAATTTTAACAAATAAAAATTAAAAATTTACTTACTTTTTATTTCGTGATTAAAAATATTTTTTTTCAAAAATATATTAATCTTTTTTACTAACTAAAAAAAAACAAAAATGGCAAACACGAACAAAAAGCAACCAAATATCCTCTTCATTATGGCAGATGATATCGGTATGTGGAACATTGGCGCTTACCACAGAGGAGTAATGGCAGGTCGCACTCCTAATCTGGATAAGTTAGCATCTGATGGTGCAATTATGACAGATTATTACGCAGAAGCAAGCTGTACAGCGGGAAGAGCTTCTTTTATTACAGGTGAACTTCCGATCCGTACAGGACTTACCACTGTAGGTCAGGCAGGAGCAACAGTAGGTATGCCTGCTGAAGCACCAACAATTGCAACAGCTTTAAAAGAATTGGGATATGCTACCGGACAATTTGGTAAAAATCATCTCGGAGACAGAAATGAATTTCTTCCTACTCTTCACGGCTTTGATGAATTCTTCGGATATCTTTATCACCTTGATGCAATGGAAGATCCGTTCCATCCGAATTATCCGGAGGAATTAAAAAACACAGTAGGTCCAAGAAATGTTTTACATACATGGGCAACTGATACTGATGATGCAACTGTAGATCCAAGATGGGGAAAAGTAGGAAAACAGAAAATTGAAGATAAAGGACCACTTCCTCCACACCCTACAGATGGAATCGAACTAAATATGGAGACTGTCGATGATATAATTCTTGGACATGCAGAAAACTTTATTGATAAAGCTGTAAAAGATGATAAACCATTTTTTTGCTGGCTTAACCCAACACGTATGCACGTGGTAACACATTTATCTCCAAAGTATGAAGCCCTTCGAACTTCTGAAAACTCATGGTCTTTGCAAGAAGCAGGTATGGCTCAGCTTGATGATGTAGTTGGACATGTTACGAAGAAACTTGATGATATGGGTCTGACAGAAAACACTATAGTTGTATTTACTACAGATAATGGAACAGAAAGCTTTAGCTGGCCTGACGGAGGAACATCACCATTTAAAGGTGCTAAAGGAATGGGAACAGAAGGTGGATTCAGATCTCCATGCATTGTACGCTGGCCCGGAACAGTTAAGCCAAACTCAGTGATCAATGGAGTAATGTCCGGACTAGACTGGTTTCCAACATTAGTAGATGCAGCAGGAATTCCAAATATCGCTGCTGATTTAAAAGCAGGTAAATCTCTTAATGGAAAAGATTACAAAGTTCATCTTGACGGGTATGATCAGACAGGTCTTCTTTCCGGAAGTGAAACAGCAAGAAAAGAATTCTTCTATTTCACAGAGACCACTCTGGCTGCAGCCAGGATTGGTGACTGGAAATACACATTTATCGACCAGCCACAGGGATGGTTTGGACCTAAAGTAAAGTTAGACTGGCCGGGATTAGTTAATCTGAGATTAGATCCGTTTGAAAAGATGGGAATGGATGGTTCTATGTATTATGGTGAGTGGTATACATATGAATTCTGGCGTTACGTTTTTGTTCAGCAGCAAGTAGCCAAATTAGCTGAAACTGCACTTGAATTTCCACCGATGCAGGCGGCAGCAAGTTTCAATCTTGATGCAGTTAAACAACATATTCAACAAGCTATGGCAAAACGCGGAAGCACAGGAAACTAGTTAATAGTTAATAGTTAATAGTAACATTTAACATTTAATATTTAATATTTAAAATCACTACTGTCCAAAACATTTTTAAAAAGGCAATAAAGTTTTAAAATACTTCTGTTTTGGACAGATTATTTTTATTTTTTAAAACTACCTCTTGCTAATTTTATTTTGCAAATAGCATTTCTTG
>JBATSB010000160.1:0-25354 GCA_049293015.1 Ignavibacteria bacterium
AAATCCCCCCGCCTCTAATTTATAGAAATAAACTCCACTCGGAAAATTACTTCCGTCGAATGTGACAGAGTAGCTGCCGGCAGACTGCTTTTCATTTACCAAGGTCGAAACTTCATTTCCCAATACATCAAAGACTTTTAAAGAAACATCATTGTACATTGAACATTGATAATTTATAATTGTCATTGGGTTAAAAGGATTTGGAAAATTCTGAGATAAAGAATACGATGAAGGTATTTCAATTCCTGTTTGAGTCAAACCTGTTAAATTATTCAGGCGATCATAATATAATTTATTCCCAGTTCCGTTTGTGCCGACCCAAATTGCTCCTGCATCACCACCTGTATCATAATATTCAATTAATGAAGGAATGAATCCTATTGCAGAATAAACAGGTGGATGTTCGCTAATTTGTACTGGTGCTGAAAAAACTGAAGAAGAAGAATTCGAAGCAGAAGAATAATACATTTTATCTGAAACATTTGTCGGTGGACCTGTCTGCAAACTGTCTGAATAAAAAACAATATCTACACCGCCACCGGATACAGAATAGTATTTTGCTTCAAACCAAAATTCATCCCTGCCCGTCATAGAACCAATTGTAAACGGAGCACCATATGTCGTACCTCCATCATTGCTCAAAATGCAGTTAATATCTTTGCTTCCCGATGTACCGGAAGTATAAAACAGCCAGGCATTCGAACCGTATCGAACAGCTTCAAACTGGTCTTTGGGAGTTCCTGCAGGAATGGGGGTTGAAAATGAACCTGCCACTACAAGTGTTCCCGGTACGGATTCTCTGTACCGGACATTCCTTATGATAGAACTCACAGTATCGGTAAATGGACCGCCGTAATAATTAACAATTGCAGTATCACCTGTTGCAGACATTGATATTGCGGGATGTGCGGCATTTGAAGAAAGGAAAATTGCTCCTCCCCATGTAATACCTCCATCAATTGAACCGAATATTCTCACTTCATTATTAATATAAAGATCTATTATTAGATAGATACTTCCGGTAGATGAAGTTGTAGCGTCGAAGTCTCCGATATTTGTATAATTTGTAAAAGTGCCAATTGTCCCGCTGACCGGATTCAGAACCTTGATAGTTCCATTCGCAAGGAATACACAGTAGACTGAATCAAGAGCGCTTCTGACCATTTTTGTTTTAGTGATAATAACAGCAGGACTTATCCCTGCAATTTTTGACCAGCTCATTCCATTATTGGTTGAGGTCAGTATTGTAAGACCTTCATCTAGTCCGGGAGAAAAGTTTGTATCAGGAATAGAGACATAAATAGTAGAAGAGGAAATCTTATAAACTCCTGAAGGTCTTCCCATAGGTTCGGTGTTTGATACTACATAGTCGGATCCCCATTCGACATTATCGTAATAAGGAATTGGCGGATTGTAAATTTTAACGGTAAGTTCCTGAGCTTGTATGGATGTAGCTAAAATAAAAACTGATATAAATATTGAAATTAAATTTTTCAAAACATTTCTCCTTTTTGATTAAGTATTTTATAAAATAAATTATTATTATATATCTATGATACAATGATATATTTGTTAGTATATCATTTTAATAAAACCATACGCTTCGTTTCAACAAAATCACCCGCCTCCAATTTATAAAAATAAACCCCGCTCGGAAAATTACTTCCGTCGAATGTGACAGAGTAGCTGCCGGCAGATTGCTTTTCATTTACCAAGGTCGAAACTTCATTTCCCAAAATATCATAAACTTTCAGCGAAACATCATTGTACATTGAACATTGATATTTAATAATTGTCTTTGGGTTGAATGGGTTTGGATAGTTTTGAGAAAGTATAAAATTAAAGGGTAATTCAGCAGAATTATTATTTACGAAAGTTATCCCACCGGTACTTGTATGTATTATAACTCCATTTCCAACAGCCCACCCTGAATTCTCATTTATAAAATCCAAACCAAATAAGGAAGACCCAGATAAATATTGTAAAGTCCAGCTTTTACATGAATCGATAGTCTTTGAAATTTTTCCTGCAGACATCCCATAAAAAATACCGTCTTTTATATGTACAATTCGTGTTAAGAATATTTCATTTATTACCATCCAGTTATCGCCACCATCAGTAGTTTTATAAACTTCATCTCCAAAAACAAAACCTGTATTATTATCAAGAAATTTTACATCCTTTAAAGCAACGAAACTCTTACTAAATTTTTCTACCCAAGAATTTCCTGCATCGGTAGATTTGAAAATTTTTCCGGGTATAAATCCACCTACAACCCAGCCGGTATTTTGATCAATGAAATCTATTCCAAACAGATCCTGTCCGGATAATAAGAATTGAGACTGCCAGCTTTCGCCACCGTCTGTAGTTTTTAAAATGCTGTCTCCAATTAACCATCCTGTCATATTATCCATAAAATATGATTTTTGCATAACACCACCAGAAGCAGGATGCTTTGATATCCAGTTTTCTCCTCCATTTGTGGTCTTTAAAATATATGAACTTAACTCTCCTGCAATCCAACCTGTATTTTTATCAATAAAATTTATATCATAAAATGATCTGCTAAAACCAATATCCTTGTAAAACCAGTCCCTACCAGCATTTGTCGTTTTCAGGTACATACCATATAATCCTGCAGCATATCCGGTATTCTCATCTACAAAACTCACTGACCTGTAAACACCACCAATGCGTTTGTTAATTTCTTTCCACACAATTCCTCCATCACTTGAAGTTAAAATTGTTCCTTTACTGCCTGATGTATAAAAAGTATTACTGCCCGCAAAAGAGATTTGATAAATAGATTCTGAACTTCCTGAATAAATTAGATCCCAGTTATCACCACCGTTAAGAGTTTTAAAAATTTTCCCTGAACCTGTAGTCAGCCAACCTGTATTTTCATTTTCGAATTGTATATCAAATAAATAATTGGTTGTAAAATTATTCTGAACAATCCATTTGTTACCCCCGTCTGTCGATTTAAGCATTCTACCGTAATCCCCGGCAACCCAACCAGTATTTTGATCTTTGAAATATACCACTCTGTAATTTGTGTTATCTTCATCAATAAAAATTCTTGTCCATGTGTTTCCTCCATTTGTTGTTTTGGAAATTAGTCCTTTAGTAGTTTGTAAACCATTAACATATCCAACTGCCCATCCGGTCTGAGAATTAGCAAACTTAATACTTGAAAAATAAGAATCACAAAGTGTAGTTTGAGTCTGCCAGTTTATACCTCCGTTAATAGTTTTAATAATTGTACCGCATCCGCCTGCAGCCCAGCCTGTCGATTCATTAATAAAAAATATTGATTTATTAGAATAATTATTATCGGTTTCGTATCCATTCCAGGTTTGACCCTGATCTGTTGTTTTTAAAATATTCGAACCGGTACCTGACAGGAAGCCAGTGTTATTGTTTATAAAATAGCTTGAATAATATGTCATGCCTGTTGTAGCGGGTATAATATTAGTCCAGTTTATTCCACTGTTTGTAGTCTTTAAAATTGTATTTCCACTTCCAAAAATTATACCTGTATTTTGATTAAAAAATTTTAAAGTATAAAGATAATCACCGGTAGGATAAGGGTCTTGAATATACCAACCGCTTTGGGGTAAGACAATCGATGCTGATAAATTTAAAATAGAAATTAATGTAATGCAAATAAACTTTTTCATATTTTTGAATATTTATTTTAATAATATCATTCTCTTAGTTTCAGAAAAATTGCCTGCATCAAGCTTATAAAAATAAACCCCGCTCGGAAAATTACTTCCGTCGAAAGTGACAGAGTAGCTGCCGGCAGTCTGCTTTTCATTTACCAAGGTCGAAATTTCATTTCCCAAAACATCAAAGACTTTCAGTTTTGCATTACTCGTAACTCGTAACTCGTAATTGATCACTGTCATTGGGTTAAAGGGGTTTGGGTAATTTTGTGAAAGTGAATATTCTTTAGGTATAATATTTGAATTAGAAATTGAAGTTAAGTCTTGATCTCTGAAGGATTCAATAAGTGCAGTTTTACCATTAATCTTCTTTTCCCACAAAATCCTGATTCGGTACTTTGTGTTGTCAAATACAAGTTTAGTGCTCATGTTTACAAAGGTTGGAACCAAAGGATTCCCAACATAATATCTTCCCGGCATTTCAGGATATTGATTCATTATTATTATCTGCGTTGAGTCATTTGTTTTTCTTATCCAGGAATAAATACTGTAACCGGAAAGAATATCTGAAGTTATATCTCCATGAGACGAGCCGGTGCCTCCTATATTGTCACCTCCGAAATTAGCAGTTTGATTGAAAATTGAATATTGATTAAACTTGATCATGGCAGAATAAAAATTCTTGTTTCCAAGTGTGTCATAATCATAATTAAGTATTGGTGTATTTGTTTCTCCATTAGAAAACCTGATATTATTTTGCGAATTTGTTTGAGAAATTAATATTCTTTCGCCTAGATTTACATCACCGTTTGTATAAACATTAAGTTTGTGAAAAGATATTTTAAAAAAATAAGGAGTAATCTTTTGTTGATATGCAAGATAGAGATCAATTCCGGAAGTAAATAAAGACCGTGTCAATTCAGGTGACACACATTCAGCACTAACATCTGAAGTAACATTTATTTCATTCATGAAAGAACCATTAATATAATTCCTTATGTAAATGTCATCGCCTTTTTTATAAGCAAAGAGATAATTGACAGTATTATTTATTTTGTAAGATACAATTGAAGGTTCTGTTTCATCTGCAGAACTTGTAGCAACACCAATAGGTAGACTCCAGGTAATCTGATTATAATTTGTAAAATATACATCCCAGTTAAAACCATTAAAACCCTGATATGCTACTGCTCCGACATTATTCTGTGAAGCTGAAGATTGATCGACATGATAAGCAACAGCGGGATTAATAATGGGAAACATTGACTTATCACCGGACATTACAATTTCAGGACCAAGAGTATTATAAGTCATAAATCTGATTCCAATACCAACATCATTCGATGATATCCATTTTTCATAAGCGAGAATACAATCTTTTATCTGATAATTAACAGAACTTGCCGTCTTATCAAACTGCGGATTTTTGATATCATAATCAGTTGAAGAAATCAATATATGTGAAGTATCGTAATTAACCTGTGAAAACAAATTTATCCCTGATGCAACAAAAATGAAAATTACAAATAACATTAAAATTTTTAATTTCATAATAATAAATTTTTATTTTAATAAAATCATTCTTTTTGTCTCAACAAACTCTCCTGCTTCCAATTTATAAAAATAAACTCCGCTCGGGAAATTACTTCCATCGAATGTGACTGAGTAGCTGCCGGCAGTTTGCTTTTCATTTACCAGGGTCAAGACTTCATTCCCCAAAACATCATAGACTTTAAGCGAAACATCATTGTACATTGAACATTGATATTTTATAATTGTAATTGGGTTAAATGGGTTTGGGTAGTTTTGATGCAATTTAAAATTATCAGGAACTTCACCGGTTATCTGACTGATTCCAACAATATCATAAGTAGTAAAATAGACAGCTTGGGCAGGAAATGGATCAGAGCCGTTTACATAAGCTCCCGGAATAGAATCTGCCTGACACATAATATTAGCTTTTATGAAAGATCCATCGACATAATTTGTCTGAGAGATACTAAAATATCTCCAGTCGTATAAAGGTGTCTCGGGAGTCATTCTGACAGGTTGTGACCAGTTTAAATAATCTATTGAATATGAAAACATTCCTTTATAATAAGAACTTGAGTCGTTTCCATAAATACCTGTAGTTGCATTAAAAACCAGTAATAATGCATTTCCATTTGTAGGTCTTCCAATAGCAGGTCTGGTCAGAGGTAAGAAACCATCTGTAACATTTCCTTTATTTGGATAAAAATCTACATTATTTTCATCTGCAACAATTACTGGAATGCCGTTATTAACTGTCGGATTCCAGACTCTTATAGAAGACGGAAGATTCGGAAAGAATCCGGTCTCTGTTAATTTTGAAACTTCAAAAGCTACATTTGGCTGATTATTATTTCCAAACACCATACTTATTCCTCTGAATACACCGAGTGAATCACTATTATTATTCCAGTCCCAGATCTTCAGAGGCACAGACCATGTAAGTCCTTCATCTGTTGAAGATCTGTAAAATGCATCATATAGAATGGTTGGATTAAATCCGATATATGTGTGACCAATAATACCTGATGGAGATTGCGAAATAGCATAAGTCTCAGCCCCATCATTGTCGGCATTTGACCAGTTAATAATTCCGTTGTTACTATATACAATATTTCCCATTACAGCCATTAATATTTTATCGGAATTGATTCCCAGAACTCTTGGAAAAAGTGAAGCTACAGAATTTGGAGCAATGCCCGGATCAAGTTCTGTAAATACTGAGAAACCCGGACCGGCATCATAATAAATTTTACTTCTTACATTTGTACTGTTAGTATTATTATGATTAGCAATAACTGCAGCACCGTTAGTAAATCCTGAAATTGATGGGAATCCGCTTCTTGAGGGAGGAACATTATCAAGTCTTTGCCATATCTGCCCAAAGTCATTACTATATAAATATGCTGTATATCTGTTGATTAGATTTGTGTCAGGGGAGACCATAAAAACTGCATGCAACTGACTAGGAATAAATGTATCATGCCAGATCTGATTTGGAACTGCATTTGACTGAAGGTCATAGTATGTAAACACTCCCATTGGAGTTGGAAAAAAAGTAATACCATTTGTAACAACAGCGGGAAATGAGTTAGAGGATGCAGTCTTTTTGGAATTAACAGACTTAGTAGAATATGGATCCTGAAGCTGACAATAAGTATAAGTGTTTATCTTACATATTGAAATCAAAAGAAATAAAGCAATAAACTTTTTCATTTTTAGCTCCTTAATTTTTATTAAATCTGAAAAACGCAGACTTAATTTTCTTTTAAAATAACTTGATTATTAGTTAATGTCAAAGAAGTATTGCAGACAGATTTTTGAAAATGAAGTTGATAGGGGAATGAGATTCTTACTTTAATTGAGTATCCGCAGAATCCGAAAAGCACGTGACTCTGTGGTAACAAAATTTTAGAGTTATAGCTCCTCCCCTTTGTCCAAAGGGGAGGCTGGGAGGGGTTTGTAATAATGGGTTTAATTTGACTCAACTGTTTATGGTATTGGGTTTATCGCAATTCGTTGCATACTATTTCGTTCGGCAACAACCTCCTTCGCTCCAACTTTTTCAAGGGGGAATTACTTATCAATTATTCTGAAATGTGTTTTTAAAATTTATACTTCGCTTCTAAAAAATTGAGTAAAAATTTTCTTGCTAATAAGCGATTATAATATTTGAAATTTGAAATTTGAAATTTGAAATTTGAAATTTGAAATTAAAATCCGCTGTCGTCTATACTGTCAATATAAATCTCCAGCTCCTGAGAAATATCTCTAAATACTTCTTCATCAAATGGTGAACGAAGATTTGCACTTTCCACTAAATTCAAAAATGTATCACTTCCACCTTTATCACAAAGATCAATATACTCTTTCAGAGATTCTTTATACTGACCGTTGCCGTTATGAATGGCTTTACTCCAGAACTGGAATGCACACATCTGTGCCAGACAATAATCGATATAATAAAACGGCACTTCATAAATATGTCCCTGCTTCTGCCATCTGCCGCCGTTGTTTAAATATTCTATATCACCATAATTCATATCAGGAATATATATATTTTCGAGTTCGAGCCATCTTTTATTTCTTTCCTTTGGAGTGGCTTTCGGATTTTCATAAACCCAGTGCTGAAAATGATCCACCAACACTCCGTATGGAAGAAAGTTCAGAGCTTCGTTGATATGTGTGAATTTAAATTTATCTGTATCCTCTTTGAAAAATAAATTCATCCAGGGATAAGTAAGAAATTCCATTCCCATTGAATGTATCTCGCAAGTTTCCGATGTAGGACTTTCATATTCGCTGAAGTGAAAATTTCTGCTGCGGAATGCCTGAAAAGCATGACCTGCCTCGTGAGTCAGTACTGTAATATCATCTTCGGTACCATTCATATTTGCAAAAATGTAAGGACTTTTGTGATCAGGAATGTAATTACAATATCCCATATCTGCTTTACCTTTTTTGCTGAATACATCAAAGAGTTCATTCTCTATCATAAAATCCATAAACTCTTCAGTCTCAGGTGAAAGTTCGTCATACATTTTTTTTCCCATTTCCATTATCCATTCAGGACCACCTTTAGGAGTTGCATTTCCTTTTGTATAATAGATCATGGTATCGTAAAATTTTAATTCATCCAAACCAAGTCTTTTCTTTTGCTTTTCTCTAAGCTTAACAGAAAGCGGTACTAAATATTTTTTCACATTCTCCCTGAAATCCCAAACCATTTTTTCATCATAATCCATTCTTTCCATTCTTGCATATCCAAGTCCGATAAAATTTTTATAGTTCATCTTTTCTGCCATGTCATTTCTTAGATAAACTAATTTATCAAAGATCTCATCAAACTTTTCAGAATTATCTGAAAAGAAACCCCACATTGCATCAAATGCTTTTTTTCTAATTTCTCTGTCAGTTGATTCCAGATAAGGTGTCAGCTCCTGTAGATTTTTTTCTTCACCTTCGAACATTACTTTGGCAGATGCTTTTAGTTTTAGATATTCACTTTTCAAATGATTTTCTTTTTTTACATCTTCAATTATTTCATGTGAAAAACTTGTAAGTGTGATCTCTGCAATATCAAATAAATGCTTTCCATACTTTTCAGTGAGTTCATTTCTGAACTCTGAAGATAAAAGTGATCTGTAATAATCATTTTCAATATCATTGTAAGAAGGTACAACTTCATCAAAATAATCCTGCTCTTCAGCAAATTTTTCATTATTTGTATCGATTGTATAATTTATAAATGCAATCTCCTCCATTGTATTAAAATGATTTCGGAAAATTATTATTTTATCAAGAACCTTATCTGCTTCCTCAAAGGATTTCGATTTTGTAAAATTATTGATCAGAGCTTTAAACTCAAAACAGACCTTATCTATATCAGGCCTTACATATTTCATTTCAGAATATTTCATTTACTTAAGTTTATTTTTAATTTATGCAAAAATTTTTATTAAATATTTATTAAGGTCAATATATCAATATTAACTATTAATTTCTTTTAAGTTACAAATTAACATTTAACATTTAAAATTTAAAATTTAAAATTTAAAATTATTTCTTATGCTGTGTTCTTCTGTGTTCATGCGTTAGTTTTTTCCATTTCTTTTTTTCCTTCATCAAAGCTTTTTTGTTTGTTTTATTTTCAAATCTTGTGATCTCTCTTTCTAATTTTTTATAACTCTTAAATCTGTTTTCATCAAACTCTCCTCTTTCAATTGCTTCTTTGATAGCACATCCTTCTTCGGTATCATGTTCACAGTTAGAATATTTGCAATGACCTAGATATTTTTCAATGTCAGGAAAAGCTTCAGTAAGTCCTTCACTGCCTTCCCAAAGCTGAAGTTCCCGCATACCCGGAGTATCAATTATTGCACCGCCGTCTTTAAGAAATACAAGTTCTCTGTGAGTAGTTGTATGACGCCCTTTGTCTTTGTAAAGACTTATGTCACTGACATCCATTACAGATTCTCCGTTGAGACAGTTTATAAGAGTTGACTTTCCGACACCTGAAGAACCAATTACAGCTACTGTCTTATTTTCCTCAAAATATGTTTTCAGATCATCTACACCAAAATTATTTAATGCACTCACAACATATATGTCGCTTATGCCTGAAATTGTTTTTACTTCAGAATATTTTTCATCAATGTTTTCACAAAGATCTGACTTGCTCAATATTACTACTGGTGTAAGTTTGTTGTCAACTATCAGAGAGATATATCTTTCAAGTCTTCTTAGATTTATATCCTGATTTAAAGATGTAATAATAAATACGGTATCGATATTCGATGCAAGTATCTGCTCTTCGAGCTTGAAGCCTGCTGAATTTCTCGAAAGCTTACTTTTTCTCTTAAGCACTCTTTCGATGATTGCATTGTCATACTCTTCGAAATTTCTGAGAAGAACCCAGTCACCTACAGCAGGAAAGTCATTTTTACTTTCAGCATTGAAATGAAATTTACCTGAGACTTCACCTGTAACTTCTGCATCACCTGTGCTTATGAGATAGTTATTTTTATTGCAAATTATAACTCTTCCGGGAATAAGATCTTTATCCGATTCAGTTAGCTGATCTTCAAAAAAATCTTTCCACCCGATCTTACTTTGATTTGTAAATATTGTCAAATTTTTAAATTTATTTGTTAATTAACATTTTTCAGAACTCTTATTTTGGAGAAACAGATCTTAAATATTGATTTAAATAATTTAGTTAACTAGTTTTACTTTAAATAACTTAGACGAATTTAGACAAGAATGAAATTTTGATTCAACTAAATATAAAAATATGTTATTAACATTTTAAATTTTAGTCAGCATTTCATTTTCCCTCTGCTCTCTAAGCTGTCTTGTGTAAAGATTATAATAATTTCCTTTTGCTAACATGAGATCTCTGTGGCTTCCATCTTCAATAATCTTACCTTTCTTTATTACAATTATCCTGTCACAGTTTTTTATTGTAGAAAGTCTGTGAGCAATAATAATGGAAGTCCTGCCTTTTATAAGTTCATGAATTCCTTTCTGAATTTTTGCTTCAGCAAGTGTATCAATAGAAGAAGTAGCTTCATCCATAATGAAAATTCTCGGGTCGGCAAGTATAGCTCTTGCAAAAGAGATCATCTGCTTTTCTCCAAGAGAAAGCTTTTCACCGCCTTCACCTACTTCTTCATCAAGTCTTTCAATAAACTCATCACCACCTATTAGTAATAAAGAATTAACGATCTCTTTTTCATCTGCATCATCTCTGCCATATTTTATATTCTCTCTGATAGTTCCTGAAAATAAGTGAGGAGTCTGAAGTACAACTCCAAGTTTATTCCGAAGACTGAAAGTAGTTTTATCTGTATAGTCTTCACCGTCAATGAGTATCCTGCCTCCTGTAGGTTCATAAAATCTGCAGATAAGATTTATGATAGAAGACTTACCACCGCCTGTTTCACCAACGAGAGCAATTGACTGACCTTTTTCAATTTTCAGATCCATATTTTCTAAAACCGGTTTATTTTTTTCATAATAAAAAGATACATTTTCAAAAGTGATCTCACCATCAATAGCATTAAAATCAGTTGCATCTTCTTTATCATTTATAGCCGGCTTGGTATCAAGCAGTGAAAAAATTCTTTCACCTGCTGAGATACAATTTTGCGCCTGTGAATAAAATCTTGAGATATCAAGTATCGGTTCATAGATCAGCGTAGCATATCCAAAAAATGCAGCAAGCATACCGACAGAGATCTCAGGCGGGAAAGTTATTGCCATACTTCCACCATAATAAATTATCAAAGCTGCAGCCATACTACCTCCGAATATCACAAGCGGCTGATACAAAGCAGAAAAATATGCAGACTTAAATGAAGAGACACGCATCTTGTCACTTAATGAATCAAACTCATCTGTGACACGATTTTCCTGAACCATACTTTTATTTACTTCCACTCCGACTATGTGTTCATTGTAACTTGCAGTAATCTCGCTGTTGAATTTTCTTGACTCTCTGGAATATTTCAGGATAAGCTTCCTGATCTTAAATGAGATCAATATTAAAAATGGAATGGTCAGAATAACAATCATTGCAAGCCTTACATCATAAAATAGCATTGCAGTAATACAAAATATTATCATCCCGATTCCCCATATAAATTCAATCAGTCCCCATGAGATCAGTTCCGTTACTTTTATTGTGTCAGAGGTGATCCTTGACATCAGCCAGCCTACAGCAGCTTTATCATAAAATGAAAATGTGAGCTCCTGTAGTTTTTTAAACAGGTCCTGTCTGATATCAAACATTATGTATTCCTGTATCTTGCCTCCGAAATGAATAAATAAAAATACTGATCCGGATAGAGCTATTCCAAGTGAAAATATAATAGAGACATAATATGTCAGTCCGCTAAGATCTGAATTTCCCTGCAGTCCGTTTTGAATTTGTATCTTATTGCTTTCAATAGAAGGCACGATTACATTGTCCAAAAGACTCAGCCAAATCAATGGGAAAATCGCTTCGACCGCTGCCACTCCCAGCACAAAGATTATAAATCCGCTGAACCATTTTTTGTATTTCAGTCCATATGTGTACAGTCTTTTGAAAAAAGGCATTAACTCACCCTTACTACTAAACTGCCTTTCGTTTAACTTACTCACTTTATTTAATTTTAAATTTTAAATAAAAAATTTTAAATAGTAACTCGTAACTCGTAATTCGTAACTCTTAATTCTTAATTGTCTCCGTCTCCGCATCAATTTCCTCTTCTATCGAAACCTGAATATCGAGTATCTTTTTATAAAAGCCGTCATTCTTTATTAGCTCTTCATGCGTACCTTCCTCGAGAATGCATCCTTTATCCATAACAATTATCCTGTCGCAATCCTGAATGGAAGTAATCCTGTGAGCAATTATAAAAGTTGTTTTACCTTTCATAAGTTTTCGGAGCTTCTGCTGAATTTCAAACTCAGTTTCGGAATCAATGGCAGAAGTAGAGTCATCTAAGATCAGAATATCAGGATCTTTGAGCAGGGTTCTGGCTATTGCAACTCTCTGCTTCTGACCACCTGAAAGAGTCACACCTTTTTCTCCGACGACTGTTTCATAGGATTCAGGAAATACTTCAGTAATAATTTCATGGATCCTTGCTGCACTTGCAGATTCTATCACTTCATCAATATGCGAATCAGGTTTTGAGTAAGCTATATTATCTCTTATTGTTGTAGAGAATAAAAATGGTTTCTGAAGTACAACTCCAAATCTGCTTCGTAAATATTCTTTTGAATATTTTTCAGTTTCGATTCCGTCTATAAGTATCTTACCGCTATCCGGATCAAAGAACCTGAGCATTTGAGAAATGATAGTCGTCTTTCCTGCACCTGTCGGTCCAAGCAGTGCGATCTTCTCACCTGCCTTTACTTTAAAGCTGATATTATTTAATACTCTTTTCTTTTCACTTCCTTCATAGTTAAAAGAAACGTTTTGAAATTCAATATCACCTTTTAGTTTTTTTTCTGAGAAATTCTTTCCTTCGTAACTTTCTTTTTCCGTTTCAAGAATTGAGAAAATTCTGTTTATCGCTACTGTAGCCATTCCCATTTCACTTACAAGTTGTCCTAATCTTCTCATTGGCCACGTCACAAATACTGAATACGAATAAAAAGCCATATATTCACCAACTGTGAGTTTCCCATTCAAAGCCAGATACCCTCCATAAAAAATAGAAATTGCAATCTGAGTGTGCACAAGAAAATCAGCCGACGGCCAGAATATTCTATGAAGTTTATTCAGATATAATCCCCAATGCCTTTTTTCAAGATTCTGTTTTGTGAATTTATCGATCTCAAAATTTTCTTTTGCAAAAGCTTTTACTACTCTGATGCCTGATAAATTTTCCTGCACAATAATTGAAAGCTTATCCTGCCTCAGCTCATGCTCTGTCCAGATCTGGCTTTCCTTTTTAAAGAATAGAATAGTCCCGATCAGAATTACAGGTACAAATAATATTGCGACAAACGCATATGTCAGGTCTATTGAAGCCATCATAATAAATGCACCTGCAAAAATTGCTATCATTCTGATTACATCTACTACCTGAGTCGCTGCAAATTTTCTGAGAGTCTCCACATCTCCTGTACACCTCTGTACGAGTTCGCCTGTCGGCGTCTTCGAATGGTAAGCAAGAGGTAATGCCTGAATATGTGAAAATAATCTCAGCCGCAGATTCTTAGTCGCCTTCTCTGTGGAAGATGCTGTGATCGCGCTTGATGAAAATGCGAATATCCCTCTCATTAATGAAATAACTAAAAATAAAATACCAAGTGAGATCAATATAACTTCAGGACTTTCGATTTTAAACTCCGGTAATATTGAATATAAAAATACTGTAAATGAGTCATCCGGTACTTGCTCAACTTTCCCGCCTGTCTGATAAAAAACAATTACCTTATCAACAGTGATCTGCAGTATTTTTGGCTCGAGCATTCTGATAAACATTGCAAAGATCAGAAGTATACCTGAAAGTACATAAAACCATTTCCACTCACCGAGAATTTGAAATAATCTTTTAATATTGTTCATTGCTAATATTGTATTAAACTTGAATTAATTTTAAAACCTGTTTTAAATTTTGTATAAAAAAAAACCGCGAATATTTTGATATCCGCGGTTTTTAAAAATCTTCTTTTACTTCAGAGGTTAATCTGTTTCCCTCCGGTTCAACCACGGATATACTGATGCATCCACAAAAGTGAATAAAGGTGCAATAATGCCTGCCATCGGTATGTATATTTTTTTATTCAGCATTATTTATTAATTAGACACCTTTCAGTTTTTGATTTAAAAAATTCGTGATTTGCGTTTACAAAATTACGAATGTTAAATTTAAAAAGCAAATTTTTTTTAAAAAAAGATTAAATTTTTCTTAAAGGAAAAATCAAAGTAAATGTGAAATTTAGAAAAAACTTTTAAAAAAACTGTTGACATATAAATTCAATTATCTTAATTTTAAAAAATCCTAAATTCTGTTTTTATAAATAACTATAAATTACACTTATGAAAAAGTTATTATCAATTTTTTTCGCTTTAACAGTTTCATTAATTTATGTTAATGCAACTGCACAGCTTTCCGGAACATTAACTATACCCGGATCATATGCAACAATAAAATTAGCAATCGAAGATCTCAATACTCAGGGAGTCGGGATCGGAGGTGTAGTATTTAATGTAGCCGCAGGTCATACTGAGACTTCATCAAATATGACAATTTCAATTTTAGCTAATCAGCCGACTTCTTCAAACACAGTAATATTTCAGAAAAGCGGTGCAGGTGCTAATCCGCTTATCACTGCTGCTCCGGGTTTATCAGCTACCATTGACGGAATTATAAAATTCTCAGGAGCTGATTATATCACTTTTGATGCAATAGACTTACTCGACCCAAATACAAATGTTGGCAATGGTGTCATGGAATGGGGGTATGCATTGATGAGAGCTTCCACTACAGACGGTTCTCAGAATAATGTTATTAAAAACTGTGTGATCACATTGCAGAAAATAAGTTCTCTTTCTTATGGAATTTATGTAATTAACAAAGACACAAACTTAGTGACTGTAAATGCTGCTGATCTTGACGGACAAAACAGTTACAATAAATTATTTGGTAATACTATTTCCAATGTTTATAAAGGCATTGTAATGATCTCATCTTCTACTTTGCGAGATATTGACAATGAGATCGGAGTATATGGCGAAAATCCAAATTCAATTACAAACTACGGCGGGAGTACAATTGCTACAGAAGGTATCCGCTGCGAAGGACAGATCAATGTAAAAATTTCCAACAACATTGTAAACGGCGGAAATGGAACAGCAAGTGGAGTTTATGGTATTTTAGCAACATTATTTGGATCTGCTGCTTTAGCTCCTAATTATGAAATTAGTTATAATACAGTTACAGTAAATGCAAATCAGTCTTCAAGCGGAACATACGGTATCAGAGCACTGGCAACTGCTGATACAGCCTGGATCCATCATAACATTGTAGAGAACTGTGTGACTAATCACACTACATCTTCTTTCAATGCATTGGTTCATGACCATGTAGGTACTTCAAATGCAGCATACATTTATGATAATATAGTTAGGAATAATTTCCATTCAGGTACAGGTACAGCAACTTTATTGTCTGCAGATGCTACAATTAATAGTTCTTATATTCACGGCAATCAGGTTTATGGAAATCAAAAGACAGGAGTCAGTGGAACTATGAACTGTATTCTTGCAGATAACGGTAATGTAAATTGTGATTCGAATTTTGTTTATAACAATTCAATTCCAAACTCATCCGGTGCGTCAGCAAGCAATATTTATGGCTATGCTAATACAGGTAGTCCGACGACTGAAAATGTATTTGATAATACAATTTATAATCTATTTGTAGGAGGTTTTGGAGCTAATACTGCATCCCTGGTAGTTGGCATCAGATCAAATGCTTCTACAGCTACACAAAAAGAAATCCATGGAAATACAATTTATGGATTCAGCTCAGTGAGCGGAAGACTTTCTACTGGCGGTAATTACGGGATTTACAGTACTGCCGGTACAAGTGCGAAAATCTATTCAAATAAAATTTATAACTTAACAAATAACAGTACTGCCGGAACAGCAGGCGGATGCTTTGTTTCTTCAGGTACGACTATAGAAATTTATAATAATTTTATCTCAGATATTAAAGCACCAAATTCTAATGAAGCAAATGCTGTGATTGGGATTAATTCTTCCAGTACTACAGCAAACAGTACTATTGGAATATTTTATAATTCCATATCTCTAAATGCATCAGGGGGTACAACATTTGGATCTTCAGGTGTATCTGTAAATTCAAATGCAAATTCTACAACTGCAGTTTTAGAACTTAGAGATAATCTAATTATTAACCTTTCAGCTCCGGGAGCATCAGGCGGAGTAACTACAGCTTTAAGAAGAAGTCTTACAACACTTGCTAATTTCTCAGAATCTTCTAATAACAATAATTTATTTTGCGGCACACCATCATCAGACAAACTTATTTATTTTGATAACACTAACAGTTATCAGACTATTACTGATTATCAAAATATTGTAACTCCTAGAGAATCTAATTCTAATTCTGTTTCTGTTAATTTTGTAGACCCTGCAATCGGAGATCTACACCTTACAGGTGCTTCTGTCCAGGATCCGAATTTAGCCGGATTGCCAATATCCGGAATTTCTACAGATATAGATGGAGATTCACGTCATTTTAAATTCCCGTATAAAGGTGCTGATGAAAGTTCTCCATTTGATATTAAGACTTTAAATCTTACTGTAAATTTAGAGGCATGCTCTCCAAATCAGGATACAGCTACAGTTCAGATCAGGTCGATAAATTCTCCTTATAATATTCTAGGAACACATACAAGATATCTAAGTCCATCGGGAACTGCAGCTTTTCTTTATTTAAATTTATCGAATGCTGTAAATTATTATTTAGTATTCAAGCACAGAAATTCGATCGAGACCTGGAGTAAGAGTGGCGGGGAAGTATTCTCAGGCGGTGTATTGAATTTTGATTTTACATCTGCAGCAACTCAGGCATATGGAAATAATCAAACATTGGTATCCGGAGAATATTCTGTCTATACTGCTGATGTAAATCAGGATGATGTCGTTGATGTAACTGATCTGGCACAGATAGATAACGATGCTTTTAATTTTGTAATCGGATATGTTGTCACTGATCTGAATTGTGATAATTTGGTAGATGTTACAGATGCAACTTTTGCTGATAATAATGCTGCTAACTTTGTATCAGTTATAAAACCTTAATTTCAGATATAAAATATTATAGATCATGAAAAGTAATTAGCTAAAAAAAATACTTTTCAGAGAATTGAATAAAACGAATTGTTTAATTAACTTTGCATAATTAAAATTAACTTTTCTTAACTAAATTAATCAAAATGAAACCATTTAATTTATTTTTATTTATTGTTCTATTTTTAACATCTTCAATTGTTGGAGCTCAGACCGATGATGCAAAAATTAAAACCAATACAGATATAAGTACAGATAAAGTCACAGAAAGTGCAGTTGACCAGCCTGGAATTGATGCTTTGATGACAGAGTTAGTAAACGGAATCAACGTAAGTGCTTTTAAAGACGGTGAAACAGGTCAAGCTGAAGTACTAAAAATGCTTTCAGGACTTGGTGCAGAAGATATAAATAAATACGGTATGGCATTAGGAAGTCTTGCAGGTGCTTTAAACAGTTCAGCTTTTTTACCAGACTGGGCAGAAAATGAAAAAGGTATTTTGTATCAACTACAAAATGCCGCTTCCGTTTCAGATGTTGCAGGCGGCGTACTTGAAATGTCAGGTATGATAGACAGATCATCTTTTACAGAAGGTTTTGTTGGAAATATTAGTTCATGGCAAAACTCTCTTGAAGCTATTTCCATGGCAAAGTAAGTTAGAATATTTTCGGTTAACAGTTTTTAATATCCCGGATAATTTCCGGGATTTTTTTATAATTTCATCAAATTCATTTTTAAAATAATCAAAAATTTTATTTTTAATTTAAAAACACAAAATGAAAACATATTTTAATATTTTTCTATTTTTAATATTTTTAACCGGTATTGCAGGTGCACAATCGGATGATTCAAAGACAAAAACAAATAAAAAATCAGGTAATATAGATAATCTAATTTCTCAGACAGGACTTAATGGTTTGATGGGTCAGTTTGTAAAAGGTATAAATACCAGTTCATTTTCAGATGGAAAAACCGGTAAAAATGAAGTTTTGGGTATGTTAAAAGGCGTTAATGCATCTGACTATTTAAAGTATGCAGGTGTGATCGGAAGTCTGGCAGGTGCTTTAAAAGGATCAGCTTTTTTGCCTGACTGGGCAAGTAACGAAAGTGGTGTTTTGGATCAGCTCCAAAATGCAGCTTCAATAGCAGATGTCGCAGGAGGTTTACTGGAGATGTCAAGTATGTTAGATCCGTCTTCTTTTACAAAAAGTTTTAAGAAAAAGAAAAGTAGCTGGTCAAGTGCTTTGAATGCATTGTCTTTTCTAAAATAATAACTATATATTTGTTAAAAATCCTGAATATATTTATTCAGGATTTTTTTGTTCAATTTTAAAATGAAAGCATTCAAATATTTAATTAAAGATATTTTGACCATGAATATGTGCTTATATCAGCAGGATCTTTCCACTCAAAATTAATTTTTACATCATCTCCGGTCTTAAAATGTTTTCTGTCTGTTCTGAGGATTGGTATGTTCCAGTGTGTTACTGAAAGCAGGGGATTAGTATCAATATTTATTTCTTCATCAAAAATGATCTTGAAAAAGAAACAGATACCGTCGCATTTACCTTCGTCTGTAATATTTTTTGAAAAGTTAAACTTTAAAGGAATGTCTTTAGAATCCATTTTTTCCAGATCAAAATCTAATATTTTTTCCGGCTCACTCAAAAATTTTTCAACTGCTTCAGGTCTGACCATTAGAATTCCGTAGCCGGGTTTTATATCATTTTTCAGATCATCGAAACAATCATAATTTATTCCGTAAATATTCTGCTCCCAGATATATGGTACACTTGAATAATCTTTTAATTTAACAGGTGCAAGATAAACTTCAAATTTACCCGGAATTATTTTACCTTTTTCCTTTAGTAATCTGTCTCTGAGATCCGAAATATTTTCTACCATCATTTCATCAAAAAGAAATGCACCTATCTGTTCGTGAATAATTATATCTGCTTTTTCATCAGGGCTGAATTCTTTACTGTTAATGTTGATGAAATCAATGTTCTTAATATTATTATGATCGGAAATTTTTTTTGCAGTTTCAATTATTTCACCGTGATCGATTGCATATATTTTTTTGGGTGAGTTTTTTGACGCAAAGAAAGACAATATACCTGTTCCTGTTCCGAGGTCAATAACAACATCTCCGGGAGAAACATGCTTTGTGATTCCTCTGTAATATGCATCCATCCTAACCTTATCTCCGATCATCTTTTCCTGTTCCTGAAAGCTTCCGAAAAAATTACTGTTTGCAACTGAATAATATAACCCACTCAGGAATTTACTGGACTTTACTTTTCCGTAAACATTACTTAGAATGTTTAAAAGGAATTTTCTCATTTTAATTAAAAGTTTTTGAAATGGAAATTACTCAGCATAAAATTCCGAATAGATTTTTTCTATGTTACCATTGAGCAATTTACTGTTGTCTATATTTTTAATCAGATAATCTCTGAATGTGATATTTTCTGAATTATAAGAATCTTCTTTCATAATATTATAAAGTGCGATCGCAAGTACATGCATACCATCGTCACTGTCCTTCCATCGTTTCTTTGGTTCTTTTGCAATGCCGAGTTTTTCATTTATGATCTGATCAAGTGCCTGCACACAGTCTTCTTCCGTAAATCCTTCTAATGAATTATATCCAAATGAAGGGTTATGATTCAGAACTTTATCCATAAAAAAATTTTCATTCCTGAGCAGTTCTATCTTACTCAAAAGTAATGTATCATTATTCAGATCAAAAGGTGGATGCATCATTTCATGAGATGCTGTCCTCATAAGTATTTTAAAAGGCCATGCAATGTCTGTCAGAAATCTTGTGCCCGTGATCTTTATGCCGTGCGGCTGAGAATAGTAAAGCATATAAACTGTAATTGTATCCGACGTTAATTTTTGTCCGAGATGCTCTTCCGTAATTCCGACTATATTATATTTGTATAAATCATTTTTTATTGTATTAATTGTGTCAGACACTGTATTGTAAATATTTTCATTCCAGTATTTTTCAAATTCAATTACTTCGAGCCAATCTAAAACGATCTTAAGATCAGTAATTAGTGATTCGAAAACAGCCCAGTTTTCATCAGAGTAATAAATAGATTTTTTAAAATTTTCTTTTAGCTCTGAAATATTTTCTGTACTATACTTCAATTCAGAAAGTGTCTCAGCTCCAACTGCAGAATAGTATAGGCAAAGCCATGCTGAGACTATATTCCCGTTATCTTCTTTGATCACTTTTTTAAGATTTGCAAGAGATTGTGAGACTTCGGGTGTGAGATCATTTTTAAATTTATCATATTCACTTTGGTAATAGTCCAGATAAAACTGATCACCTGTCATGATATTTATAAAACAAAAAGTATCATATTTAAAAGAAGGATGAATTTTCCAGTTAGTGGAATCTGAAGGTGTCATTGAATAAGCATTACTTATAAAAATAAATGATATTAATAATAGTAAGATCTTCATTAAAATGTTAAGGAATATTTTCCATAAAAGTTAATAATTTTTATTTCTAATTATATCGAACTTAAGATTAAAAAAGTTATGAAATAATTTAAATTACTTATGATCAGCTTTTTTGGAAATTGCTTTTTTATAAAGATTCATATATTCCTTTGCAGATTTATCCCACGAAAAATCTTTTTTCATTCCTCTCTGCATAATTTTTTTCCATACCTTCTTTTGACCATATACTTCAAGTGCTCGGACAATTGTATCAAATAAAGCTGTAGGTGAATTTTCCTCAAAAGAAAAACCATTCCCATCCTTTGTATCCGCATGATAATCAATCACAGTATCTGCAAGTCCTCCTGTCTTTCTGACAATTGGAACAGTTCCGTAATTCAGACTATACATTTGATTCAAACCGCAAGGCTCATAGACAGACGGCATGAGAAACATATCACAGCCTGCAGTTATATAATGTGAAAGCTTATTATTGTATCCAACGTAAGTATTTACTTTATCTGGGAAACTATATGCTAATTGTTCAAAAAAATCTTCAGTCTTCACATCACCGCTTCCGAGAATGATGAGCTGAATCGGTAAAATCATTAATTCATTTATCACAGGGAAAATAAGTTCGAGACCTTTCTGACCTGCAAATCTTGACACAATACCAATTGCCGGAATATCATCATCATACTCAAGTTCAGCTTCAAAAAGCAGTTCCTTTTTACATGATTTTTTATTTGAGAATTCTGTAGCGCTGTAATTAAAAGGTATGAACTTATCCTTTTTAGGATTCCATATTTTTGTATCAATTCCATTTAATACTCCATAGAGATCATCCTTTCTGGTCTGCAAAACATTTTCCAGACCTGCGCCAAATTCGGGTGTCTGAATTTCCTTTGCATAAGTAGGACTTACGGTCGTTACAATTTCCGAAAAAAGAATTACGCATTTAATAAAGCAAAATGTATTTTCAATTTCATAAGGACCTCCGTTATAATATTCATTATAAGAAAGACCTGCATTATAAACTGACCTTTCGGAAAATCTACCCTGATAACCAATATTATGAATTGATAAAAGGACTGCAGTTTTTTCAAACAGCTTATCCCATTTATAATTTGTATTTAAATATACAGGGATAAGTCCGGTCTGCCAGTCGTTGCAGTGAATTACGTCAGGAGCCCACTTGAGTCTTTGCAGAGTTTCGATGACAGCGATCTGAAAAAGTATAAATCTTTCATCTTCATCGGGGTCATCAGTGTAAGGCATTTCTCTGTGGAAATATTCGGGACAGTCAATAAAATAAACGTCAATATCTGAACCCGGCAACTTACCTGTCCATATCCGGAAAGTAACTTCTTTATCACCGATCTTCACAGGAATATCGCCATACTCTTCCATATAATTTATATTATAAGTAAGAGTTTTGATGCCTTTGTATAATGGAATAATGATCTTTACTTCATTCTTTTTCTTATCATTTTTTTTCTTACCTTTGCTTTTTAAGTCCTTTTGTTTATCTATAGAATTTTCAGAAATTTCAGAATTTTCAGAGGCAATAACTTTCGGAAGTGATCCGAGTACATCACCGAGTCCGCCTGTTTTTACAAACGGAAAACATTCTGAAGCTGCAAAACATATCTTCAAAGTATATACAAATTTTTATTAGTAAAAAAGATTTTTAAATATTACTGAATAAAATACTGCTTAACTTTTTGGCTAAGCAGTATTCTAATTTTGATTTTAGAATTTTGTGTCTATTACATAAGGAACCATTTTTCTCCAGGTAGGCCAGTCATGCGGAACATCCTTACCCCATAATTCAAGATTGTGTTTAACATTTTTCCTGTCAAGAATTTCAGATAATCTTACTGAAGCTTCAGGATTTTCATAGTTTCCCTGACCTGTAAGAATGTGAATGTGTTCACTTTTTCTTAACTCTTCGAGTACAGTTTCATCTTCAAGATTTGGGAGATAGTGCATTGGTGAATTGAAATAACATGTCTGATCAAAATATCCTTTGGAATAATCGCTCAGGTCATACGAGCCGCTCATTGCAATTGTCCCTGCAAAAAGATCAGGTCTTCTGAAATAAAGATTAGCGCAGTGTAAAGCTCCAAGTGATGCACCGCAAGTAATGATCGGAACTTCACCTTCACAGTCTTCAAAAATAAACGGCACGACTTCTTCAGTTACATAATCATTGAACTGCTGATGTCTGACAGCTTTATCATAAGGATTCATTTCATCATTCAGCCAGCTTTCATTATTAATACTGTTAATTGAATATACTTTTAATTTACCTGCCTCTATCTGCGGTTTTATTTCATCGATAAGCTGAAATCTTTCATATTCAAGGTAATCGGCAGCAGCAGTAGGGAATAGTAGAAGTGCAAATCCGTAATCACCGTATTTTACAATGTCCATTTCTTTATTAAGACTTGGACTGTAATGTTTAGATATTTCTCTGTTCATTTGATTAATTTATTTTGGTTTGAAAATATTTATAAGGACTGACAAGATACGAATTCTGAGAATTAATTATCAGTCAGATTTTAGTGCTAAAAGTGATTTGGTGCATTATGATTTATGGTGGGAAATCTCGTAGTTGCATCTGCCGAAATCAAATTTCCGTTGTTGTTGGTCACGTTCGCTCTGCTCTCTTAAGACCAACAACGGCGGAAATTACTAAACTAATTTGAGGCTTTATACTTTAAACATAATACCTCGCGTGTTCATAAAATTGTCATTCCCGCGTGCTCCCAGCGGGAATCCAGTCATCACGAAAACTAATTTGATATTCCGGATCTTTTCATTCAGTTTAATTGAAAATCATTTTCAAGCATTTCATCTACTCCTCCAATTTCATAAAAAAGATCATTCCATTGAGGATTGTTTTTTTAATCAATGCAATTTTCCATTTTCTGTTCCACTTTTTTATTTGTTTTTCTCTCTGAATAACAATTCGAATATCATTCGTTTGCTCAAAATACACAAGATCATTCACATAGTACTTTTTCGAAAAACTATCTGCTATCCTTCTCTTATGTTCAATCACTCTTCTCAATAAATTATTTGTGACTCCAATGTATGTTGTGCAATTTTTATCACTCGCCATTAAGTAAACACAATAAATATTCAACTTTCTATTTAAATTTTTTGATTGGATTCCCGCTGGGAGCACGCGGGAATGACAAAATTTATTGGTAAACTTTTTCGGGAATCTCTTTCGATAAAGAGGAAAATTATAAATACTGAAAAGGCAGAGTCCTCTAAAAAGAGTAAGACTCTGCCTGTATATTTTTTAGATAAATTTATAAGCTATATCAGAATGGAAGGTCGCTGTCCGAATCATTGCTTGAAGAAGCTTCAGGACGACTACTGCTTTGACTTTGAGCGTAATTATCATTTCCACTACCGCTTCCTCCGCCGTCTTTTTTCTGAAGTCTCCATGCATTCAGACTTGTGAAATATGTAGTCTCGCCGTCTTTATTTGTCCATGGTCTGCCTGTGAGATCGAACTGTACTTCCACCATATCTCCTTTACTGAATCCGTCCAGATAGTCACAGTTATTCTGTGTCAGTTGAAATTTTATGTATTGCGGATATTCGGGATTGGTGACATACTCGACGATGAATTCTCTCTTTTTGAATTTTTCCGTAACCTGTTTTGCATCATAGATCTCATGCAGTTTTCCTGTAATGTCCATTATTTTTTTTGTTTAAATTATTATAAAATAAATACCTGATCAGCATCAGGCAACAGCAAATTAATTTTATCCGATTAAACTGACAAGTCAATATATTAAATATTTAAACCTGCCTCGAAGGCTCTAAGACTCAAAGGCTTTCATATTTATTATACTCAACTTTGTGATTTATTACCTTGGTGGTATTTTCAATTTTTTCAAAATAGATATAAAGTCTGTTTATCTTCAGAAGTAAAATTATTTGTAATTTGAAATTCGTAATTTGAAATTTCTAGTGCGTCTCCGCAGAGTCTCGTGCTCTTCGGACTCTGCGGGAAACCAATATTTAAACCTGCCTCAAAGTCTCGAAGGTTTTCATTTTTAGAATTCCGCTCGTTCCCAAATTCTATTTGGGAATGAAATATCAAATGAAACTCCGTTTCAAATTTTTGTCTCCGCAGAGTCTCGTGCTCTTCGGACTCTGCGGGAAACCAAATCTTATTTGAGCAAAACCATTCGCTTCGTCATAACAAAATTGTTTCCATCACTTCCAATTGCTTCGAGCTCATAAAAATAAATCCCGCTCAACAGCCCGCTGCCGTCAAACTCCACCGAATAATTCCCCGCCGGCTGCTTTTCATTTACAAGTGTCATCACTTCCTTTCCCAATTCATCAAATACC
>JBATSB010000161.1:0-1704 GCA_049293015.1 Ignavibacteria bacterium
ACCCAGTACCAGCTTTTGCTTGTACGCGGCAATGACTTCATCAGACCACAATTCGGGGATAAATTTATCCGAGGTGGTCAGGGTGGTATGGTTAGAACCAAGGGCCATGATAGAACTCCGTTAAAACTAGGGTTACTTCACGCGACCTTCGCTGTACGCCTGCATGATTTCATCATTCATGGACTCGTACTTCGATGGATCGCGCATCTTGAGGCGAATAAGATCAGCCCGTCGGTAGACTTTCCGAGTTGTCTCACCTGACCCACCAGTGTCTACAGCAGCGATTTTCAGAGACTTGTCGCGTTCGGTGTTGTCCACCTTTTCAACCTGTTTCTGCTTCACTGCACGCAGTTCCTTGTAAGTCGAGAGCAATTCTTCCGCAGCGTCCACATCGTATTCTTCGGCTTGTTGGAACAGTTTGGAGCGAATCTTGCTCCCCTGCACCCACCGTTGAAACTCTGTATCTGCAACAATCTGAGCAACGTCGGGGTGACGCTGGTTCAATTGTGATCGAGCCTGTTCCTGTTGTGCTTGGCGTGCGTAGTTTTCCGCAGCCTTGACGCGAGGATTGTTCTCGATTTGCTGTCGAATCGCCTCTTGAGGGTTCTCAAAGAAATCAACCTCTTTTGGCTTCTCTACTTCCTGGCGTGGTGTCAGTTGTGACTTCAATAGCTCATCTGCCAGCTTGCGAACCTCACCAACCTCCCGACCTTGACGTTCAATCAGCTTCTCAGCCTCTTGGTGCATCTTGACAATATCAGCAGCAGATTTGCCACGATACTTCTCGGGAAGTTCGGGAACTTCGACTGCTTGTGTGGGAGTTTGTGTTTGCTGTTCAACAGCCTCAATCTCACCCAGTTCGCCATCAATGTCCTGAATTTCTGCCATAAATTTTCACTCCGACCCTAACGGGTTGCCGGTTAAACAACTACCGGGTGGTTGGCTATATGCTTCACCCAATAGAACGTATGATGTTTATATCACAAAAAGTTATGAAAGCAAACCTTTTCGTGCCTTGATTCGTGCGTTATCTTCACGGATACGTGCCCATCGGTCATGTGCACCGGGGAAATCACCACTTGTACCGTCCAGTCGCACTGTCGGCATGGATAGCTGTTCAACAGCATCACCGTGACATTCAGGACACTCAATGCAGTGAGAGTCAGAGTCAATCAGCTTTTCACTGACCACACCACACGACGAGCAAAGGAAATCACGGATTGTTCGCACTGTTCAGTTCCTCATAAGATGTTTCAAACATTTGTTTCTGGGCAAGTATCCATCGCATGATTGATACCTCACCCTGCTTGAATTTGACATTATCTGGCGTTACACCATCTAATGTGTTGGTGGAATCAAGCATTACCTGAACGTCTGCCAGAAAGTCACTCCACCCCTGACTGGCGAACATCGAGAAACGATCTTCGTAGTATTTCCGTAGTTCTGGTGTCATATATTTTCTTCTGATATTGTTGGAGTATCCTGTGACTTCTGAGCCATCTGCATCTTCGCAATGTCGTGATTCGACTCAATGTCACGCTCCTTCAACATCAACTCAGCGATACATGCACGACGTTCAAAGTCAGCACCCTCCGCATCCTCGTTCAAATTATTGCTCAACGCCGCCACCACCTTAGCCTGCACCTCAGACGGTTTGAGTTGGGTCTCGACCTTGATCTGCTCAGTCTCTGCCTGCTTCTTGGC
>JBATSB010000162.1:0-5792 GCA_049293015.1 Ignavibacteria bacterium
TCTTGATATATTTGTCTCTGATCCAAAAAATAAAAGAGTTCAGAGATTTGATCTTGAGCTGAATTATATTTCAACTCTTAATACAGCACAGTCAGATTTTCCGGCATTGTTTCAGTTTGATACTCCATATTCAACATTGATTGTAAATTCAAATCAGATCTATGTTGTCGATAGCGATAACAACAGAATAATTATATTTGCAGATGGTGCTGTTCCTGTAGAAATATTTGGAGATTATAAATCAGGAAAAGGTCAATTGGGCAGACCCGTAAAGATACTGAAGGATGACAGAAATTATTTATATGTACTTGATAAAGAATCGAGTTCGATTGTTGCATTTGATAACCTTGGAAATTACATCAGCAAATATCAGATAATTGGTCTTGAAACATTTGCAATCAGAGATAATAAAATTCATCTTTTTGACGGAAAAGCTATAACAGTTTATGACCTGAATACGAGAAATGTAGTTAACAAATTGTATCTTCCTGCAAGTAAAAAGAAATATAAATTTAATGATATAATTGTATTGAGTGATGAAAGGTATTTATTATTAGGAAAAAAAAGTTTAAGTTTGTGGAGGCAAAAATTAAACTAAGGAGGATATTGCTATGCGAGGCCTAAACAAAGTAACACTCATCGGAAACATTCAACCCGCCGATCCCGAACTCAAGTACACACCAAACGGTACGGCAGTCTGTAAATTCAAATTAGTTACTACCGAGATCTACAAAGACAAAGACGGTAAACAGATCGAAAATGCCGAATGGCACAGGATCGTTGCATGGGGAAAACTTGGTGAGACCTGTAATACTTATTTGAAAAAAGGTAGCAGAATTTATCTGGATGGCAGGATCAGAACTCCTGACACTTATGAGAAAGAAGGTAAAACTGTATATCCTGCAGCAGAAATAATCATGGAAAATCTTCTGATGCTTGATTCTAAACCTTATTCAACTGATAATGAAAAAAAGGAATCAGAAGAAACAGTTGAAAATGTTTCTGATAAGCCAATTGATGATCTGCCTTTCTGAATAATTAGTTAAGTCAGTAAATCATTAGTTTCATACAGAAAACGCTTCCACCCGATTTAATAAACTCAGTGGTTTCAGTCTCGATCAGATTGAAACCACTTTTTTTTATATCCACTTTAAACTTCGAACTGCCTCTTTGTACTATCACATTCTTTCCGTCAGGGCAATGACAATTGCATATAAAGTATTTTAGATTTTCCTCATTATCAGCAAAGATTATATTATTAAAATAAGATTTTAATAATGTTAGTGAATCTTCATCAAATGCATTTTCAGATATTACTGCTGTCTCTTTGTTCAAAATTGAAAAACAAGTGTCTAAATGATATAGATAGGGATTTATCAAGTGTAGTTTAACTATCTTAAAATTAGTATAGTTAGCTAATTTGTCGTAAGTGTTTTCATCTGTTCTGTATCCATAGCCTCCAAAAAGAATATTTCGCTCATAATCTATAACTGAGTCTCCCATTGATTCAAAATATTTTACTTCATCAGGTAATTCAAATGTATCATATCCGAGATCATGATAAAATTGTTTAAAATATTTAACCTCTTCTTTCCTTTGCTCATTTTTCATTTTACTCAGAACAACACCTTTATTTCCCTTTTCATCTAAAAAAGGCAGTGATTGATTTGCTGTAAATACCATATCCACCAGACCTTCCACAGACGGGATAAGTAGAACTTCAAAACCTAGCTTTTCATAAATTGTCTTTAGATCTGACCATTGTTTTAGTGCATTTGCAAGATCTACTTTTCCGATATTGTCTTTCATATATTCGTTGCCCGAATAATTTACTTCAAAGTAATCAGGTTTGCACATTAAAATTTTAGTAGGAGTCATTTGAACTGTTTTATTGAATTAATTTGTGAATATTTACAAAATAAATTTTTTAAATTCTATTTAAAATGAACATCTTTGAGACAAGTATATTGATCGACAGCAAAATTAAAGATGCTTTTGATTTTCATTCGGATACAAATAATTTAGTTAAGATCTCTCCTGATAATATAAAGGTCAGTATAATAAAGTTAGATCTGCCATTGAAAGAAGGAAGTATTATTGAATTAAAGATCAGCCAGTTTGGAATAATTAGTAATAAATGGAAATTGCAAATCAAAAATTTAAAGCCATTCAATTTAATAACAGATAAAATGATAAGCGGTCCATTTAAATACTGGGAACATGATCATATTTTTACAGAGGAAAATGGAAAAACACTTATGACAGATTCATTAAAATATGAGCTTCCATTTGGAATAATTGGAAAATTGGCAGACAAAATATTTTTAAAAAGGATGATAAAAAAGCAATTTGAGATAAGACACTGGAAAACAAAAGAGATATTAGAAAGAAATAATATTCAAAAGTTCAGTTAATTTTTAAATTAATATAGTTAAATTTTCACCTAAATATAAAATAGCATGTATAATACAATTATTTTTGAAAAGAAGGAAAGCATTCTTTACATTACTCTAAACAGACCTGATGTATTTAATGCTTTTAATGAGGAGATGCTGACTGAGCTGACAGATTCTTTTAAAAAAGCTGATGAGGATAAAGATATAAGATGCATCGTGTTAACCGGCGCAGGAAAAGCATTTTGTTCCGGACAGGATCTGAAAGCTTTTAATGAAAGTAAATCGACATTCAAAGAATTATTAGAGAACAAATATAATCCACTGATAAGAAAGATATCTGAAATGAAATTACCTGTTATCTGCGCACTTAATGGTGTAGCAGCTGGAGCAGGAATGTCTCTTGCACTCGCCTGTGATTACAGGATCGGAGCTTCAAATTCTTCAATGACAGAAGTTTTTATAAATGTCGGACTTGTACCTGACAGCGGATCTTCGTTTTTTCTGCCGAGAATAGTCGGATATGCAAAAGCTTTTGAACTTTGTGTGACAGGTGAAAAGATATCAGCAGAAGAAGCTTTGAAATCAGGTCTTTTGAATAAAGTTGTATCCGGACCTTTGTTAAAAAAATACACAGATATTATTGCAAAACAGTATGCGTCAAGACCAACTGCTGCTATAGGTATGATTAAAGATCTGTTGAAAAGCTCTTTTGAATCTGATCTTGATAAAATATTATCTAAAGAAGGTGAATATCAGGAAATTGCAGGAAGTACAAATGATTTCAAAGAGGGGATAGATTCATTTCTTGAGAAGAGAAAATCCAATTTCAAAGGAAATTAAAAAGGAACTAAAATATTTTAAAAAAGTTGAACTCAATAATATTTTATGCAAAGAAACTTTAAAATAATAAAGAAAAACTTCAACGGATATTTAACACTTCTATTAATTTCTGCAGTAATTATATTGTCAGGGGTTTACAGTTGCGGTGCGAATATGTATTCTGTAAAGGATGATGTTACACTTGGTGAGGAAGTAAATCAGCAGATCAAAGACGATCCGAAACAGTTTCCTGTAATGATTGGAAATCAGGCTGTAAAAGATTATGTCAGCGGACTTGGGAATTACATACTGAATAATTCTTCATATATTAAGTATAATAAAGTGTTTCCATATACTTTTTATGTGATACAGGATGACAGTACGATAAATGCTTTTTGTCTGCCTGGCGGATATATTTATGTCTACACAGGTTTGATAAAATTCCTTGATAATGAAGCAGCGCTTGCAGGAGTAATAGGACATGAGATTGCACATGCAGAAAGAAGGCATATGACACAGCGTCTGACATCTTATTATGGAGTCAGTGTAGTACTGAGTTTAATACTTGGAAATAATCCAAATGCATTCGGAGAGATTGCTGCTAATTTGTTTGTTGGCTTGGGATTCCTTGCAAACAGCAGAGCTGATGAAGAAGATGCTGATAATTTTTCTATAAATTATCTTAAAAACTCAAAATATTTTCCGGGTGGAATATTAGACTTTTTTGAAAAAATAAGATTAGAGCAAAGTAAAAAAGGTCAGACTCCGGGAGATCTGGAAAGATTACTTGCTACTCATCCTCTTCCAACGGACAGGATAGAAAATGTACACGAAAAATTAAATAAAATAAAACCTACACCTGATTCTACAAAAGGTCTTTTTAGAAATGAATATAATTTGATGAAAGAGAAATTACCTAAATAAAAAAATTAAAATAATTAAAAAAATATAATGAAAACTTTATCAATACTGGCTTTAATCATATTTATTTTTTCAGGGAATGTTTTTTCTCAGGACAAAATAAATATTAACAACGTAGATTATAAGTTTAAATTTAACTTACCGGAAGGCTGGACAGAAAGAAAGGTCGAAGAGACAAATAAAAACGATGCGATTTCATATACGTTTGACAGAGATGACGGAAAGATAGCTATTATGTTACTTGCATTTAAAGTGAATGAAGTAAAAAATCTCGATGATTTTGTTTATACTTTAGAAAAAGATCTTACGCTGAACATTCCAAAAAAAGACGGCTCATATAATGATTTTGACTCAGGTAATTATGACGGTAAAAGTTGTATCTATAAGGATTCAGAATTTACGGAAATTTTATATTACTACAGGACAAAGATTGCAGAAGGAAATAACTATACTTATTTGTTAAGATTCATTGTACCTTCAAGCAGATACCATTCTGAAATTGACGCAGAGATAAGAAAACTTGCAGAAAAATTTACACCGGATGTTTAATTATTTGTCATTTCAAAAAAGGGTTTGAGCGTTTTTCATCTCTGATATTTGTATCACCCATATGACCCGGATATAATTTGTAATCATCAGTACAGACTTTAAATAATTTATTTTTTACTGAGCTGATAAGAGTATTAAGATCACCACCCTGCAGATCAGTTCTGCCTATGGCGTTATTAAAGATCAGATCACCGCAGAAAACTTTTTTATTTTTGTGATCAATGATGCAGACACTTCCGGGAGAATGACCGGGAGTATTTATAAAAGTTAAGTCAGTACCGTTTATATTCAGGACAGTATCTTCATTTATAAAAATATCAGTTGGCGGAGGTTCAGGAAAATCAAGTCCGAAAAATCTTGCCTGTTCTTTGGATTCTTTTAACATGAAATTATCTTCTTCATGCAAATATACAGGAACATTAAAGTAATTTTTTGCAAAGTTGTTTCCAAGGATATGATCAAGATGACCGTGAGTATTGATAATATATTTTACATTAATTCCGTTTGACTCAACAAAGTCTGTAATTTGTTTTTTTTCTTCTTCAGTAAAAGCAGCCGGATCAATTATAACGCCGTCTTTACTTTCTTCATCATAGTACAGATAGCAGTTCATACTGAATGGATTTAGCTCAAATTGTTTAATTTTCATCATAATGTTAATTGATTTTACTTTTTTTAAATTTTAATTTGCATACACTTGAATCAGGGAACCGACAAAATTAAGATAATTGTAACAAACCGTAAAGCTAATTTTGAATACGAAATTATTTCACGTTATGAAGCCGGAATTGTTTTAAAAGGAACTGAAGTAAAATCACTCAGAGCCGGTAAGGCAAATTTGCAGGAATCTTATGGAAGAATAAAAGATAACGAAGTATGGCTTGTGAATTCTCATATTAATGAATACAGTTTCGGAAATTTAAACAATCACGAACCTAACCGCAGCAGAAAATTATTGCTGAATAAAAAAGAGATCAGAAAGATCAGACAGATGCTTCAGGAAAAAGGGCTGACACTTGTACCTTTAAAGCTGTACTTTAAAAATTCAAATGTAAAAGCTGAAATTGGAATTGCAAGAGGTAAAAAATTATATGATAAGCGCGAATC
>JBATSB010000163.1:0-50800 GCA_049293015.1 Ignavibacteria bacterium
GGCTACTACCGATGCTGATGAATGGGCAGGTGAGTGTGAGGTGAGTTTAGTTAATTTTGAATTCAGATAAATATTAAAATTTTTATTTTTAAAAAAAACGAATAACATGAAAAATGTATTTATTGTGTTTTTATTATTTGTAGTAAGATTAAATTTAAGTGCACAATGTTTTAATAGCAAAATTGATTTTGAGAATTATTTTGAACAAAATATATCAAATCTTGATCTCTTAGAAGGTATTTGGAGTATTACAGTAACATTAAATTATTATCATAACAATAAATTTGTATCTTCAGAAGAAACATCTCAGGCCTCAGAATGGGCTATTATAAGAGACGGATCCAAATTCAGGGCTTGTGAAATTAATAGTCTAAATTCTGATGGTTCTATTATTGAATTTACGCAGACTGTAAATCCATACATCTATTTATATAAAAAAACTTACTTAAGTGATGTAACAACTGCAAATGCAGTATTTACAAGTATTGGACTTTTAGAATATTCAGCAAAAGTTGAACCCTTGGAACTAAATATGATAATGAAAAATAAATATATGTTTGGATATAAAATCTATAAAGATGTTAAATGGATCAAATTATTTCCAACCATAGATAATTATAAATTTAATAAACAATCTTCAGGTTCAGGATTTGCTATTTCAAATGATGGACTGATAATAACTTGCAATCATGTTATTGAAAATGCAGATAATTTAAAAGTTAGAGGAATAGATAATAATTTTTCAAAAACATTTAATGCCAAATTAATTGTCACAGATAAAAACAATGATATTGCAATAATACAAATTGATGATCCGGATTTTACTTCGATTGACAAAATTCCTTACAATTTATCTGACAAATCTATAGACGTAGGTTCTTCTGTATTTGCATTAGGATACCCGTTACTTTCTACTATGGGAGACGAAATAAAATTAACTGACGGATTGATAAGTGCAAATTCAGGATATAAGGGAGACATAACTGCATATCAAATTAGTGTACCAGTTCAACCCGGAAACAGTGGAGGTCCATTATTTGATGAAACCGGAAATATAGTAGGAATAATAAACGCAAAAAATTCACAAGCAGAAAATGCTTCATATGCTGTTAAAATAAGTTATTTAAAAAATTTACTTGAATCCCTTTCTTTAAAAACAGATTTTGCAGTCACAAATACACTATCATCAAAGACCTTATCCGAAAAAGTAAAATTGGTAAAGAATTTTACTTATATAATTGAATGTAATTAAAAATCTGGATATTGGAAATCTAGAGATAAGTATATAATGAATTTTATATAATTTTAAAACTTATTATGAACCAAAAGGAATGTTTAAAAAAGCTGAATGAATTCAGAAAATTAATAGTGAAATGGGATAGTAATGAATTCGATTCAGATGTTAAAAATAGTACAAGAACAAATATTAATAAGAATATAAGAGTAATAAATAAAATTCTTTCATATTCAGGTTGTATGAAATTATTCACTATTAGTCCTCCAACTGCAATTGGAGGTTATATTGCAAGAAATATTAATGCTTTAGATATTATTTTTAATCAAAGTTTAAATTTTTTTGATCCAATAAAACCAATTTTAGATATGATAGATTGTGCAATTGGGGTAATAGAAGAAGATGAGGAATTTTCAACAGATAATATAAAAGTTATTACTGCAAATCAAAATTTAGACAAGAAAGAAGAAGAGATTACAAATAAAATTTTTTTAGTCCATGGACATGATAATGAAATGAAGGAAACATTAGCCCGATTTTTAGAGAAAATTGATTTGGATTTAATAATACTACATGAAAAAGAAAATAAAGGAATGACAATTATTGAAAAATTTGAGAAAAATTCAAATGTATCTTATGCTGTAGTATTAATGTCTCCTGATGATGTTGGTAATTCCAAAGATAAGAAAGATAATCTATTAAACAGAGCAAGACAGAATGTAATCTTTGAACTTGGATATTTTTTTGGAAAACTAGGAAGAGATAAAGTATGTGTATTATTGAAAGATAATGTAGAAAAGCCTTCTGATTCTGATGGAATTATTTATATTCCTTTTGATAATCATGGTGGTTGGAAAACAGCTTTGTCAAAAGAACTAAAGAGTTCGGGGTTAAACGTTGATATGAATAAAATTTAAGAAATTTAATTTTTCTAAATAATTAAATATTAATCTGTTTATCCTAAATAAAAAAATTCATATAATATTCCTTAGAAAAATAAATAAATATATATTATCAATTTATTTGTAAATAAATACTTTAAAATTAGAAAAGTAAAATTATTACAATTTTTGTTTATAATAAAGAAGTATTTATAATATAATGTCAATACCAGAATTAAATCAATACGGTCATTTACCCGAAGGTATTTATGATTGCTCAATAGAAGAACTTGAAGAAAGATTTGGTAAATTTCAATCAAGTGATATTAGAGTTAAATTATTTAATTCTTTAATTTCTTATGTAGAAGAATTAAAGAATACTGAAATTGGTAAATACTTAATAATTGATGGGTCTTTTACAACTAATAAAGAAAGACCTGAAGATATTGATTTGCTTCTTGTATTAAAAGATGAAATCCAGCTTGAAGAAATTGTACCTCCTTTTAAATATAATGTAAGATCAAAAAAATACATTAAAAAGCATTATCCTTTTGATTTTTATTTTGGATATGAAGATGATGATTCAAGTATTAAAATAATAAATTTGTTTTATAAAGTTAAGGATAGTACATTAAGAAAAGGGTTTTTAAAAATAAAATTATGATTAACTATTCTGAAAAATTACGCCTAAATCGTGAAGCATTATCAGATATTGAAGATGCATTATATTCATTAAAAAGTAAAGTTTATGAAAAAAATCCAGAGTTGTTTTTTTCAATGTCACAGGATTATGTTAAAAGTATTTCTGAAATTAGAGCAGAAATTGATCATCAATTAGGACTTGAATTGCTAAATGAATATAAAGCACCTCTATGGATAAGACTTGTTGGAGAATATATAAATATTTGGAATACACCTATATCAGTATGGAGTAGTGTATTAAAAAATTTAAAAGATAGTGTTTCTTCAGTTGCGAAAGTTATAAAGGGAAACGAACATATATCAGATAATATAATTAACTCATTATCAGATTTTGATGTAACTGGAATTGAAGCTGGAAGTTTAAAAATTGGATTTGATATTCACTCAAAAGGACAATATGAATTATTTGAAAACAAAGAAATCAATAAAGCTACAGATCTAATCAAAGAAGCTCTTATAAAAATATTAGAAACTTCTTATTGGTTTGCCAAAGGAAGCAAGGTAGAAGAACTTGATAAATTATTTGAATCTGAAAGTATTAGAAATTATGTAATTGCTAAAACTCTGAATTTAATGCCATCACCTAGAAGTAAATTTAGTATAATTGAATATAGTGGATCAATACTTCCTGTAGATAAGCCAATTACTTTAAATATTAAAAGTCGAAAAAGAGTAAGAGAAATTTTAAAAAAAGAACATCATGAAATCGAAATAGATAAAATAGGAGTAATCAGAGAAATTGATTTAGACAAAAAGCATTTTATTTTAAGACAAATTGAAGATGGAGGACCGGATTTGATGTGTAAATTTACTGATGAAAATTACAATCTAATCAAAGATATATTAGATAAGAAAGTGAAAATATTTGGGGTATTAAAAAAAGGTAATTCTTCGCCTATTTATTTGAAATTTGTGGAAACAATGGAGGAATAATTTCAATCGCTTCTAATATATGCAGAAAATTTATGGAATATTGTATATGTCGCCTATATTGATGAGTTATTTGAAATATTTAAAAATTGATGTTAAAATAAAAAATAAATGGAAAAATTCGAACTCATTCCAGGGGTAGATGAAACCCAAGAATTTATAGAAATAGCTAACGATTTTTCTAATCCTCTAGATTTAGTTAGAGAAGCGATTAGTAATGCGTTTGATGCGAAGGCTAGTGAGGTTTCTATAATCTTTGAAGTTATAAAACAATCCGGAGAGAAAGTGTTAAAAATCACCTTAAAAGATAATGGTGATGGAATGGACAAGGATGGACTTCAATCATTTTTTGATTTAGGAAATTCTTTATCAAGAGACAAAGAGGAAAATATTGGTGAGAAGGGACATGGCACCAAGGTTTATTTTAATAGTTCTGAAATAAGGGTTTTTACAAGGCAAGATGGTAAAAATGGGTACAAAGCAATTATGAATGATCCCATTAAGAAGCTTTTCAATAGGGAAATTCCAATAGTGCAAGTTGAAGAGTTCCAAATTGACAATGTTGGTACTACAATTGAAATTTATGGTTACAACAATAACAGAAGAGACAAATTCACACATAACAATATAAAAGACTATGTTTTATGGTTCACCAAGTTCGGATCATTTGAATTGAATTTGGGTATTGAAAAACATAAGGACTCAAAACTCAACTTGAAAGGACTCGGGGTTGATGAATCAGAGACAATCTTTTTTGGTCATGTTTTTCCAAACGAAAGTCCTTCGGTTCCAAAATTATTTGATCAATATTTGATCTCCGCCCCCGACTTCTATTGTAAAAAAATTATTAAACAAGGAAATCTCAAGAATTATCCTGAGATTTCTTATCAAGCTATATTTTCAATTGAAGGGAATAAAGTCAAGCAAGAGAGTAATCAAATGGTCAGGAGGGCAGGTAAAGCGAGACAAAATGGGGATTACACTGTTCAAGAAAGGTATGGAATATGGTTGAGTAAGGACTTTATCCCAGTTCAACGAAAAAACGAATGGATTACCTATAAAGGAAACGAGTACATTAAATTCCATGCTTTTTTTAATTGTCAAGAGTTAAGAATGACTGCTAACAGGGGTTCAGTTGACAATACTCCATCCGAAATAATTGACGACATACGCAATGAAGTTAAATCAATTTATAATGAAATCGTAGAAAGTAATGAATGGACAGAAATGGAATGGCTTGAATCCGAGTCAGATTCATACAAGACTGCTGAAAAGGAGAGAAAAGAATTTGATTGGCGTAAAAAGAAGATTTTAAATTCAAATATTTGCAAATACAAAAATGTTGTTTTAGTTGAACCAGAAAGGGAAAGTGGAGTATTTGCCTTAGTCGTTCAGCTCTCGGTTTTAGAATCTGAACTTTTTCCATTTAGAATGCTTGATTATGATACTCACTCTGGCCTTGACGTTATTGCCAAAGGCGATAATTCTTTACCAATTACATCTGCAGCACTTTACTATGTTGAATTTAAATTCTTCCTTGGTAATGAATTCAATCATTCATTTCAAAATTTGTATTCAATTGTTTGTTGGGATACAACAATTAAACATGACGAAATTGTAAAGGACTTAAACGGAGAAGAGCGGAAAATGCAAATTATTCAAGCAGAAAATGAAAATGAGCACACTAGATATATGCTTGATAATCCAAAAAGTATTCATAAAATCGAAGTTTTCGTGCTTAGATTTTATTTAAAAGAAAAATTGGAAATTGAATTCAAGCCGAGGACTAATAAAGATAGTATTTAAAGATATATTACTTTAATGTTTCAAGTAAGTATTTAAAAAATGTTCTAGAACTATTTCCCAAGAACCTTAAGTAATATTAGCATAATTTATTGTATTATGTATTTTAAAATAAATTTTAATAATAAAATTGTTAAAAATGGTTTAGAAATCATAAGATCTCAAATGTTAGAGGCACTTGACGCACCACAATATGTAGAAAAGGCAATTATTCCTATTAATGCAATTCCAAAAACAAAGAATCATCTAAAACCAAAAACTAAACCAGAACAATTTGGATCAGGTGTTTTAATAAAAATAAAAGAACAATTTTTTATTCTTTCAAGTACGCACTTGTTTGAAGCATTTGAAGGAAATGTATTATTAACTGGAGCAAGCAAAGGTTCACCTATAGAGAATTTAAGTGGTGAAAGATATTCAACTGGTTCTATAGATAAACCTTACTCAAACGAACTTGACGCTACTGTTTTTCATATTCAATCTGAATTAAGTATTGAACTTAAGCAATTAGCTATTGGATTACAAGATTTAGTATTGGAAAATGATGATGAAAAAATCAAAACTGTTTATCTTGCTGCAGGATTTAGAATTAAAAATTCTAACACATCTAGAAATAAAGTAAATTCAAAAAGAGAAGCATTTCCAACAATTGAGGTTGATGATCAAGTATATGAACAATTAAATATAAACAAAGAAACACAATTTCTTACTGGATATGAAGATGATGTTTTGGTTGGTGAGGTTTGGCAGAAATCACCTCAGCCGAGAGGACTTAGTGGTGGTGGATTGATAAAAATTGAAGGAACAAATATTCTTAACCCTATATTATCTAAAATTCAAAAAAAACAAAAACTTATTTCAATTATAACTACTCATTATAAAGATCAGAACAATATCCCAGGATTTTTAAAGTCAACAAAAGTTAATGTTTATATATTTTTAATTTCTAAATTTATGTCAGATCTTTTTGAATGAGAATTTTATGTATTTAAACCCTTTTTTGCGTTCCTGAAAAATTTACAAATTTAAAAAAAGAATAATAAATAGTTAGATGCAATTTTTCAAATCATCAATAAGCAGAGATCAATAGCTCTAAACACAAGTGACTTTGATGCCGGAAACATAAAAAGTTTGAGATACTTCTAAATATAATCAGAATATTTAATTCTTCAAACTTTTTTTAAACTACAGAAGATAATATATCGGCTCTGTCTTCTTTCCTTCGCAGATTATGAGTATTCTCTTTCTAAGTTCCCTGTTTCCTTTTTTCCTTATTTTCGGCATCCTGCTCGAGTAATAAAAATTCATTAAATACCGGTAAAGCCCCAAACCTTCCGCTTAAATACCATTTCTCCAATGGTGTGTCCTTTCTAAGATTGCTGTTTTTAAATTCTATCAGTGAATATAATGATGTAGCGCCGTATTTATCTTTCTCTGTAAACCAGATCTGATCCCTTCTGAACAATTCATATTCCAGGATTGTCGTATCGTGAGATGTGAATATCAATTGAGCATTTTTCTTGTTCGATTCTTTACTTTGAAATATTCCGACAAGAAATTTGGTCAGATGAGTATGGAAACTGTTATTGATCTCATCAAGTATTAGTGTTCCTCCGGTATTCAAAACATTATATATAGAACCTAATATTTTGTATAATTTTTGTGTGCCAATTGATTCTTCTTCTAATTTAAAAGGTTCTGTTCCCGTTATTTTATCCTCTTTATAGACATCATGATGAAAATCTGGTTTGAATTTTAATTTTTCAAAATCTATAGTAATATCATCGCGATTCTTCAATGAATCTTTTGTATTACTGATTAAAACATTCATAAAATCATTGAATTCATGAGAATCCTCTTTTTGGTATTTTACTTCTCTAATTCCGGTATCAAAAGCATTTAAATATCTTATCAATTGATCAGATGGTAACATGTTGTAGTTAAAATCAATAGGTATATCATATTGATAACTTCCCTGAATGATATTCAAAGATAATCCCTGAAAGTATTCATAAATTTTTTCCAACTGTTTATTATTGCTGTTTGCACCCTTGGAGAGAAAAAGAACATTTTTCAATAAAAGCTTTTCAATTAATTTTTTTTCACCTCTTAGAGATTCTCCAAATTCAATTTCACTACCGGATTTTCTATCAAACAACTTTGCTTCCTGTCCATTAGGAAAATAATATAAACTTTCATTTAGAATTTCAAATCTGTTGTAGCTGATAGAGTATTTGTATCTGATCTTATCAGTATTTATAAATTCAATTTCCATTTTAACAGGTTCTTTTTTACCATTCTCATCAAGTTTAAATGGGAAATAATAACTTATTTCTTCATTCAATTTTGCATCAGTAGAATTAAGAATAAATTGTTGTAATAATTTTATAGCTTTTATCAGATTACTTTTACCTGAACCGTTTGCTCCATAAATTACAGCCGATTTTAGTAAGTCCAGCTTAATATCATTTTTATTCGGATTCTTAAATACATTTTCCTTTAGCTCTTTTAAACTTTCTGCAGCTAAACTAAAAGTCTGTTCGTTCTTTATCGATTTAAAATTGCTAACTGTGAATTCGACTAACATGCGGGTAATTTATTCTTTATTTGTAAACTATTGACAAAATATAGATATATATTGGCAGATACAATAGTTAATTCTATCATTCTTCAAATTAATGCGGATTATATAGGGTTGACGAACTTTCGGATTTATGTTTCACATAACATTCTTCAGACTTTTTTAAAACTTCAACTATAGAATATCAATTGAGTTTTCGTGATGACTGGATTCCGGCTGGGAGCACGCCGGAATGACAAAATGTGGAGCATGCCGGAATGACAAAATGAGGAGCACGCCGGGATGACAAAAATTGTGAATAAGTATAATGTACTTCAAAATTTAGACACTAACATCACATTTTCTTCTTTTAAAGTTTATCTCCCTTTGATCGGAATACCAACAAGCAGAAAAAACAAAATAAACCCGAAATTATAGTTTACATTTAAGGAAACATAATTTATTTTTGTGAGGACAGTATTTGAAAGAAATTTTGACAACGTATGAATAAACTATTTGAGATTCTTTTTTTGGATGAAGCATTCGAATTTTTACAAAGTCTGGATAAAAAGCATTCAGAAAAAATACTTTACAACATCCGAAAATCGCAGTTAAAACCTGACCCAAAGCTTTTCAAAAAACTCACTGATGATATCTGGGAGCTTAGGACACTATATCAGGGATTACAATACAGGCTTTTTGCATTTTGGGATAAAACCGATAATCAAAATACTTTAGTAGTTACAACTCATGGATTTATTAAAAAGGTTAGTAAAGTTTCAGCTAAAGAAATAAACAGGGCTAAACAAATCAGAATGGAATATTTCGAAGATAAAGAAAAAACTATAAAACAGAAAAAATGAAAACATACACTTTAGACCAGGTTCAGGATAAAGTAATTGGTAAAAAAGGAACATCCAACCGGGACAAATTTGAGTTTGAATTACAAATGGATTTAATTGGAAAAGCAATCAAACAAACCCGTCAAGAGCGGCATTTGACACAGGAGGAATTAGGCAAATTAATTGGCGTGCAAAAAGCACAGATTTCCAGACTTGAGAGTAATGCAAGTAATGCAACAATAGAAACATTAATGAGAGTTTTTAATGCAATGCAGGCAAAAGTTGAATTTCATGTACATCTTAATAAAGTGTAAATTGACATCTGATAAAGATATTTTTTCCATGTATTGTTTTCCATATTATTTGAGACCTTACTGATGTTATTGAGAATTTATTTTAACATTAATGTGGAGTAATATTTAGTATGATTTAAATTTAAAAGTAACCAACAAGCTAAATCCAACAGCACGACCGACATTTGGCTAATATAAAATTCTTCAGACTTTTTTAAAATTTATTCGGAACATAAAAATCTTTAAACTTTTTTAGAGCTTCAAGAATTGCGGTTATAATATTATTGCTTAAGAATCTTTAAATTGGTTTTTTATATAAACTATTATAAGTAAATTTATTGCAACGATTAATAAAGGAAATTAAATTACAGATTAGCAAACTTATATAGATACTTAGGTTATAATGAAAATTTACAAGAGTGTTTAATTAATAAATTTTAAAATAAAATCTATTCATAATGAAACTTCAAAAAAACATTAAAGCAGTAATTGTCAATGGAGACGAAAGCGGATTTGTGGCTGAATGTCTGGAGATACCGGTTGTTACACAAGGTCAGACACTCGACGAAGTCACAAACAATCTTAAAGAAGCTGTTGAGCTTTTTCTTGATGGTGAAGATCCGAGTGAGTTTGGGTTGGATGATAAACCAAGTCTGATGATTACATTTGAATTAGACCCGGAATATGCCTAAGCTCAAAAAATTATCAGGTAAAGAAGTCATTTCGATTCTGAATCAATTTGGCTTTGAAGTGATAAATCAAAGGGGAAGTCATATAAAGCTCAGAAGAATAAAAGATAATTTTAAGCAGACACTTCTTATTCCAAATCATAAAGAAATTGATACCGGAACTTTAAGGGCAATTGTCAGACAAGCAGGGAAATACATTTCTTCGGAAGAATTACAAAAACACTTTTATACATAATATATTCAGCCATTATTTAACCTTGTTGGTTTTCCTGAAAGTTTGCATAATCCCCAGATCAAGTTTAATCTTACATAGAGTCCAAACTTTCAGATCACCAACAAGCTGAATCCAATATCTCGACTGACATTTGGATTTCATTAAATTCTTCAGACTTTTTTAAAACATCAACTTCGGAATATCAATTGAGTTTTCGTGATGACTGGATTCCGGCTAAGATCACGCCGGAATGACAAAATGGGAGCATGCCGGAATGACAAAATTTGGAGCACGCCGGAATGAAAGATCTAATTTCAAATTACGAATTGTGCCCTTGTTGGTGTTCTTGAAAGTTTGCCAATTCTCAGTATAGATTAATCAATTTGTGAAAGCAAACTTTCAAGCCACCAACAAGCTGAGAACAATAGCACGATCAGCAAGTGGCTTTGTTGTTGGAGACCAAAAAAGTTTGATGTACTTCAAAATTTAATCTGCGCATTAAATTTTTCAAACTTTTTTGGAACTCCAACAACGGCGGGAAGATCTAATTTCAAATTACGAATTACAAATTGCAAATATTTTGATTATTCAAGCTTAAGTTAAAGCAATTTCAAATTACAAATATTTGTGCTCTTTGTGCTGCATGACAATCCTTCCTCTAAAAAGATTTTATTAACTTAAATAGACCACTTATACCTTTTCCTGAAACTAAGGATAAATTCCAAATTTATGTTATTACCATCAATAATAATCTTAAAATCAACATTTTAATTTAAATTACAAATTGTGCTGACTAAGATTAGGGATAATTTGATTTTGGAAATTAAATCTGCATGTTTATTTTTGATCAATTAAAGAAATTATTCTCATCATCCCTGAAGAAAATTTTTTAATTATTTAGTTTTAATTTTTATTTTTATCTATCAGGGATGATGGAAGGTTGATAAACAAAGCTTCTGCAAGCGAAGCTTTGTTTCAACCTTAAATTTAAAAATTAATCAAAAAAATGAAAAACTTCTTTAGATCAATTTCTTCATTAGCTTTATTATTTTTGTTTCCTCTCATTGCTCATTCACAAATGTTCTGGAATCAAACTGCACAATTCGCAGGTAACAGTACAAGTTATATTTCAGTAGTGAATTCTACTGAACTAAATCTTACCGGAAGTTTTACTCTCGAAGCATGGGTAAATCCCTCCAATACAACAACAAAAGGTGTGATAGCAAAAGGCGGAGCATTAGGTGCATCTTTAGAATATGCATTGAGGATCACAGGTTCAAGAGCAGTTTTATTTACAGACGGCACTCAAAGACTCGCAAGTAAAACAACAAGTCTCATTCCAGTTAACAAATGGACTCATATATCTGCAACATATAATTCAACATTCAATCTTTTCAGTATATATATAAATGGAGTCCTTGATACTGTTTCAATAGTTGTAGGAGCATCTCCTTCATCAAACTCAGATTCTTTATTCATTGGAATATCCGGAGCTGCATCTCCGTTTATTGGAAAAATAGATGAAGTAAGAATCTGGAAACGGACTTTAAGTACTTCTGAAGTTGGAATATATTACAGATCAACAATTGGGACCTCCAGCGGAATATATAACAATCTCTCATTATCAATGCCTTTTCAGAATGAAAGTGGGGCAGGAATCTCTGGCAAAGACCATTCTGATAATACAAATAGCGGAAGATTAAGAAATGTAACAGGCATTAATGAAAGCTTTAATCCTCTTCATACTATTTCACAAAATGAATCTGCGGAATTTGACGGTGCCGATGATTATCTGGCCGGAGCAAGCAATGCGGCTGTTTCTCCGACAAATGCTTTTACTATTGAATGCTGGGTATATCCCAGAGCTTCCGGAAGTTATACTCTCATTTCCAAAGGAAACAGCTATTCTCTTTTGGTTGTCAATGACGATGTAAGATTCAAAATAAATTCTACTACTTTTATAACTTCTTCAGAGTTAAGTTTAAATAAATGGTCACATATAGGTGTAGCATATGATAATGTCACTGACAGTGTAAGAATTGTTGTAAACTCAAACAGCCCCAACCAATTTTTTAACAACAGTGTAGGAATTATCAACAGTAATTCTGATTCAGTTTATATAGGGGGAGTACCCGGAGCTACAAATGATTTGAATGGTTATATAGATGAAGTTCAATTTACAAACTACGCTAAAACATTATCTGATCTTCAAAACAACGTTTTTAAATCAATCGATGCAACTAATGATCCGGGAAATCCAACTACTGATGTTTATTATGGGCTTAATGGATACATGCTTGACAATACTCAGGATTCAGGACCAAGACTTTTTTTCAGAAATAATGCCAGATTCAGCCATCCGGCAGCAATAAATAATCAGCCTGTGTCCCCTGTAAACAGAAATGCAAACAATCGCTTTTCTGATGGATTTTATATGAATTTCATTACACAGAATATTCCTTTATCCGGAACTTCAGGTACTTTAAATAACAGTTTTGTTGTAAACTTTGATTCTCCAATTAACGATATTAAATTATTTGTTGCGTTAAATCATACTAATTCTTCAAATCTTGAAATTGTTCTGAGAGGACCAAACAGTGATTCTGTAAAAGTATTCGATAAAAGAATTTCTAATTCTAAAGACAATAACGTTATAACTATATTTAATGACTTTGCCGACAGTTCATTGATTGATGAAAGATATTCTTCATTTTATACTCAAATCAAACCTGAGAATAATCTGAATTCAGTTTTTTTCGGTGATAATACTAAAGGAACATGGACGATAAGTGTCAGAGATGTTGCAACGGGAGATGTTGGAGTTTTATACGCATGGGGAATTCAATTTAACAATCAAAACATTCGTCAAAAAAATCTAGATTGTACTGTATTTTTTGAAGGTTTTTACAATGAGTCGTTAAACAGAATGACATCAACAGATACTGTAAAAGCATATCTGAGAAACTTCACTGCACCTTATACAATAATTGACTCATCAAAAGTAATCACCAATTTATTCGGAAACAGTCCATTGAGTTTTGCAAAAGCATCCGACAATGTTTCATACTATCTTGTATTAAAACATCGAAATACAATAGAGACATGGAGCAGTATTGCTGTAAGATTCAGCAGATCAGAAGCAGCCTATCATTTTCATAATGATTCATCAAGAGCTTTTGGAAATAATATGAAAACAGTTCATACTTCACCTTTGAGGTATGCGCTATACAGCGGAGATGTAAATCAGGACGGCACTATAGATCTGAGTGATGGAAGTTTGATCGATAATGATGCATTTAATTTTGCATCGGGATATATACCGACTGATGTAAATGGAGATGAAGTGATTGATCTTGCTGATGCAGTGTTTGCGGATAATAATGGGTTTAATTTTGTAGGGAAGATTACTCCTTAAAGAGATCAATTAAAAATTTAAAATTAGTCAGTTACAAATTAAATTGAACGCAAAATGGTAAGTAAATTTTCTGTGAATCTTTTTGAGTTTTAAGTCTGAATTTTTAATAGCACAATTCAAAATAATTCACAAGTAATTCCCTCTTATAAGAGACTGTCTCAAAAGTCTGCTTGTTCCCAATTTCTCGATTGGGAAAGTTGAAATTTAGCTCAGAATCACATATAATTTATTTACAAAGAGCGTATTTTCTTACTTTTGAGACAGCCTCAAAAAAGGGGGAGCGGAGGGGGTTGTTGCAGAAAGAAATAGCAAACAACAAATTGCAATAAATTCAATATCATAAACAGTTGGGTTAAATTAAACTCAGTTTTTTATTACTGCGGAGTCACATGATTTTGGACTCTGCGGATAATGGAATCCTTCTTTCACGGCAGAGTTTCAATTAATTTTTGGGGATTCTGCTGAAACAGAATTCGTAAATATTATTGAATAACAGGAGTATGTCATTTCTTTTCAAACTCCATGATCTTTTTATTAAGCCAGGAAGATTTGTTTATTGATTCAAGTGAGATCTCTTTTAAAAGCTTTTCTGAATCATAAGAGTTAAATTTCATTTTAAGTTTAAACATTCTGTTTATTTTATCAAATAAATTTTTAATACCGTTTCTTGCTGCCGGACTGAGAGATTTATTATTCTTTAGAAAATGGTAAAGTGACTTATTCTCATTTTCAAAATTGTCATAGTCATTCAGCTCATACAAGCACATAACTTTAAGTTTTTTAGTATTAACCTTTGAAATAAAACCCAGATATTCTGTTGATGAAATAATTGAAAGGACTTCATCATATCTTCCTTTTCCAAAAAGTGAAAGCGCTTCACAAAACTTCCGTGCATATTCTGAATTTTCAGGTGCAATTTTTTTAATAAATTTTTCCTTAAATTTTTCAATTGTATCAAATTCATTTGCAAAAAAAGCCAGCCATAAGTAAACCTGAAAGTCAATAAAAGCAATTGTTCCGTCAGGTTTTAAAATTATATTGCTTTTGATCATAGCATTATAAACTTCCAGTCTTTCTTTCCCAAAATCAATTTTTTCAACATTCAGATTCATGAGGGAATTAGATAAACAATAAAACAGATCCTGTAAATCTACTTTTGGGAAAATATCAATATTTTCAATGAGGGAAGTTTTAAATTCCATATAATTCTCTACACTCCCTTTATTCAAAAAAGTATTAGCCATATTACCGAATACAGTTAGTATTTTATGATCCTTTTCGGAATTTACTTTTACAATTTTCAATAAATTTTCAATAAACTCAGGACTTATTTCATTTAAGAAAACTGCTATTAAATTTTTCTCTGTACTGAAATTTAAATCAAAGGAAATTGCAAGAATATTATTATAATGCTTGATCAGGTAAATCAGAAAGCTGTATATGAACATAGCTGAACCATTCAGTACATCTTTTTCAGAGAATGAGTTTATTGCATTTGTATTATAAAAAAATATTTTCATCCAGCTGATTTTAGAATAGGCAGAATAAAAATCATTAACATGAAAGTCCTCGTCTTTAAATGAATCCATAGAATATCTTCTTTCCAGTTCATTAAGTTTTACAGAAAAAAGTTTAACTATATTTTTTGAACTCAATGCATTCATTAGAGTCAGATCTTTCTCAATTTTATTCTTTTCAAATTCTTCAAGCATGATAAACTTCATTCCAAGTTTGCTTAATTCATGAATAAGATTTTTCATAGTACCGTAATTGTATTCTTTCTCAGGGAATATTTTTTTCCAGACAATTTCCTTGTCAAGTTCTTCACTAATAAAATCCGGAGAATATTTCTTTATTACAGAATATAATTTTATGACATTCGAATTTTTATTATGATAAGGTGATTTGATAAAGTCTTCGAATTTCAAATATTCTGCTTTGTCAAAGGTTCTTAACATTTCCAATAGCGAGCTTTTTATCATTTCATTGAAATAGAATGTGAAGGAATTAGCAAAAAAATGTTCGTTTTTTGGTCAATATAGAGTTATTCTTCATTATTATTAAGTCTGATTGATGTGAAACTCGGAGAAAAAATTAGTTGGAGAGATAATTGAATTATAATAAATTGCATCACGAGAAAAAAGAAAAGGATCATTTAATTTTTAACTTTTGATCTGCTACGGCAGGAAAATTTTTTACAAAAAATGAATACAACAATAACCCGAATCTTTGTTTGCAGACAATTATTCATAAAGGTATCACCGGTATGCCGGGTTATTGTTGATATTCTATTATTCAGAATTCGGATTATAGATTTGTACAATATTAAAAACATTTATAAAAATAAATAAATCAAAATGAAAACAATTACACTTTCTATTTTGGCAGTATTAATCTTCAGCGTGACTTCTCACAAACATAATTGTGAGAAAACCATAAATGAAGAGATTAACAATAATCTTAATTTAGAATGTCCTGCTCCTCCGGCATTTGTAAATACAATCAGAAATGAAAATAAAAAAGTTATCGCAGAAACATCTTCTGAAAATATTGATCAGAACTGGTACAGCAAAGCAATGGGAAATATTCAGAATGATGAGTATAAAATTTCTTACAATAAAGAACTTGGAGCGTATCAGTCACCAAACAGAAAAAATAATATTCGCTTCATTTATCACAAAGACGGATTTACTGCTATGACGCGGGATGCAAAAGATGAGATAAAAGAGGAGTGGAGTATTGATTTCAGAATTACAAATGACAAATTTCAGATTACAAATAGTGAAATTAATGCAGAAGAGAATAAAGCATCAGTTGAAAATGAAAATTTAAGGATTGATTATACTAATGATGAAAACGGAATGCGTCAGGATTTTATAATTAAGCAGAGACCTGAAGGTGAAGGAAATCTTAGATTGGATCTTTCAGCTGAAACGAAATTAAAAATGATAGTTGGGGCTGATGCTTTGATATTTAAGAATGAGAAAGGAATTGACAAAATGAAATACTCGGCATTAAAATGCTGGGATGCAAATGGAAAAGAACTGAGAGCTTACTTTGAAAACAATTACAAATTACAAATTACTAATTACAAATTACAAAGATCAAATATGAGTAGTGATGTCTCCGAAAATACTATTTGTAATTTGAAATCTGAAATTTGTAATTCTTTTTTCATAGTTGTCAATGATAAAGATGCAGTTTATCCCGTTACAATTGATCCTCTTTCAACTACACCCAGCTGGTCAGCTGAAAGCGATCAGGCAGGTTCTCAGTTTGGATTTTCAGTTGGAACAGCAGGAGATATAAATGGCGACGGTTATTCAGATGTAATTGTCGGCGCTCCTTATTTTGATAATGGATTTACTGATGCCGGTAAAACTTTTGTATATAACGGATCTGCAACAGGTTTATCTGTTACTCCTTCCTGGACTTCAGAAGGTGATATTAACACAGTGAATAACGGTTACAGCGTATCAACTGCCGGAGATGTGAATGGTGACGGATATAGTGATGTAATTGTTGGTAAGAGAAATACCAATTCCCAATGGATCACACAAACATCAGGAACTGCACAAAATCTTCAGGATGTTTATTTTACTTCACCTTTAAATGGTTGCGCAGTTGGTGCAGACGGTGTTATTCTTACTACGTCTGACGGCGGAACTAACTGGATTCCAAGAACATCATTATCACCAAATGATTTCAGAAGCAACTGGTTTACGACTCCGGATTCGGGATGGGCAGTCGGTATAGGCGGAACAATTAACGTTACTACTGACGGCGGAGCAAGCTGGGCAACTCAGACTTCAGGTACTTCAGCTAATTTATCATGCGTTTATTTCAGAACTTCACAGGAGGGGTATGTATCAGGAGGAAACGGAGTTATAAGAAAAACTACAAATGCGGGGTTGAACTGGACTGCTCAAACTTCGGGAGTATCAGTAGACCTAAGAGATATTATTTTTACTTCATCAGCAACCGGGTGGGTTGTCGGATCTAACGGAAGAATTCTGAAAACTACTAACGGCGGAACAAACTGGGTAATTCAGACATCTGGCACTACACAAGCTCTTCGTGCAGTATTTTTTTCATCGGCTACAACAGGAATGGCATTTGGTATTGGTGGAACTTTTGAAAAGACGACTGACGGTGGAACATCCTGGACTACTTCGAATATTGGTACTTCTCAGGATTTGTATGCATGCAGCTTCACATCAGCTTTAGTCGGATGGACAGTTGGTTTTGGAAATACAGTTCTGAAGACTACAGACGGCGGCTCGAGCTGGGTATCTAAAAACTCGGGAATAAGCGGTGACCTTAGAAGTGTCTTTTTTACAACCCCGGATTCCGCATGTACAGTTGGCAGCGGCGGAATACTATATACTTATAATGCATCCGCAACTAATACTAATAATCTGGCAAATGTTTATTTTGGTTCAGCATCCGGATTATCAGCGACACCGAACAATAGTTTAATAGCCAATTCTGGTATCAGCTCAATAAATAATACAGTTTCAACTGCCGGAGATATTAATGGTGACGGATACAGCGACGTAATTATCGGGTCATCAAATACAAATTCCGGAACAGGAGCAGTTTTGATCTATTATGGATCAGCAACAGGTTCCAATTTAACACCGAATACAACTTTGACCGGCAGTCAGGCAGCTTCATTATATGGAGTAAGTGTTTCTACAGCAGGGGATGCAGACGGTGACGGATATTCTGATATAATTGTCGGTTCCTCTGAATATGATAATGGTCAGACAAATGAAGGAATTGCTTATGTTTACAGAGGCTCATCTTCCGGATTAATAACAACTCCATATTGGACATACGAAAGCAATCAGGCAGATTCAAAATTCGGTTCTTCAGTATCAGGAGCAGGCGATGTAAATGGAGACGGATATTCTGATGTAATTATCGGTTCTCCGAATTACTTTCTATCTGTAGGAAGAACATCTTTATTTTTAGGTTCCGGATCAGGAATCTCTGTTACACCTGACTGGACTTATGATGCTGTGAATTTTGGAGATCAGTTAGGTTCCTCTGTTTCAACAGCGGGAGATGTAAACGGCGATGGATATGCTGATGTGATAATTGGTTCCCCGACATACAGCAATGGAGAAACAGCTGAAGGAAGAGCGTTGGTATTTAATGGTTCCGCTACAGGTCTGCCTGCGAATCCTGACTGGACAAATGAAAGTAATCAGGTGTCAGCTAATTTCGGAAACAGTGTTTTTACTGCAGGTGATATAAACGGTGATGGTTTGAGTGACGTGATAGTCAGTGCAAAGTTATTTGATAATGGTGAAGCTGATGAAGGAAAAATTTTTGTGTATAATGGTTCATCTGCAGGAGTTTCAACTTCTTCTAACTGGAGTACTACCGAAGGTCAGGTAGGTTCAGACTATGGGTGTTCCGTTTCATCAGCGGGCGATGTAAATGGTGACGGATATTCAGATGTAATAATAGGAGCTTCACGTTTTGACAACGGAGAAACAGATGAAGGAATGGTTTTTGCGTATTACGGTTCTTCTTCAGGACTACCTTTATCTCCTGACTGGTCAACGGAAATTAATATACCAGGTGCGAATTTTGGTAACAGTGTTTCTACTGCAGGCGATGTGAACGGAGACGGATATTCAGATGTAATTATCGGAGCTAATAAATATACTAACCCGGTTGTTGATGCAGGAGTAGCAATTATGTTTTACGGTTCAGCAACAGGTCTTACAGTAGAAGCTCTGCCACCCTCAATTTTTCAAACCGGAGCAGGAACGGGAATTAGTGTTTCAACAGCCGGCGATGTGAACGGCGATGGTTATTCAGATGTAATTGTCGGAGCTAATAAATGGGATGCAGGACAAACTGATGAAGGAAAAGCTTTTGTTTATTTTGGATCTGTAACGGGAATTTCTTTTATAACTCCGAACTGGACTGCCGAAGGTAATCAGACAAGTGCTAACTTTGGCATCAGCGTTTCTACAGCCGGTGATGTAAACGGTGACGGATATTCAGATGTAATAGTTGGTTCGAATCTTTACAATAGCGGGCAGGCAGATGAAGGAAAAGCTTATGTTTATTTCGGCTCTGCTTCAGGTCTTTCCGCAACTGCTAACTGGACAGCAGAAAGCAATCAGGCAAATGCTAATTTTGGTATCAGCGTTTCATCAGTAGGTGATGTGAATGGCGATGGTTTTTCGGATGTAATTGTAGGATGTAACAAATATGACAACGGTAACACTGATGAAGGCAGAGCTTATGTCTATTATGGGTCTGTATCAGGACCTTCATTAACAGCTAACTGGATAACGGAGAGTAATCAGATGCTTGCAAATTTCGGTAGCAGTGTTTCAACAGCGGGAGATGTAAACGGTGACGGATATTCAGATGTAATAGTCGGAGCATATACATTTTCTAATGCAGAATTTCAGGAAGGTAACGCATTCATTTATTTAGGATCTTCAACGGGATTACCTGTAACTGCAAACTATACTTTGGAAAGTAATGTAATTTCTTACTACTTTGGATACAGCGTTGCATCTGCCGGGGATGTAAATGGAGACGGATATTCAGATGTTATTGTCGGTTCATTAACAGGGACGTCCGGTGATGGAGCAGCAGCAGTATATTACGGAAATAATGGAACAAGTTTAAGGTCTACAGTTCAGCAATTCAAACCGGGCTCAGCTAATGTTGTTGCTTCCGGTGGATTGACAGGAACAAACGGTCAGGTCAGATTAAATACTTTTGGCAAAAGTCCGTTTGGAAGAGCGGACGGTAAGATTGTTTATGAATATAAAGATAATGGAAATCCTTTCAGCGGTTCAACAATTTCAAACAGTACTTCTTTATCAGGTTCAGGATCTAATACTGATCTTGGAATTTCGGGAAGTCAGCTGAACAATGATTTATCAGGTCTGAATTCTTCAAAGGAATACAAATGGAGAGCGAGAGTTCAGTACAGTCTTGCAAATAATCCTTTTCAGAAATTAGGACCGTGGAAATATTACAATAATTATATCCCAAATCCTTTAGGTAACTTCAGACCTTCAGATGGGATTACATCTAAGCAGCTTAATCTGACAATGCTAATTGAGGGGTTTTATAATGCCGGATCAAATACAATGGTTCAGGATACATTAGTTGTTTATTTAAGAAACAGCATTTCACCTTATGCTTTTGTAGATTCATCAAAAGCATATTTAAGTTCATCCGGCACAGGAGTCTTCTTTTTTCAAAATGCAGCAAATGGAGTAAATTATTATTTACAGCTTAATCACAGGAATTCAATTGAAACATGGAGTAAAACCTTGCAGTCATTCACTTCAAATTTATTGACTTACAATTTTACAACATCCAATACTCAGGCATTTGGTGATAATGAGATCAGCATTGATGCTTCTCCTGTAAGTTACGGAGTTTTCAGCGGGGATGTGAATCAGGACGGTACGATCGATCTTTCTGATGGAAGTCTTATCGACAATGACTCATTTAATTTTGCATCGGGATATCTGCCGACGGACGTTAATGGCGATGAAGTGACTGATCTAGCTGATGCTGTGTTTGCTGATAATAATGGGTTTAATTTTGTGGGGAAGATAACACCTTAAGAGCAATTAAAAATTAAGAATTAAGAATTGATTAGTAGCCGCAGCCTTCAGGCTGCGGCTATTTTATTTTATATATATGGAAAGTTTTTTGAACCCTTATTGATGTTTTTGATAATTTGAATAAATATTAATGAAGAATAACATATTTTTTGAACGCAAATTTTCAAGTTACCAACAAGCTGAGAGTTAAATTATTAACTTATCACTTAGAATAATCAACCAAATTACCGATCACTTACTTGATCAATATCATCTTCTTAGTTTCAGTAAAATCTCCCGAGGTCATTCTGTAAAAATAAGTTCCACCCGGCAGATCAGCAGCATTCCAGTCAACTTCATAACTTCCCGGAGAAAAATTATCATTCACCAGAGCAGCAACCTGTTTTCCAAGCTGATCATACACTACTATATATACTTTAGATAATCCGTTTCTTTCACCGGAGGTTACATCAAATTTTATTTTGGTAGAAGGATTAAACGGATTCGGATAATTCTGAGATAATTTGAAATTATCAGCTACATTTGAATTGATCTGAGTAATTCCTATAGATGGATTGTTTGGATTGTACCAAACAAATTTATTGGAACCGACTGGAACTCCATTAAAAGAAAAATTTGTATATCTGATCTCAATTACAGGAAATTTAGTATTCGACACATACCACTGATAATATGTAGCATTAAAGACAGAGGTAAAGGCTGAGCTAGAATCATTGTTCTGGAAATCATATCTGATTCTGATTGCATTATTGTAAGTACCGGTAGGTAAAGTTAAAGTACCCCAGGCATCACAGACTGCTGATATTGTTCCTTGACGATAAATATCAAATCCTCCGCCTGTCTGCACTCCGATGAAATTATCTGAAAAACTGCTGTTGTATGTAAAAGGATATTGAAGAATAGTCTTGGGATCTGAATATAATAAAATATTTCCAGTACCTCCGTATCCATTTTCGGTCATTCCTGAAGTAGAAGTTGCAAAATATGTATATGAGTCTTCATTGTCAGCCTGAGCAGCAATGTTGGACAAGGGAAACTGAGCGCTGTATGGAGTTGAACTTGAATTCACCCAATTCTGATAAGAACTGTCAAGGAAGCTAATTACAGAAAAATTCCAGGATTGATTAGCACCCGAATTTCCCTGTACTAATGTTGTATCGCAAAAAATGGATCTCATGGAATTTCCCGGAACAGGATTATTTGAAGCTGTTAAAGTGATCTGAGAAAACACATTTGAATATAAAGCAAGAATCAGTAAAAGGAATAAAGTTTTCATTAGTTTAAATAATTTAATTTTTGCTAACAAAATAATCTAATTAAAAATCATAGTAAATAGATATTTTACAGTAGAACTATTGATAAAGCTACATCCGTCCAAAACGTTTTAATGCAAAATTAAATTGAGGGGTAGTTTTTTATTTTAAATAATAAACTGCATTTTTAAATATATCTCAAACTATTTGTTTCATTCTTAAAATGTTTTGAGCACTAATGATTTTTTTTTATATATTTTAAAAAAGACTTGAAATTTTAAATCTAACTTGTTAAAATAAAAACAAAAAAAAATTTTATCATTAACAAAAATTTGAGATTAATTTTTTATGATCTCTTAACTTTTTTATAAATCAACCGAAAGGAAAGTAAAATGGAAAAAAAACTACCGATCTATGTAATACCGTTTTTAGCTTTAGCTTTTTTGTTCTACTCATTTACCACTTCTGAAAATACAGAAGTATATAATGTAAATACAAAATCTTCAGTTTCAGGTGTAAGTACATTAGTCCTCGTTCATGATTCTACTGTTGTATCATCACAACCAAAAAGAGCTGCTGACAGAGATACATTAAGAAAGTATCTGCCGGCTGCAGTCGGAAGTTATGACATGGTCGCTTTTGACACAAACACCGTGTTGCCAGATCTTACAGGATATAATCAGATAATTCTTCAGGAAACTTCTTTTGATGCTAATGTTTTGAGATATCTTGGTGTAGGTGCAAGAGCTCAGATCAAAGCATGGTTAGCTTCAGGTACATCATTAGTAAGAAAAACTATGATAAGTATGGGTGGAGATCAGGGTTATAACTACAGCAGATTAGGAAGCTTTGGCAGAGATCTTGAATGGTCTGAAGATTATTTCAAATTCATTTTCAGAGTTGACAATAAACCCGGCTCAAGTTCACCCTCCTTAACAGGTACAAACGTTGATATTGGCAATTTAAGAGCAATGACATCAGCCCCATCTGGAGGAAGCTACTGGCCTGATGGATGCAGTATGGCAACAGGCGGTGTTCCATTATACAAATATCAGAACAATGCTGATGCTGGACAAGATACATTACCTGTAATTGGACATATCGAAGCAGGTTATGTTGTAGCAACTATGTTTCAGGATCCAAGATATTTCACAGGTGGATTTGGTGAAGTCTTATCAGCACTTGTTGCATGGGTAAATGATAACAGTCCATTACCTGTTGAATTATCTTCTTTTGTTTCAACAGTAAACGGAAATGACGTTACACTTAACTGGACTACAGCAAGCGAGATCAATAACTCAGGATTTGATATTGAAAGATCTACAACATCAAATCAATGGTCAAAAGTAGCTAATGTAGCAGGAAACGGTACTACTAATGAGTCAAGTACTTATTCCTATACTGACAGATCATTGAACGCGGGAGTTTACAGTTATAGATTAAAGCAGATCGATTTTAACGGTAACTTTGAATATTTCAATCTGAGTGCTGAAGTTAATGTTGGTGTTCCTGCTAATTTCAAATTATCACAGAACTATCCTAATCCCTTCAACCCATCTACTACTATTGAATTCGCTCTTCCAACTGACGGTCATGCAGTGATCACTGTATTTGATATGTCAGGTAAAGAAGTTTCAAGATTAGTAAATGAAATAAAATCTGCAGGTTATCATACTGTGAAATTTGACGGATCTTCACTTTCTAGTGGAAGTTATTTCTACAAGCTTGAAATTTCAGGTACAAGTAATTTCTCTGAAGTGAAAAGAATGATGCTCGTAAAATAAAATTAATTTATCCTGAAGAAGGATAATTATTTTAGCAAACATTTTTATATTAAACCGGAAGTATTTATTACTTCCGGTTTTTTTATTATTGTTAAAAAATTTTTATAAAAAATGTCAGTAGCCGCAACCTTCAGGTTGCGATATAAATTTTTATACTCAACCGGAAATAGTCTTGCTTCCGGTTTTTCTTATCAAAAAAATTTTCTTGAAAATAAAAGTAGCCGCAAACTTCAGGTTGCGTTTTAATATTTTTTCACAAATATAAAATCATTATTCAAATTGATATTACACTTTTCGGACAAACCCAAAGCTTGTGAGTAAGAAAGGTTTAGTTTCTGAATTAACTGTATGGATATTATTTATACTCGCAACCTAAAGGTTGCGGCTACTGTCAAAAATAATATTTTTCGTCTCAGCATATTCACATGATTTTCGGACTCTTCGGAAAACAAAAGAATTAGAAATTTTGTGAATTGAAAAATTCACAGATCAATAGAAAACATCTTCAGATCATCCCGTTTCCGCCAGTTCATTTTCAGCCAAAAGGATTTACCGCTTTCGTTTACTTCATCTGCCATGATCATGCATCTTTTAATGCCAGCAGATCTGAGCTGATCCAGACTCATTTCGATCAGAGTAGTTGCTATATTTTCTTTTCTGTAATCTTTGTGAACAGCAAGATGATAAATGAATCCCCTCCTTCCGTCATGTCCGCAGAGGATAGTCCCGATCAGGTCGTCTTTATTCTTGCATATAAAACTCATTCCTTTATTTCTTTTAAGATAACTTTCGAGTTCTTCTTTACTATCGCCTATGGTTAATTTTATTCCATCAGTAGTTTCCCAGAAATTTTTTATTTTTTCAAAATAACTGATATCCATTTTAATAAAATTCATATAATCTTAAATATCCTTTTGTTTACAAAATATTCCCAGACATACTATCCGAAAACGAATTATTCAATTATGTCCAAAAGGAGTTTTATAATGTTTTTAGTTTTGATCATTAAATTCTTAGATGCACATCTAACATTTGTTGTCAGACTTTGAGTCCGAAAAGGAAAAAAAATTAATAAAATTTAGAACCTTAATCAACTTCATTTAATATGCGATAAGTGAAGATTTTTTAGGGACGGATGTATAGATTGTATATCAGCGTCAATTAGTTTAGAATCAGTAAGTTTTTTATATATCTGAAGAAATCAGGTACTTAATTACAAATTTCAATTATAAAAAGATAAATACATCAATTACATTTTCACAAAAATCTTTTCAGGTACTTTGCAAAGGATTAGCTTTTCAAAACTTCATGGATTATAAATTTCAAAAATTATATCTTATTTTCAAAATTTTAATTTTTATGTAATATCATTTAATAAATGAGATTTTTTAAACGAAAAAAAACTCTGTTAAAATTATAAGATTCATATAATTAAAAATTATAAAAACTAAAAAAATCGATCCCATGGACAACAAAAAATTCAAACTAACTTCTAATGAGAAATCGGCAAATGGTCCCCTTACAGGAGACATAAGTTTGTATCAAAAAGAATTACATGGTTGTGAAAGTCTTCCTACACCGGGATATTATCCGGCTTTAAATTCTGCTGAAATAGCTGATTCAGAAAGAAGCGGACTTTATCCATTTGCAACTTTTTTAGGTTCTTTCGAAGGACCTAATAAAGTCTATGCATGGAGAAGTGAAGATATATATGAAACTGCTTCTTTTATAAATAACAGGAAACCCGGTGAGTTGTTTATAACCGGTGGAGTAATTCCTGACCTGAAAGGACCTATTGCTCCTGGTCCATTTATCGCCAAGGCAGATGCTACTACCGGAAAACAAATCTGGAAGACATATCTCTGGAATGCAAATCTTTCAGATAAATGGCTGGCTACGACTAACCTGAATCTGCTTTCAAACGGACTAATAGTGACTTCATGGTCAAACCAGATCGCATTACTTGACCCTGATACCGGATTGATTCTGAAAACAAACACTTTACCTGTAGGAACAACACCTGAAGCTGATGTGAGTTTTAAACATTTAACAGTTGCGCCTGACGGTACATTAATTCTGAAAAATCAATCACGACCAACCGGCAGTAAAGATCAATCCAGCAAAGCAATATTCACCGGAATTAAGAAAGGGCTTAAGCAGGGGAATTCTATAATAGTTGCAGTAAATCCTGATAGTCTGGAAGTTATTGATCAGATTCAAATGAGTGAACCTGCGACCACACCACATGTGATTACAATGTACGAAGATAAGATTGCTATATATATCTCGGCTGATAAAAATGCATACAGATATTTTTGGAATCCAAATTCAAAAAAATTATCACAGGACATTTCATGGAAAGTCTCTTATTTATCAGAAGGACAAACTACAGGAGATGCTCCCGGTGTCATGGGAGACTATATTGTGATCCAGACAAACGGAATTGGCGGCAAAGTTGCTTCAAGCATAGTTGCGATCAGTCAAAAAGATCAAAAAAAAATGACAACTATCTTTCCTTTTGGAAAATTGAAAAAGCTTCAGATGAGCCTTGCTCCTCCTAAATCCGGAACGGACATAGAAAACAATATGGTCTATTCCGCAGATGCCGGAGTAGGAAAAGTTGCAGGGATAAAACTTGATCAGGATACCGGTAAACTCGAGGCTGCTTTCGTAATTGACTGCTGTACTCTTGCCTTTCAGCCGCTGATCGGACCAAAAGATAAACGCGTGCTTATACTTTCTAATATGAAAACCAATATTCCTATTGAACCCACTTTACTGGGACTAAAATTTGGAAATTATAAAGAGCAGGTCACATGGCGTGATGCACTTACGGGACGCTTGTTAGCTGAATCAGATTTTTTTGAACCATTAACAATAGGTTCTCTTATGACACCCGGATATGGAGGCAGGATTTATTTTCCAACAGAAAACGGATTTATTACTTTTCAGGTAATGCCTGAATAATAAAATGTAAAAACTTGAATATTCTAGTCTGATAAAAAGGTTAAAAAATTAAACCCGCAGGAATAAAATCTCCCGCGGGTTTTTTAAATCTATACATCTCATTTAGTATGTTTATATTTTGAATTTCATAAACTACTATTCTCTTTACAAAAAGAAATCAGTAAAATTTACAACTTATTGTTTGATGTTTTCGGATTAGTATTTTAATACTCTAAATGATACTCCTTATTTATTTATAATTTGAAATTATTAATTTAAAATTGATTCTACTCTTCTTCCTCAGCACGTAATTTTTCAAGTACAGAAAAATCTTCAAGTGTCGTAACATCCCCTCTCACTTCACCACTGTGAGCAAGTTCACGCAATAACCGTCTCATGATCTTACCGCTTCGTGTCTTTGGAAGAGAATCAGAAAATCTGATCTCATCAGGTCTTGCAAGAGCACCTATTTCTTTGACGACCCACTCTTTGAGTTCCTGCTTAAGTTCATCCGAAGGTATCTGACTTCCTTCTAGAGTCACAAATGCGCAGATAGCATTTCCTTTTATTTCATCCGGCTTACCGACTACTGCAGCTTCAGCTACTTTCATATGAGCGACTAGAGCAGATTCTATTTCGGCAGTTCCGAGTCTGTGACCGCTGACATTGAGTACATCATCGACCCTTCCCATTACCCAGAAGTATCCGTCCTTGTCTCGACGAGCTCCGTCACCTGTAAAATAGATCCCCGGAAACTCACTCCAGTACTGCTGCTTATATCTGTCATCATCTTTGTAAATAGTTCTCAGCATTCCGGGCCATGGCTTTTTTATCACAAGCAACCCACCGCTACCCATTTCAACACTCTTTCCTTTCTTATTGACAACTTCCGCTTCAATACCAAAGAACGGCAGTGTGCCTGATCCTGGTTTGGTTGGTGTAGCACCGGGAAGCGGCGAGATCATAATGCCGCCCGTTTCTGTCTGCCACCATGTGTCAACTATCGGACATTTTTCTTTGCCGATCATTTTATTATACCACATCCATGCTTCAGGATTTATCGGCTCACCAACTGTCCCAAGTAAGCGAAGAGATCTCAGACTGTATTTTTCCACCCAGTGATTTCCCCATTTTATAAATGCACGGATTGCAGTAGGAGCAGTATAGAAAATTGTAATTTTATATTTGTCTATCAATTGCCAGAATCTGTCAGGGTGAGGGAAATTCGGTGCACCTTCATAAATAAAAACTGTAGCACCGTTTTGAAGCGGACCATAAACTACATAGCTATGTCCTGTTACCCAGCCAATATCAGCAGTACACCAGAAGATATCGTCATCTTTAATGTCAAAAATATATTTGGTTGTAATGTAAGTCTGCACGGAATAACCGCCGGTCGTATGCAGAATGCCTTTGGGTTTTCCAGTAGTACCGCTTGTATATAGGATATATAACGGATGTTCGGAATCAAGTTTCTCTGCAGGACAAATGTCCTTTACATCAGCCATTTCTTCATGATACCATTTATCATAATATTCATTCCACTTAATATCACATCCGCACCGATTTACTACAATAACATTTTTTACAGTAGGACAATTCGGCAATGCTTCATCTACATTATTTTTCAGATGAACTATCTGTCCCCTTCTGTTAGCGCCGTCAGCAGTTATGACAAGTGATGCTTCGGCGTCTGTGATCCTGTCCACTAAAGCATTTGCTGAAAAACCTCCAAAGATTACTGAATGAACCGCTCCGATCCTTGCACAGGAAAGCATTGCTATAACAGCTTCAGGGATCATCGGCATATAAATGACAACCCTGTCACCTTTTTTGATTGCGTTATTTTTTAAAACATTGGAAAACTTTCTGACCTCAGCAGCAAGCTGACTGTAAGTAAATGTCTGAGTATCTCCATTCTCTCCTTCAAAAAATAATGCAACTTTATTTTTTCTGTATGTCTCAAGATGCCTGTCGAGACAGTTATAGCTGAGATTGATCTTCCCGCCCGTGAACCATTGCGCATGCGGAGCCTTCCACTTAAGGACTTTCTTCCACTTCTTAAACCAGTAAAGTTCATCGGCGATCTTTGACCAGAATTTTTCGGGATCCTTTATGGATTTATCATATGCTCTTTTATACTGCTGAAATGATTTTATATAAGCTTTTTCAGAAAATGATTTCTTTGGTTTGAATAATCTGTTTTCTCTGGATAAGGAAGTAATATTTTTTTCTGCCATAGGGGGTATTAGATAAATTGAATTTGGATTTAAATTAAGGAAATAGATTTAAATAAAAAATTCATTGGTAAGAAAAAATTAGATTTCAACATTCCTAAGTTGGAGTTTGAGAAGAAACAGATTAATTTTAATATTTCGAAACGATATTCTAAATATTATCAATATTCTTTCCTTTGTAAAAATTTGTTTCTAATTTTGCAACATCCAGCCAGTTTATAAATTCGTTGTTATATTCGCCTGTTTTGCGGATCAAAAAAAATATTGAAAATGCTGAAGATGGAAATACCTTGGATAAAAATCGGGCTATAGATTTTGGAAAAGGATAAAACTGTGAACCCCAGAAACCTTCAAACGAAATCAATGAACCTGCTAACTGATTATAAAAAAGTTTAGTGTCTTTTTTTGAGAATGGTCTTACATGTGCCGAAGTTAATTTATGCTGCGTTGGATGATATCCAAACATCATTAAAATTCTGTTATGCAGAGAGAGGAGATTTGGTGTACCCATAAAAAGTAACCCGTCTGTTTTTAATATTCTGAATATTTCATGATTGATCCAGAATATTTCTTTTGTATGTTCGAGGATTTGATTTGCAATTACGAAATCGACAGATCCATCTTCAAAAGGAAGCCTATCGGTTTCAATATTTACTGACACTGACTGTATTCCTTTTTTTTTCAGAACATCCTCATTCCATAACCCATAATCCACTCCAATCAGCTCAGCTTTCGGATGGTATTTTGATACAATTGAAAGATCATCTCCGTTTCCACAGCCCAGGTCAACGCATTTAATTATGTTAAGAGATTTAATGCAATTTTCTAGTACATGTCTTCCATAAGATTCATTGTGATCTACAATTCCCAGCCTGCTTGCTGATCCGGGTAATACTTTTCTAAACAGCATTTATGATTATTTCTTAGTGTATGAAAATAAATTTTTTTAAATCTGATAACGATAACAATTTGCTGTAAAAAATAAAACTTACTTTTATTGACAGTTTATTTTTGAAAATTACCGGATTTGAATATTAATGTTATTTCATGCTAATATTATTCTATAATGAGCTGTCATGTTAAATTATTAATTCCTAATTTTTAATTCTCAATTTTTAATTTTCGCTTAGGCGTTATATGACATCTTCCAAAGGCAAATTTTCGTTTGTTGTTGGTCACGCTCGCTAATCTCACTAAAACCAACAACTGCTCAAATATTCTTTTTAAGTTTTTCAGAAACACTAAAATCTAAAATTATTCTATAATGATCAGTCATGATAAATTATTTATTCTTAATTATTTATTCTTAATTATTAATTCTTAATTTCCCTAAGCCGTTATCTGTCAGTTACAAAAGTCTAGGTTTAGCTTGTCGTTGGTCACGCTCGCTATGCTCACTAAGACCAACAACTGCTCAAATTTGTAATTTGTAATTAAATTTATGGTATTATTTTCGTCACAAACATAAACGAATTATTATCTGCAAAAGTCTGATCAGTAAGATCCACCGTCTCATCACCGTTTACATCCGTAACTACATATCCAAAAGCAAATGTCAATACATCATTATCTATAAGTGAATTATCAGTCAGATCCACAACTCCGTTTTGATCCACATCAGCTCCATACGCCGCAAATATATCAGGTAAATTTTCTACCTGTACAAGATTATCACCAAAAGCAGATTCGGCACTTACTGTAAAATCATAGATCATATTCCCTGTCAGTGCATGAAAAGCATAAGCCGTATCACTCCATATCTCTATCGAATTCCTGTGATTAACCTGAATGTAATAATCTGAGATAAAATCAGCCTCAGGAAAATTATATCTGATTATATTATCTTCATCAGGTGTCTCCCCTTTTATTCCAACCTCCAGATAAGGAGATACATCCTCTCTCAGTTTTACTTTTATTGTATCTATAACTGTAGAATCTACTGACCTGTAAAATCCTTCCGTAAAATATTTCAGACAAAGTGCCGAAGTTGACAATGAAGAGTTATTAAACTGCACGCCCCATGCATATAGTTTTCCCGTGCCCGGACCAGTCAGATCATTTACAACCAGCTTCCATATACCTGCCGTCATCTTCCCTGCAAATGCTGTATTCATAGGGTTTCTCGGCTTAATCTCAGGTGCGAATGAAGTGTATTTAATATTCGGATTCAGACTGCTGTCTGCCTGATCATCAAATATTGTAATTATGTTATCAGAATTATTTGTAAGAATATGATTCTGATATACATTAACCGAAGCACCGTCAGGTGAAATAAGAGTGATACTTAATTCCTGTTCAGCACTATGATTTAATGCAAGAAAAATATTTACATCGCTGATAAGTGTATCCAAGCAAACTTCAAATGAATCTACAACAATCCCTGATATTCCCGATGCAGGAATATTCTTAACAGACTGGTTCAATCTGTAACCTTCCTGAAAATCAGTTCTGTCAGATCTGTTAATTGGTGAGACCGGCTGGTCATCAGTCGAACTGCAATGTGCAAACTCAGCACCCTGCTTAAATTCCAATACAGGTCCATTCCCGGCATTGTCATATGCATATCCGTCAAGATTGTAAACTACATTCACCATTGTAGGATGCGGTTTGTTTCCTCTGTCAATTGACTGATACAAAAATCTGTTAATCTCCTGCTGAGTCTTTACATAATTAGAAATTCTTACTTCATCAATAAATCCGTTAAAGTAAGTACCGACTGCGCCACTGCTTCCAATTATCAAACTATCAGTCCCGTTTGTTATCGTTCCCTGATTGTTCACTCCGTTACCAGCTTTCCTTCCATTCACATAAAATGCATAAGCACCATTTGAAGAATTATATGTAAAACTTATATGAGCCCATTGCATAGGCTGGATAGTTACAAAAGAATTAAAATTACTATTTCCGTTAATCACAGCATTCAAAGTATTACCATTTAGCCGCAATCCATAATTGATGCCTCCAATAGTTCCTTTGTTTATAATTCCTCGAAGACCTGTAGCAGTACGAGAATAGATCCATGCTTCCATTGTAATAGAATTCACAGGACTTACATCAGAGTTATCAACTCCGCATAAAGATTCGTCTGTCCCGTTCAGCTCAATACAATCATTCGGTGCAATAGTATTTAAAGGTCTCTCACTCTGATCTAAAATTCCGACACCGTTATTTTTTCCCGTGCCGTTATTTCCTGACCAGTCAAACAAACTAAAATCCTGACCTTCAGAATCCTTATCCTGAAAAGTCAGTGACAATACCAGAAAATTATAATTACCTGTTGATGTCCCGAGAGTTGTCCTTCTGTATTTATCTACTAACGTCTGTGATAACGGTCTGTCCCATATTCTGAATTCATCAATGTAACCGATATAAGGACTGTTCACATTTCCTTTTCCAATTCTTAAAGAATCTGCATTTGCAAATGGTGCTGCATTTGCAATCACTATACTCGTATCTAAAACTCCGTTTATATAAATTGAAAAATTATTTGAAACTGAATTATATGTGCCGCCGACATGTGTCCAATTATTATTTTGTACAACGGTTTTTCCGATAAGTCTTGTATTAGAATTTGTCCTGATTGCCACTCTTCCCTGACTAAGATATAAAGTATATCCGTTATTATCTGAACCGTTTCTTTTTTCACAAAGGATCTGATTATTCGGATTGGTAGAATTTACAGGACTCAGCCACATCTCAATTGTAAAACTTCCGGTAATATTCAGAGATGCGGAATTTCCAAAAGTGATATAGCCACTTGATGTACCGGGGAAATTTCCAGCCTGATTCCAGAACATAAATGATTCCGCTCTGATGGCTATAAACATTAAGCAAATTATAAATAAAACTTTGTATATTCTTGTATTCATTTTCTAAGAGTTTAAATTAACTTCCTAAAAATAACTATTTAAATCTTAAATTTCACAAAACAAAAAGGCAGAGATATTATCTCTGCCCTTTGCTTAAGTTATCTTAATTTATTTTATCAGGATCATTTTCTTTATATCTGTGAATTCTTTTCCATCACCGCTTGCAGAGATCTTGTAATAATATACTCCAGATGAAAGCTGTGATCCGTTGAATACTACTTCATATCTTCCCGGATTCTTGAATTCATTTACCATTGTCATTACTTCTTTTCCTGCACTGTTATAAATTCTAAGTAATATATTTCCGGATACAGGAATGTCGTATTTGATTTTTGTTGATGGATTAAACGGATTCGGATAATTCTGATCAAGTGCATAGTCCACTACATTTATTCCATTTGTAGTTTCGTTGACTGATCCAATGTTGTCTGATTCATTTGATTCATTTGATTCATTTGATTCATTTGATCCATTACCGTTTGAATCTGTTTCAAAACATCTTATTGAATTTGTAACCTGTGGAAATTGCTCAGATGGTGTAAAATGTTTATCTTTGATCTTTCTAACTTTCAAGATTACATTTCTGACCAAAAGATCATTTACTATTCTTTCTATGACCACAGAATCATTACATGGGCTTACCGGAATATATCCGTTTGTATTCGCTCTCCAGAAAAATACATCCTGTACATTAAAAGATGCATCACCAGTTACAGCGTATCCAGGATTACCAAGTGTATTTGTTCTTACAAGATCAAATCCACCTTCAGCAAGATTATTATTCTTATCCCAGACTCTTGTCCAGACTACTGGTCCACCTGTTACTGGGATCTTCATTATAAAGGCATCCGGTGTACTGATAGATCTTTTTATTGAACCTGTAATAACTAGATTATTTCCTTCAAGTACTATAGACTGACCAACTTCCAAATAGTTTGTATTTCCATAACATCTTGAGAACATCAGATTCCCGGCTGCATCAACTCTCAATACTATGATATCTGTTGCTGCCTGTTCATGTTTATTTGTAAATCCAACAACTACAAATCCACCGTCTGACATTGGAATGATCTTTCTCGGCTCTGTATTTGGATAAAAATGTGTCGTAGGAATATTGAACGGATACACTTTATTCCAGACCACTCCACCCGATACGTTAAGTTTTGTGATCATAATATCCCATACATTGAGCTTCTTTGAAAAAATGTTTGTCCTTGTGGCTACACCGTATGTGTTGTCTGTAGATTGAGAACAAATGCTCATTGCCTCATCATAACTATTTGCAGGTAAATTTCCATTATAAGATAAATAGTAATGACCCCAGTCCATTATACCAGAAGGTGAATATTTAGTAACTAATATTTTTTCATTTTTCTTAGAAAGAGTACTGTAATAATAATCCTTCCACCCGGCGAATACATTTCTTTTGGAGGAATCAATACTGCCCTGACTGTAAGCACTTGCGACAGTATCATCGATCATTTTTGAATAATTAAATACCCCTGCTCTGTTGATGTTCATCATAGTTGCTTTCTTAATAAAGTTGTTTGAATTATCAGCCATAAAACCTGATAATAAATAAGTGGAATCAACTTTTGTCTGTACTACTGAATTACATTTGTCTTCAGCCTGTGTTCCAAAAAGTTTTGCAAAAATTTGATTTCCGTTTGGCTGGATCTGTAAAAACATCCAATCATAAATTCCTATACCGCATCCGGCTGCATAGGAAAATCCGGCTACTGTATTTCCGCCTTCGAAGTTATTTATAATCGATCTTGCATTATCATGACCCGAATTGTTGTTGCAGAGGAGATTGTAAGTTCTGATCTGAAACTGTGCATTTACATCTGTAAATAAAAAACAGATAATTGCGATTAGTACTGTTGCTACTTTTGAGTTTGTTAGTAAGTGTTTCATTTTTAATTTCCTTTCGGTTAATTTTTTAAATGATTGTTTCAATTAATTTCTGTACAAAGTTACTCACATTTGTATCTGCCAAACAATCAAACAATTTGCAATTTGTTTCATAATAATTCTATTAATTGGTTTTAATATTCCATTGAAATGCTTAATTTCTTATCAGAATCAAAGGTTTTTGCTAAATGAATTGTGTCATGATATCTTTTATTAAATTGCATTAAATCAGACTAAAAATTATATGCTAAATATCAAATTATTTGAAATTCTCAGAAAACTTTCACTTGCTGAGATGAAAGAATTCTCCGATTTTCTGAATTCACCTCTGTTTAATAAAAGGAAAATTCTTTCAGATCTGTTTGATGTGTATAAAAAATTTCATCCCACTTATGAAGATAAGAACCTTTCCAAGGAAAAAGCTTTCAGCAAGATCTTTCCGAAAAGGAAATACAATGATACTGTTTTCCGAAATCTGAATTCATTGCTTCTCGGACTTGCAGAAGATTTTTTGTCATTTAAGAATTACAGCCGTGATAAATTTCGGGTGAAGGATCATTTACTTTCTGAACTAAACTCAAAAAATATTTTTTCTTTGTTTGAAAAAAATTTCAGAGAAGGAATCAAAATTTTAGATGAGACTAATGAAAGGGATACAGGATTTTTTATAAAGGAATATATTCTTTTTATGCAAAAGGATCTTTACAATAGTTTTATAAATAAATTTTCAAAAAAAGATATTACTATTGCATCTGAGAGCTTTATGAAATTTTATATAATGAAGCTGATGGAAATTCAGAATTATATTCTCTATGAATGCAGGATACTTGGCATTGATAATAAACTTTTTATAAACCCTGACTTCATAGACAACACATTAAAGCTGATGCCGACAGGGATTAGAAAAATGCCGCAGGTGAGAATATATTATAATGCTCTGATGCTGGAAAGAAAGCAAAGTAAAAAATATTATGATGAATTAAAGTCTTTATTATTCAAACATGGAGAGTTACTTGAAAAGGAAAAACTTTATAATAAATATATTGATCTTATTGATTTCATAAAAAGATCGCGTAAGGCAAATGATCTTGCTTCATTGAAAGAAATTTTTCAACTGAGAAAAAGGATAGTTGAGAAAGGTCTTATGCCTGAGAATTTCATTACGAATATGTTCTTTCTGAATCTTGTTACTTCAGCATTAAGACTAAAGGAATTTAAATGGGTGTACTATTTTATTGAAGATTACAATAAGTTCTTAATTCCCGATCACAGAAATTCCATCAGAGATATTTCATATGCTGTTTATTATTTTGAAATAAAAGAATTTGGAAAAGCACTTTCATATTCAGCAAAGGTCAGATATGAGGAAAATTATTATAATCTTTTAATAAAAAACCTTACAGCGCGAATTTATTTTGAACTGAATGAAACAGACTTACTGATAAACCATATTGCATCATACAGAATGTATCTTTCAAAAAACCGAACTTTAACAAAAAAGGAAATTTCTTCTCACTCTACTTTTGTAAATACGTTAGACAAACTTTTGAAAATTAAAGAGAAGAAAAAGTTTTATAAGCTTGATGACATTCTAACAGGATCTAAAAATACTGATTTCGTAAATATAAACTGGCTAAAAGAAAAAGTTAGAGAACTTGATGTTTGATCAATATATTATCATGCCCGAGTGCTTTTATCGTGCATTCAGTCATAAAACGAATCAATTCAAATTCGAAGATTAATTAGGAGCGATATTTTGATCAAAAAATGTAAAGAAATCTACTGAACATATCACCCAAAATCTTTTCTCAAAAAATTAAAATAAGAATAGTTATTTTGTATTCAAAAAAAATGTAATGGATAATTTAAAATACTCTGAAATGAATTTTTAATATTTAGAATGAATGTATTACTAATAGAAGACGAGAAAAAGATTTCTGATTTTATTTGCAAGGCATTGAAAGAAGAATATTACAATGTTGAAGTTGCTGGTGACGGAATCAAAGGACAGTTTTTAGCTGAGACAAAATTATATGATATTATTATACTTGATATACTTTTACCAAAACAGGACGGATGGCAAACCTGCCACAACATCAGGGAAAGTGGAGTCATAGCTCCTATACTGATGCTTACATCAAACTCACAAACAGACGATAAAGTAAAAGGATTGAATATCGGAGCAGATGATTATCTGACAAAACCATTTGATCTCAAAGAATTTCTTGCACGGATAAGAGCGATTACCAGACGAAACAGTCAGCACAAAAATGCTATTCTTAAAATTGATGATCTGACTATGGATCTGTCTGAACATAAAGTGATCAGAGATAATAATACTATAGATCTGACTGCCAGAGAATTTGCAGTTCTCGAATATCTCCTTAAAAATAAACGTCATGTCATGACCAGACAGGACATTTCTGAAAGTGTATGGGGTCTTGATTTTGAAGGCGAAAGCAATGTAGTGGATACTTATATAAAATTCCTCAGACTAAAAATTGATAAAGGATTTTCAAAACCTCTGATACACACTGTCATCGGAGTTGGCTACGTAATCAGAGAGGAAAAATAACGGTATGAGATTTTTGAGATCAGTCCGCGGACAGTTGACATTTTATTTCGTTCTTATACTTGCATTTATTCTTATAATATTCAGTATCTCATTATATAACATTTTCAGAGTTCAGGCTGAAGATGAAATAGATAAGTCAATGCTTTTACTTGCCGGTTCTTTAAAAGAAGAAATTCAAACAGATGGTTTTCAAAAAGATATTCTGGAAGAAATAAAAGAAGTATATATTCCTTACTCAGTGCCCAATCAGCAAGTCCTCGAAATATTAGACAGATCAGGTAATTCTTTTTTGGAATTTCAAAGTGAACCAAATATTAATTTAGAATTAATTTTAAAAAAAGAATGGATATCTGAGTCTTTAACCGAAATGCATATTTATACAACTACTTCAACTTCTCTTAGTAATGAAAATATTAATCAAATCGAATACAGAATTTTATTGTACCCGGTCAGAAATAATTCTCAACCATATGTACTTGTAGTTGGTATCCCAATGACAATTCTAAACAACACTCTTAAAACTTTCAGATTAATTATATTCACTGCTATACCTTTCTTTTTAATTCTGTCTGCTTTGTTCGGCTGGTTCTTTTCAAAAAGAGCTTACAAACCTGTAAGAGATTTAATTAAAAATACTGAATTAATTTCAGCAAATAATCTGAAAAACAGATTACCCGAAAACAACAGCGGTGATGAAATTGCCGGTCTAACAAATACTTTAAACGAAATGATATCAAGACTTGATAATTCATTTCAAAACCTGAAACAGTTTACATCTGATGCTTCACATGAATTAAGAACTCCGTTAACAATTTTAAAAGGAGAGATTGAAGTTGCATTATTAAAACAAAGAACAGTTGCCGAGTATGAAAATGTTTTAAAAAACAATCTGGAAGAGACTGAACGGTTATATAAAATAGTAGAAGGATTATTAATTCTGAGTCAGGCCGAATCTGGGAGAAAAGATTTTGCAAAGGAAGAAATAGATCTGAAAGAATTAATTACAGATGCTGTTTTGAAAATTAATATATTAGCAGCAAAGAAAAATGTTAAGATAATTTTAAGTTTAGATGATAAGCAAATTAACTCTGACCGGGTCTTAATTTTTGGTGATAAAAATCTGCTATTAAATGTATTTATAAATTTACTCCACAACTCAATAAAATATTCTTCTGCGGGCTCTGAAATAATATGCAGAGAGACGATCGACCTTACTAAAAAGGCAGTTTGCATTTCTGTAAAAGATTCAGGTATTGGCATTTCTTTATCTGATCAGAATTACATTTTTGATAGATTTTCGAGAGCAGATAACTCAAGAACCAGAGAATTAAATTCGGGATCAGGATTAGGACTGGCGATTGCAAAAGCAGTTATACATTCTCATAATGGTGAAATCTCAGTGAATAGTGTGCCCGATAAAGGTGCTGAATTCGTGGTCTCAATTCCATATATAATTTAATTTAAAGATTTCTCACTTCTTACAAATTTAATTGAAAGCCTTGCCTTTTAAGAGGCAGATTAGAATTATCGATTTCAATTTTCATTCCATTTTCATTTCTCATACTTAAATTTGTATAACTTTAAAAACGAAAAGGAGTTGATCATGAAACATATTCAATTAGCAAAAAAATTAACCATCACTGTTTTTGTATTATTTTCTTTTACAATATTGGTAAATGATATTAATGCACAGGAAAATGAAAACAGTAAAAAATATTCTGAAAAAGATATCCCGAATTCAGTAATGGAATCTTTTAAAAGAGATTACCCAAATGCAACTGTTATCGGATATGATAAGGGGAATGAAAACGGAATTCAAATTTATGAGATCGAAACCAAAGAAGGGAATCTGTATCGTGATCTTGAATATACTTCAGACGGAAAAATTTTTGAAACCGGTGAGATCATAGATATAAATTCCTTACCTGTAATTGTTTCTAATTCTATAAGTAAAAATTTCAGTCAGGCAAAAATAATTGAAGCTGAAAAGAAGACAGGTAGTACTGCTGTAACTTATGAAGTAATTATAGAGTCCGGCAATAAGAAATACGAAGTGCTTCTTAGTCAGGACGGAAATATTTTGAAAAAATCTGATGAAGATACTGATAAGAATGGTGATGATAGTGAAACAGATGATGACTAAAATTATTCAAGTAATTAATTATTAAAACTATCCAACCTCCTCTTCTTTATTCAAAGTGGAGGTTGGAGTATTTTGAAGATTGTGAGAACGATTCAATTTTTTAGAAACATTAATTTTAAATTTAAATATTGAAAGAATTAAATAAAATACCTGAGATTACAATATTGTTCTGGGTGATGAAGATCTGCGCTACTACACTTGGCGAGACAGCAGGAGATCTTTTGTCAATGACAATGAATGTTGGATATGCTGTAAGCTCTATTATTCTTATCAGTGTATTTATTATAACACTTATTGCTCAGCTTTTTTCCAAACGGTATATCCCCGTACTTTACTGGGCAGTGATCTTGTCAACAAGTACAGCAGGTACTACAATGTCAGACTACATGGATCGTACACTAGGACTTGGTTATGCAACAGGAAGTCTCATCCTGATCACAATATTAATTTTGATACTTTCAGTCTGGTACTATAGTGAAGGATCATTATCTGTTACAAATATAAATACATTTAGAGGAGAGATCTTTTACTGGACAGCAATATTATTTTCAAATACTTTAGGAACAGCTCTGGGGGATTTTCTTGCAGATGATTCAGGATTAGGTTTTGGAGGCGGTGCAATTCTTATTGGAAGTCTAATCGGAGTTGTCGTACTTGCTTATTATTATACAAAAATATCCAGAGTATTATTATTTTGGATTGCATTCGTATTGACAAGACCTTTCGGTGCAACTTTCGGTGACTTGCTGACAAAGTCATCAGAAAAGGGAGGATTGGATTTTGGTACAGAAGGTTCGTCTTTAATATTATTCATAATACTTTTGATATCAATTATTTATGTTACATATTCTGAAAAAAAATTAGTGATTGAGTGATGTTTAGTTATATGTTTGCAATGGCAATAATCGGAATTCCGTAAGTACACATTATATTAATACATCTAATCAAAATATTGATTTTGCGAGGAGCGAAGCGACGAAGCAATATCCGAATCTAAGACTGAATTTTCTTTGAATCGCATTTCTTAATTTAGGAGATTGCGTCACCTGAAGAGCACAGGCTCGCAAAGTCAGAGCTATGAGAATACTTAGACCATAAACCACAGATATTCGCAAAGGCACAGTCATGATTTTGCGAGGAGCGAAGCGACGAAGTAATTTCCGAATCTACGACAGAATTTTTTCTTTCTGCAAAATCATGTGCATTTCGGACTCTGCAGAGACTGAATTAGAAGTAAACGATTCAATAAAATCAATTTAATCAGGTTAATCTGATATTAAATTAATAGTTATCAAACCCCGTAGGGGTGACATTTTTGTAGAAATGAGATTAATTAAATCATTAAACCCCGTAGGGGTGGCATTTTTGTAGAAATGAGATTAATTAAATTTGTAAACCCCGTAGGGGTGGCATTTTTGTAGAAATGCATCATATAAATTGTTTAAAAAATATCACCCCTACGGGGTTTGTGTGTACGTAATTTTAATTCTATAAAAATTTCACCCCTACGGGGTTAGTAAGATTTTAAATTAATAATAATTAGAAATGTGAATTCGAATCTGCGAAATTCATTTAATCTGTGCTCCGATGCAATTTGAAAATCTTACCCCAATTCAAACCTCCACAAAATCAAAACAACTAATGGAATTTTTGAAACAACTACCGAAAAAGTAGTTACAAGAGCTAAAATTTTTGTTTGAAGTGATGGAAAAATTGTTACAATTGATAAAATTTCTGATACAATTAATCACGACACTTTAACAATTGTCCGCACACCACATGCAATCAATGCAGCATACACTCAAAAAACTGATTTTCTGATGCAATGCTCGGCAATGCTGATGCAATACTGCACGGCGATGCTCAAAAAGTCCTCACCGGAAGTTCGAATCTCCTCATTTTTTGTTCGAAAGTCCTCGTAAAAAATTCGAAAGAGCACGTTTTGAAATGCAAATACATTCACAGAAAATTCAAAGCTCCTCATTTTTAATTCGAAAGCAGTCGCTGAGAATTCAAAGCTATGCGTTTTGAATTCGAAGGCAGATGTAAAAAATACAATGCTACAAATTTCAATTTCAAACATACTTACAAATTATTCGAAGCTGTAATTTTTGTTTGCAGATACGTGTAAAGCCAGTAAAATTCGATGCTTGCCAAAACCGTGTTCTATAATCTTTATATTTATAAGGCACTTACGCAACAGTATAGAAATCAAAGCAAAATATGAATTTTAGGGAATTTCCAAAAAATGAAAACCATTCCTGACAAAGTCTTTAAAATCAGGTATTCACAGACATTTTGAAAAATTTTCACTGAAATTTTCTGTTCAGAATGGGTCAAACTTTTTTTCACAAATGGTCAAAATTGCAATTTGACTTTTCGGTGAAAGCTTAATAATTTGTCAATGAATCAGATTTAAGTAAATTAAAATTTTAAACATGAATAAAAATAAAAGAATATTCCGAAAGAAGAGACCACGAGCACCGCCGGAATTGCAATCGCTGAATTCCAGGAAAAGGACAAGAGAATCCGTCTTGAGGATATTTGGCAACCCCACCCTGCCCTCCCCGCGAGCGGTGAGGGTTCTAAAAGCTTACATCGGGCAAAGTCTCCCGAGATGTTTGGGGATTCTGCAGGAACTGTAGCTAAGTGGCGGAGTCCGGGAATTGTATTCGATACTCCTCCTTAAGAAAAATAAAACAGTAACAAATTTCAAAAATAATTTTAAACATTAAACCAAAAATAAATTATGAATGATATAAAAATGTCAAAAGCTCAAGAGAATAGATTAAGTACTTTCATTGACATTGAAACAGTACTTAACAGAAATTCCGATATAATCGCTGGGATACCGGCGTTTGCTGAATCCACTGCAAATTTCAAGCAGCTGATCTCCGTAATAAATTCCAGTTCAGTAAAAAGAAATACTATCAAAAAAGGTGCATCCGAGACGAAGTCCTTGAAAAGACAAGAGCTGGAATCTATCACTATCGAGCTGGCATCCGGATTGTCAGTATTTGGTCACAAAACTTCAAATGAAGTCATAAAAGCCATTTCAAATGTCTCACCTTCCCATCTTGACAGACTGAGAGATTTGGATATTGCGAATAAGGCAGAAGCTATTCTTAATACTCTGAAGCAATATGAAAATGATCTCGCATCATACGGCATTACTGAAAGCGACATTTCCGCTCTCGAAACATGTATTGATGAATACAAATCTTCAAACATCGAAAAATCCGGTTCATATATGGAAAGCAAAGTGATCACAAAATCCCTTAGGGAGCTTTTCCAGAACTGCATGGATATACTCGACAATGAGATCGACGGCATGGTGAACCTGCTGCAGACTAAGGAAAAGAATTTCTATGACAGCTACTATGCCGTCAGGTCAGTAAAGAATCTTGGGCTGCGTCACAGAAAGCAAGCTGATCCTGATTCACAGAATAGTGGTCACTAAGTGGAAAGGTGGATAAGCGGAGATTTGGTGGTTAGGGTTTGAATAGATGAATGTATTAATAAAAAAAACCTTCTGGAGATAAATTCAGGAGGTTTTTTTAATATGGTATTTGTATCAATTGTTAAAGAAACAGCACAAAAACATTAATATATTTAATTTGGCGGAAAAGGAATTTAGTATTTTTATTTTTGTATTTAGTTACTAAATTCAAGCCAATGAAAAGGTTTAATATTTACGACAGAATATAATAAGAATATTATATCTTCCATCTGTTCATTAATTCCTATTTAAGATTTAAGTTTTTTAAAATACAAAATAAAAAAAGACGAGTTGCCCCGTCTTAAATGTTTTCACAACGGAATAATCCTTATTGTGATTTGCTTTCTTAAGTTCAGGGATAACTTAATTATTTTAATTCAAAATTCAAACATAAAATGAAAAAAATTCTCGGATTAGATTTAGGTACAAATTCTATAGGTTGGGCTTTAATAAATTATGATGTAAATAATGAATCTGGTCAAACTTCCGGAAGTATTTTAGCATCGGGAAGCAGAATAATCCCAATGACAAAAGATGTTATGGATGAATTTGGCAAAGGTAATCCTGTTTCTAAAACTGCTGAAAGAACATCGTTTAGAGGAATTAGAAGACTAAGGGAAAGACACTTACTAAGAAGGGAAAGATTACACAGAGTTTTAAATAAGTTAGGATTTTTACCAGAACACTACCGAGAAAATATTGATTTTAATATACATTTCGGGAAATTTTTCCCGGGAAAAGAACCGAAGTTATCTTACAATACAAATGAGGAGAAATCAGAATTTCTTTTCCTGGATTCTTTTAATGAAATGTTAAATGATTTCAAAATTTCACAGCCTGAAATGTTGACGAATAAAAATGGTGAAAGAGCATTAATACCTCATGACTGGACTATTTATTATTTAAGAAAAAAAGCACTTTCAAAGAAAATTGAAAAGGAAGAATTAGCATGGTTGTTATTAAATTTCAATCAAAAAAGAGGTTACTATCAATTAAGAGGAGAAGATGAAACCGAAAATGATTTAAAAGTATCTGAGTTTTTTGCATTAAAAGTTACAGATGTAATTCCTGATACTGGAAATAATAGTAAATCAAAAGTATGGTATAGTGTAAAATTAGAAAATGGATGGATATACAGAAGAGAAAGTGAAACATCATTATCTGAATGGATTGGTAAGACTAAGGAATTTATAGTCTCCTGGGAGCTAAATGAAGATAAAACAATAAAGACAGATAAAGATGGTAATGAAAAGAGAAGTTTTAAAGCAGTTGATTCCGATATAGACTGGATTGCAATTAAAAAAAGTACAGAAGAAAAAATTGAAAGGAGTAATAAAACTGTTGGCGAATATATTTACGATTCGATATTAAAAAATCCTAGTCAAAAAGTTAAAGGTAAATTAATTCGTGTAATTGAGAGGAAATATTATAAAAAAGAATTAGAAATGATTATGGAAAAACAAAAGGAATTTCATACTGAATTGAATAATGAAAAACTTTTCAAAATATGTTTAGAAGAACTGTATAATAATAATGAATCACACCGAAATGGTCTTGAAAAGAAAGACTTCACACATCTTTTTTTAAATGACATAATATTTTACCAACGACCTCTAAAAAGTAAAAAATCGACCATTAGTAATTGTAAATTTGAAAGTCGTGTTTTTATCAAAGATGGTAAGCCAGAAATCAGTTATATAAAATGTATAGCTAAATCTCATCCATTATATCAGGAATTCAGACTTTGGCAATTCATTCAGAACCTTAGAATTTATGAAAAAGAAAAATCTGTTGATGGAAAATTGTTTATAGATTTTGATGTTACAAAAGAATTTCTAGGAAATGATGAAAAAATTGTTGAACTGTATGAAAAGCTCAATAATATAAAAGAAGTCGATCAAAAAGCATTTTTTAAACTTTTAGGATTAAAGAAAGAAGCTGAAAATTTCAGGTGGAACTATGTTGAAGAAAAATTATATCCATGTAATGAGACAAGATCATTAATGTTGCAAAGATTAAAGAAAATTGAAAATTTACCTGAAAATTTTCTAACAAAAGAAAAAGAAACTGAACTTTGGCACATTCTATATTCAGTTACTGACAGGAATGAGTTATTTAAAGCATTAAATACTTTTGGTAAAAAAAACAACCTGGGAAATGATTTTACTGAAGCATTTATTAAGTTTCCTCCTTTCAAAAGTGATTATGGTTCTTATTCATATAAAGCTATAAATAAATTTTTACCGTTGATGAGAATCGGTAAGTATTGGATTAAAAAAGATATTGATAATAAAACATTGGATAGAATTAATAAAATAATTGCCGGTGAATATGATGAATCAATAAAAGATCGGGTCCGAGATAAAGCCTTTAACATTTCTAAATTAGAAAACTTCCAAGCATTACCAACCTGGTTAGTTTCATATATAGTTTATGACAGACATTCAGAAGATGTGAGTTCGACTAAATGGAATAAAGCTATGGATATCCAAAGAATTCCTCAGCATAGTTTGAGAAATCCAATCGTAGAGCAAATTTTAAATGAGACTCTTATGGTAGTAAAAGATATTTGGCTGGAATATGGAAATGGAGATGAGAATTTCTTTGATGAAATCCACGTAGAACTTGGCAGAGAAATGAAAAATCCTGCAGATAAACGTAAAAGAATGACTAACCAGATGAATGAAAATGAAAATACCAATCTCCGGATAAAAGCCTTATTAATGGAATTATTGAATGATAAAGAAATTGAAAATATACGACCATACTCTCCTATGCAACAGGAGATATTAAAAATTTATGAAGAAGGTGCTTTAAATTCTGCCAATGGAGATTTACCAGATGAGATAAAAAAGATTTCTAAACTCGCTCAGCCAAGTTCATCTGATTTAATTAAATATAAACTTTGGCTTGAACAGAAATATCGTTCACCTTATACAGGTGAAATAATTTCATTGAGTAAACTTTTCACAAGAGACTATGACATTGAACATATTATTCCACAATCAAGATATTTTGATGATTCATTCAGCAATAAAGTGATCTGTGAAGTTGAAATTAATACTGACAAAAGTAACAATACAGCATATGAATACATTAAAAATAATTCAGGTAAGAAAATTGAGTTAAACAGAAATAAAGTTACTAATCTTTTTACTATTGATCAATTTGAAGAATTTGTTAAAAAGAATTATGGGGAAACCAGAGGGAAATTGAAAAAACTGCTAATGGAAGACATACCGGATTCATTTATTGAAAGACAATTAAATGATACACGATATATAAGTAAAGTAGTTAAAAACCTTCTTAGTAATATAGTCAGAGAAAAAGATGAAATGGAAACTGTCTCAAAAAATGTAATAGTAACAAACGGACAAATAACTTCGGAATTAAAACAAAACTGGGAATTAAATAATGTATGGAATCAAATAATTACTCCAAGATTTGAAAGATTAAATAAAATGACAAACAGTAATAATTTTGGGGAATGGACAATAAAAGACGGGAAAAAAGTATTTCAAATAAATGTCCCTTTCGAATTACAAAAAGGATTCAGTAAAAAAAGAATTGATCACCGACATCACGCTTTGGATGCTATAGTGGTTGCATGTACATCGAGAAGTCACATTAATTATTTAAATAACGAAAGTGCTCTCGAAAAAGGGAACAAAGAAAAGAAAAGATTTGATCTGAAAAATAAACTTTGTTATAAGAAATATACCGATGATTCAAAACAACATTATAACTGGATTTATAAGAAACCATGGGATGGATTTACTGATGATACATTTAAATCAATTTCTCAAATTATTGTATCCTTTAAACAAAATCTAAGAGTAATTAATAAAACTGTAAATAGGTATCAGAAATATATTAAAAATGAAGAAGGCGAATTTAAAAAAGCTACTGTGAAGCAAACTAAAGGAGATAATTGGGCAATCAGAAAGCCTTTACATAAAGATACTGTTTCCGGATTAATTGCTCAAAAATTTTCAAAAACCATTTCGCTATCAAATGCCTTGGATAATCCTGATTCTATATCTGATAAAAATTTAAGAAATAAAATATTAGAATTATATTCTGACGGTATGAACAAGGATCAAATATTGAAATTTTTCAAAGCTGAAAAAAATGTATGGAATGAAAAGGATATCTCTAAAATTCAAATTTTTTATTTTGATGAAGAGAATGTAGCTTCAAGGAAAAAAATTGATATTAGTTATAATTCAGATAAAATTGAAAAAATAACGGATACAGGTATTCAAAAGATCATGCTTAATCATCTGAAGAAATACGATGAGAATATAAATGGTAAGCTAAAAGAACATCCTGAACTTGCGTTTTCAGAAGATGGTATAGAAGAAATGAATAAAAGTATTTTTGAATTGAATGGAAATATTCAACACAAACCAATATTTAAAGTAAGGACAAGTGAACTAAAAGGTAAAAAATTTCAAGTTGGATTCAATGGAAATAAAATGAAGAAATATGTAGAAGCTGCAAAAGGAACTAATTTGTTCTTTGCAATCTACCATAATGAAGATGGTAAAAGATCATATGAAACAATTCCATTAAACATAGTAATTGAACAACAAAAACAAGGACTTTTTACTGTACCTGAACAAGATGAAAATGGAAATAAGATCTCATTTTATTTGTCACCAGATGATTTGGTAATAATCCCTGATTATAATCAAAAGTTTGATTCTTTAAATTTGATAAATAAGGGAGACTTTTCTGATAAGTTTAATGTGTCAAGAAACATTTATAGAATGGTTAGCAGTACTAAAGGTGAATGTCATTTCATTCCATATTATGTATCAAGTCCAATAATAGGAAACATAGAATTAGGAACTAACAATAAATCTGAAAAAGCATGGGACGGAAAAGTAGTTTACAGAAAAAATTCAAAAAACAAAGAAATTAGGACTGATTCCGGTAGTTTAATAAAAGAAGTCTGTAAAAAATTAAAAATAAATCGTTTAGGTAAAATTATTATAGATTAAATATGATAAAAAGAACACTTTATTTTGCAAACCCCGCATATCTGAATTTTAAAGATGAGCAATTAATAATTCAGAAAAGAATATTCGATAATTCAGAAAATATCAAAAGTGAAAAAGAGGAAAAAGTATATGATGACAAATATTTAAAACGAAAAACACAAAATGAATCTATACCTGTAGAGGATATTGGAATTGTTATTTTAGATCATTATGGTGTAAGCACATCACAATATTTAATTTCAAAGTTATTGGAGAATAATGTAGCTGTAATATTCTGCAATGACAAACATCATCCAACAGGATTACTTTTAAATCTTGACGGGAATTCTGTTCAGTCAGAAAAATTTAAAGCACAGATTAATTCTTCAGTACCACTTAGGAAAAACCTCTGGCAACAGACTGTATCATCCAAAATATCCAATCAGTCAAATCTATTAAAAAGTTTTGGTGTAGAAGTTTCTAATATGGAAAGCTGGGCTGGAAAGGTAAATTCAGGGGATACAAAAAATCTTGAAGCAAGGGCTTCTGTATATTACTGGAAAAATTTATTTCCACAAGAAATGGACTTTTACAGAGACAGATATGGTGAACCTCCAAACAATTTATTGAATTATGGTTATGCAATTTTAAGAGCTGTAGTTGCAAGAGGATTAGTAGCCTCGGGACTTCTTCCCACACTTGGAATCCATCACCGCAATAAATATAATGCTTATTGTCTGGCAGATGATATTATGGAACCATACAGACCTTATGTCGATAAAATTGTATGCAGTTTGGTAAATAAAAATTTGGATCTATATGAACTTACTATTGAGATCAAAAGAGAATTATTACAGTTACCGGCTTCTGAAATTATAATAAATGGTGAAAGAAGTCCGCTTATGGTAGGATTACAGAAGACTACTGCATCATTAGCGAAATGTTTTGAAGGAAAGAGTAAAAAAATAACATATCCTGAATTTAAAGTAGGTTTAATAAACAATTAATCTCATGATCTTAGACGAGTATAGAATTATGTGGATATTAGTATTATTTGATCTGCCTACAGAAACGAAAAATGACAGAAAAAATTATACCAAATTCAGAAAAGCCATAATGAAAGACGGATTTAGTATGTTTCAATTTTCTATTTATACAAGGCATTGTATGAGCAGGGAAAATACAAATGTACATGTAAAGAGGGTAAAATCAGTATTACCTCCAAAAGGTCATATTGGAATATTAAGGATCACAGATAAACAATTCGGAGAGATTGAAATTTTCTACGGAAAGAAGAAAGAAACAAAAAATATAAAACCTTCCCAGCAATTAGAGCTCTTCTAAATTTGAAATAAAAAAAGGAATAGTTACAAAACTATCCCTTTTAATCTTCACAATATTTTTAATTTCAATATTAGCCCTAACTTCATTGTATAACTATAAGTTATATGAATCGTGCTGTGACAAATATTGTAAAAAGAACTTTTGAAAGCAAATCACAACTAATATACTGTCCCGGTTTGAATTCTGCTGGCTGTGACAAATATTGTAAAAAGAACTTTTGAAAGCAAATCACAACCAGTCCTCTCGGTGAGATTCTTTTTTCCTTGCTGTGACAAATATTGTAAAAAGAACTTTTGAAAGCAAATCACAACTAGTCATTATTATTATTTATTATATTTAAAGCTGTGACAAATATTGTAAAAAGAACTTTTGAAAGCAAATCACAACACCGGCTTACCCATATTTGTAAGAGCCATGCTGTGACAAATATTGTAAAAAGAACTTTTGAAAGCAAATCACAACTATCTTCACTAATTGCATACCTTAAACTAGCTGTGACAAATATTGTAAAAAGAACTTTTGAAAGCAAATCACAACTTACCACCCCAAACTTACGAGTCTGGCATAGCTGTGACAAATATTGTAAAAAGAACTTTTGAAAGCAAATCACAACTGCCAGCTCTGCGAATGTATTAGATAGATTGCTGTGACAAATATTGTAAAAAGAACTTTTGAAAGCAAATCACAACTGTTGGCTCGGTGGTGGCTGTTGGCTCGGTGCTGTGACAAATATTGTAAAAAGAACTTTTGAAAGCAAATCACAACAAAGATTCTCAGTAAAGTTAAAACTGAGTGGCTGTGACAAATATTGTAAAAAGAACTTTTGAAAGCAAATCACAACTCATTTTCTTTCCTTTATTTTTTAGCTGAAGCTGTGACAAATATTGTAAAAAGAACTTTTGAAAGCAAATCACAACTTCTTGTCTGGTGGTGCAATTCTCAAAATAGCTGTGACAAATATTGTAAAAAGAACTTTTGAAAGCAAATCACAACTCATTTTCCTTTCTTTATTTTTTAGCTGGAGCTGTGACAAATATTGTAAAAAGAACTTTTGAAAGCAAATCACAAC
>JBATSB010000164.1:0-14390 GCA_049293015.1 Ignavibacteria bacterium
GAAACCTGCCAAAAAGTTTCTTTGGATTAAGAATCCTTCTGATATATTTTTGTATCAATTAATTAAAACTCAAACCCAAAGGAGAAAAAAATGTCAAAAGTAATTTACACAATTCTGTTTCTGATAACACTGTGCTTAATAACTGTAACCGGTTCAAAATCACAGAGCAGTAATACTGAAGCACCGATTAATATTGTTAAAAACTCAGAAGCTGATACAAATCTTCAAAGTAAGTTTTTTAAACTTTATCAAAATGAAGAGACAGAATCGAATCAGGTAACTGTCATTAAATTTGATTTAATGAAGGAAGCCGTTGTAATACTGAATGTAACTGACAATAGTGGAAAGATCATTGATTATCTTGTTGACGGAGAAATGCTTCCGGGAACTTATTGTGTGCATTTCAAAAACCCGGACATAACAACATTAAAAGATATGTCATATAAAATTGAAGTCAATGGCGAGACAGAAACAAGAAAAATGGTCATAAAGTAAATGCTCAATAATTTACAATAATGTTCTTTATAAAAAATAATAACCCGGAAAAATGTGCGCGAACATTTTTTCCTTAATGACATCACCGGTATGGCGGGTTATTGTTTTTTAATAGAACCAATAATATTAGTCAAAGAAAATTAACAAGAATAAACTGAAATATAAATTTTCAAAGGTAATTAACATGTTTAATGATGAGGTCGAAGTAAGTATATACCTATTTTATCAAATGGTATACATACTTATTGTTAATATAAATCAAGCCAACTAATTTGCAATGCTTTTTAATTTAAAAAAACAAAAATGAAAAAATTATTTATCTGCTTATCGTTAATCTTACTGATCAATTTAGCGCCACAATTTACATTTTCTCAAACCGGATCCATTACAAATTATTACTACTATAATAATTCCAAGACATTTCTTGATCTGAAACATGATCATATATATGTGAAATTAAATAATGAATTGAGCAAAGAGCAGTTCATTAATTCTACACAGGTATTTAGCCAGTATCTGAATTATGATAATTTTAAATCTGCCGAAAAAAATCAGGTTTTAAAACTAAGCATAACTTTTCACGAGTCAGGTATATCTGATCTACTGAACAATCTCAAATCGTCCGGTTTATTTGAATGTGTATCCCCGGTATTTACGGCTGCAGGTCAGAAAGAAAACTCTGTCCAATTCATAGCTGCCAATGATGAGATCATTGTTCAGTATAAAACAGATATGTCGAATAATGAGATAGCTGAAATTGAACAAAGCAATGACCTGACAATAGTTAAAGCTCTTTCATTGACCGGCGGTAAAACCATAGTTTATAAAGTTAAATCAAATTCATTTTCATTTGACGCTGCAAATGAGATCTATGAAAGCGGAAAGGTAAATTATGCTGAGCCAAATTTCTATATTACAAATCTCGGTCAGTATGTTCCGAATGATCCTTTATTTTCACAGCAATGGGCATTAAGGAATACAGGAAACAATATTCCGGAAGGTATTTCAGGAACAGCAGGATGTGATATGCGACTTGACAGCGCATGGAATATTTCACTCGGAAGTAATAAAGTAAAAATTTCGGTAGTGGATACAGGTATAGATTCCTTACATGAAGATCTCTCGGGAAATTTAATTCCTAATTCTCAATACAATTTTATTAATGAAAGCACAAATGCATTTGATGACAATGGTCACGGGACAGCATGTGCGGGAATTATTGCTGCAACAGGAAATAATTCAATTGGTGTTTCAGGAGTTGCACCAAACAGTAGATTAGTTGCAATTAAATCTCTTGATGCCAATGCCTCAGGTACATATTTAGATCTGGCTGAAGGATTAATTTATGCATGGCAGATAGGTAGCTGGATCTGTTCAAACTCATGGGGCGGCGGGACCGGTTCTTCCATTATTGATAATGCTATTCTTGACGGGACGACATTAGGAAGAAACGGAAAAGGAACTATTTATCTTTTTGCTACAGGTAATTCAGAAACAAATTTAATTTTTCCTTCAAATAATCCGCGCACAATTGCTGTAGGAGCTTTAAGTCCCTGCAATCAGAGAAAAAGTCTTTTAAGCTGTGATACTGAAACATGGTGGGGTTCTTGTTATGGAACAGGACTTAGCATTGTAGCTCCGGGTGTGAAAATATTTACTACCGATATTTCCGGAAACGGAGGTTACACTGCCGGCAATTATGTTTCAAATTTTAACGGTACATCCAGCGCAACTCCAAATGCAGCCGGTGTAGTCGCATTGATGCTTTCAATTGATTCCACTTTAAGATGGGAAAAAGTAAGAGAATATTTATGCAGATCTGCAGATAAAGTGGGAAATTACAACTATAATTCAGAAGGACCAAACAGTGATCTTGGATACACATGGAATAATGAGATGGGTTACGGAAAAGTGAATTCATATAATGCTGTGAGATATACAGCAGGAAGTCAGGGCTTTAGTTTTAATCACATTTCATTAACTAATACAGATAATTTATCAGGTCCTTATACAATTACCAGTTCGATTGTCTCAGTCAACGGTACAATTGATGCTTCTAAAACAAAAGTTTTCTGGACAAGAGGAAATTCTTTTGACAGTATTCCGATGACTAACAGCGGAGGAATTAACTGGACAGCGAATATTCCCGGCAATGGCTCTCCGGGCAACTACAAATATTATATAAAAGCAGGTGATGTAACCGGAATATCCAAAACTTATCCTGTGCTTGCACCTGAAACTTATTTTTCATTTAAAGTCCTTAATGATGTAACTCCTCCTGTGATTTTACATACAAATTTTACATTCTTTCCTGTTCAATACTGGCCGGCAAAAATTAAATCTATAGTTACAGATTCAGTAGGGATAGATTCTGTCTGGGTAAGATGGAATAAAAATAATTCTTCATTGACCAAACATTTTAAATTGCATTTATCGGGACAAAATGAATTTGAAGCTATTTTTAATTCGCTCAACTCTGAAGTGTCCAACGGAGATTCAATATTTTACAAAATATATGCACAGGATAATTCTTCGCTGCATAACAGAGATTCTACAGATCAATATAAAATGAAAACCGGATATATAAATTTATGTCAGGATTATACTTCAACTATATTTCCACCTGATTTCTGGAGAGTAGAATATGATAATAATTTATTATGGAGCAGAGCTATTGTGAGTGCATTTGCATCAGGTATTGGTTCGGCAACATTTAAATATTATGATGCTGAACCGGGAGTAACTCAGAGTATGCTGACAACTCCTTTTGATCTTTCTGAATCCGGAGACTCCTTAAAATTCAATCATGCTTATGCGACTTATCAAACTGAAATTGATTCACTAATTATTGAAGTTTCTTCAAACGCAGGTGCAAGTTATACAACACTGGCAAGACTTTCAGGAGGTGTTTCAGGAAACCTTGTAACTGCATCACCTACTCAGAATCCATTTACACCTGCTCCAAATCAATGGGCAACTAAAAAATATGCCTTACCAATTGGAACAGACCTGATTCGATTTAAAGCTGTAAGTGCTTATGGAAATAATTTATATCTCGATAATATTTGCAAAGTAAACGGAACTACCGGAATTTCAAATCTGAATCTCGATATACCATTTGAATATTCACTTTCACAAAATTATCCCAATCCGTTTAATCCGACTACAAAAATTAATTTCTCAATACCTGTAAATGGATTTGTGACTTTGAAAATATATGATGTGCTTGGAAAGGAAGTAATGACTCTTGTTAATGAGCAGAAGCCGGCAGGAAATTATGCAACTGAATTCAACGGAGCAAATCTTTCGAGTGGTGTATATTTCTTCAGGATGGAGGCAGGAGAGTTTATTGATGTAAAGAGGATGATGCTGATCAAGTAATGAGCAATTAAAAATTAGGAATTTAGAATTAAGAATTTTTTATTTATATATTCTACTTCACATTCCCCAGCTTGGGAAGGAGGGAAAACATTAAACATTGAAGATTTTCGTTCCCGCAGAGTCCGAAAAGCACGTGACTCTGCGGAGACGATAAATTTATGATGTGCTTGGAAAGGAAATCATGACACTTGTTAATGAACAAAAGCAGGCAGGATATTATTCATATACATTTAACGGAGCAAATCTTTCGAGCGGAGTTTATTTCTTCAGGATGGAAGCAGGAGAGTTTGTTGATGTGAAAAGAATGATGCTGATCAAGTAACGATTTGGGAATTGGGATTTGGGATTTATTGGATTTGGGATTTTTGATTTATTTCAATTTGAATATTTATAACTCAAAATTCATAAACTGGCTTAGCCAGAACCAAGAAAATCTATTAACATTTTTTGTTCCTCCCCTTTGTCCAAAAGGGAGGCTGGGAGGGGTTTGTAAAATTGAGTTTAATTTGAATCCACTGTTTACGATGTTGAATCTATTCTATTTCTTTCTGCAACAACCCCCTTTGCTCCCCCTTTTTTAAGGGGGAATTACTTATAAAGTATTCAGAAACGTGCTCATTGAAATTTACAATTCGTTTCTAAAATATCGAGTAAAAATTTTCTTACCATTTTGCGATTAATTTAGGTGGTAACAGACTAATTCCTAATTTTTAATTCTTTTTTATTTGCCAGCTCTAATTCATCGATTTTATTAATTAACCATGTATGGTTTAGAAAACGGGTTTCATTAACATCAACTTTCAGTTGTTTAAGTTCAAACTCATTAAATTTTTCTCTTAACTTAAAAAGAATTTTTATATGATCACAAAATTTAGAGATTGCTAATCCTTTTTCATGATCTAAAATTTTTTTTCTTTTTATATAATGTTTAAAGGCATCATAAGAAGAAATGAAGGATTCGTAATCATTCAATTCATAATATATTTTCATATGCAAATTTCTTAGCAAATATTTTAGTAATTCTACTTCCTTTTGAATTTTTGAAAGATGAATCAGAGATTGAGAATAATCTGATTTTGCAAAGCTAATTGTACTTAAGGAAAAATTTAAAATATTCTCACGAAACTCTTCAGGAACTTTTTCTATATATTCCGTTAAAAAATTTTCAGCAAAATCAATTTCTTTCACATTGCATGCAATTTCAATCGATCTTGCTAAATGTCCATCAGGAATTATTCCATTCAAATTTATAAAGATTTTATTCTCTATTCTAAACTTTAAAATTTCAAATTTTTCCCTGTTTTTTTCTTCAAGAGAAGAAATATAGACATAGTGCAGACAATATGAAAGTTCAAGATAAAAGTTGTTCAATTGTTCCAAAGTAAAAATGGATATATTCTCTTTTAAATGATTTTTAAATTTATAATAATAAACAGCATCTGCATTATTCCTAAAACATTTATACTTAAAGTAAAAACAACAAACTATTTTCGAAAGATTATCTGATCTGCTTCCTATATCAGAAAATAAATCATCCATTATATGATTCTCATCCAGACTTTTTAAAAAAGTTACTAAAATATTTTCCTCTTTCGGATTTCTGTTATCCAATTTAAAATCAGTAGGTTCTGTAGCATAGACAGATGCACAATGCATAAAATAATACAAAGTAAATTCACAGGACTTGTTGATTGCATTCTGAAGATCCTGATTAAGTCCATAGAAAAGTATGCACATACTTTTGATGTGATAAATATGAGTTCCATAATAAAGGTAATTATTAAAATTTCCACGTACAGGAGTCATTTGAAAATTCCTTTCAAATGAATTTAGCTTTGAAATTGTCAGTTTTGGAATGTCTCTTTGAAAAACAATATTAATCAAATCAAATCCTTTTCTTGTATCGTCGTACAGATACTGCTCCAATAAAAGAAATGTCTCACACAGTTTATCTAAATCATGAATAAGATTTTTTAAGATCCCGTAATTATATTCCTTTTCAGGAAATATTTTTCCCCAGACTTTTTCTTTATCGAGATTGTCATCCTTAAAATCCGGGGCAAACTTTTTTATTTCCAGAAATAAACTTACAACATTTTTATTTTTATTGTGATAAGGAGAATTAACAAAGTCTTCGAATTTAATTAATTCTTTTGGAGTAAATGTTCTGATGATTTCGAGAACTGAGCTTTTGTGCATATGGGTAATTTTTATTTATTTATTTAGCTTCTATTATTTTTTTTGAATTTCATATAAGTATAACTACTCAATTTTAAATATGCAGTTTTAGAAAATTTTTAAATAATTATCTCAATTCCTGCATAAAATAATACTTTTCATTTAAATATGTAAGTTCTTAGTTGTGAAACTCGCTTAAAAATGTCTTTGCGAAATATAAATGCTAAGTATATTTTTGTTTCAGTTCTTTTAAAAAAATAATAACCCGGAAAAATGGACGCGAACATTTTTTCTTTCAAACACAAAAAGACATCACCGGTATGGCGGGTTATTATTCTATTTTTCGGTCTTTAGATTCAAAAATGTAGGATATAAAAATCAGATCATAAAGAATTTATTTAAATAGAAATACTTGTTCTAAAGAAAATTTTTACAAAAATTAAAAAATAAAAAAAATGAAAAAATTACTTATATGCTTATCGTTAATCTTAATGATCTCAATCTATATGCTGTCAGGATGCAGTGACAATCCAGTTTCATCAGAATCTGTTACGAACAAGGAAATCATAACAGGAGTGTCCGGAAGAAGCTTTGAAGACGGAACGTTCAGCAAAAAATATCTTCTGAGGAATGGTGAGACAGTTAATTTAAGCATGGACATAACCGGTCTTATACTTATAAATTCTTATACAATTTCAAATTGCACAATAAACACCAGGGAAATATACATACGCACCTCAAATCAAGTTGGAAATTCTTCACTACCATGCATGTGGAAGAAAAGCGGAAACTTTGCGTTTGAAGATCTTTCAATAAAAAATATCAGCGGTCAGACAAGAACAATTGAAGTGTGGATAGAAGGATTAACTTTAGGTAAAAGCGGCAATGGTATGCAGGGTGGAGATACGGCGGAGTGACTTTCTGCGGAGACGATAAAATACAACTGAAGAACACACGTGTGTAGTTAATTAATTTCGAATAAAATTTGTGTGTTTAAAGTGAGTACTCGCTTATTGTGTATCAAATTCAAACTTTCTAATTTGTATCAGTTCTTTAAAAAAAAATAATAACCCGGAAAAATGGACGCGAACATTTTTTCTTTCAAACACAAAAAAGACATCACCGGTATGGCGGGTAATTATGATTTGTTAAAAGTCGGGATCACGACGATCGAACTGTAAACAGTAACAATGTATCAAATAATATTTTTTATTAACAAAATTAAAATAAGGAGATTTAAAAATGAAAACATCAAAATTAGTAATAGCTTTAGTAATATTTGTTTCACAAATGGTTGTAACAGGATGCAATGATAATTTAACTTCAACGATAGTTTCTAACTCGGATAAGAGTCAACAATTAAAATCAAACATAGATGGAGAAGATTTTTATTCGGCAACTATAAGTTTACAGCCGGGCGAATCGGTTTTCTTAGATTCGAATGTTACTTCATTAAGCGGTATTAATAGTTATTCAATATCTAACTGCAGTTTACTAAAAAAGACTGTTTTTATTTCAACAAGTGTTTTCGATCCTCCCGGTAGCATGGAATGTGAATGGGAGACGTATGAAAATTATTTGATTCCTGACTTATCAATTCAAAATATAAGCAGAAGAAAAATGAATGTTGAAGTTTTATTAAATGGTGTTTCAGTAAAATGAATGATATTGCGCTCTATCATTTTACCTTAATGACATCGCCGTTAAGTCGGAATAAAATTTTAAATATCGGTCTTTAGATTCAAAAGAGAAGAATATTAATTTAAGATCAAAAAGAAATTTGTTTAAACAGTAATACTAACTCTAAAAAAATATTAACAAAAAATTAAAAAAACAAAAAATGAAAAAATTATTTATTTGCTTATCATTAATCTTAATGATTAATTTAGCTCCTCAATTTACATTTTCTCAAACCGGCTCTATAACGAATTATTACTACTATAATAATTCTAAAACATATCTTGATATTCAGTATGATCAATTATATGTGAAATTAATTAATGAAATGAGTAAAGATCAGTTCATTAATTCCACACAGGTCTATAGTCAGTATCTGAATTATGATAATTTTATATCTGCTGAAAAAAACCAAGTGTTAAAACTAAACAACCCATTTAGTGAGTCAGGAATATCTGATTTACTGAGCAATCTTAAATCATCCGAAATATTTGAATGTGTATCGCCTGTGTTTTCGGTCGCATCTCAAGATGAAAACTCCAATCAGTTCATTGCAGCCAATAATGAAATCATCGTTCAATATAGATCAAATATTTCGGATAATGAGATAGCTGCCATTGAACAAAGCAAAGACTTAACCTTTGTTAAGACTCTTTCATTAACCGGAGGAAAAACGATAGTATATAAAGTTAACTCAAATACTTTTTCAATGGACGCAGCCAATGAAATGTTTGAAAGCGGGAAAGTAAATTATGCCGAGCCGAATCTTTACATAACCAATCTTCTTCAGTATGTTCCTAATGATCCTTTTTTTCCACAGCAATGGGCATTAAGAAATACAGGAAATAATATTCCGGGAGGAAGCGGGACAGCAGGATGTGATATGCGACTTGACAGCGCATGGAATATTACACTTGGAAGTAATAAAGTAAAGATTGCAGTAATTGATACAGGTATAGACACATTGCATGAAGATCTGGCAGGAAATTTAGTTCCTAATTCTCAGTACAACTTTGTAAATGAAAGTACAAATGCATTTGATTTAGCAGGACACGGGACAGCATGTGCGGGAATCATTGCTGCGATTGGAAATAATTCAACAGGAGTTTCCGGAGTGGCACCTAATTGCAAAATTATAAATATAAAATCTTTAGGTCCAAATGGAGGTGCATGGATAGATTTAGCGGAAGGATTGATTTATGCATGGCAAAGTGGAAGCTGGATATGTTCAAACTCCTGGGGAGCTTTTGCCACTTCTTCTCTTTTAGATAATGCAATTCTTGACGGTACTACATTAGGAAGAAACGGCAAAGGTACAATTTACCTTTTTGCTGCAGGGAATTATGAAGCAAACGTAATTTTTCCTGCTTCTAATCCGAATGGCATAGCTGTTGGTGCTATTAGTCCATGTTTTCAAAGGAAAAGTTATGTAAGCTGCGATTTTGAAAGCACGTGGGGATCTTGTTATGGAACCGGATTATCTGTAGTAGCTCCGGGTACAAGAATCTATACAACTGATATTACCGGCAGCGGAGGATACACTCCCAATGGTTATACTCTTTTTAACGGGACATCCAGCGCAACTCCAAATGCAGCCGGTGTAGCTGCTTTAATGCTTTCAATTGACTCGACTCTAAGATGGGAAAAAGTACGAGAATATTTATGCGGAACTGCAGATAAAGTCGGAAATTATAGTTACAATTCAACCGGATCTATCAATGCTCTCGGCTACACATGGAATAATGAAATGGGTTATGGAAAAGTAAATTCAAATACTGCTGTGAGATTTACAGAAGGAAGCATGGGTTATACATTCAATCACAGTTCATTGACAAATACTGATAATTTAGCCGGACCTTATACAGTCAGCGGCTCAATAGTTTCTGTCAACGGTTCCATTGATCCCTCCAAAACAAAAATATTCTGGACAAGAGGAAATAATTATGACAGCATTCCAATGACGAATACCGGAGGAACTAACTGGTCGGCAAATATCCCCGGCAACGGCTCAACGGGCAATTACAAATATTATATAAAAGCGGGAGATGTAACAGGAATATCCAAAACTTATCCTGTACTCGCACCACAGACTTATTTTGCTTTTAATGTTATAAACGACATTACACCGCCTGTCATATTGAATACACCTGAAACTATTTTCCCTGTACAATACTGGCCGGCAAATTTAAAATCTATTGTTACTGATTCTTTAGGAATAGATTCTGTATGGGTAAACTGGTATAAAAATAATAATTCAGTGATTAAACATTTTAGATTACTTATATCGGGACAATATGGATATGAAGCGATTTTTAATTCGCTTAACGCCGAAGTGTCTAACGGCGATTCAATATTTTACAGAATATATGCGCAGGATAATTCTATTTTGCATAACAGAGATTCTACAGATCAATATAAAATGAAAATCGGATATATAAATTTATGTCAGAATTATTCTACTACAATTTTCCCTCCTGACTTCTGGCGTTTTGAATACAATAATAATTTATTATGGAAAAGAGCAAATGTAAATGCATTTGTTTCAGGAAACGGTTCGGCAGTATTTAAATTTTATGAAGCTGAGCCGGGAATAGTTCAAAGCATGTTAACAACTCCCTTTGATCATTCAGTTTCCGGTGACTCATTGAAATTCAATCATGCTTATGCAACAAGGCAGGCAGAAGTTGATTCGCTTATAATTGAAGTCTCATCAAACGCGGGTGTTACTTATACAACACTGGCAAGTCTTTCGGGAGGAGTTTCGGGTAATCTTGTAACAGTATCCCCAAGAACAGCTTCGTTTAATCCGATTACATCTCAATGGGCAACTAAGATATATGCATTACCGGTTGGAACAGACCTGATTCGGTTTAAAGCAGTTAGTGCTTATGGAAATAATTTATACCTCGATAATATTTGCAAAGTAAACGGAACTACAGGTATTTCAAATCTGAATCTTGATATTCCAAACAATTATTCGCTTTCACAAAATTATCCAAATCCATTTAACCCGACTACAAAAATTAATTTTTCAATACCTGTAAATGGATTTGTGACTGTGAAAATATATGATGTGCTTGGAAAAGAAGTTATGACACTCGTTAATGAGCAGAAGCCCGCAGGAAATTATTCTGCAGAATTTAACGGAGCTGATCTTTCGAGCGGAGTTTATTTTTTCAGGATGGAGGCTGGAGAGTTTATTGATGTGAAGAGGATGATGCTGATCAAGTAACGATTGTGATTTCGGATTTGCCTACACGTTTGGTTAATAGTTCTTTAAAATTATTTACAGGTGAAGGGTTTGACTGATTTTAGATTTATTAATATTATTTGCAATTTGTAATTTGAAATTCATAATTGAAATTAAAGCCGGTGGAGAGATCTACCGGTTTTTTTTATTTTCAGATTCTATCTCGTCTAGTTTTCTGAGAAGCCATCCTTTACTGAGGGTTTTATTTTCGGTAATTTCTTTTTTAAGGGAGTCGAATTCATAAGAATTAAATTTCTCTCTTATCTTAAATAAACTTCTGACATATCCGCAATACTTTGTCAGAACCAGTATTCTTGATTCATTTGTCATTTTATTTTTACCGAGATAATGTTTTAAAGAATCATAAGCATATTCAAAAGATTCCCTGTCATTTAGCTCATAATAAATGTTAAGCTGAAGATTCTTTACATTCATTTTCATAGATTTGAATTCATTCTGAATTTTAGACAAATATTCAAGAGAAGCATTAAATTCTTTTTTGCAAAAGCATAAAACAGACATCGAATAATTGTATACCGATTCGCGGAAGTCTGCAGGAAGTTTTGGAGAATACTGTACAATAAATTTTTCCGCAAATTCATACTCTTTGACAGAACAGGATAAATTCACCATATTGCCAAAGAAATGGGGATTTATACTTTCGTCTTCATTATGAAATAATCCGGTGTTATAAACATTCATTAAGATTTCAAAATATTCCTGTGAGAAATTAACCAAAGTAATTGTCAGATTTGTCATTGCGGTCATATTGGCATAATTCAGATTGCGATATTCAACCAAAGAAATTTTATCCCTGATCAGAGATATATTTTTTTTAAATTCCAGGCAATATTTATAATTATCATTATATTTCAATGCCTTGTACAAACTGTAATAACAGTTAAGTATCAGATAATAATCAGTTGAATTATTTTTGCTGAGCTCGATTACTTTCTCAATAATTTTATCTTCACATTCTTCAAGTGATTTTAAAAAAATATGAAGTAAGTTCTCACCGACCGGATGATTATAATGAAAACTGTGACCTGTAATTTTCTGATATAAATAAAATGCTTTAATGAAAAATTCATAAATAAGATATTCGCATTCCGGTTTTACATCTATTTTATTTTTAAGCTGAGGTTTATAGCTGTGCAGAAATAATTCATACAATTCTGAGATCTTATTCATTTTATTGAAGTAATCCGATGATGATTCAAATTTTTTATCTTTAAAGTCATTTTTTAACTGTTTAACTGTCATTTCATATTTATTCCCGAAAAGCCTTTCCAGACTTCTGTCAAACACAGACTGAAGTATATCAGCATTTCTCTGATGATCGTTTTTTGCATAAATTTCTTCTGCCAGAAATGAATCACATAATTTGCTAAGATCATGAATAATGTTTTTCATTATACCATAATTGTATTCTTTATCTTGAAATAACTTCTTCCAGACTATCTCCTTCTCAAGATTCTCATGAATAAATTCAGGAGCATACTTTTTTACTTCATTAAATAAATTAATTGCATTTTTGTTTTTATTAAAATAAGGAGAATTAACAAAGTCTTCGAATTTGACTAATTCTTTTGGAGTGAATGTACGGATGATCTCGAGTAAGGAGCTTTTATGCATAATTTCAAATTAAAAATTTCAATTTACAACTTTTTTAATTTAACTTTGTCTATTTCGTCTAACTTTTCGATGAACCATATCTGATCGCCGGTTTCTTTCCTGAGTTTCAAAGATTCAAACTTATCATATTTATTACGGAGTTTGAAAAGTTTTCTTATATTGCTTCCGAAATTACTGAATTCCTGCGCTCTTGTTTCACTTGCAATTTTATTTCTTTTTTTAAAATGTGCAAATGTATCACAAGCATATATAAATGATTCATAATCATTGAGTTCATAGTATATCATTAAATATAGTTTTTTCAAAAAATATTTACTCATCAGATTATCTTCATTGATCTTAGCAAGGCATTCGAGAGACTTACCGAATTCACTCTTGCCGAAATGAATCTTAGCCATGCAATAGTTGTATGTATTATCACGTATGTCAGCGGGAAGGTTTCCTGTATATTTGTTTAAAAACTTCTCAGCAAAACCTGTTTCTTTCAATGCAATAGAATAATTTACAACATTTGTCATGACATTATCGTTAATTAATCCGTTTTTCAATAAAATCACATTTTTTTCCATTAAGAATTTATACCAATCCAGTGTTTCTTTTGCCCTGGAAATTTTAAGATTCAGCATGCACGTATGTCTGCAGGCACTCATATTTTGAAGTTCATGTCCTGAAAATAATTCAATGCTTTCACTAAGATAAGAATTGAACTTGTCATACTCAGCTTTATCACCTTTTGAAATCACTGCATTATACATAAGAAAAAAGCAATTTACGATCTTTGAAATATTATCCTGAGGCTGTTCCTTATCTTCTTTTAAAAGCAGTTCTTCCAGGATTGAATGTTCTTTAAGTTTCATAAAAAATTTTTCAAGAAGTGTCTTTCTTACAGGTCCTGTTGTCCGCATTTCATATGCTGTTGAGTTATGAATTAACTTGAAAGAATGAACAAGAAAATTATACAACCAATATTCCGAGGCAAGTCTGAGGGAATTTTCTCTATTCTGCTTGAGATTGTAATCGAGAATAAAGCTTGCCTTCGAATCATAATAATTGCCGGCTATCAATAATAAATTATTTATGTTGGAATATTTGTTCGGGTCATTTTCCATTTTTAATCTCTTTTCAAACTGATCCATCTTTCCGAAAGTAAATTTCTGAATGTTCCTGTTAAATGCAGCTTCTATGAGATCAAGTTCACACCTCAAAGTTTCTCCGGAATATTGTTCAAGCAAAATAAATTTTTCACTCAATCCGGTCAGATCGTGAATTATATTTTTCACTATACCATAATTGTAATCTTTCCCCGGAAATAATTTCTTCCAGACTTTTTCCTTTTCAAGATTCTCATTAATGAATTCCGGAGCATGCTTTTTTATTTCAGCAAATAAATTTATTACATTTTTATTTTTATTGAAATAGGGAGAATTAACAAAGTCTTCGAATTTGACTAATTCTTTTGGAGTGAAGGTTCTGATGATCTCGAGTAATGAGCTTTTGTGCATTAGTTCAAATAATTGAGTTACAAAATATTAAATGTAAAACATAAATACAACACCCTGAAATTTAGAAGGAATCTGTCTTTCTATTAGCAATATATTCCTTTTTTAACTCATATTTAGCTTTTTCTATGAAATAATTATTTATGTGAGTTGTGAAACCTGCCAAAAAGTTTCTTTGGATTAAGAATCCTTCTGATATATTTTTGTATCAATTAATTAAAACTCAAACCCAAAGGAGAAAAAAATGTCAAAAGTAATTTACACAATTCTGTTTC
>JBATSB010000165.1:0-2735 GCA_049293015.1 Ignavibacteria bacterium
CTATCGTCTCGTGAAACTCTACGGAAAGGCAGATCGTTGTGAAAACATTAAATGTGAACACAAAGACTACCACAGGTTTGAATGGGCTTGCCTAGATGGGGAATATACCCTAGTCAGAAGCTCATGGGCTATGTTGTGTGTATACTGTCACCGACAGCTCGACAAACAAAAGATAACACCAATACTAATATGAACAGTCTAGAAAGGTTTGTACTAAGATATGAAGCCACCCCAGAAAAAACCCGTTTCAAACGTGAAAGACCTGTTCGCAAATCCCCAAGCAGAAAACGTATCAGTAAATGATATAGAGTTCTTGTCAATACATGAACAAGAGGCTATGAAGTACATTGAGAACGAAGGTAAATACCTCGGAGTCTCGACAGGCTACAAAAGCATAGACTCACTCATGGGATCGTTTCTACCGGGTGAAATAATGACTCTGGGTGGTGACACGGGACATGGTAAGTCAATCTTGGCTATGAATATAGCACAGAACGCCTACAAGAGTACTCAACAGCCCGTGTTGTTCATAAACCTAGAGCTTACCGTAGAACAGGCAGTACAGCGTTTCTACAGCCTTGCAGGTAAAGACCACGACTACGCAGGGATCATGGTCCAGTCACAGCTAGACATTAACTATACAGATATTGACCACCTGATGGAACGAGCAAAAGCAGAGGACGTATGTTTGGTCGTAGTTGACCACCTCCACTTCTTTGATGACTCTATCGGAGATAACGCAGCAGCAGCTATTACACGGATAATGAAGTACTTCAAGCGTTGTGCTATGAAGCACCAGTTACCAGTTCTATTACTAAGCCATGTGACCCCACAAACACGAGTCACAGCCCAAGGAATAGAGATCATACGCCCGGACCTTCATAGCTTTAAGAACAGCCGAAGTATCCAGCAGGTGTCAGATATGGTAGCGTTTGTCTTCCGTGACCCCAAGGATACGCACAAGATAGATTTTTACATGAGGAAGAACCGTTCCCGTCCACAGGAACCAGAAGCCGTACAATTAACACAAAGATCGTGGAAGATAGAGGATGACCCAACATGGCAACCAAAAAACTTACCGCCGTCTGGCGGATACTAACCAGTGGTAGGTCACTAGAAGCGAAGATGAAGCTTATGCTATTCATCCGTGACTTTTACGCCTACCTCGCAAATGATATAGATGAAACAGCAATGAAGCAGGGAGAGGTTCGGACACTACAAGCCCTTCGTGCAGTCGTAGACGACAAGATCGAGAACAAAAATGAACAATAAATGGTTTCAAGTTATGCTTGCGTATCATTTCCGTCATATTACCACCCCAACAACACGCAGGTTTCGTAAAGCACGTAAAGCAGAGCGTCAGAATAGGCGTATAGGACGATTACACAATGGCAGGTAACAAAGAGGGGGCAGCAAAAGCCCGTGAAACAATACTAAAAAAAGACCCAAACTTCTATCGTAACATCGGTGGTAAGTCATGGGACAACCCGGACCGATCTCGAAAAACAGGATTTGCACTACTCGATGAAAAAGAACACAAAGCCCTCAGTAAAAAAGGTGGTCAAAAAACCAAAGAAGACTATAACACTTCCAAGGCTAAAAGCCGCCGTTCAACAACTGGCGAATAAGTATGCAAGATTACGGGATTGTTTTGGAGACAGTGGAAGTACCTGTATATCATGTGGAGTCTGGCACCCTTTTGAGAAGCTTGATGGCGGTCACTTTATACCGACGACCTACTCCTCAACTCGTTTTGACGAGAGAAATATCAATGCCCAATGCCACAAGTGCAACCGTTTCTTACATGGTGATCCCCGGAGATACTTTAGAGGAATGGAAGCAAAGTATGGCAGAGATGTCGTTGATGATCTTGAAGCCATTGCAGGTCCGAAAAAGTGGACCCGTGAAGAACTCGAAGATATACGACGCTATTATCGTGGAAAAATAAACGATATTCTAGCCGGAAATGACCCAAATCCAAAGAAAGATACCTCTGTTATAAGCATTTTCGCTCCTCAATAGTATTGACAAAGCACTACCGCTTTGCTATAATGTTGTTCAGAAGTTAAAACTCCCAAGTCTTAATTTCAAACAAACAGTCATAACAATCTAAAAAGGAGAAATGAAAATGACTAAAATAGAAACAGTAGTAAGCTTTTTAAGCCTGTGGGTTGCACGGTTCGCCCTTGCCCTCCTCGCTTCAGCAGGTATGCTTCACCTTCTTGGTGGCGTAGACCCGATCATAGCCTACCCAATTACTATTATCGGTGTCGCTTTCCTAGTGAAAGAAACACTCTAAATCCGTAGAAAGTATGGTATAATAGTATGGTTAGGTCAAAAAAGCCCCCTTTGGGGCATACTATGAAAAACAAAAAACCAATAACCTTCCGCAAGAAGCTGGATAATCCAGTCTTCCGTAAACTAGCACTTGCTTTCGTCATCGTGATAATTGCAACCGTTACATACTTACAGTATTTAGCACCGCACACGCTTGAAGCTAAGCAGAGGGTCGAATTAGAAAGCACACAACATCAGCTAATTGAAACTAAACGTACACTTCAGGATCAGAAGACACTCGACGCCCAACAGGACGCAGAGAAACAGAAGCAACTTGAAGAAGTACAAAAGAAGCTTGAAGAAACTGAAAAGGCTCTACAAGCGAAGCGTTCTACCCCTACATCGACTGTAGCGTATGCCGCTGAAGCCCCAACCCCTACACCCCAGAGGACATATAC
>JBATSB010000166.1:0-19758 GCA_049293015.1 Ignavibacteria bacterium
AATCAAAATTTCCCAAATCCATTCAATCCGGTAACAACTATCAAGTATGATTTGGAGGTTACGAGTTTTATAAAATTAAAAATTTATGATATTACAGGTAAGTATATAAAAGAATTAGTAAATCAAAAGCAACAGTCAGGAAATTATGAGGTTAAATTTGATGGAAGTGATCTGTCGAGTGGAGTTTACTTTTATAAATTGACATTGGAAACAGTCTCCGGAGGTAAAGAATTTTCGGAGACGAAACGTATGATACTTCTCAAATAATAAATTTTAAATCAGCAAAATTGCGTGCTGTATTTATATTTATTTTATCAGTCCCTTAAATTTATTAGAAAACAAACAACAGCACAAAAAACTAACTACCAACTATTAACTATTAACTATTAACTATTAACTATTAACTATTAACTATTAACTATTAACTATTAACTATTAACTATTAACTAAAAACTATTACCAAACTCCAGCCCCAACTTCAAAGATATAATTAATATCACTGATATTTGAAAATCCTTTGTTCTTTATTCCCATTCTTATTCCCCAAAAATCTGAAATAAATCCTAAAAATTTTAATGGTGTATATTTTACGTTTGCTCTTAATTTCACTCCAAGCTCCATCACAAAATATGTATCAAGACTTGAAGTAGTTACATTATTTGAATCAGTTGTATTTAAATTTTCAAATTCTACACCTGCAGATACATACGAATCTAAAAATCTCGATGCAGAAGGAGTATATAAAATATCATATCCAATATTATCAAGATTTATTCCCTGCATATAAAATCTGTTTACAATCCATCCGCCAATTATAGGTGCCTCGACATTTTTTACAATTAATAAAGGCATCGTTATAGAAAATCCGTTTAGTCCGTCATCAAATCTGTATGAAAGTCCTATCGAATTAATAACCTGACCGGCTTTAAACCAGCCAAAAAGATCGTCTCCTTTATATATAACTTCCGGCCACAGATCCTCTGAATAACTTTCCATGTCATTCTTAAGTACTTTATCCCTGCCGGCTTTTTCAGGTTTTGGCATTGGTCTGAGAGCATATACAGCATTATCCTCAGCATAAATACTGTCCTTAGTATAATTTACTCTGATCTTACTGTCTTTTGGTAAAGGCGGAAATACTCTGTGTTCAGGTCTTCTGGGCTTTTGCATATAATTTTCAAATGAAGAAGAAAACAAAGTGCCGGTTCTGATTACATCTCTCACGCCCCATGCATCATTTGTTCTCTGATTCACATCATAGCCCGGAGTATAAAATCCATCGCCATTCATATCAGTGCAGCTTGCATGCTTGCCTTCTTCCACTAAAATATGAAAAGGTAATTTTGTTTCGAGTGCTGATGTATCAATTGAATATATATTATCATACCAGCTCAGTGCATGTGCTTTTCCAATTGCCTCTAGGAATACAAAAGTATAATATGTCGAATCATTTTTTTTTCTTTTCTTAATGAAAATTTTAAAGCTTGACTGCTCTGTATCATGATCATGTCCGCCAAGCCCGGATTCAAATCTATAATAATGATTGTAATCCAGATCTATAGCTTCAATCTTTGAAATATCTAAAATTGAATTATTCAGATCAGTATAATCTTTTCTAAAAACTTTTCCTTCATAATCATTTCTCGGATAAATATCCCGAATCTGATAATACACAACAGGTGAGTCACATGGCTTTTCAAAAGGAAAATAAGTCGGGATCTTTATATTCTTCCCGCTTGCAAGATGCAGCTCAGGTTCATCCGGCGAAAACCAGAATATCGGCGCGCAATAAGATGCAAATTCTAGAAATGTCATTTTAGTATTTGTACCTTCCCAGATTACAAATGCCTTTTCTTTCATTTCCTTTGTAGATACATATTTATCCGACTGGGAAAAAGATTTACCATTGCAAAGAAGAATTACTATTAAAATCTGTAATACAAAAATTATTTTTAAATGTTTATTCAAGTACAGTTTGTTTTTAAATGACAAATATAGATATATATACTTAGAATGTTCATTCTAAAAAATTATTAATTCAGGATGTTTGAGGAGTTGTTGGTGATTAAAATACTTTAAAACTATGCAGCAAACCCCTCCCAACCTCCCCTTTCAAAAAAGGGGAGGAGTCTGAGTTTTTAAATTAAAAAATATATCGTTCTATGTACAATAAAAAACTTAACCAAATCTTTGTGAACGAAAAGTTTATGAGATTGAAGTTGTGAATTTAGAATACAAATTGAAACTATCTGGATTACAAACAATTTCGAGAATTTCAAAACTATATTTTGAATGACACATTTTAATCAACAGTTATAGTTCCTCCCCTTTGTCCAAATGGGAGGCTGGGAGGGGTTTGTAATTAAGCATTTTCGAAACTTGTAATTTTGATTTTTAATCAATAGAATTTTTGTATTGAAATTTAACAAGGTTTTTAAAAATTTCTTTTCGAAATGGAGGAATAAAATGACAAGAGTATTTAAATGGAAGTCTGAAAAAAATAAAAGAAGAGAATTAAGAAAAAACGTGTCAAAAGCAGAACAAATACTTTGGCAAAGACTGAGGAAAAGGCAAATTCTTGGGAAGAGGTTTTTAAGACAATTTAGTGTGGAAAAATATGTCGTCGATTTTTATTGTCAGGAATTAAAACTTGCAATAGAAGTTGATGGAAATACTCATAATTCATTAGAAGAAATTGAGCAAGATAAAGTCAGGCAAAAAAGAATTGAAAACTATGGTATTGAATTTTTAAGATTTCGGAATGAAGAGATTTTATCTGATATTGAAAATGTTTTAGATAAAATTAAAAAAAGAATTTTAGAAATTTCTTAAACATAATTTATTAACATCACATAATCTACATTAACAATGATTTTAAGTTAATCCTTAAACAAGTTTTTGTCGCTGGCAGCAAACCCCTCCCAGCCTCCCCTTTGAAAAAAAGGGGAGGAGTCTGAACTTTTGAACTAAAAATATATCGTTCTAAGTAAAATAAAAAATATTTTTTATATAATGGCATTGCCTATATTTTATTCCAAATAATTCTGGACGGACGCATCATTTTATAATCGTTTCTCAATATTATTTTAATTTCCAAAAGTTTAATTTGCTTTGTTAAAAATCAAATCATATTCTGAAAGCAATAGAGTTTATAAATATTACTAAAAAGTTCGGCAGCTTCTATGCCAATGATGACATTACGTTCAGTATAGAGAAAAATACTGTTCATTGTATCCTTGGCGAGAACGGAGCTGGCAAGTCAACTCTTATGAATATACTTTTTGGAATTTATAAACCTGATTCAGGACATCTTAAAGTTTCAGGAAATGAAGTAAATTTTAAATCACCTCTCGACGCAATCAAAAATAATATCGGAATGGTGCATCAGCATTTTATGCTGATTGATGATTTTACTGTCCTCGAAAATGTCATTCTCGGAGATGAAATTTCAAATGGGATGAGAATTGATTTTAAAAAAGCTGAAATTGTCCTGAATGAAATTATTGATAAGTATGATCTCGGAATTGATGTAAATAAACTTGTTTCAAAGATCAGTATCGGTCAGCAACAAAAAGTTGAAATTCTGAAACTGCTTTATCGTAATTCTGAAATTCTGATTTTCGATGAACCAACTGCTGTACTCTCACCTGTCGAAGTCGAACACTTCTTTAAAATTATTGACTCATTTAAAGCAGACGGCAAAACTATAATCTTCATCACTCATAAACTTAATGAAGTAAAACAAATTTCTGATAAAGTAACTGTTTTGAGAAAAGGGAAAGTCGTTTATGAAACTGACAATAATAATGATCTGAATATTTCTGATCTGAGTAAAGCCATAGTAGGGGATATGAATGAAATTCAAAATCCGACAAACAGAACTTCCCTGTATGAAAATAATGAAGTGCTAAAATTGTCTGATATAAATCTTGATGTTAATGAAGTAAAAGTTTTAGACAGTCTTGATTTGATTTTAAGGGAAGGAGAAATACTCGGGATATGCGGTGTGGAAGGTAACGGACAAAGTGAGATCATAGATATTATTTTCGGTCTTCAGGAAAATTATTCAGGTGTATATGAAAAGCTTGTGACAGGCGGTATATCGCTTGTTCCCGATGACAGAAAAAGAAAAGGTTTTATAAAAGAATTTAATATCGGCGAAAATATTTCACTTAAGGGTGAAAATCTGAATTACCTGCCTTCAAAAAAGATCAATGAAATATCTGAAAAAATTATTTCCGAAAATGATGTACGTGTTTCTGATATTGCATCTCCTATGGGTGAACTCTCAGGAGGCAATCAGCAGAAAGTAATCTTTGCAAGAGAAGCAGAATCTGAAAATAAAATTCTCTTACTGGTTCATCCGACAAGAGGCGTAGACATAAATGCAACTTCATTTATTCATAATGAAATCATTGAACAAAGAAACAGTGGAAAAGCAGTTCTTGTTGTTTCATCTGATCTGGATGAACTCATTTCATTATCCGACAGACTCAGCGTACTTTATAAAGGTAAGTTATTAAAAACTTTCAGCAGAGATAAATTTTCCTGTTATATAAGATCTGAAAGTGAGATCGATCCTGAGACTGATCCTGAATTTTTAATGCAGCTCGGAAAACTGATGACAGGAATTACAGATGAATAGAAAAACACTTGTAAATCTTATCTCAGTTTTTCTTTCAGTATTTGTAACAGTATTCATTGTATTCATACTACTTCTGATTCTTAATAAAAATCCGTTCGAAATATTCGGCATGATATTTACTGAAGTTTTTGCAGACGGTTATGGGATCGGTCAGACTTTATTCAAAGCAACTCCGCTCATATTTATAAGCTGCGGGCTTGCTGTCTGCTTTCACGCTTCACTGTTTAATATCGGAGCAGAAGGACAGCTAAATGCAGGTGCTTTTGTAATAGCATTAGTTGCACTTAAATTAGAATTTCTTCCCTTCCCTCTGGTAATATTGATAAGTTTAATTTCCGGATTTATAGTCAGCGGATTTTTTGGACTTATACCTGCTTACATTAAAATAAAAAAAGATGTAAGTGAAGTCATCACAACTATCATGATGAATTTTGTCATACTTGCTCTTGTAAATTATTTTTTATTAGACTTTTTTAATGTAGAGTCAACAATGAGGACGGAAAAGATAAGTGATGATCTGATGTTTATGAAATTGGATGATATCATTCCATTCTTTCAGGGATCAACTCTGAATTCAAGTTTCATAATTGCAATTCTTACTGCAATCATTACATACTTATTTATTTATAAAACAGGATTTGGATATAAGATACGGTCGGTCGGTTTCAATGAGCTTGCTTCAAAATATCTTGGGATCAGAGCGAACTCAGTTTTAATGATCTCATTTTTTATAGGAGCGGGAATTACGTCTTTTGCGGGAATGAATTATATATTTGGTTACAAAGGATTTTACGAATTCGGATTTTCAAACAATATTGGCTTCACTGCAATTGCAGTGACTTTGCTTGCAAGAAATAATCCAATAGGTATAATTTTCGCCTCACTACTATTTGCAATATTAGACTATGGCGGACTTTCCGTTAATCAGCTAGTGCCGAAAGAGTTGATGCTTGTAGTTCAGGGAATTATAATTCTTTCTTTATTAGCTGTTGATAAAATTGTAAATAAATATTTAACAAATAAAATGATCACATAATAATATTAATTTGGATCTAATCACTTCAATAATATCGCTTGGTTTTTTAGCTCAGGTCTTAAGATTAATGACGCCATTTTATCTTGGTGCCAGTGCAGCTAATTTTTCTGAAAGAGGCGGAGTAATAAATATTGCAGTGGAAGGATTTATGAATCTCTCTGCGTTTAGTTTTGCAGTGATCACTATTCTCACAGGAAATATTGTATTAGGATTTTTTCTTGCAATAATTATCAATTTACTGTTCAGTGTTTTGTTTGGATATTTTACAGTAAGCTTAAAGATCAATCAGATAGTTACAGGAGTTGGATTCAATCTATTGATAGCCGGTCTTACAAAATTTTTACTTGTATATATTTTCAGCAGTTCGAGTAATACAGAAAGATTCGAAGGACTTCCTGAAATTACTATGTTCAGCGGAATTCCTTTCTTTGGTGAATTTCTTACAGACTACATTACAATATTTTGTTTTGCACTGATCTTCATTTCGGGATTTGTATTATTTAAAACTAAATTCGGATTACGACTAAGATCAGCGGGAGAGAATCCTGCCGCAGGTGAAAGTCTCGGAATTAAAATCAGAAGTTACAGATATTATGGAGTATTGATCTGTGGATTTCTCAGTTCACTCGCTGGAATATGGATGGCGTCAAATCAAAATTCTTACAGCGATGGAATGATAGCAGGAAGGGGATACATTGCACTCGCAGCAATGATAATCGGAAAATGGAAACCTGTTAACATATTCTATGCCTGTCTTATGTTCTCTGCATTCGAAGCATTGGAAATTTCTCTGCAGATCTCCGGCACAGACCTGCCATCACAATTAATTCAGATGCTGCCATATCTGATCACGATACTTGTTTTGATTGGATTTATTGGAAAGACAAAACCTCCGGCAGCTGATGGAATACCTTATTAATTGCAAATTTCAAATTGCAAATTTCAAATATTGATTTACGAGTTACGAGTTACGAATTACGAATTACGAGTTGCGAATCAAGAGTTACAAATTAAAAATCTCACATCGAAAAATCTTTAAAAATCGTCTCCGCAGAGTCTCGTGCTCTTCGGACTCTGCGGGTAAGAGCTATTTACTTTACCAACGATAACTTTTTCGTCTGCACAAAATCCCCAAAACTTAATTTATAAAAATAAACACCACTCGCAAGATCACTGCCGTTGAAAATATCAGTATAATATCCAGCTTGCTTAAATTCATTGACAAGTGTCTTTACTTCTCTGCCTGAATTGTCAAAAACCCTCAAAGTCACAAAACCATTTTCAGAAAGTCTGTATGAAATATTTGTAACAGGATTGAATGGGTTTGGATAGTTTTGGAGAAGTTCGGTAGTTGATGGAATTCCAATGACTACTTCATTAGAAAGTTCATGATATTCAAAATTACCATTGAAGTCGATCTGCTTAAATCTGTATTTATATTTTCCTGATGCGAGATTTTTATCATCAAAAGAATAATTTTTTTCAGTACTTGAATTACCTGCACCGTTTATAAAATCAACTTTTTTCCATACTTCCTGAACTTCATTTGAATTATCAGTTCTCTGAATTTCAAAGCCGGAATTATTCTGCTCCTGTGATGTAGTCCAGTTTAATTTTACTGAATTTAGATTTATGCTTGAAGTGAAAGAAGAAAGTTCTATTGGTAATGGTGTATCGCCGTTGAGTAGGATTGAAACTTTATTGAAATTTGATTCTGAAATTACAACATCTATATCCCCATCATTATCGAAATCCGCAGAAGTATAAGAAGAATTGTATAAAGTATAATCTGTTGAATAATTATATGAAAAATTTCCATTACCATCATTAAAATGAAAGCTCAAAGGGCTAATGGAACTATAATATTTTATAACATCAATGTTTGAGTCCCCATTGAAATCAGCTTCCATACTTGATCCGAAGGATCCAATGTTTTGAAAATTTTGAAATATACCATTGCCGGAATTCATTAAAATTTTATCAGGTGCTAATATATCTACATTACCATCATTATTTATGTCAAATAATTTTGGATCTCCACTGTAAAGTGCAAAGTATAAAATATCAGAAACAACATGATAATAATTATTTTGTATATTAAATCTTCCTCCACCAATATTATTTAACAGAATAAAATTCTCGCAATAATTGTATTCTAAAATACCACCAAATGATACAGAGTTACAAACTACTATATCTGAATTTCCATCATTATTTATATCTTCTACAAAAATTTTTTTAAAATTATTAACATTGGGATTGCAAACAGCAATACTTGATAAGTTATAAGTTGTATCCTGTGAAAATATGCCTGAAGTATTTTTTAATGTGAAAATTTCATTCGCATTTATATCAGAAAAATATGATATGTCTAAAAAACCATTTCCGTTAAGATCACCAAAATTATCCAGACCACCTTGGAAAGAAAAAATCTGAACAAAATTCCCAATCCCATTATTCTGAAAAAAATAATTAATATTGTTAGAAGTGACAATTAAATCCAAATCTCCATCATTATCAAAATCTGCCATTAATGAAAATCCAAGTATACTCAATGTTGAATAGAATGTAAACGAAGCTGCACCATTGTTTTTATATATCTTGTCATTTAATAGAAGATCAATATCACCGTCATTGTCTAAATCCCCTGAATTTATATAATTACCCGTTGTAATTATTTCTGAAGATCTTGTAAAACTTCCTGTACCTCCCAATGCTTTTGCTCTGAATTTAAATACAAATGGTGAAATACTCTGATTGGAAATAGTTTTTATCCCCGAAGTCAAAGTTATACTGATCTTCTCACCATTCTTAAATTCATTCACTGGATTAATTGTAAGAGTATTTGCTACAGAATTAAAATCCAAAGATATTGTCATCAGTCCAGTCTGATATCCAAAGACTTTTACATTCGCTGATGTCATAGTTGAGCCGTTCATGACCTGCTCAAATGAAATAACAATGTCGGAAGATTTGACAAAGCTGTTTGCATTCATCGGTGGGGATACTGAATTTATGAACTGGTTTATTGGTGTGGAGAAAGATGTTGCTGAAAATAGAATACTTATTACTAAAATTGAAATTACTTTGTATAGGTTTTTCATAAATTACCTCCTGAATTATGAATCATTAAATTATTAAAATTCTTTTTTGGAAATATTAAATTACTACAGGATTGAGAAAGGTTGTTGATGTTTAAGCAAGCAAGCAAGCAAGCAAGCAAGCAAGCACTCTTTTGAGTGGGTAAATGGGTTTCCATAATTATTCCTTTATTAAGTTTTTTTAAAACTTAAACTTTTGAATTAAATAAAACAAGACCCGGAAAGTTACCTCTGGAAAAGTTAATAGTTATTTTTAATAAGACACTTTTAAATGTCCACTTTTCAATTTTCACTTTCCACTTTTCACTTTCCACTCAGCAAAACATTGCACATTGAACATTAAAAATTGAACATTAATCACCCGTGTCTTTTATCCGCATTCCAGAACAATTTTTTCTTAAGTGTATCAAAGTAAGTCGAGGAATTTTTCTTTATTACTTTAATTGTAAAGTCTGCTTTCTGTAATGTGACTTCTGATGGGGTTACAGATTTATAAGTATTCTGACCGTCGGCAATGATACGAGCTTTTCCGATATTTGAAATTTTAATTTTTATTTCTCCGTCATCAGGAATTATGATCGGTCTGACATTTAAAGTATGAGGGGAGATCGGAGTGATAATAAATACTTTGCTTTCAGGATTTACAATTGGACCATTGCAGGACATTGAATAGCCTGTAGATCCGGCAGGTGTTGAAATTATAATTCCGTCTGAAATAATATTCACTACTTTTTCATTATTGTAGAAAGTCTCAGTTTCCATTGTCCTGATGGAATCATTTTTATCTATAACTATATCATTGAGTCCAAATAGAAATTTCCTGCTGCCGGAAGATGCTTTTATAACAATCTGTTCAGTTATCTTAAACTTACCGCTGATCAGCTTTGGAATAAAACTTTCAAACTCGTTAGGCATGACCTCTGAAAAAAATCCAAGTCTTCCGAGGTTAATTCCGAGAATAGGTATATTTTTATTGTTTACTAATTTTGCAGTATTAAGAAAAGTACCGTCACCTCCAAATGAAAATATATAATCAGATTTCTTTAGTATTTCAGATGTGTTCGATATTTTTGATCTATTATTGAATTTTCCGAAATATGCAAGATCTTTTTCAATAAAATAATTTAATTTATTCTTCTCAAGAATATCTGTGATGTATTTCAAAAGCTCAGCTACAATAGGTTTGGATGTATTTCCAAAAATACCAATTACTGCCTGATCGGATTTACTTTTTAAAACTGATTTTGCCGAAGATATGTTAATCTTTTTTTTCATCTTCAGTATTTTCAGGATCAGCTTTTGCTTCTTTTGCCTCACCGGCTTGTTTTTCCTCATTAACTTGATCAGAAGAATCTGAATTGTTTTCAGTTGCTGATGTATCATCATCCTGAGATTTTTCTTCTGTAGGATTAATTTTATTTTCTGATTCTTTTTTAATTTTCTCAGAAGTGAAATTCAGTTTCAGATCTGAAAGACAATTTTTAATGAAACCTGTTTCATCATCTGAACGATTATTTTTTGTTTTTTCATTCAGCATATCCAGCATGTCGATAGTTGCCTGAGCTGCATCAAGATTTTCTTCAATTTCTCCTGTACCCGGGTTTTGAATTTTCCCAAGATGTATCATTGTCTGCATCTGTAAGCTGTAAACAAGAGCCATAAACAGTTGTTTGTTTTTATCTTCGTTCATTTAGCATATAATTTTGATTAGAAATATTTATTAAAAATATACTTATAATCAAAATTTATTTGGACTCATAAAATTTGTCACAATAGTATGTGTTAAATTTGTGAAAATTAATAATTATGACCTTGATCATAATACTTAATAAAATATCTAAATATATTTAGTTGTAAACAAATTATATTAATCTTAAACTAAGGAGAAATATTATGTATGATAAAAAAGCCGATCTTGCAGGTCCCGGGATAAGTTCATATGAAGAAGTCGAAAAAATACTACCGGAAAACTATAGATCATTACTTAATAAAAAAGATACTCAGATTGCAGTTTATGATGTAAAGCAATTCATTGAAAAAAATCTTTGCAAAGAACTTAATCTGATGATGGTTGAAGTTCCGCTTATAGTTGATAATGAAAGCGGAGTCAATGATATGCTCGATAGAGACGGATCCAGAACACCTGTTTCATTTCATATCAGCAATGACAGAAATATAAATCCGGTCGAAGCTCAGGTAGTTCAGGCTGCTACAAAATGGAAAAGAGTTGCTCTTAATGAATTCGGTCTTAAAGAAGGAGAAGGAATTAATACAGATATGAGGGCAGTCCGAAAAGATTATTTCCTTGATCACGATCACAGTGCTTATGTGGACCAATGGGACTGGGAAAAAACTATAAGACCAGAAGACAGAAATCTTAGTTATCTAAAAGATAATGTCAAAAAAATTTGGAAGGTAATTAAAGATTCAGAAACATTTGCTATAGAAAGATTTCCAGCTCTGAATGATCCAACAGTTCCATTACTTCCGGACGAACTTGTATTTCTTCATGCAGAAGAGATCCTTGAAATGTATCCGGAACTTCCGAGAAAGCAAAGAGAAACTGCGATCCTGCAGAAATATCCTGCAGTATTTATTATCGGAATCGGATGGCCGCTTGCAGACGGATATCCTCACGAAATGAGAGCTGCAGATTATGATGACTGGGTAACGGAAACTAAACTTCCTGACGGATCAGTTGGTCACGGAATTAACGGTGATATTCTTGTGTGGAATCATATTACAAAAAGAAGACATGAGTTATCTTCAATGGGTATAAGAGTAAATGCAGAGACTTTAAAGATTCAATTAGAAATGTCAGGACAGCTTGATCTTCTTTCTACTCCTTATCACAGCGGTATAATTAATAACACTTTGCCATTGAGCATTGGCGGCGGTATCGGGCAATCAAGGACTCTCATGTTGCTTCTGAAAAAAGCACATCTTGGAGAAGTAAGTGTTACCGTATGGCCGGAAAAACTGAAGGAAATATGCAGAGAAAAAAATATATTTGTGCTCGAATAAATATTGAAATGATGTTTTAATTGTCAGACCTTTCATAAAAAAAATATGATTGGTCTGATTCTTTTTTTTTATTAGATATTTGAATTACAAAAAGATTTCTGCAGCAATTTAAAAAGTGATTTATTTTATTTTACAATTTATCAATTTAATGCTGCTAAAAAGTACTAATTAAAATTCTATATTTATTGATCTAAAAATAAAGGAAACTTTTGAAAGAAAGATGAAAATAGTTATGACTTCATGTTCATTAAAGTTTAAACATTTCATAAGGGAAAATGATCAAAATGGAAATTATATTTTTCAAAATTATGACAAGTAATTATTACTAAAAATAAGATTTTGAAGAATAGAATATTATTATAAATAAATATTCTTTTAATTCAGATTATTTTTTTACTGCTAAAACACCCATTGAAGAATGCCAGAGTAATTTTGAAAATATTTTTTCTTCTATTAACGAATTAAGTTTGCCTCGTCCCGAATTAAATCTGTCTCCACTGTACACAGTAATTACTTCAAAGTTTTTTTCCAGAAGTTTTCTGATAGTGGCAGGAGTGTAGTACCATAAATGATGTTCAGTATCATAGTATGCAGCTACATTTTTCTTTTTTATCTTTAATTTTTCCAGTGCCAATTTTACCAAACCGGATCTTGATTCTATATTTGGCAGAGCAATAAACAAAACTCCTCTTTGATTGAGAAGTCCGGAAATTTTATTTAAATGTTCTACAGGGTCCTTTAAATGCTCAAGGACATGCAGCATTATCACAGCATCAAAAGTCTTATCAATTTCCAAAGTAAGAAAATCTCCGCACAAAATTTCCAAACCTAATCTTTCACTTAACTTACCTGCGCTAATACAGTCAATTTCATGACCAAAAGGTTTCCAACCCCGTTTTCTTGCAATATCAAGTAAATATCCATTTCCAGATCCCAGCTCAAGAAGATTGCCCTTGCCGGGTTTTTGTGATTCTACAATTGACAAACAATAAGCTTGAGCTTCAATTAGGTCATCCTCTTTAAATGTTTCATCACGAATATATGTCGAATAATAATGATTTAAATGATCTTCAGAATACTGTGGATTCATAAATTGAGTTTTGCATTGCCTGCATTTAAATATTTGTGCACCGTTATCCGATTCATGAAACTTGTAAATATTTTTTGAACCGCATATATCACAGATTAATCTTGGTGGATCAAATTTATTCAATTTTGATTTTATAAGTTGGTTTAAAAATATGAAATATTCTTTATAACTTTAAGGAACTTAGCTGCTCATTTCAACAGTCAGCTTTAATTATTTCATTTGTATTGGAAGATATCAAAGCTAAAATTGCTAACAATAAAAATACAATTATAGAAGTGATCGGTTCAAAAAAACCACCTGTGATCATTAACAGAGTCGTGCCGATTAGAATACCTAAAGATAATGATTTATAAAACTGATTATTTTTAAAACTTTTAATATTAGTAATTCCTGTTTTGAAAATTAATATTATCAAAAACACATAAGAAATTAATCCTACAAATCCACTTTCCATATATACCTGAATAAAATCATTATGCCAGCTATTGATTGCGCCGTCGCCGACTTTATCAAAGCTCGGAAAAATTTCTTTAAAAGTTGCAAGTCCATGACCAAATACTGGTCTGTTAAATACCATATCTAATGCTGCCTGATATATAATATTTCTGTCACTTGTATTTGACATCAGATTTATCAGCAAATCAAATCGATTCATTATATCAGGGACAATTAATATTGAAAGAATTGCTAATAAAATGAAACCAGAGATCAATATTTTATCTTTGTTGATTATAAATGAAATGACTATTAAGAAAACCATTAGTACCCAATGCATTCTGTTCAATGTGCAAATGATTCCTGAAATAATTATCAGAACTGTAAAATACCAGCCGAAATTTGTCGGAATTAATTTAACTCCTTTCTTCGTGAATAAAAGAATTGAAAGAACTAAGGTCAGATAAATTCCAAGTGTGTAATATCCTCCCGTCAATGAAGTTGCCCTTTCGACTGAACCGGTTAAAAAATTAAAGCAACCATATATTGAAGAAATTATTCCGGTAATAATAATTAACCTTAATATGAAAATAATTTTTTTTCGGTCTCTTACATCGAATTCATTTGTAACAACAAAAAATATTGTGTAAAAAATAATTTCTTTGAGAAATCTTATATAACTGATCTCAGGGTATAATGATAAAGGAATAGATAATATTCGGGCTGCGATAAAAATTAAAAAAATTTTATCAAGCGGAGTCTTTACAAATGTATATTTTTTTGTGACAATGATTTTTACAATCCAAAGTATAATTGCACTGCATGTGAAGATCTGTAATAATGCAATTGAGAAAATGGCTGTAGATATTAGTGCTATTATAGAAACCCATATAGCTTTATCAAGATAAGAATCTAAACTTTTCTCTTTAGATAAAAATAAATTCATTCAGATTTATTTATTCTTTTCAGCAACGGATTTAAAAATATGAGAATCTTTCTGATCCAGTCCGGATTTTGATCACTTAACTTAGCATCAAAATCCCATTTACTTTCAGAGACTCTTTTTTTCATAACTTCAGGATGGGTACCGTCAAATTTTTTTAAATTTCCCAGATCATCATAATTCTGAAATCCGGAAATATTCTTTTCAGCAGTCTCACCTTCATTGTAAAGTTTTTCAAAATCTCTTCTTTTATTTAAAAGTTTTTCCGGAGGTCTGACCCAGCCATAGTGATAGATCTCTGCATCTATATCAGTCGAATTGAGTTTGCTTCCGTCAGGATGCCGAAAATCCAAAGCATCTCCCCATGAAATAATGTTATCCTTCTTTCTAATTATCCTGACTTCTCTGATATACCACTTGCGATAGTTATCCTGAACATAATCATAACTCCCGTAAAAATGTTTGTACCAAAATCTTAGACCTTCAATATTATGTTTGTTTAAATTTAAGACCATACTTTCTTTAACATTGTCATAATATTTTTCATGCAAAACTTCATCTCCCTGAATATAAAAACACCAGTCGCCTGTACATTTCTCAAGAGCTTTATTTGTTTCCACCGACAAAACCTCTCCGCCTTTCAGAGACATATCCCAATCGGATTCGAAGATCTTTATTTTTTTATGATCGATCGATCTGATAATTTCAAGTGTGTCATCATCTGATTTACCGACGTTTATTATCATTTCATCACATATCGGAAGTATGGATAAAATTGCTTCTACATATGGATAAGCATAAAGTTCACCGTTCCTTACAATGGTAAATCCCGATATTTTCATAGGACAGTTTCCTGATGTCTGAATTGAAGATTGTAAAGTTTTTTATAAATGCTTTCATTTAATATGAGTTCATCATGCGTACCGGTTTCAATAATTTCACCTCTGTTTAAAACTACTATCATGTCTGCATTCCTTACTGTTGAAAGTCTGTGAGCGATCACAATGGAAGTTCTGCCTTTCATAAGTCTTTCTATAGCCTGCTGAACGAGAATCTCGGACTCTGTATCAAGTGAAGAAGTTGCTTCATCTAAAATTAGTATCGGCGGGTTTTTCAGTAAAGCTCTGGCTATGGAAAGTCTTTGCCGTTCACCGCCGGAAAGTTTAACTCCTCGGTCACCGATAATTGTATCATAACCTTTATCAAGCTTTTCAATAAAAATATGTGCATTGGCGGCTTTAGCAGCTTCAATGATCTTTTCATTTTGAATATCCTGTTTACCGTAAGCAATATTATTTTTGACACTGTCATTAAAAAGAATAGTCTCCTGTGTTACAATGCCCATCTTTTCACGGACAGATTCTATTGTAAGATCTTTGATCTCAGTTCCATCAATTCGTAAACTTCCCGAAACAGCATCATAAAATCTTGGGATCAGATCTACCAGTGTAGATTTACCTGCACCACTCGGACCTACGATGGCGATGATCTTTCCTTTTTCAATCGTCAGGTTCACATTCCTTAATATCATATCACTCTTCTCATACTTGAAAGAAACATCTTTGAATTCAATGTTGCTGCTGAATTCTTCTAGTATTTTCGCATCGGATTTATTGACTATATCAGGTTTTGTATCAAGCAGTTTAAAAACTCTTTCTGATGCTGCAGATCCTTCTTTATAGCTATTGAACATCTGCCCGAATAATTTCAGGGACGGCATCATTTGAAAAAATACAGCGAGATAAAAAATAAATGCACCGGGTGTCATGTCACTGCTGCCTTTTATAATATCAGATCCGAATATAAAAAGAATGATCACGATCGTAATGACACCGATGATCTCAGACACTGGAGATGCAAGAGCTCTTTTACGGAAAATTTTTACAAGCAGTTCAAAGTAAGAATAATTTTCTTTTTCAAATTTTTGTTTCTCATATTCTTCCATGCCAAATGCTTTGACAACTCTTACTGCTCCGAGAGTTTCATCTAATGTGGAAGTGATATCCGAAATTTTTTCCTGCGACTTCTGACTGCTGCGTTTTAGAGAATTTCCTATCTTACTTAAAATAATAGCTGTGAATGGAGCCATCAAAAAAATTATCAGAGTAAGCTTCCAGTTGAACAGAAATAGTATTACAGAAAATACTATGATGGTTGGCGGATCTCTGAACAGGCTGTTAAGTACTGCTATCAGTGAATCTTTTATGATCTGAACATCATTGATGATTCTTGAAATAAGATTACCTTTTCTTTCATCAGTGTAAAAACTCAGCGGCAAATCAAGATAGTGATCATACAGATCTTTTCTGATGTCTTTTAAAATTCCCTGTTCGACTACGGACATAAAATAGGTCTGCAGATAGCTGAAAAGATTTTTTAAAAAAAATGTGAGGAAGATAAGTATACAAAGATATTTGAGTACATCAAGCTTATCATAATTCAGAAGTATCTTTGCAAAATAAACGATGATGAAATCTTTAAGATCGAATATGGAAGTAATTTCTTTGTCAGGAATTGTCTTTGGAGCATCATTAAATAGAAGGTCCATAAATGGAAAGATCATCATCACAGACAGCAGACTAAATATCACAACAAGTATAGTAAAGATGTTTGCAGTTATAAGCTGCTTTAAATACGGTTTTACATATTTAAAAATTCTTTTGTAATTATCCATTTATTTTCCGTTGTCCTTTTTATTTTGTATCTCTATCATTTTCATATATGTGAGAATTTTTGTGATCATATGAAAAAAGGAAACCATCAATCCGTAGATCCCGTCTCTGAAACCCTGCTGCAAAAAGAATTTCTTTTTAAATTCAAAGAATGGCTTGAAAAATAAATAAGACATGCTGATCTTTTTCCCGTCTGATTTTTCAATTGCTGACAATGTTGAGTAATGATTAATTTTTTCTGCGAATTCTGTAACTGATCTTACTGTGTAATGTAAGATATCACTTTTCAATTTTGGAGTTTCTCCTGTCACATTATAACCTTCATGAACAAGTCTTTCGGAAACAGTAACTTTATGACTTTTGAATAATCTCATCTGATGATCGGGATACCAGCCGCAGTGCTGTATCCATTTGCCCAGGAAAAAACTTTTGCGGGGAATTAGATATCCGTTAATTGCTGAATCATTTTTATCCAGTACTGATCTTATCTCCAGAGCTAACTCTTCAGTACATCTTTCATCAGCATCAAGTGAAAATATCCATTCTGAATTTACTTTACTTAATGCAAATTTCCTTTGCTTCGAAAATCCATTCCATTCATTCTGAAATACTTTGTCTGTAAATTTATTTACAATCTCTAAAGTCCTGTCTTTACTGAAGCTGTCAATGACAATTATCTCATCACACCATTGAATGCTTTTTATACATTCTTCAATGTTCATCTCCTCATCCCTGCATATTATCAATCCGGAAATTTTATTCATCTATAAATTCGAATTTATCTTTTCCAATCCATTCTTACAAAAAAATTCATTCTTCTTTTTTACTTCATTGAAATACTCCATATTTTTTTCTTCCTCAACAGTCTTCGGATGATACAAATGATATTGTACTGCGAGATTTCTTACTGATCTGAATTTAGCATCAATTAGTCTGAGACGAAATTCAATATCAGAATCTTCACCAAGTCCGGGTCCTTCATAATTTTCATCAAAGCCGTTGATCTTAATCAGCAGATCTTTTGGTATAGAAAAGTTACAGCCCAGAATATGTTCATCCTGATTTGTTACAATATTTCTTACTGAACGGTTTTTTATGATAATGCCTTCTTCTATATTAAAATTAAATTCATTCTTACCCTTATTGAGAGTTGAGTAAATTACTTCACCTAACTTTAGTTTCTCATACTCCTTATTAAGTATAGTTTCTTTTGTGATCTTCTCTGAAATTTTCTTAGTAAGATTTACTCTCCTTCCGCATAATACAGTATTCTCAGTTTTATTCTCAAAATGAGATTTCACAAAATCTGAATGCGGAATACAGTCGCCGTCAAAAAATATTAGAAAGTCCGTTTCTGAATTCCTGATAGACTCATTAAGAATTCTGTTTTTTCTGAAACCAATGTCTTCCTGTGTAATATGCTTTAGCGTAAATTTATCAAGTGATCTCCATTTGTCAATAAGCGTTTTCATATTCTCATTCATTCCATCCTCAGCAATAATAATTCCAAAGTCCTGAAAACTCTGAATAGAAAGTGCGTAAAAAATAAGCTCAAGCTCTTTTATTTTATTGTAAACGGAAATAATTAATGTAACTTTATGCATTTGATTAGCAAAAATATGCATTAATATTTTTAAGTAATAGTTAATTTTAAATTTGACTAAAAACTTATGACCCATTTGAGCAATATCATTAAGTAAAAGGAAATTATTTATTGAACTCTCACTTCTAGCAGCAAACCCCTCCCAGCCTCCCCTTTGAAAAAAAGGGGAGGAGCTTTAACTTTTATATTAAAAATTTAAAGTATTTAGTTTATAAAAAAAATCTCCTTACTTAATAGCATGTTCTTCATAAATCATAAATCGTAAATCGTAAATCGTAAATCGTAAATCGTAAATCGTAAATCGTAAATCGTAAATCGTAAATCGTAAATCGTAAATCGTAAATCGTAATTCTTAATTCGTAATTCTTAATTCGTAATTGCTCTTCATTTTTGTCTTATGAAAAAAAATCATATTTAATATATTTACAAAAAAGAAAATCAAATGGCAGTTAATTTAAATAAATTTACGATCAAAGCTCAGGAAGCAGTTCAGACAGCACAGGATATTGCTTCAAATTATTCAAATCAGTTCCTTGAGCCGGAACATTTACTTGCAGCGCTGATACAGGATCCGGAAGGTATAGTTACTTCTACAATTCAAAAGCTCGGTGCAAATAAAGAAATGCTTCAGGTCAAGGTTGGCGAACTTTTGGAAAATCTTCCTAAAGTAACAGGTGCTGTTTCAGGACATTCACTTTCTCCCGAACTGAACGGCGTTCTCGAAAATGCAGTTAAGGAAGCAGCTAATCTGAAAGATGAATATGTTTCCACCGAACATCTTCTACTCGGACTTTCCGATCTAAAAAAATCTCCTGTGTCGGATCTTTTAAAGTCACAGGACATTACAAAAAATAATATTCTAAAAGCTCTAAAGGATGTAAGAGGTACAAGCCGTGTATCAGGTCAGAATCCTGAAGATACTTATGAGGCTTTGAAAAAATACGGAAAGAATCTAAATGAACTTGCGATGAAAGGAAAACTCGATCCTGTGATTGGAAGAGATGAAGAAATTAGAAGAGTATTGCAGGTACTTTCCAGAAGAACAAAAAATAATCCTGTATTGATAGGGGAGCCGGGAGTTGGGAAGACAGCAATAGCTGAAGGACTTGCAATCAGAATTATTCAGGGTGATGTGCCGGAAGGTCTGAGATCGAAACAAATAGTTGCATTAGATATGGGTTCGCTCGTAGCTGGTGCACAGTTCAGAGG
>JBATSB010000167.1:0-6350 GCA_049293015.1 Ignavibacteria bacterium
GCCATATGCTATTCAAATCGATAACTCAGGAAACATTGTTGTTGCAGGGAAAAGTAAAGGTATCGGTACCGGATTTGATTATGTAATTATAAAATATAGTGCAAATGGAAATGTAGCCTGGACACAAAGATATAATGGTCCTGGCAACAATGATGATATCCCAATTGCTCTACAATTAGATGCAAGTGGAAATGTTTATGTGACTGGTGGAAGTATTGGTGTTTCATCTGATGTAGATTATGCAACAATTAAATATAATTCATCAGGAGTTTTACAATGGGTGCTAAGATACAATGGTCCGGGGAACGGAAAAGACTGGCCAAATGCAATTTCAGTTGGTGGTGGTGGAAATGTATTTGTGACCGGTTCAAGTACAGGAATAAATACAGGTAGAGATTTTGCAACAATGAAAATTAGTTCTACAGGATCTTCGATATGGATTAAAAGAACAAATGGAATTTTAGATGAAATTGCAAATTCAATAATTCTTGACATATCCGGAAATGTAATAATCACCGGTGGTGATGGAGGCAGATATATTACTACTAAATACTCTAACTCAGGATCCGAATTATGGACAAATTATAATAATGTAGATCAAAGTGGAGGTTCTAATATGTCTGATGATATAACAGTAGATGTATCAGGAAACTCTTATGTTACTGGAAGAGCTAAAAGTAGATATAATACAGGTTATAGAACTATTAAATATAGTGCTAATGGTGTTTTCCAATGGGAGAATATTTTTCTACACACCGGAATAATAACTGATTGGTCGGATCAGATAGAAACAAATAGCAGTGGAGATTTATTTGTTGCAGGAGGTATATTGAATGTTAACCAGAGAGATTTTGCATTAGTTAAAATTAACAACTGGACTAAAACATATAATGGACCAGGAAATGGAGATGATAAGATCACAGCTTTGAAAGTAGATAATTCTGGAAATTCAATAATTACAGGAAAAAGTATGGGGATAGGAAGTAATTATGATTTTGCTACTATTAAATACAATTCACTTGGTCAGGAATTATGGAATGTAAGATACAATGGAAATGGAAATGGAATAGATATTCCAACTGCAGTCTCATACGATAATCTGGGAAATGTATATGTAGCCGGAAGGAGCTGGAATGGTACAGATTTTGATATTGTCTTAATTAAATATTCTGAAAATACTCAGTTCTTATTAACCTTAAACTATCCTTTAGGAGGTGAAAACATAAATGCAAGTTCGCCTGAAAATCCTCAAATAGAAAATATAAACTGGACTTCTAACTGGAGTCAAAATTCCGGATATTCTTTTCTTAAGCTTGAACTCTCAATAGATAATGGTGCTACATGGAAAATATTAGATTCGTCGATATCAACTTATTATGAAAACTATCAATGGACTGTTCCTGATACAAATGCAACTAACTGTTTTGTAAGGCTTAGTTCAGAAAATTCAAACAACTCATCAATCTTTCTTGCAATTTCTGGGTTATTTGGTATAAACAAAACTTCACAAACTGATTTCTTAAGTTTTAAAATATTAGATGAAACTTTCAGTGCAAAAAAGGTAAGGCTAAAAAATAAAGATATTTCAGTTACAGGTACTGAAGAAAATATTGTTTCGAAAAAATGCAGTTTTTCAAAGACAAAGTTATATACAATTATCACTAATAATAGTGGACAAATTAATAATATTGAGATTTTAGATTATAAAGATGATCTAATTGGTTACATTAATTTTGATTATAATATCAATGATTACTTTAATTCTAAAAAAGTGGATGCAGTTTTGTGTATTGATAGCAAATCTGCATCTGATGCCGGTTATTCAACAAATAGTGGATGGGATTATTTTAAAAGTGGAAATGAGAATCTTGTAAGCATGCTTATTCCTCCTAATGAAAATTTAAACGATGTTAGACTAAATATTCAGCCATTGTTATTTGTACATGGAGTGTATGGAACTTATTCAAATTTCTGGAATAATAAACCTAAAGAACTTTATGCTCTATATGATGCCTGGCAAATATACTATCCTTATGATATGAGGATAAATCATTGCAGCTATATTCTTAAAAAGGGAATTGATAAAATTATCTCCGGTGAGGCTGCAGGTACAAATCATTACGATCCTAACGTTAACAAAATTAATATTGTTGCTCATAGTTATGGAGGTCTTATATCCAGATATTATATTCAGAATGATCCTGGACAAAGTGTAAATAAACTTCTAATGCTTGCAACTCCTAATAATGGAAGTTCTGCATCATATAGATCTAGAAATTTTCCAATTTCAGGTACATTAGCTGAGGTAATTGAAGGGAAAGATCGGAAATCTCCTGCTCATATTGATATTACTCCTTCAAGTTATAATTTAATAAATTTAAAAGATTCAGCAGTTAAACCTCTAAATAATAGGAGTGTTAATAAATCATATTTAGTAGTTGCAGGTACCTTAAATTCAATTTTATTTCATTCACATCGAGAATCATATAATCAGGATGATGGAGTTGTTGCAGTATCTAGCGCGAGTATGCTTGATCAGGGAGTTCCATTAGCAACGATTTCATTCAGTCATAGCGAATTACAAAAATCAATTTCAAATGGTGTAATAACATCTTTTTTTAATGATTCGTATGATCCTAATATTAACAATACTTTGAGTGGTGTAAAATCAAAAGTAAGTGAATTTTATATACCAAACTCAGTAAATGATCAAAATGAATCAAATACATCTTTTAATCCCGATAAAGGTATGTTGCTTTTCTCAATTCCCGGGATTACATCCACAGACTATAAATATTTGATTAAGGATCCGGGAGATTATAATTATTCTTTACAATTTGATAAGGATTATAAAATTAATTGGTATCTAAATGAGAATCCTGAATTCCCAAATAATTATTTTGTCAGGAATCCTTATGATAATGGAATTATATTTTGGAATACATTAGGACTTTCTTTAACAGACGAATATAATCAAAGTAATTTAATAAATCTAAAGCTTCGTAAAAATTTCAATGATAGTGATACTGTCCCAATAATTCTTCCTATCTCAATGTCTTATTTTACATTCAAAAATTTGCAAACCAACTATATTAAAATAAACCTTGCTCCAGAATATTTACATATCCTGAATTCTAAAACAAATACAAAAGTAGAACCATTACAATTTAGAGCTGCAGGTACAAAAAGTTTTTATATTGATGCATCCATTGATACTGTAGCAATATGTCTTACTGGTAATCCTAATGATACTGCTTTTACTAATAATAATTTCAAACTCGTCGACCCAAGTAATAATATTATAGACACAAATGTAGCAGCACAGGACCCGGATATTATATTTCATCAAAGTCTGGAGGATGCTTCTTCTTTTTACTATATTGTTAATCCCGAACCGGGAGACTGGATAATCCAATACAATTCCAATATTACAGATCCATCTTTTATAATCCCTATTCAAAGTCCGATAACCTATGATATAGATTTTCCGGATTCGGCTTATGTAGCCGGGGATACTGTAACCTTTACAACAGTACTTCCAAAGACTATCAACGTAAGACAGATTCAATTATCTTCAGTTGTAACCCTTTCTGATTCCGTAAATTATTCAGACAGTAAGATAAATGTGGACTTGATCAAAGTGAATGACACAACTTATACAGGGAAATTCTTTGCGAGATCTGTATCTCAATATTGGATTTCAGTAAAACTAAATGGTCTATATCAACATCAGCCAATTGAAAGAAAAATTGTTAAATCTTTACAAATAAATTCTTTCAGACCACCAACTACCGTTATACCAAAAGATGATTCACTCAATGTGTTACAGTCTATTAAGTTTATCTGGAACAAAAATGTAAATGCTATAAAGTATGAATTTGAAATCTACAAACTTGGAGATACAACACCAACTAATACAGTTTTAAACCTGACCGATACATCTTATATACAAACCGGATTAGCAAAAGAGACTCAATATTTTTGGCAGGTTCGATCTCACAATAATATAGATACAAGTAGTTGGTCAGCTTTAAAGAAATTTTCAACAATACCTAATAATCCGGATAGTACAATTTTATCTAATCCACCGGATTACTCCGCAGGCGTTTACTCCCCTGTTTATTTACAATGGAGAAGATCAAATGGAGCAGTTATGTATAATTGTCAGATTTCTATATCACCTGAATTTACAAATCCATTACTTATAGATACGCTTGTTTCTGATACAGTATTTTCAATTCAGAATTTGAATTATCCTCAACAATTTTTTTGGAGAGTAAAAGCCATCAACGATGGTGGGTCCGGATCATTCTCAAGTTTCAGATCATTTTTTACTGTTCAGCCTCCAGGTCAATCATTATTTAAAGTTAATTTAATTCCTGAAGGTTTATATAATATTGTTACAAACAAACTGACGAGAATCGATACTGTAAAAGCGTATTTAATAAAAAGTTTTTCTCCATACAATATTGTTGATTCTGCAATATCAACATTAAACGATATTACATTTGAAGCATCTTTTAATTTTACAAATGCTATAAGTGGTTTGTATTATATTAAAATTGTACATCATAATTCTATTGAAACATGGAGTAAAAATGGCGGGGAAACTTTTACTAGATTTGAAACTTCATATTATAATTTCACACAATCACAGAATAGAGCTTTTGGAGATAATCAGGTTTTAAAAAATACTTTATGGTGCATATATAGTGGTGATGTAAATCAGGATGGAACTGTTGATGGAACAGATTTGCAATTGATTGATAATGATCTATTAAATTTTACTACAGGTTATGTTCCTACAGATTTAACGGGTGATGGGACAGTTGATTTTAGTGATGCAGTTATTGCCGATAATAATTTGTATAATTTCGTTTCTAAAATTACACCTTGATAAAATTTAAAATATTAAAATAAGTGTAAATTATATTTGCAATATGAATTATGAAATTCATAAAATATAAATTACAGGTGTCTTTTTTCATCCAAGTTAATTTTTTTTTTTAATTAACTAAACATAAATGATTTATGCGCTCAGGATTGATTTTTTTTGTATTAATTATATTTGTGACTATTATAGTTTTTAATAGAGGTGAATTTGAAGCAAATGAAATACAGGTTAAAAAAAAAAGTTACGGGAATATTTCTTTTATTAAGACAATAAATGGTCATGGAAATGATATAAATGAATTAACTTTACCAAAAGGACCGATTACGTTCGATATTTATCATTTTGGAAGTAATGAATTTGCTGTTTGGTTAACAAATACAGAAGGTAAATATATAAATTTATTAGCTATGAAGGTTGGCAGGTTTAGTATCCAAAAAACAATTCAATTACATACTCGTGGTAAATATAATATTGAAGTAATTTCGTCTGGAGAATGGTCAATTTCAGCACAGGGAAAAATATTAAAAAAATTATAGTATAATTATAGCTTATTTTGAATAATTCATTTCAAATAGATTATATGAGTAAAACTCAGTCAATTTATATAGAGCTTTTAATGACAGAAATGTAAGTTAAGTACAATGTGTATTTTTCAATCTTGTTTAAATTCTTTCCTTAAATCAAAATAAATTTCTTTTCTCAATATTCAGAAAATTACAATTCTTCACAACTCAATTTATCCAATCTGACTTAAACTTTTTTCCTCCTATAAATAATCTTCAAAAATTATTTCAAATTTTCACCCTTTTCAAACAAAAATTTCTCACCCCATTTTCACAAACCCTTTCCCTTACTGCTTTAAATCAATGCCAAAACCATTTTTTCACAAACTGCCTTTTTTACCATTTGACATGAAAGACTGTTTTTTATATTTTTGTTCAGATCAATGTAATTGAGTTTATGGTTTTGTATTTGATTATTTATGAACAGGATTTTGATGAGGGTAAAGTTTTAAAATAAGTAAATACTTATTTGTTAAAACTTTTTAGTTAGGCATTGAAGATATGTTTAATTCCTGTTCTTTTAAATAATTACTAAATCCCGATTGTGTGTCCGAAAAAATGTGGAAAATGAGGTGATTATTCATTCATACTTTTAGGCGCACAATCCGGACAAATGTACGCACAACCCGTCGGTTTCGTCGCACAATCCGTCGAGTTCGACGAATGATCCGTCGGGTTCGACGCATGATCCGTCGGTTTCGTCGCATAACCCGTCGAGTTCGCCGAATGATTCGGACATTTAGTCGGATAACGCGTCGGCTTCGTCGCACAACGCGTCGAGTTCGACGGATGGCTCGGCGAAGTTGACGGATGACGCGGCAGGTTCGACGAATTGCTCGGAAGGTTCGACGGATGGCTCGGCGAAGTTGACGGATGACGCGACAGGTTCGACG
>JBATSB010000168.1:0-2980 GCA_049293015.1 Ignavibacteria bacterium
ATTATTTTGATAAAGCTGAAAATTCATTTTATGTCTGGGGAGCAAATAATATAAAAGGAATTGAAAAAATGCTTGAGTATTATCCACCTTCCGGAAAACTAAATTCCGAAGATGAATTAATATGGGAAATGAAAGGTCTGGACTGTTCCGGTCTGATATATGAAGCTACAAATGCATATTCTCCAAGGAATACACACCAGCTTGTAAATTTTGGTAATCCGGTTGAAATTAAAGGACTGTCTGCATCTCAAATAAAATCCAAACTGAAACCTTTGGATATAATTGTATGGAAAGGTCATGTTATAGTTGTTTATGACGGAAACACAACAATAGAAAGTGCGCATAGTGCAGGCGGTGTAGTAAAGAAGGACCTGTTTTCAGCACTCAATAAATTAATGCAGAAAAGAAGTCCCGAAAATAAATGGAATGATAGTAATAAAAACTCTTTCGTTGTCAGAAGATGGTTTAAAGAATGATGAATTTTAAAATTATTAAAATATATATTTCGGTAGTATTTTTTGCACTGTTTTTATTCAGTTGCAATAATAAAAGTGATGAGTCCTTAAAATTGAAAGAAAAAGAACTTGATCTCAAGCAGCAGGAAATTGATCTGGAGAATAAGAAACTTGAAACGCAAAATCAAAATGGTGATAATCAAAATATTAACGAAATAAATTTAGAAGGACTTTGGATAGGGACAATAAAAGACGGGACTTACTGGACACTTGAAATAAAAAAATATGGCGGAGATAAATTCAATGGTGTAAATATTATTTACTGGGAAAAATATCCGGAGGGTTATAAAACTAATTTCAGCGGTACATTGAATTCAAATAAAGAAATAATAATGTATGAAGACAGAAACACAAAGGGATCTGGAAAATTTGTCGGCAATGTTTCCAATGATGGTAAATTTATGAGCGGTGAATGGTACAGATATTCAGATAACGGTACATTTAACTGGTCATTAAAAAAATAAATTATGACTGGGAAAGTAATATCAAATTATGAGATACGATCTGTAATCGGAAGCGGTGGGATGGGGAAAGTCTATCTTGCAAAACAGCTTACAATTGACAGAGAGGTTGCTATAAAGATATTAGACCCATCATTATCAGAAAACCCACAATTCAAAGAAAGATTTATTAACGAAGCAAACGCTCTGGCAAAATTAAATCATCCTAATATTGTTTCAATTTATGATTTTGTAGAATATGAAAATAATTATTGTATTATCATGGAGTTTGTCAAAGGAGCAACACTTGATAATATTATTGATAACAATGTTAAACTGGATTTACCTTTTACGATAAATATTATTGAACAAGTATTAGACGGATTGTCTTATGCTCATAAGCAGTCAATTGTACACCGGGATATCAAACCATCCAACATAATTGTAGATCATGATAACAGAGTGAGAATATTAGATTTTGGAATTGCCAAATTGGTTTTATCAAATTCAAATCTCACTAAGACAGGAACACGCATGGGATCAGTGAAATATATGAGCCCGGAACAGGTACTTGGTAAAGAATTAAATTTAAAAACTGATATATATTCAACCGGGATAACGTTTTATGAGATTTTAACAGGAAAACCTCCCTTTGACTCAGATACTGAAAGCGACTTCGTAGTTCAAAACAAAATAGTAAATGATGTTTTACCAGATATAAGAACTGTCAATCCATCTGTTCCTCAAAATATTGCAGAGGCAATTTATACTGCAACTCAAAAGAACCCTGATGACAGATTCAGGGACTGCGAAGAATTTAAAGCGATGATCATAAATGATTATGTAGGTTTTGATAATAAAGTAAAATCTAATTTTACACAGCAAACTCTCCTTATTGGAGATTTTAATGAGTCAGCTAGAGATAAAACGGTACTGATTCATAAGGAAAATGATTTTCAGAATTCAAATGAGAATAAGTCAAAGAAAGGTTTGAAGATAGGAATAACTTCACTGATAATAATAGTTGTAATTTTTACAGCATTTTATTTTATTAGTAAGGAAAACGATCAGATTACTACTACTCATAAAATTCAAAATGAGATATCAAATGAACCTAAATCAAATTCTTATGATGAAAAAAATAAAGTATTAAAAAAATATAGAAATACTGAAATAATATCAAGAGAGGAATCAAAAAAAGCACATGAATTAATTGATAAATGGATAAATAGTATTAACAAAAAGGATTTAAACTTAGGTATTTATTATTCAGACAAAGTAAATTATTACACCGCTGGGAAGGTAAATGTAGCGGAAGTAATTAAGGATAAAAAAAATTTTTATAAAAAATGGGATGTCATTAATATTAAAACAGAACAATATGGTGCAAAGAAATTATCAGATGATGAATTTAATTTTACATTTGATAAAATATTTAAAGTAGAAAATTATTCGGGCAGTAAAAAAATGGATGGTAAAGTAAAAAGCAGACTTGTTTTTAAAGAGATCAACGGAGAGCTTAAAATAATTTCAGAAACAGATGACTTCACATATTATTTGAACAAAAATTAGTATTTAGATGATTGGTAAAATAATAAATAACTATAAGATCACTGAATTCATAGAAGAAGGTGGAATGGGAACTATTTACAAAGCCAGCCATCTCAAACTAACTAGATCTGTAGCCGTAAAAGTACTTCATCAGAATCTTACTTCAAATCCCCAGTTTAAAGAAAGATTTATTAATGAGGCAAATATACTTGCCAAATTGTCACATCCTGCAATTATAAATATTTATGATTTTATAGAAAGTGATGGACAGTATTTCATTATAACAGAATTTATTGAAGGAGAAACCCTGGCTGATTTAATTTCAAATAATGAATTAAACTCTATAGAACTGATCCTGAATTTATTCAGACAAATTTTGAATGGGATAAGTTATGCGCATAACAATGGTATAGTACACAGAGATCTAAAGCCTTCAAATATTATGGTTCAGTCTGATAATACTGTTAAGATCCT
>JBATSB010000169.1:0-4666 GCA_049293015.1 Ignavibacteria bacterium
AAAAATATTTAGAAATTTAAATTACAATACAATGAAAACAAAAATTTTAATTTCGTTAAGTTTATTTTTTGAGCCGTCGTTCGTGTTCCAAAAAGTTTGCGAATATTAAAAGTGAATTTGAATCAAACACTACTGCAAACTTTTTGGCCACCAACAACCTAAGATCAATAGCACGATATGCGGACATGTGATTCTCTGAAATACTAAACTCATCAACAACAATCTACTCAATAAACTTCAGTCTTCCTAAAGAAGGAAAAGTAAATTTAATAATTTATGATATTCTTGGAAGAGAAGTCAGAAGACTTTTGAATAATGAATTCAAGACGGCTGGTATTTATTCTATGGAATTCAATGGAGCGGGATTGTCGAGTGGAGTTTATTTTTATAAATTGACATCTGAGACAATATCAGGTGGGAAGGAATTTTCGGTGACGAAACGTATAGTACTTATCAAATAAAAAATTTTAAATATTAAATTTAAAATATATAGTATTAATGATCTCCCGTGAAGAATTAAATTTTCTTTGCGGGAGTTTTATGTGCATGCGACCTAATGTGATTTTGGAGTTTTATTACTTTGTGTTAAGGGGACAAAATAATTTTATCAGACCGATGGATCATTAAGAAATGCCAAAGTATATTTTGATTATGTAGATATTTAACTCACCAATGCAAAATCAATCTTCTTACTTTCTTTATTTACACGGATGACTTTTATTCTAACCTTCTGTCCGGCTTTGAGAGTCTTTTTCTTTCTTCTTCCATAAGCCATATGTCTTTTTTCATCATACACATAATAATCATCTTCAATATCTCTGAATCTGATCATGCCTTCCACGAGAATATCCATGATCTCTACAAAAATTCCGTACTGCATCATGCCTGATATTATGCCGTCATACTCTGTGCCAAGATGTTTTGAAATGTAATCTGTCTGCATCAGTTTTATGGATTCACGTTCAGCTTTTTCTGCATTCTGCTCCATGATAGAACTTTGCTTGCAGATTTCAGGAAGGACTTTCTCATAATGTAAAATTCTTTCGCGCAATTTCTTTCCGCCATTGAGATAATCAAACAGACATCTGTGAACAACTAAGTCAGGATATCTTCTGATAGGGGAGGTGAAGTGTGAATAGTCTTTAAATCCAAGACCGTAATGTCCGATATTTTTTGTCTGATAAATTGCCTTCGCCATAGATCTGATAAATAGATCATTGATGATAAATTCTTCGGGCTTGCCTTCAATGTCATTCAATAGCTGTCTTAGAGAATCTTTGTCTTCGACATTTATATTGTATCCAAACTGTTTCACAAATTCCGAAAGCTCTTTCATCTTGTCAGGATTAGGATTGTCATGTACTCTGTATATGAAAGGATAACTAATTTTTTGCTCCTTGGAAATATTACCGACAAATTCAGTAGCACATTTATTTGCCAGCAGCATGAATTCCTCTATTAGACGCATAGAGTTAAGTCTTTCCTTTACTACAATCTCAGCTACACTTCCGCTTTTATCGAATTTAAATTTCACTTCATTTGAATCAAAATCCAGACTCTCTTCTCTCAGTCTTTTCAGCGTGATAGATTTACTCAGCTTATCCATCACCTTCAGCTCTTTATAAAAATCTCCTTTGCCTGTCTCAATTATATTCTGTGCTTCTTCATAAGTAAATCTTCTTTTACTATTGATAACAGTTTTTCGAATGTCAAAACTTTTTACTTTAAGAGATTTGCCAAGTGTGATAAGTATTGAAAAAGTAAGCCGGTCTTCATTTGGTTTCAGAGAACAAAGTTCATTAGAAATTTTCTCGGGTAACATTGGAATAACATTCTTTACCAAGTAAGCACTGGTAGCTCTTCGCAAAGCTTCTCTGTCAAGCTCTGAATCTTCCTGTACAAAATGCGATACATCAGCAATATGAACACCAAGTATAAATCCTCCGCCTTTGATCTTTTCCACTGAGACTGCATCATCAAAATCTTTTGCATCTTCAGGATCGATAGTGAATATGACTTTATCTCTGAGATCAAGTCTGTCTTTAGGATCAAATTCTATTTTCAGAACTTCTGCTTCTTTCATTACTTCATTTGGAAATTCTTTTACTAATCCGAATTTCCTCATGATAGAAACTTCTTCCGCTCCTCTTACTCCGGACTTGCCGAGTACCTCAAGAACTTTAGCTCTCAGATCGGTAAACTCATCACCGTGATCTCCCGGATTTAAAATCTCAGCATACACTTTGTCATTATGAACTGCCTCATTGAAATCCCTGTAAGAAACAATTATCTCTTTTTTTATCTCTCTCGAATCGGGAAATATCAACCCATAGCTTTTGTGATCTTCAAATTTCCCTGTAACAAATTTTTTAATATGAGTAACAATTTCAATTATCTCTGCATCATTTCCTTCATCAGATTTAAGAGAATTAAATTTTACAATATCACCGATCTTATGAGCATAGGTCCTTGAACTTTTTATATTATAAATTTCAATCTCATTACTTTCAGTCTTAACTTTTATAACAGGTCTCCCGTCTTTTCCAAAATCAATTTCACCGGTAATATTTTCTTTTTTTACATCTGCCGATTTTTCGAATTTGTAGCCGCTGACCTTTAATCTGCCTTTGTTACTGCTGTCAGTTTTAAATCTAAGATTTTTACTGCTTCGATTTTTCTTTTCTGAACTTTTAACAGACTTCATTTCGATATTATTTCCAGACCCGGCACCGTAATATTTTTTATCTCTACTGATTAATCCTTCATTTAAAAGTTTATGCAGATTTTTTTTAAGAGATTCTCTCTGGTTGGGTTTAAGATTTAGTTTTTTTAAAATAGAATTTACTTTAAAAGAAGTGCCTTTGTTTTTATTTAAAAGCTCGAGTATTTTTTCCTGAGTGTTAATATTTTTAAAATTTAATTCTGTAATAAATCAATGCACCTGCTCTTGTACCTGATACAACTGATGCATCTGTGGAAGCTGAAGAAAACGGATCATAGACTCTTTCTACTCTTAAGACTAGATCATCTGATAAGCTTTTCAGATTTAACATTTTACTGACGGGATAATCTATTATTATATCTGTATTTGCAATACCTTTAAATATCTGACCTCCGAATCTTATTACTGCTCCGCCTATGGCAGCAGTAAATCTGATATCAGTATTTTCAGCAATCGAACCTGTCTTTGAGTCAATATAGTTTACATCGGTATTTATTAGAAATGGAAGCACAGTCTCAAGTGAAGAAGTCACATAATTAGATAAAACAGAAGCACCGAGTGAAGCTCCAAAGCTTGAACTTTCACTGAATGTCAATTGATCCTTAAATTTTCCGAAGAGCAAAAAGGAAATAGCATCACTTGTTGCATTACTCCCTGATTCTCTGTTTCCGTTTCTTTCTAAGTTCATTGTCAAAACAGGATTCATTGCTTCTCCTGTTACATTCATATCTATTACTACTTCATTTATGTATTGCTGTCCGGAACCTCCGACATCAACAGATGTGTAACCTTTGTATTTAGCATCAATGTCGAGCATTGGATTTGTGATAGGTCCGTTAAATATAACTTTACCTGATGCATCAAATTTTCTGAAAAATTTATAATAGCAGTTATTACCTAATGTGACATCACCTCTGCCGGACATTTGATAATTTTCTTTGTTGTCAACCTGAAGTCTTGTTTTGATTTCACCAAAAAATTCCTGCTGAGATTTTTCATTTACTATAAACTTTAAGAAAACATTGCCTGAAGTTGTTACCAAAAGGTCATAATAAAATTTACCTGATTTCTCTTTTTGCTGATATTTAATATTTTTATTATTATCAGTATAAAGTATTTTTTCAAAAGGGTTCAGATTAAGTCCTTTAATAATTACTACACTGTCAGTGGAATTCTTTAAAACTTTTCTTACATATTCGTTATTATAATTTAACGAATCAATTATGACTCCATATTCAAAATCATCAGAATAAATATTATATGCTTCCTGCACAAAAGGATTGAACACAATATTTCCTTTTACTAAGATTAAATTTCCTGAAAGGTCTATTCTATCGGAATTTCCTTTTATTTTTAATGACGGACTTCCGCTGCCAACCCACAGGTCTCCTGAAATTCCAAGCTCGGTAGGTCCGTTATCTTTATCAAATGCTTTTACATCCCCTGACATTTTCAGATCAATGTCATTCATTTTCAGATCTGTAAGATCGACATAACCTGTAATTGCTATAAACTTTGTCGGGTCTTCCTGAACAAATATTTTCGATTTATTTATCAGGATCTTATTATCACTGGTAGATATTCCCGCATCGAAATCATACCGCATCTTTGTAAGTGTCACATAAAATTTACCTTTATCTAAATTCATATCTCCTGAAAGCTCGGGTTTTGATGTCTTTCCTAAAAGCTTTATCTCACCATTGAGGATTCCTTCCAGATCTTTAGTATATGGAAGAAGCTGCTGGAATATCTTGAGCTGAAAATTATCAGCTTTAGCGGAAAAGTTGAGAGCAGATTCTGAACGTTTTTTATTATAGACTACAGTATCTTTATATTCTTCCTTTGCTGAATTTAAAACAGGTAAAGTGCCTGTCAGTTTAAAGTTTCCTGCGTTATTCACATTGTAAAATGCAATGTCGCTTTTTAATACTTCGTCTTTTATAT
>JBATSB010000170.1:0-1854 GCA_049293015.1 Ignavibacteria bacterium
CGGTTATCGACCCCGATTTAGATGCTAGGTTACAACAACTTCAACAATATGTTTTGCAATTTGCCGGTGGAGGTTTTCTAGATTTTACCGAGATTATTGAGGTTATTTGGAATCCGGAGTATCAATTCTTAAAAGAATTAGCGCGACGTGCAGAAAAGCGAAAAGCGGAAAAAGAGCAACAAGCTCAAGAGTTTGAACGTCAAATGCAAGCAGCTAAAGACCAGGCTATGAAAGAGCAATTAGCTATACAGCATGCTCAAAATATGGAAATTCAAAAAGAAGTTACTTCGCGTGAAATTCGAAAAGAAGACATTAGAAGTACGTTAATGCAAAAAGGGTATGATGTAGATCAGGATAACCAAAATGATTTATTAGAAGTTCAGCAATTAAAGACAGCAGCAGAAGAGCGCATGCATCAAACCGATGTTAATTTGGAAAAATGGTATCGGGAAGTAGAGCATAAGTTAAAGAACAAAGAATTAGATATTAAAGCGAAACAGCCTAAAAAGAAATAAGGAAATTATAACTAGATGGAAGGAAGTGGATATTTTGCTTAGATATGATAAACACAGGGTTTATAATAAAAAAGGATAGTCTTTATTTTGATAACTTTATAATAATAGTTTTATGTCTGAAACCAACGGAAATTTTGAAGTGGATATGGAATTTGATTTTGTTCCGGATCCACAAGATGCAGGAGGAACGCCTCCTACATTACAAGTTGAACCGCCAGTACCTCCAGTATCACCTCCGGGTGCTCCTCCAATTTTAGAGGAACCACCAGTCCCTTTACCAAATTTACAGGATCCTCCGGATTCTGGAAATTTTGAAGGAACACCGGCAGCTGCTTTTGGTCTGGCTTTAAAAAGTTTAACGCCCTTTGAAAGTTTGGAAATTGATCCTAATGCTCCAATTGAAACCGTATTGGAAAAGATAGAGGATAGTTGGAAGTCTGCTTATAATAAAGCCCATGAAGACGCTCTTAATGAATATCAAGAGTATGTAAATGAGATTAACTTATTAAAAGCGGGCCAGCCAGATCCTATTGTACAATTAAACCCTTTAAAGGTTATTTCTACAATTCCAATTGAAGTAAATGAGCAGATAACAGAAGCGATAGCACAAGAAAATCGAAAAGCAGTGATTTTAGCTATGTACACAAATATTCAACAATTATCTCCAGAAGAAGCAGAAATTCTGTATAATACGGCAAAAGATAATAGTGGAGATTTAGTATTGGCTAAAAAAGCTCAAGCTCAGTTTAATGACTTTTATACTTCAAGTGTACAAGCTGTTACTGAAAAAGTAGCTAATGATAAAAAAGCTATCGAAGATGCTGAAAAAGAAAGTAATACAAGATTAACTCAAGAAATCAGTACGTTATTAAATAATAAGAAATTAATGGGTATTGAAATTACTGATAACGATCAGAAGGAATTACAGGATGCTTTATACTCGCCTCAGTTAATTAGTTATAAAATTAAAGGACCTGATGGCAAGGAATATGCAAGACAAGGAACTCGAGCTCAAGCTTTTTTTGAGTTTTTCGATACCAACCCGGAATTTCAAATGTTGCTATTACATCGATATTTAAAAGGAGATTTTAACCAAACGTTTATCAGAGACCATAGAAAAAAGGAAGTAAATGCTCAAATTGCGTCAGTTCTTAATAAAGGAGTGGCACCAAAGCAAGGAGAGTTTATTGAAATTTAAAAAATGATTGTTTAAATATTTGAATAAATATGGTAAATCTTAATCGCCCCTCAAAATTTGAATTCAAAATTGAGACGTATAATGAAGCTGGTTTTTCCAGTTATACAAGCCGCAATGACTTATTTGCAAATATCCCAGGAC
>JBATSB010000171.1:0-82346 GCA_049293015.1 Ignavibacteria bacterium
GTGACAGATTTACTTTCAATTGCACCACGGACTACTTTTTCTATATAGTCGGAGACTTCATTCCATCCGAGATATTTAAACATCATCATACCTGATAATATAAGAGATGAAGGATTTACTTTGTCCAATCCGGCGAAAGAAGGGGCTGTACCATGTGTAGCTTCGAAGATAGCATGACCTGTAACGAAATTAATATTTGCACCCGGTGCAATGCCGATGCCGCCTACTTCGGCTGCTATAGCATCTGACAGATAATCTCCGTCAAGATTAGCAGAAGCTATTACATCAAAGTCCTGTGGATCGGTAAGAACTTTCTGAAGAGCATTATCTGCTATTGAGTCTTTTATAATTATTTTTCCAATATTTATTGCCTCATTTAATTCTTTATCCGCAGCTTCCCTTCCTTCGGATAAAAATGTTTTCTCCCATTGCATCATTGTATATACATATTCAGGATACTGTTCTTCTGTCAATTCATAACACCAGTCCCTGAAAGCACCTGATGTGAACTTCATAATATTACCTTTATGTACAATTGTGATCGATTTTCTTTTATTCTCAATCGCATAATTCATTGCAGCTTTCATAAGTCTGTGAGAACCGGTTTTGGAAATTACCTTTATACCGATTCCGACTTCTGTTTCTTCTGCATGAGGAATATTTCCGGAAGTATGAAATTCATTGGTTTTTTCTAATGTACCAAATCTGATCTTTTCAAATCTGTCAGGAAAATTTTCTTCAAGGAATTTCAAAAATTTTATGTTATCCTCTGTTCCTGCTTTAAATTCGATCCCAGCATAAATATCTTCTGTATTTTCTCTGAAAATTACCATGTCAACTTTTTCAGGTCGGCGAACAGGAGTTTCAATTCCACCATAGTATTTAACTGGTCTTAGGCAAACATATAGATCGAGTTTCTGACGTAAAGCTACATTAATGGATCGGATTCCTTTTCCAATTGGAGTTGTCAATGGACCTTTTATTCCAACCAGATATTCCCGAAAAGCGTCAAGAGTTTCATCCGGAAGCCAGCTTTTTGTTTTTTCAAATGATTTTTCCCCTGCCAGAACTTCCATCCACTCGACTTTCTTTTTTCCATTATATGCTTTTTCTACCGCACTGTCAAAAACATGTCTGGCAGTTTTCCAAATCTCAGGTCCAATACCATCACCATCTATAAATGGAATTATAGGATCATCAGGAACATTAAGAATATTTTTTTTAATATTAGAATTAATATTTGAATTAGAATTTAAAGTATTTAAAGTTATTTTATTTCCCATACTATTTATATGTTTACAATACTTAATTTAATCATTTGAGGTTTTTATTTAAATACAATATATTTTCCTAAGTGGCACTTTTTAGAAAAAATAATCTGGATTTAAATGATGAAAGTCTTCTTCCAAAACACCGTGTAGAAGCACTTTGTGACGGCATTTTTGCAATAGTAATGACAATCATCATTCTTGATCTTAAAACCCCGGAAAATATCCCAAAAGGTCTGATTCATATCGAACTTCCTGATATGTTTTTTAATTTACTTCCGGCAATTGAAGCTTATATTTTGAGTTTTCTTGTGCTTGGAGTGTTTTGGCTCAGACATCAGATACAATTTAAATTTATCACAACTGTTGACCGAAGCATTATAGTTTTAAATATCATATTCTTAATGCTGACAGGATTTATACCATTCACAGTTGGAGTATTGATGAAATATCCCAGATCAGAATTTACGTTTCTTCTTTATGCAATAAATCTAATTCTAATTAGTATAATTATGATCATACATCTAAATTATGTCTTTTCCAAAAAAAATATTTTTACAGAAAGCATAAGTGAAGAAGATTATACTAAAACTAAATACATTTCTTATATACCTGTATTAATTTTTGTGATTTCGATATTTGTTTCATTTTATAATGTAAGACTGGCATTGTATGTAATTTATCTTGATCCTTTGTTTTTTGCATTATACAGGAGCATTAATTATTACAAAAATGACTGATTTTTTAAAAAAATAATTAATGATATAGAATTCTTACACAGTACTTATCTTATGCTTTGATTTTACGTTTTGAAATAAGTATTTTGATAAAATTTAAAATTTATAAATGCCATTAAGACATAAATCAGCACAAAAAAGAGCAAGACAAACTGTCAAAAAAACCGAAAGAAACAAAAAGTATAAAACTTTAATAAAAGGTTCAGTGAAAAGAGTCATGTCAAAAGAAGAGAAAACCGAAGCAGCAGCAGAATTCAAAAAGACTTCACAGGTCCTGGACAGAGCAGCAGTAAAAGGAGTAATACATAAGAATAAAGCTGCAAATCAAAAGTCAAAGATTGCAAAGTATATAAACAAACTCGAAAAATAGATTTCGGAAAAAAATAAGTTTTATTAAAGTCCGCTGAATGCGGACTTTTTTATTTCAGATAAGAAATTTGATATTCGGTAAAAACCTTTAATGCACTGAGAAATTCTGTCCATCCGCTACAGTTTAAAAAAGCACTCTTCATCCCCTTAGCATTTTCTTCCCAACCCTTTTCTTTTATTTTCAAAGTTACTTTATCATTTTCTTTTTCAAAAATAAATTCCGTACGGATCCTGTAATCTACATTTGAACCGTTCCATTCAAACACAAGTTTATCCTCGGGGAGTATTTCAATAACTTTTATCAAAGCAGCTTCATTTCCCCATATCCAAAGGACATCTCCGCTGCTGTCAAGATCTCTTCTTGCATCAGAAGTAAAATATTTCCTGACCTGTTCAGCTTTGCATACATTATTCCAGACAGTTCTTACATCGGATTTTATTACAATGCCGACTGTAAACTTTAATTTCCCCGGACATGATCTGTCATGTAATGGATTCACTTTTAAAATTTATTTGTTTTTATATGCAATTACTTCTATTTCCACTAAAACATCTTTAGGAAGTCTTGAAACTTCAACAGTACTTCTTGCCGGCGGGGAATTCACAAAGTATTTCGAATATACTTCATTCATCCTAGCAAAATTATTCATATCATTTAAAAATACCATTGTCTTTACAGCATTGTCAAGAGAAGACCCGTTATCTTCTAAAATTGACTTCAGATTTTCTAATACTTTTTCAGTCTGTTCTTCAATATTTTCTGACACTAATTTTCCATCTACATCAAATGGGATCTGACCTGAAGTATAGATCAAGTCACCAATGCCGACTGCCTGTGAATAAGGTCCAACAGGAGGAGCTGCTTTATCAGAGATTAAAATTCTTTTCATAAAATTGGTTTATTTAAATTCTTATTTAATAATATTAGTCCGAACACTTTTCGATGATCCTTTCAAGATCATCATTTGAAAAATATTCAATAATAATTTCACCCGAATATTTTGATTTTCTTTTTACAGATACCTTTGTCCCTAAAAATTTCCTGAGTTTATCTTCTACACTTTGAAAATAAGGGTCATAAATTTCACCGAGTTTGGGTTTCTTAGCTTTAGGTTTTTTTACATCCTGTTTTGTAATTTCCTGTAGATTCTTTACAGTAATATTTTCATTTACAATTCTTTTCCAGAGAGTGATCTGATCATCTTCATTATCTACTCTGAGTAAAAGTCTTGCATGAGCTTCCGTGATCTCGTTTTTTCTCAGTGAAAGTTTAATTTCAATTGGGAGTCTCTGCAGTCTGAGATAATTGGCAACAGTACTTCTGTTTTTAGAAACTTTATCTGCAATCTTTTCCTGAGTAAGATTATGTAATTCGATCAGTTTAAAATATGAATCAGATAATTCCATAGGATTCAGATCTTCTCTTTGTAAATTTTCAATCAGAGCAAGCTCAAGCATATCTTCATTTGATTTATCTGAGCTATCCATAAAATAAACAGGAATCTTCTCCAGCCCAAGTAATTTTATAGCTCTGAGTCTTCTTTCACCTGAAATAAGTATGTAACCATTTTCAGTTTTCTTAACTGTTACAGGTTGAATGAGTCCATTCTGTCTAATAGAATCCGATAACTCATTAAGTTTTTCCTCATCAAAATCCTCACGAGGCTGAGATGGATTTACCCGGATCTCAGATACGTTTAATACAGTCGAATTCTTTTTTGCAATTTCTTCCGCAAAGGAAATATCAATTTTCTTTTCATCAAAAATTGCTGACAAGCCCTTTCCTAATGCCGATGGTTTATTTTCCATATTTAAAAAATTTATGTTTCATTTACTTTAAATTCATTTATTTCAGAATTATTTGAACTATCAGAATTGATCTCAGTCTCTATTTCAAAACCGTTTCTTAAGAGAAATTCTTTGCCGAGATCCATATAATTCAATGCCCCAGTGGAATTAGGATCATAAACAATTATTGGCTTTCCGTAACTTGGTGCTTCTCCGATCTTTACGTTTCTGAATATTTTTGTAGTGAAAACTTTTTCACCAAAAAATTTTCTTAGTTCAGATTCTATCTGATTAGAAAGCTTAAGCCGTGAATCAAACATAGTAAGAAGATAGCCTTCAATATTTAAATCCGGATTGAAAATATTTTTTACATTTTTAATTGTATTGAGAAGCTGAGACAAACCCTCGAGAGCATAATATTCACACTGTACGGGAATAAGAAGAGAATCCGCTGCTGTCAATGCATTTACAGTTATTAAGCCTAACGATGGCGGGCAATCAATTATTACAAAATCAAAAGCTTCATTATTTTCAGCAAGAAATTGCTTCAATTTATTTTTTAGAATACTTTCTCTGTGAGGAAGGTCAACAAGTTCAAGCTCTGCTGCTACCAGATTTATATTGGCAGAAATTATTTTCAGATTATGGACCTGAGTATCTTTAATACAATCTTTTACTTTTTTATCAGAAATAAAAATTTCATAAGTGGAATTTCCTTCAATGGAATTATCAAGTCCAAGCCCGGAGGTTGCATTTGCCTGAGGGTCAGTATCTATCATCAGTACTTTTTTACCGTAAGCTGCTATTGCAGATGACAGATTTATAGCAGTAGTAGTTTTACCGACACCGCCTTTCTGGTTAGATATTGATACTATTTTAGTCAAATATAATTTATTGTTTTCATTCAGTTTACTACGTGATAATTACAGTAAATATTAAAAGCTTAAAGAATCTCCTGATTTCATTATAGTACAGACTTTGCCTATAGATTCTATTTTTCTTTTAAATTCATTTTCATTTGCCTTTATGACATCAAAGGTATTATAATGAATTGGTATTATATTTTTAGCATTTAAAAAACCCGCAGCTTTTACGGCATCGTCAATTCCCATAGTAAAATTATCTCCAATTGGAAGAAATGCATAATCAATTTTATTCATTTCACCAATAAGCTTCATATCATAAAATAAAGCTGTATCACCTGCATGATAAATGGTTTTATCTTCAATATCCAGAATCAGACCTGCAGGATTTCCGGCATACGGACCATTCATAATTGAAGAAGAATGATGAGCAATGGTCAGTTTAACTTTTCCAAATGGAAATTTATAAGCGCCGCCTATATTCATCCCGTGCACACTGATTCCATTATTTTCCAAATAGTCTGTCAGTTCGACAACAGCAATTACCGTTACGTTTTTACTTCTGGCAATTTCAATTGTATCTCCCACATGATCACTATGACCATGGGTCAGAATAATATAGTCACATTTTGCAGCTTCAGCATTTATATCACTTAAAGGATTTCCTGTAATGAAAGGATCAATATATATGGTAAGATCATTGGTTTTAATTTCCACAAAGGAATGACCGTGATAAATAATTTCAGACATAATTTCGATGATTTTATTAAAAGTATGGGTTAAATTACCATTTAATAAAAACTAATTCAATTTGAAATAAAATGACTTTGGTAATTATTAAAAATTGAAATGAAGTAATGTTTAAAATTAAAAAGCAAAATCTCCAAATATCTGTAGATTTAGATGAGTTCTTTAATTTTATCTCTGAACGACTAAATTTTTAACAGGAAAAATAAGTATTCTTATAAAAAATTTAAAAAACCTTGAAGATACTCTATTCCTGTCTTTATACTTAAAATCAAAAAAATTATATTGTTATTCGAATATTAAATTATATCACACATGTCAAAATTAATGAAAGAAAGATTAGCTTCTCAGTTACCCGCATTAAGAGAAGAGGCAAAATCAATTGCAAAAAATCATGGCTCAAAAGTAATAGGTCAGGTTGCAATTGAACAGCTTTACGGCGGTATGAGAGGAATAAAAGGTCTAATCTGCGACACATCTGAAGTTGGTCTGCAGACAGGACTTGTAATACGCGGAATTCCTATCCTGGAATTAACCGATAGAACACCCGAAGAAATATTTTATCTCCTTGTAATCGGTAAGCTTCCAAATGAAACTGAATTAAAAGACCTTCAGGATGATCTTCATCAAAGAGGTGATGTTCCGTCATATGTATGGGATGTTCTGAATGCTATGCCTGAGGATTCTCATCCAATGGCTATGTTCAGTACAGCAATTAATGTAATGGAAAAGGAATCTGAATTCAGAACAGCTTATAATAATGGAATGGGTAAAGATTTACTTTGGGAACCGATGTATGAAGATTGTCTCAATATAATTGCAAGAGTTCCTCAGATCGCAGCTTTTATTTACAGAAAGAGATTTAAAAAAGGCGATATGATACCGCCGGATAAAAATTTAGACTGGGCAGAAAATTTCGCAAAGATGCTGGGAGTAGATGACAAAGAAGGTACATTTGCTAAGTTACTCAGACTTTATCTCGTATTGCACAGTGACCACGAAGGCGGAAACGTCAGCGCATTCACTTGTCTGGTAATTTCATCAGCTTTATCTGATGCTTATTATTCCATTACCGGAGCACTGAACGGACTTGCCGGACCGCTGCACGGACTTGCAAATCAGAACTGTCTGAAATTCATTTTGAAAATGAAAGAAGATATCGGTCACTCACCTACTGATGATGAAGTCAGAAAATATTGTCAGGATCTGCTCGACAGAGGAGGACTGGTGATAGGTTACGGTCATGCAGTTCTAAGGATTACTGATCCAAGATTCACAGCATTTCTTGATTTTGGTAAGAATCACTTACCCGATGACGAAGTTTTCAAGATCGTTGCACAGATATTTGATATAGTCCCGGACCTTCTGAAGGAACAAGGGAAAGCTAAAGATCCATGGCCAAATGTAGATGCGGCAAGTGGGTCTATGTTGTATCATTATGGTATGACAGAATATGATTTCTATACTGTACTTTTTGGTGTATCAAGAATTCTTGGATTCTCATCACAAATGATAATCGCAAGAGCAATGAGCTCTTCACTGATAAGACCAAAATCTGTTACTACCGATTGGATTAAAAAAGAAATTGCTTCAGAATAATAATTAAGATTATTTAGTAAATATAAAAAGGGGTTGATTTATGATCAACCCCTTTTTCATTAAAGTATATCAAGTAGATTAATTTACATTTTCAAATTCCAGTCTCTCAGTTCATCAAGCATTTTATAATCAGTTAGGTCATATTGTATCGGTGTAATTGAAATATAATTTTCTTCAATTGCTTTCTGATCAAATTCCAGTGTCTTATCAAGACTAGCCATTTTTCCTGTCAGCCAAAAGTATTCCCTTTTATTCGGATCAGTTCTCGCTTCATATTTGTCATCCCAGTATGACTTTCCCTGTCTTGTTATGAGGACACCCTTAATTTCACTTTTTGGAACTGCCGGAATATTTACATTCAAAAGCGTGCCGTGAGGAAGTCCTTTTTTCAAAACAATCTTAGAAATATGAGATGCAAATTTAGAAGCAAAGGAAAAATCATTACTTGTAAAACTTGCCTGAGACAAAGCAATCGATGGTATTCCAAGTATTGTCCCTTCTGTAGCTGCAGATACTGTACCTGAATAAATAATATTGATAGCAGTATTTGCACCATGATTAATTCCCGATAAAAGCAGATCAATCTTTTTACCTTTTAAAAGATTTCTAACGGCAAGTTTCACAGAATCCGCCGGCGAACCTTCCACAGCATATCCGTAAAAATTTTTATCAATAATTTCCTTTCTCGCTCTGATCGGACTTGAGACAGTTATAGAATGTCCGACGGCACTCTGCTGTGAATGAGGAGCGACGACTATTACTTCAGCGAATTTTCTTATCTCACGCCACAGAGCTCTGATTCCCTCTGACTCAATTCCGTCATCGTTGGATATAAGTATAGTTGGTTTTTTCATTTAAAAATTATTTTCTGAAATTTATTTCGATTTGTTTATTTCGATTCTACTTCCTCATCTTCTTTAAGCTTGTCGATCTCATCCCACATTAAATCCTTCAATTCATCAATATTTTCACCGGTAAAAGAAGAGATCAGAATTTTCGTTTCCTTTGTTTTTAACTTTTCGAGTTTCATTTTTAATTCTTCTGTAATCGAATCAATTTTTGTAAAACAGATTATTCTCGGCTTGGCAGTGAGATCAGCTTCAAAATTTTTAAGCTCTTTCATAAGAATGGTGTAGTCAACTAAAAGGTCTTTTTTCGTTTTTGCTTTTTCGAGTTTAGTGGAATCAAGAAGAATCAGCAGTATTCCTGTCCTTTCAATATGTTTTAAAAATTGAATACCAAGACCTTTGCCGTCAGAAGCTCCTTCTATAATGCCCGGAATGTCAGCTACAACAAATGAATCATATTCTTTATATCTTACAATTCCCAGATTCGGAACTAGTGTAGTGAAAGGATAATCTGCAATCTTTGGACGTGCTGCAGAGATAGTAGAAATCAATGTTGACTTACCTGCATTTGGAAATCCGACTAATCCGACATCAGCTATGAGTTTAAGTTCGATGACAATATCTTTCTCCTCACCTTTCTCACCATCCTGAGCAATCCTCGGAGCGCGGTTGGTAGAGGTTTTAAAATGATTATTTCCTTTTCCGCCTTTTCCGCCTTTGAGTAAAATTACTTCCTCATCGTCTTCCAATAATTCCGCAAGTACTTCACCGGTCACTGCATCCTTTATAATGCTGCCGCATGGAACAAGAATAATTTCACTTTCACCATTCTTACCTGTCTTGAGTCCTCCCTGTCCGTGGTCTCCCCGCTTTGCTCTGTGATGAGCCTGATATCTGAAGTCGATTAAAGTCGAGAGCTGAGAGGAAGCTTTGAAAATAATGTCACCTCCTTTACCACCGTCGCCGCCGTTTGGACCGCCTTTCGGTACATACTTTTCCCGTCTGAAACTTACGCATCCATTACCGCCATTTCCTGATTTTATAAATATCTTTGCACTGTCTAAAAACAAATTTACTCCTTATTCTATTGATATTTTTATGAATTCTGAAAGTGTTCATTCAATGCATCGACATATCTTATCACGTCTTTGTGGTAAATATCCACTTTGTTATTTTTAAAAATTTCTTTTAAATGGTTAAAAGCTTCAAACCAAGTTTTATAATTATTAAGTTTTTCAAATGATCTTTGTCTTGCCATAAGGTTAGAGTCGTAAACTCTGTTTAGAATTGAATCGAGCTCTTTCTCACTAAATAATTCTTTGAAGTCAATATTCTTGTGTTTGAAAATTACTTTTTCTGAATCCCTATTTTTATCAATACTGACCTGTTTCGTTTCGTCTAAAGGTATCCCAATTGGTTTTTCTTTTGTATCATTATTAGATTCCATTGATTCTAGATCATGCTCAGACGGCACCGGTTTAGGGGATGCAATTTTTTCTTTAATTACAAAACCTTCATCACTATCATTTCGTTTTTCATCTGAATTTTTTAATGAAAACTCATTCGGTTCTTTGATAATTTTTTTGATACTAAAATCTGATTCCTTATCATTATTATTTTCATCTGAATTTTTATCCGAAATCTTATTTTTATTTTCAACAATAGAAGTACCGGATATATTTAACTCAATTTCTTTACCTTTTATGTCTTGAGTTTTTTTCAGTAAACTATTAGTCGTATCATTACTATTTTCTGATCCTGATATTTCGGTTTGGGTTTTATAATCTGCTGCAGGAATCGGTCTGCCTTCTTCAGTATTATCATTATCCGTATTTTCATTATCCGAAAATTTCCCTGTTAAAACTTTAATAATGTCTTTGAGCTGTATATTTTCGTGATCCTGTTTATTGCCAAGGACATCAAATTTTGACAGTATGTCGGAATAATTTTTATCTGAAAGAAAAATTTTTATAAATGAAAATGGAATGACAGATTCGAGATTATATTTTTCTTCATAAAAATCATTAAGTATAAAAAGCTGAAGGAATACATTCTTTATCTTCTGACCTGTGATTTCGACAATAAGTTTGTTATGAATCGCCTGATTTGTCCTGTCAATAATATTTTCGATCTCACCTTTTGTAATAAATATCATTGAGTTGTCATTGATAAAATCTGAAACAGCGTCAGTATAATATTTATAAAAAGGGAAAAGCTTTAGTTTTTTTAAAATTTCAGCAGGTGACCTGGATTCGAAATTATTGAAAAGGAAATTTATCAATGTCCACTTGGGACGAAGAGCATAATTGAAATAGAGCTTATTTGCTTTATTTATCATTGCCGGTATATCCTCGGCTTTGGTATCGTCTGTTAAATAAAAAAGTAAATAATTATTTGTAAAATCGGAAACTTCTCTTTTGCTGATCAGATCTTTTGTGATTTTTTTAGCATCTGCAAACTGCTCAGTCTCTCTTTTTATTTTATTATCTACAAACTTCAGAAACATTAAGTATTATTATTGTTTCTTCAAATTTAGGTTATTTAGATTTTTATTTAAAGGTAATGATTAATTTTAAATTTTCAATTTTCAATTTTCAATTTTTTTAGAATAACTGCCAGAGAACAAGTAATCTTACAGTTTAAAATTCAATTTCGAAAATAGACATCAATATATTTGACCAGTTATATTTGATTTAATACCGCTCGTTTTACTAAATAAGTTTGATTAATAGCTAAACGAGCGGAGATTTGGGACAATTTTATTTATGAAAGTTCAAATTTAAATATCATAAGAATCTTGCTGTTGAATTCAATGGTTCTATCTTTAGTAATTTCTAATTGGACATTTGTCACTATTTTAACAGGATCATTCTCTTTATGCCCATAAAGCCAGGTGATTCAAGTCTATAGAAATATACTCCACTCGGGAAATTACTGCCGTCAAAGTTAACTGAATAAGATCCGGGGTTTTGGTTTTCATTTACAAGGAGTGCAGCTTCATTTCCAAGTATATCATATACTTTTAATTTAACATGACCCTGATTCAAAATATTATATCGAATAGTGGTCGTTGGATTAAATGGGTTCGGCAGATTATTAAACAGCTCTGAACTTAAATTATTATTCTCATCAGATTTTTTATCCGAATAATTCAATCCTTCGGGTGAAGAATTTACATTACCTATCATACCGGTAGTTTTCAGAATATACCTGACTTTACTTTTGTCCAATATGAAATTTTGAAATGCAAAGTCCACATAATTCAGACTGTCTATTAAAACATTTTTACCGTCTTCGTTTTTAATGAATTCTCTTATATCTCCAAGTAAATTGTGCTGGGATTTTATTGCAGGCAGCTCGTGAACTTTTACTCTTCTACTGTTTCCTGTCAGAAGTATCTGATCCATTGAGATATCCTGTGCCAATTCTATGGTCAGTTCATTATCGGGTAGATTATCAATTTTAATACATATTACATTTTCATTATCTCTGCTGAAAAATTCATACTCTGCACCATCAGTCAGAATGACCTTGCCGGCAGGTTTGTCTTTATTTATGGGAATGATTGGAATTAAAATAAGGTAAAGTTCTTTTCCTGTTTTATCAGAAATAATTGAGAGCATATCATTTTTTTTCAGGTCAGCAAAATTACTGTCATCTGAATTGAGAATATCAGAGAGATCTTCAGTTCCGTTTAGTGTAACTAAAGATTTAGATTCACTGGTCGGATAAGATATAAATTCTCCGCTTTGAGTAACAGCAATTTCATTTTCTTTATCAGTAACAACCTGATACAATTTCAATTCATCAATTTCAGTTTTATCATTTCCATTTTCTTTCAGAATAAATTCGATAATATCTTTTTCCGGCAGGAGCGGGTTCATAAGCATATAGTGATCACGAATCATTTTACCGGAGAAATATTTTGATGAAAGCAAAACTGAATTTTCTGTAATATCTCCTGTAAGAGTATCTGAGTAAACAATGACCGGACATTGTGGAGTTTGTGTTGTATAAAATACTCTGATCTTTTTCCAATCCGAATAACCTAAAGCGTTATAAGCTCTACACAGCACTTCATATGGCGGAGCAGCAGAATTATTCAAATTATCTACAGGTAGAAACCACTTAACTACAGCACAACTTCCATGAGGAGTAAGGGTAAACATATTGTTAGCGTCGTTTGTATCTTTCCATTCATAGGAAAGTTCATTCCCGGAAAAAGTATAACACTGAATAATCCCTGAATTGTTTAGTGTAGTTAGAGGCACAGGAAACTGAGTCAGATTAGCAATGACAGGTCTTTTAACCCATCTGTAAACAACAGCAGCTTCATTAATTTTACATGGTATAAATCCCAGATCCTGTCCGATTATATTCGTAATTTTATAGACGAAAGTAATAAATTTAATTTCATGATCATTCATGTACTCAATATATGAATGTCTTCCCTGATAATTTGGTAATGCTCCATTATACCCATTTGTGAATTGCTCATGAATGACGGGTATGGAATCATTGAGATTAAAATCACCTGTTAAAAGGAAAGAAACTTTATATTGATTAGTGTAATAGTTACTGCTTGAAACTGCCGAGCAAGGTGTACCTCTATAGAATGTAGCCCAGCCGGTATTTAAAAGCTGTGAGGTACCATTTAAGACTACCGAATTATTACAGGATTTTCCTTCTTTATAAGAAATGAAATATCCTTTCTGTTTATAGATTGCACCAAAACCATTATATCGGATTGCATCAATTCTTATAATCGCAAGTTCATTAAAGCATAAACCCGAGAAATTCTGTATGTTAACAGTCCTCAAAACAGTCTCTCTCGAAACAGCAACTCCCTGTGCAAGTTCAAGCTGAATCCCGTTCTGCTCAATATATACTGTATAAAAAATTGTATCAATATCTCCCGCATGGTGTGATGTGATGCTGAATTCCAGGTCAATTGTGAAATCAGGATAGATCACAAATGACGGATCATCCGGACACATTGCCGGATGCTGGATGGTGATGAGATAGGAAAAGGAATTACTTTGTATTGAAAAGATAAACATAAGTGCAATTAGTACTTTAAATAGTGTCGTTTTCATATTCATAATTTTAATGTTTTAAAAAATTTGTTGAGGTGTGGCAGAATTTAACTATCATTCAATAAATATTTTGTAAATCCCATCAAATGTAATTACATTTTAAAAATCTTTGGATTGAAGATTTTTCATTGACAAAAAAAAATACAGGATAAGAATATTAAAATAATATTCTGTATCCTGTATAAGTTCTGCAGCTTTCATAATTATCACCTCCTTTCAATTCACATTCCATACTTATTCATAAAATCAAATCATCAAACAATCGCAAGTAAAAATAGAAAGAGTATATCAATTAATCAAATTGCAATTTTCACTGTTTGTGAAAAAACAAAAATCCTTTAAGGCACAGTTGTTTATAAAATGACCTTTTTTAATATATTTAAATTTATTATTCAGAGTCTTTTGAAATAAAGTTCATTTACTACAGTATCCGAAGAGTTCGAAGAGTACGTTACTCTGCGGGAAAAAAGGGGGAGAGATTAATTTTGGGGAAAAAATTTAATAGGATCATTTGGGGTTGGAATTTATTCTTATGACAAGAATAATTTTTATAGAATTTAAAAAATGATAATTTCAAATAAAATTTTTTAAAGTTCAATACTGCAAACCGTTAAAACGGTTTCAACTATCTAATCCAAAAAAACCGACATATGCTTTCCAAGCATTTCTCAAATAAGTTTTATTTCTAATAGATTTTGACATTTACAAAATTTCATGTTCAGCTACGCAGTTACAAACCGTTAAAACGGTTTCAACTGTATTACACACCTAATGCTAATTATACATTTCTAAAAAATCTCTTCTTTTGAAAAACTCTATAAACCACTGCGCTGCTACAAACCGTTAAAACGGTTCAAACTTTTTTTTCAAAAATATCAACATTTGCTTTCCTATCATTTCTTGAAAAGTTTTATCTCTAATAGATTTTTTCATTTACAAAATTTCAAGTTCCGCTACGCTGCTATAAACCGTTAAAACGGTTTCAACAGTATTACCCACCTAGTACTAATTTTACATTTTTAAAAAATTTCTTCATTTGACAAAACTCTATAATCCACTGCGATGCTATAAACCGTTAAAACGGTTTCAACTATACATTTCAAAAAAACCGACATGTGCATTCTAAATATTTCTCAAAAAGTTTTATTTCTAAAAAATTTTTTCCATTTACTAAGCTCTATAATCCACTGCGCTGCTACAAACCGTTAAAACGGTTTCAACTGTATATTCCAAAAAAACCAACATAAGCTTTCTAAATATTTCTTAAAAAGTTTTATCTCTAAATGATTTTTTCCTTATACAAAGCTCTATATTCTACTTCGCTGCTACAAACCGTTAAAACGGTTTTTATAAACCCGTATATATTTTATTGTGTGCCTATAAGAAAAAATTGAGGTGTTACGAGTGTTCAACTAACTGTCAAATTGTCGGTAAGACTTTGAATTGAAAAAGGTTAGAGATCAAGAAGGTAAATTACATAAACCGATGAACAAATAATCTTTTTTAAAAGTAGGTAATGATTAATCTCAAAAGATCTTAATATTTCAGATCGAGCTTTTGAAGTTTATCTTTGATAAGTTCATCTGCTTTTTCCAAATTAAGATCTTTAATGTCGTGAATATCATTGCTGAGAATGGAAAGTATTTCTTCCTGAATTTTCCCTCTTTTAAGAGCTACAGAATAAGGTATCCTCAAAAAAGTCACCATAGAATATTTCGGAATGAATGTATCAGGATAGATTTTAAATAATTCTGATTCGATCTTCTTTTTAAGCTGAAAGGTTTTATCAGCTACAAGGTCCCGCATTTCAATAAAATTCTCCCTTGCAAGATCTGCAATAGCATCAGAGTTTTCTTTACGGAGCTCCTGAAATTCACTGAAAATTTTATTTGTATCATCGCCGTATTTTTCAAAACATTCATTCATATATACACAGTCTTCAAAAGCAGCATTCATGCCCTGTCCGAAGAAAGGAACAATTGCATGACATGCATCACCAAGCAAAACAGTTTTTTTACCTGAGATCCAGGGATAACATTTTACAGTCATCAGTGTGCCTGTGGGATTTGTAAAAAATTCGTTGGTTAGATCTGGAATCATTTCGAACGCATCTTTGAATTGAGTTTTAAAAAATTCAATCAGTTTTTTATCAGAGTCGAGATATTCAAAACTGTTATTACCGCCCAGCGAAATATCATAAGCCATGAAAAGAGTACAGGTATAACTTCCGTCAAGATTCGGCAGAGCTATCAGCATAAAGGAACCTCTAGGCCAGATGTGCAGAGCATTCTTCTCCATTCTGAATCCGCCGTTTTTATCAGCAGGAATGATGAGTTCCTTATATCCGTAATTTTCATATTCCTGTGAAAAATTAAATCTCGGTATCTTCTGCATTTCCAAACGCACGGCAGAGGTTGCGCCGTCAGTAGCTATGACTGCATCTGAGGATATGGATGATTCAGTTTTTGTAACTTCATTAAAAAAGGATAATTCTGTATTCTTAAAATCAGCATCGGTACATTTTTCATTAAAAAAGATTTTTACATTTTCATATTTATCTGCAAGATCGAGAAGTTTTTTATTGAGTTCAGCTCTAGAGACTGCGTTGATATATTCGGAATCGTCTTTACCGTATCTTTGGAACATTAGTTCGCCATCGACTGAATGTATCATTCTACCATACATAGGAATTGAAATTTTTTTAATATCATCATAGATTCCGACTTCTTTGAGTGCATGAATTCCGCGGGTGGAGAGTGCGAGGTTAATGGACTTTCCGCCGTCAGTATCTGAGAGACGCATATCGGGTCTTCTTTCGTAGACTGTTACGTTCAGATTTTTTTTAGCGAGGTAGACAGAGAGAAGTGATCCTGCGAGACCTGCACCGACGATGGTTATGTTTTTCATAAGTTATTATTTTTTGGTTTTTGAAACCGGTCAGGTTTTGAATTTAATTTGAATTGGGTTTTGAAGATTGAGAAACCTGACTGGTTTTGTTTTATATCTCAAACTCATAGATTAATTTATCAGATGCTGCAATGTGTGACTCTTTGAAATTATCTAAACCTGAATACATAGTAAGCAATTCATCGATTTCAGTAAGTCCAATCCTCTGCTCCACTAAATCGCGGTACGAACTCCACATGTATTTCCTGTAGTCAATTCCTGAATTATGGTGCATTGGATTTTTATGAATATAGCAAATAAGATCTTTCATGAAATCTAAATTATTTATCAAAGTTCTTTTAAACGGGCGGTTAAATAAATTACCCGATCTTTCTTCCTGAATATTAATTGACTTAGTATATGAATTAAAAAAATTAGAAAAAGCCTGCGAAACAGTTCTTCTTTTTCCTTCTTCAGTCTTAATATCTAACTCCTTAATATACAATAAGAAATGAAAATGATCCGGAAGTAAACTGTAAGAATATACTTTAACAAAATCACTCATATGCTTTTTAAATTTACTAAGAAAGTAAGCATAGTTTCTCTCTTCGAAAAACATCCTTTCCGAATTATTGCAGTTATTGTATATATGATAGTAGTATCCTCTTAATAGTACATCTGATCTATTGTCGATCTTCATATTTTAATAAAACCTGACTGGTTTTCCTCCTCTTCTCAATTTACTCATTTTTATTCAAAAAACCAGTCAGGTTTTATCTACACTATCAAAAACAAAATTTACATTTCATCTCCCGCCGCTTAGTATCCGCACAAACTTCCACACATCCACATAACTGTTATAAAAAGGCACCGGTGCTACTCTGATCACATCAGGCTCCCGCCAGTCACAGATTACACCTTTTTCAGAAAGTCTGTTAAATATATCCTTCCCGTTTTCCCTTACTCGCAGCGAAAGCTGACAACCTCTCTCATTTAATTCCGAAGGCGTAATTATTTGTATGCCTGATTTTTCATTTTCTTTTAATAAATATTCCATATAACCTGTCATGATCTCACTTTTTTTTCTAAGTGCATTCATTCCCGCTTCTTCAAATATATCCATCGAAGCTTTCAAAGATGCAAGCTGAAGTATTGGAGGATTGCTGAGCTGCCAGCTTTCGACAGTTGGTATAGGAATGTATTTATGATCCATCAGAAATCTTGTCTGCTTATCATGTCCCCACCAGCCAAGAAATTTTTTAAGCTCATCATCCTTTAAATGTCTTTCATGAACAAATGCTCCGCCGATTGCACCTGGTCCGCCGTTCATGTATTTATAATTGCACCACACGGCAAAGTCAGCATCCCATTCATGAAGCTTTAGTTCCAGATTTCCTGTTGCATGTGCCAGATCAAATCCAACTTTACAGTTTTTTGCATGTCCCGCTTTTACAATTCTATCCATTTCAAATGCCTGACCTGAATAATAATTCACACCTGCAAACCAAATCAAAGCTATCTCATCTCCTTCTTTATCTATCAACTCTTCAATATCCTCTGTCCTTATTTTATCCTCACCTTCCCTTGGCTTCATTTCAATAAGTGAATCAGAAACATTATACCCGTGAAAATTTATCTGTGACTGAACTGCATAGTGATCCGACGGAAATGAATTTGACTCAATAAGAATTTTGTGTTTGTTTTTTTCAGGTCTGTAAAATGATATAAAAAGTAAATGAAGATTAGTTGTCAGTGAATTCATATTTACAACTTCTGACTCCAAAGCACCTGTGATCTCTGCAGTTTGTCTGGTCAGAAATTCATGATACGGCAGCCAGGGATTTTTTGCTTTGGTATGTCCTTCGACTGCATATGTTTCCCAGTCCTTCAGCTCCTGCTCAATATAATTTCGTAAAGATTTTGGCTGCAATCCTAATGAATTTCCGGCAAGATAAATTGCATCGATCCCATTTGTATCTTTTGGTATAAAAAATTTATTCCTGAAATGTCTGAGAGGATCATTTTTATCTAGCTCTATTGCAAATTCTTTGTCACTTTGAAATTTCATACAATCATTTATAAAATTTTTTTTAACTCTTCTGTAGAATTACTTTATAAATTTTCTCCGGATTTATAGCCTCTTAAAAATTTATTTAATTTATTTTTATCATTTGAAGCATTCAGAAATTCAGAATTTATTGTTTCAAATGACTTCTTTCTTTTGAATATAAGTTCATCTATAAATTCATATACATATTTATAATCGATAAGATCTGAAAAATATGCATGCACAATTTCCGTTGCCAGCTTTGCCTTTGCATCAAATATTTCAAAAAATCTTTTCTCTCTTTCTTTTTCCTTTGCATCAAAAAATATTATATTAAAATATCCGCCAACTCCCATATTATATTTTGCAGCTGCAATTGTCGCTCTTATAAGCTGTATCATTCCTTCGACTCTGTCAATATTATGCCGTCGCTCATCTAATGTCTTACTGCTGACATAATCAGAAAAAACTATCTGCGCCGAATCCGATCCTGAACCCACCGTCTCAAAAATTGTACCTGCCGGCTCCATGCTCATTTCAGATTTCAAGGAAAGTTTGAATATTTTAAATTCTTCACTGCTGTCAAATCCACAAATTATCGCTGCATTAAGAAAAATTGATTCTACCTCATCTGCATTCTTCCAGTTTATTAAATCAAAAACTTTTTCTTTCAAATCCTTCTGACTTATCTCAATCTTTTCATTATCCTTTCCGGAATAATAACCCGTATTAAAATCATCTGTATCAAAATTAAAATATCCTTTTATGACATCACTGACATGTTTATGCTTTACATCCATCATAGCATTAAATCCAATATCACCAATTTCATCTATGCTTTTAAAATTTTTTGCCATGTCATTATTCTTTTTACCGAGCCGCCTGTATTCTTCAAGTAATTTCTGTCTGATAGTCCGTCTGATCTCGTCACCAATAGCAGTAGTCCCAGTACCTCCGTAAACTGCTTCGATTTTTACATTCTCCCTAATTTCATCCGGTATAAGATTTTGTATTTTATCTGAAGACATCATTATTCTATCAGATCCTATTGTTGTCTGTTCATCACAGCACATTGCACCTGAGTGCGAATTAAATTTCAATGCGTTTATTACTGTCATAATGTATTCTCAATTATTTAATTAATTTTATATCCTCTTAAAAATAAATTTAGTTTATCTAAATCACTAACATTTTCAAAAAATGATCTCTCCGCTTCTGAAAAAATAAATTCATCTGAACTGAATACTATCTTGTCAACTAAATTATAGCAAATTTCTTTTTGAATAAAACCATTATCAAAAGCTCCGACTATCTCTTTAAGCAACTGTGCCCTATCTCCGTTCACTTCTCTGAATCTGCCGGCATGATCTTTACCTGTACCGTCTATATATATGATATCATAATAACCGCCAATCTCGCTATTTCTTATTGCTGTATGATTCGTTATCCTTATTAATTCAGTCATTCCTGCAACCCTGTCAATGCCGTTTCGTCTCTGTTCAAGCGTCAGAGAATTGATCAGTCCGGAAAATGCAAGAGAAGTACTGGTCGAACCTGCACCAACTGCATTATACATGCTCGTTGATATATATAAATGTGTCATACCTCCGTAAAAATCAAAAGCATTAAATCCATACTCTCTGTCTGTTCCGATTATTATAGCTTCAACTTCACTTATGTTTTTCATGTTGTCATTTTTCATCATAATAATATCTAGTGCATTTGAAATTATTTTGCTGTCTTTAATTTCAATTTTCTTTTCATTTTTCTCATAATATCCTCTGTTAAAATCATCAAGACTGAATCCCATTATGCCGTAAAGTTTTTTATTAACTTTATCATGAGAGATCTTTTGAAATACTTCTAATGAAATTCTCCCTATATCCTCTACCGTTCTGAAAATTTCTTTTTCTTTTCCTGATTTCTTAAAATCAGAATATCTTTCATTCAAAGAGGTTTTGATTTTTGAAATTACTTCATTGACAACTGACAAATTACCTGTGCCTCCAAATACAGCTTCAAGACCAAGTTCATTACTCATCTCTTCTGTAATTAATGACTGCATATTATCGGTTGTAAGAACTCTCCGCCTTCCTCCAATGAAAAATTCTTCATCTGTTATTATTGCACCTGATGTGTTACTGAATTTTAATGAATTAACTAATCCCATTTTATTGATTTTCTATTTTTAATAAATACAATCTGCTTGGTGCTGCATCTGCTTTAAATCCTGGTATTTGTATATTTAGTAAATATCTTCCGTCTTTTATTTTATCACCCATAAAAGCCATTTCAGTAATAGTTTTCACTGAGTGATCCTTTACATTAACTTCATGACTTCCCTGTTTTACGTCCCAATAAATATGATGTGCCGACAATTTTCCCTCATCAAAAGTCCTGTCAACTGAAGGCAGATCGAGTATCAAATGTTTCACTTTTAATTTTGATATATATTTCATTGCTTCAATAGAAAAAAATGGCGGCAGATTATTCAAGTATTTTCTGATCTTTTTTTCCTCACTGTTTGGAAGCGTTCTGATAATTAATCCTTTACAAAAATCAGCATCAGCAAATTTAATTTTTTCTCTCAGACATTTTTCCGTTATCAAATAATCTTCTTTATTTTTTTGCGGATCATAAGTATCATTAGTATCTGTTGAACATTCAGGCGTAACTGTAATTAAAGTCGCCGGTATAAAAATATCTTTTAAGACACTTTCTATTGAAATTCTTTCAAATGAAATATGTCCTATACATTCAGTATGAGTTCCGTTGCAATGCGGGATAAATTTGTATTCTTCAAAATTGCATCCGCCACCTTCATTCGTATCTCCTATAAATTCCCCTGATCTGTAAGCTTTTGCGGAAGCTCTTTCCACATCATATGTGTTTGGCTGGTCTCCATAAAAATCCATTGGAATAGAAATCTCTATCGGATCTGACAGATCACTTTTATACTCGATACAATTTATAGAAAACCGAATCACCAAAATTTTTCTTTTACCAAAGTATTTTTATTTGGCAAATAATTCAATTCAGATTATTAAGGGTATTTATTTAAAATTGCTTTGATGAAGATTAAAAAAATATATAGTGCTATATGATTTATAGTGGAAACTAGTTAGAAAATATTTTTATTTTTTTAAATTTTGTCATTCTGCCTGCTCTTAGCGGGAATCCAGTCATCACTACACTAATTTGATATTCAGGGTCTATTCATTAAATACAATTGAAAATAATTGTCAAGCATAGCATCTGCTCCTCATAAATTATTACTAACTCCAATGTTTATAATGCTATTTTTATCACTCCCCATTATATAGAAACAATAAATATTCATATCTTTCTATATAACTTTTTTAATTGGATTCCAGCTAAGAGCAGGCAGAATGACATTGATGAAATTTGAAGAAGTTGCTAAATGAAAGGATAATATCTATAGAAAATAAAAGTCACAGTAAATCATATTGAACCAAATAATTTTATTGCAATATTGTTTACGCATTTTAAAAAATATTTATAAATTTTATTTTAAAAGAAAATAAACTAATTATGTGCAGACAATTCATTACAGCAGGAAAACTTTCTAATCTGAGAAAATTGATTGAGAAGACATATAACGAAGATATAAAGATAAAACTTCTTGGTGAGATCGCTGAAGAAGAGGAAAATATTCAGGAAGAAATTGAAAAGGAACTGAAAGAAACAATTAAACGGAATAAAGATTTTGATGCAATACTTACTCACGATGTACCTGTTATAGCTTATGATAATGGCGAGAAATTTCTTACAAAGATGAAATGGGGAATTCGATTCAGCCCCGAAAAAAAATCTCCGCTGATATTTAATTCAAGGGATGATACTATTCAAACAAAACCTTTCTGGACAAGAACTTTTGACAAGAACCGAATTCTGATCCCTATGTTTGGATTCTATGAATGGCAGGATAAAGGCGGAAAGAAAAAAGTAAAAACTAAAATTACTTTACCCGGCAGAAATTTATTTATGGTGCCCGGCCTGTATTGGAAAAATAAACAGGGTATAAATGAATTCACATTGATCACAACTTCACCCAGCAGCTTCATGAAAAAAATTCACAGCCGCATGCCGGTGATACTCGATGATAAAAATGTATTTAATTATTTTATTGATTCTTATGAAGAGAATGCTGAGAAGCTGATACCATCTGAAGGCAACTTGAATCTTGAAGAAGAAAAATCTGATAATCTATAGTTTGAGACTTCTGAGCCGTGGTGAAAATATTGTAACACATGTTACAATGATCAATGTCATCAGTCCACCAAAAATTACTGACGGAACAGTTCCCATAAGTTTCGCAGCCACTCCCGATTCAAATGCTCCAATTTCATTTGATGAACCAATAAACATACTGTTGACTGCAGATACTTTACCTTTCATATTATCAGGTGTAAGCAGTTGAATTACTGTACTTCTGATAACAACACTCATGCTGTCAAATGCACCGCTGAAGCAAAGCACTACAAGCGATAATAAAAAACTTTTTGATAATCCAAAAATAACAATACAAATTCCAAATCCGAAAACTCCTATAAGCAGATTCCTTCCGGCATTTCCCGTGATCGGTCTCCTAGTCATTAAAAGAGCCATTGTTACAGCACCAACCGACGGCGCTGCTCTTAACATTCCTAATCCTTCGGGTCCGACAAATAAAATTTCGCCCGCAAATATCGGAAGCAATGCCACAGCTCCTCCAAATAATACCGCAAACAGATCTAATGATATTGCTCCTAAAATAATTTTCTTCTCGAAAACAAATTTCAGCCCTGATGTAAGTTTTTCCTTTAGAGATAAGAGAGCAACGAACTCAGGAATAGGTTTATTTTTTATAGTTGAGATCAGTATGATTGCAATAATCCAGAATAGGACTATTATTGAATAAGTGTTCACAGCTCCAATAAATCCGTATAACATTCCTCCTAATGCAGGACCAGTAACTGCCCCTGTCTGCCAGGTCGATGTGTTCCATGTGATCGCATTCGGTAAACTTTCCTTGGGTACAAGCTGCGCAACAAATGCAAAAAATGAAGGTGATGAAAATCCTCTGCCAATTCCGCTTAAAAATATTATGCTGTAAATTGCTATAACTTTATTTGAATATAAAACTTCAATTCCGTCTGTTGAAACAAAAAGGAGAAGAATTGAACAAAGTGTCATAAGAATTACTGAAGACATAACGATTTTTTTTCTGTCATTAGTATCAGTTATATGACCTGCAAATATTAAAGTACAGATAGAGGGAATAGCTTCAGCAAGACCGATCAGTCCTAAAGACAAAGGATCTTTAGTGATCTCATAGATCTGCCAGCCCACTATTACTGCCTGCATCTGAGATGCTATAGTTATACATAATCTGGCAATGTTAAAATTTCTGAACTCCGGAAATCTTAATGCCTCATAAGGATCATGTTTTTTAACAGAAATATTATTATTCAAAAAATTTCACTCTGTAAATATTTAAAACAAATATGAATTTTAATCATGTGATTCAGCTCTTAAACAAATTTTAATCAGTTAATATAATACTTTTTAGAATGCTTTAAAATAATGTTATTGATAATTAGATTTGAAATTGTTTGTTGCCTAAATTACAAACTTTCGTTCCCGCAGAGTCTCGTGATCTTCGGACTATGCGGATAATGTATCTTCGTTCCCGCAGAGATACGTGATCTGTGGAAAATGTATTAAAGTTATTTTACTATAATGAAAATTTAGAGTTAATATACTGAAAATATCAATCTTCAAAGAAAGTAAATTTTTTCAAAAAGCATATAATTCAGAATAAAATAAAAATTTATAAATGATTATATTGGTAGGTATTTAACACATTTCTCACTTAAATTTTTTAAACATGTCAAACAAATACGTTTACTATTTTGGAAACGGTAAGGCAGACGGAAAAGCAGATATGAAATCTCTTCTCGGCGGAAAAGGTGCAAACCTTGCTGAGATGACAAACATTAAACTGCCAGTTCCCCCAGGTTTTACTATCACCACAGAAGTTTGTAATAATTATTATGAAAACAAAAAAAAATATCCAAAGGATTTAAAAAAGCAGGTCGAGCTCGCACTTAAGAAAGTTGAGAAGGATATGAATTGTAAATTCGGCGATAATAAAAATCCATTACTCCTTAGTGTCAGATCAGGTGCCAGAGCTTCGATGCCGGGTATGATGGATACAGTTTTAAATCTTGGACTTAATGATGCCTCTGTAAAAGGACTCATAGAAAAAACCGGCAATGAAAGATTTGTATATGATTCTTACAGAAGATTTGTTCAGATGTATGGAGACGTTGTTTTGGATCTTAAACCAAATGACAAAAATCAGATTGACCCGTTTGAGGTCATTATAGAGAAAAAGAAAGAGGAAAGAAAAATAAAAAATGATATTGATTTTACAGTAGAAGATCTGAAAGAACTTGTTGTCGAATTTAAAAAAGCTATTAAAACTGAAACCGGACAGAATTTTCCTGATGATCCGATGGTGCAGCTTTGGGGTGCAATTGGAGCTGTGTTCAGATCATGGATGAATGACAGAGCTAAAGTTTACAGAAAATTAAACAATATTCCTGTCGAATGGGGAACTGCTGTGAACATTCAGTCTATGGTCTTTGGAAATCTCGGCGATACATCGGGAACAGGTGTAGCTTTTACGAGAAATCCTTCCAATGGTGAAGATGAATTTTATGGTGAATATCTTATGAACGCACAGGGTGAAGACGTAGTAGCTGGTATCAGGACACCACTTCCTATTTCCGAACTTAAAAAAGCAAAACCGAAAATGTATGCACAACTGGAAAAAGTAAGAAAGAGTCTAGAGAAGCATTACAAAGATATGATGGATGTAGAATTTACAATTCAGGATGAAGTTCTGTATATGCTTCAATGCCGTGCTGGAAAAAGAACAGGTTACGCTTCAGTTAAGATCGCTGTCGATATGGTAAAAGAAAAACTAATCAATGAAAAAACCGCTGTGATGCGAGTAGATCCAGAACAGCTTAACCAGTTACTCAGACCTATCTTCAGTACTTCTGAAAAGCAGGAAGCAATCAAAGATGGAAGACTCCTTGCTATCGGATTAAATGCCGGACCTGGTGCTGCCTGCGGAAAAGTATATTTTAATTCCTTTGATGCCGTAAATGCACATGCAAGAGGAGAAAATGTTATACTTGTCAGAATAGAAACTTCACCCGAAGACATCAGAGGTATGAATGCATCAGAAGGAATTCTCACTTCGAGAGGCGGGATGACTTCTCATGCTGCACTTGTCGCCAGACAGATGGGAAAGGTTTGCGTTGCAGGGTGTGGTTCTCTTGAGATTGATTATCTTTTGAAGACTATCCGCGTTTCCGGTAAACCTCATGAAATTCATGAAGGTGATTTTATTTCAATTGATGGTTCTACAGGTGAAGTAATAACAGGCAAACTTCAGGCAAGACCATCAGAAATTCTACAAGTGCTGATTGATAAAACCATGAAGCCGAAAGATTCAAAACCATTTGGCTATTATACGACTTTTATGAAATTGGCTGATAAATACAGAAGACTCAAAATAAGAACAAATGCTGATCAGCCAGATCAATGCGAAAATGCAATTTCATTTGGAGCAGAAGGAATTGGGCTTTGCAGAACAGAACACATGTTCTTTGGCGGAGATAGAATTGATGCAGTAAGAGAAATGATTCTTGCATACAGTACTGAAGGCAGAAAAAAAGCTCTCTTGAAAATTCTTCCATTTCAAAGAAAAGATTTTACAGAAATTTTCAGAGTAATGGACGGACTTCCGGTGACTATTAGAACTCTCGATCCGCCATTACATGAATTCCTTCCTCACACTGAAATTGAGATCACTAAACTTGCAGAACTCATCGGTACCAGAGTTGATGAAATAAAATACAAGCTTAATGCTCTGAGAGAATTTAATCCAATGCTCGGACACCGTGGATGCAGGCTTGGTATCTCATTTCCTGAGATCACTGAAATGCAGGCAAGAGCAATATTTGAAGCTGCTGCTGCTGTTCTCAAAGAAGGTAAAAAAGTTTTCCCGGAAATTATGATTCCTCTTATCGGACATGAAAAAGAATTCATAGAACAGGAAAAAATAATCAGAGAGACTGCTGCACAGGTCATGAAGGAAAAGAAAATAAAATTTAAATATAAAGTTGGTACTATGATTGAAATTCCCAGAGCTGCACTTGTAGCAGGAAAGATAGCCGAACATGCAGAGTTTTTCTCGTTTGGTACAAACGATCTGACTCAAATGACATTCGGAATCTCAAGAGATGACGCAGGTTCTTTCCTTCCTGATTACAGAGAAAAAGAAATTCTTAAACGTGATCCGTTTGAATCGATCGATACAGAAGGTGTCGGTATGCTTATGGAATTTGCAGTAAGAAAAGGCAGAGAGACACAGCCAAATATTAAATTAGGTATTTGCGGTGAACACGGCGGAGAACCAGACTCTATAAAATTCTGTAATGACCTTGGTCTGGAATATGTCAGTTGCTCGCCATTCAGAGTACCAGTAGCAAGACTTGCGGCAGCCAGAGCTGAACTTGGAACAAAAAAGTAATATTTCTTTGAAATTATTTTCAGGAAAAAAATTATTGTTATATCAGGGTATGTTTAATTTTTCAAAATTATTTATACCCTGAGTTTTTCATAATATAATAATTATATGGAACCAATTAATATTTCTGATTTTGAAATTCTTGCAAAGGAAAAATTAGACAAGAAAGCTTTTGATTATTATTCCAGCGGAGCTGATGAGGAGATCACTTTGAAAGAAAATTGTAATGCATTCAAAAGAATTTTTCTTAAATACAGGGTTCTTGTGGATGTAAGTAAAAGAGATCTGTCAACAGAGATTCTTGGTCATAAAATTTCCATGCCTGTAATTATTGCTCCCACTGCTTTTCAAAAAATGGCAAATGCGGACGGAGAAGTTGCAACTGCTAAAGCTGCAGGGAAAGCCGGTACCATAATGATCTTAAGCACTTTATCAAATACATCAGTGGAAGAAGTCGTCAAAGCTACTTCAGGACCGGTTTGGTTTCAGCTCTATGTCTTCAGAGACAGGGAAATTACTAAAGAACTTATTAAGAAAGCTGAAGCTGCAGGAGTGAAGGCAATCGTATTAACGGTTGATGCTCCACTTCTCGGTCAAAGAGAAAGAGATAAAAGAAATAAATTTAACCTTCCCCAAGGTCTGGAAATCACGAACCTGTCTTTTGTTTCAAAGTCTAATCTCATAGTTAAAAATGATTCAGGACTTGCAGGTTACGTAACAGAAAATCTTGACCCGTCTCTTAGCTGGAAAGACATCGACTGGCTGAGATCTGTAACTACACTTCCAATTATTTTAAAAGGAATTGCTTGCAAAGAAGATGCATTGCTTGCCGTAGAATATGACATTGAAGGTATTGTAGTTTCAAATCACGGAGGCAGACAGCTTGATACATGCAGAGCAACTATTGATGTACTTCCCGAAATATCAAATGCAGTAAGTGGTAAAACAGAAATATTAATGGACGGCGGTATAAGAAGAGGTACTGATATTCTGAAAGCACTTGCTCTCGGTGCTAATTCTGTATTGACCGGCAGACCTGTGCTGTGGGGATTGTCTCATAATGGCGAAAACGGTGTAATTAATGTTTTGAATATTTTTAAAAAAGAACTTGATCTGGCAATGGCTTTATGCGGCTGCTCAGATATTAAAAAAATTACAAATGATCTCATTGTCCAAAATCAAATCTCATTCCAAAGGTAAGTTTATTATCTGCTCTTACTCTTCCTACTGAAACGACATCCTGAAAAGTATATAAATAATTTGCTGTAAAAGAAATTTTTTCATGAACAGGAACCTTCAGGTTTGAATCGACCCAGAAATTTGCACTAGAGATCTGTGAAATATCCGGCTGAAAAAATGCCACCATTGTAAATATCAAATGCTCTTTTAATAGATCCTGTTTTGTTTTTAGTCTGAATGAAAATCTTATTTTATCCTGATCAAAATTTCCCGGCTTGGCTGTAAGATTTTCATAATCATAGATCAGAGCTGCTGATATGGATGTTTTGTTCTTTTCGTTTTCTATAGGCACATATTTTATACCGCCTCCCGACTGAGAACGCAGATCAATACCCTTTGCAAAACTGTAATTCAGATACTGTAGTATAAATGGAGAAAATTTATTTTCATAAAACAGATCAGCCGTGAAAGCTGCAATTATTTCATCCTCATCTTTTCGACCTTTATTCTCACCGTAACCAATGGATGCAAATAGAATAGTCTCAAGAATTCTGCCTGCCCGCTTCAATTCTCCTGCACCCTGAATATAAAATTTATTTGTATTACCACTTTGATAAAGTCCGGCACCGGATAGAAAACCTGACCAGTCAGATATTTTTTTTGAAGAATCCTGAGCATTTGAATATAGCGGAATTGCTAAAAAGAAGAATAATAAAAATTTCATTTAGCTCTTATAAGTTTTATACATAATTTTTAAAAGAAGTTTAAAATACAAATACTCAAATATATAATAAATGAAAGCATTTAAAAAAAAATTATTTATATAAAAAAACTCTGTAAAGCACTTACCTTACAGAGTTTTGAGGGTTGTAATAATCTATGAATATTATTGATCCTGATAGTTTATATTGAACTGAAATACTTTTTCACTGTAATCAGGACTTGCCCATAGATTTAATGAATTCAGCTTCGAGCTTATATTCATTATCAGATTTTCATTAATTCCTTTCAAACCTGTGAATTCTATTTTACCATTTTCCGAAACAGTAGTAAAAACTGTTACTTCACCGGTGAGATCTTTACTCTCATATCTTAGATATGGTGTACTCAATACTTCCTTTATTTCAATTACTATCTGATCACTCAGCTCATTTATATTACCTTTTTCAGTACCGTCGGCTTTTGATTCAGTCGAAACCACTAAAAGCAATATAGCAAAAGTAAACATTAATTTTGTAAATAACTTTTTCATTTCTTTACTCCTTATGTTAATTTAAATTTTGTTGGACAAAGGATTATTCGGAATATAAAATGATTAGTTTCAAATAAGCCCATCTAGCTTATTATGAGAGTTGTAAAGAACTGGAAAGACAGAATTGCAGACAGAAAAATCATCACAATAGTTACTCCTTCGAAAAGTCTTAGTAATACGGGAACTGAATAATCCGGTTTATATTCATTATTTATTTTATGATCCATCCAAAAATAATGAAAAGAATTTAATATAATAAATCCCGTGAATGTTATTATAAAAACAAAAGGTATTGAAATAAGATTTTTTATATTCAGAATATTGAATCCGTATAATGGCATCAGAAAATAACCACAAATTACACCAAGAGAAGCAAATGTAGAAAGTCTGATCAGCTCAGACAATATTTTCTTATAACTTTTGTCATATTTTTGAGTGATAAGTATTTTATCAACTTGCGAAAAAAAACTCTTTCTTAATACATTCCCACAAAGTAGCATAAACACTGCTATTGCAAGCGTGCCCATGATCATTTCAATATAAACTAAATACAAATGAAGGATTTCGTTTAAAACTCCCTTCAGAAGATAAAGCAAAGAATAACCTGCTAAAGTTATTATCAACAACAAAAGTGATACTCCGAAGACCAATGCAACTGTAATAAAAATATATGAGATCAGATTATTCAGAAAAGAAATATTAACAGACGGCTTAAAAATCTTGATTGGATCTTTTAGAATATCAGATCTGAGAGTGAATGAAGGATGGTATCCGAATAATTTTTCAATAAAATTTTGTTCAAGGATCTTTTTTACGGATTTATCAAAAAATTTTATCTGGGCAGAAGTATCTGATAATAAAGATGCCGTCCTAAGATCTGCGTAATATTCACGGCTTCTAATAAGCATTCTGAAAAGGAGAAAAAGAATTATCAGCAGTCCAGTTATTTGAATAAATAAATTCAAATAGACAGCCGCTTTTTCCATTACAATTAAAAAAGTAAGTTCACTGCTGAAAGCTTTTGAAGCAATGCTCTTAATTAAAGCAAAGAACATAACAAAAGTCGATACTGCAAGGGTGATGAGAAATGGAATCTTTAATACTGATTCCGCAAAATAAGTTTTTGGGATGTCTTTATTTTTTATATGGGAAAATTCATGGAGTATAATACTTTCAAAAAGAACATAATTTTTTAATGAAATTATTTTCAAAAGTCCCCTTCCCGCCTTGAGATACAAATTTTTTCCTGTACCAAAGACCTGTCCGCTGAAGTCTCTGATATTTCCATTAGTATAATAGCTTACATGATCATTTATCCCTGCCTTTATCCTCAGTGTTTCCAGCATCTCAAAAGTTTTCTCATCTTTGATCAGTATCAGATCATTTCCTTTAATAATCTTTTCGGGCTTTTTTTTATAAATGTAATAAGATATTCCAAAGATAAGGAAAACAAATGTAAACTGAATCACAATCGGTTTCAAAAATAAAAATATATTGCTGAAAAAAACTTCGGGAGGCGTATTGAATACTTTATCTACATCATAAAATTCTGTCAATGAAAATATTGCTAGAGGTGATGATTCTGTTTCAAATAAAAATGATGGGATGTAATTTCCCACTATGATTGTAATACCGGTTATTGTCAGTAAAAAAAGACGGAATATATTATCCGTCTCGATCGGGTATTCAAAAACATTTTCATAAGTTAATTTTTTTTCACCCGATTTCAACTCACTCATCTCCCAATGCAAATGATGATATCAGTGAATCCCTGATACGAAGTGCTGTCTTTTCATTCAGTTCAATTTCTTTTAGCTTTTTATCAATAAGCTCAGAGATCTTATTCAACTGATCATTTGTAAGTGTAAGTGACTTAACTTCTTCAGGTTTTTTCTTTTTTGAAAAAAACCCTTTCAGCTTTTCCTTGATCTTTTCATTCATCTCATCTTTTGCAACTTTTACAACGTCTGTCATAAGATAAGTCACAATGCCTGAAACTAAAGTCATCACTGCAGGAGTTGCGAGTTCACTGAACTCTACCATCCCGAATCCAAGCTGCGCATCTTTATCCGATTTGCGAACATCAAAATGTGTATTCGCAAGCTCATCAAAATATTCAAGTTCGTCAGGAGAAATATCTTCGATCAGAGTTTTTGAAATTTCTATTGCTATTTCCTGTGTATATTCTTTTGCCATAATAATAATTTTAGTAAAATAATATTTAGTTTATGAAATTTCATCTTTTGCTTTTTTAAGATTTCTCTGCCAGCCTTTGAATTTTGTTCTCTTCACAGGTGTACCGTTAAACTGTTCATCAAACTCATCCTCATTCATCTTCATTAACTCCTCATAGCTTTTATTAAAATGTCCTGCAGCGGGAAAGAAATTTTCATCCTCAGTAAAAAATTTATTTCGTGTAAACGGACATACTTCCTGACATACATCACATCCGAAAATCCATCCGTCAAGTTTTATATCATCTGGAATTTCATTTCTGTTTTCAATGGTCTGATAGGAAATACATAAATTTGAATCAAGTTTATATTCTTCATAGATCGCACCGGTTGGGCATGCATCAATACATAGATTACATGATCCGCAAAGATCATCGACAGGTTTATCATAGATAAGTTCTTTATTTATTAAAATAGTAGCTATAAAAAAATAACTGCCAAAATCCATATTTATAATATTCGAATTTTTTCCCATCCAACCAATACCTGATCTCGCAGCCCAGACCTTATCCATTACTGGTCCGTCATCAATATATGATTTCGTTATTGTTTCAGACTCAAGTTTTTCAATTTCAAAACAAAGGTCTTTTAAAATATTTTTTAATATTTTATGATAATCCCTTTTACCCCAGGCATATCTTGAAATTTTTGGAATTGAAGGTTCATCTATATGTTCAGCCGGTGTATCATAAAAATAGGCAAGTGAAATAACAGATCTGACATCTTCTAGAATCAGAGACGGGTCTTTCCTTTTATCAAAACTTTTGTTCATCCACTGCATATCAGCATTCAAACCTTTATCCATCCATTGTCTGAGAACATTGGATTCATTTGTCAAAATTTCTGCTTTTGAAAATCCTGTCTTTATAAATCCAGATTCGCTGCACAATTTTTTTATATTATTTGAAAGACTGTCTTTCATTAAATTATTATCAACTTAATATATTCAAAATTCAAAGTTAAATCTTTTCTCATCCGGTATTTTCACATACAAAAATCCGTCTACTGTTTTATATTCAAAAGTCCTGAGTCTGCATCCAAGTTTAGTAGGCTGCTCACCGGTCTTCAGATTAAAACGGAATCCATGCATGGGACAGGCAACGTACATCTCTTCAATATAACCTTCAAAAATCTGCGGAGTATGATTGTGAGGACAGACATTATCCACCACATAGATCTCACCTTCGACTTTAAAAACTGCGATCTCATTTTCTTCATCGAGTTCAAACCGTCTGCCTTTTCTGTTATATATCTCGGACTCCTTACAGATCTTTTTAAAATTATTTTCCATTTGTGAATAATAAGCAGATTAATATTTAAAAAAAGTTTAAAAGTTTGGTTTTATAAATGCTGTAATTAAATGGAATAATAAAATTGTAATAATTAAATTAGCTGAATTAAAAAATTAATAATGAATAAAAACAGAATGGAAGCATTCAGCGACGGCGTGATCGCAATTATAATTACGATTCTTGTTCTTGAAATGAAAATTCCACACGGTGGCACTTTAAACGATCTTGTTCCACTTATACCGGTATTCTTAAGTTATGTACTTAGTTTTATTTATCTTGGAATATACTGGAATAACCATCATCACATTCTGCAGACAGTTTCAAAAACAAACGGAAAGATCCTTTGGGCAAATCTGCATCTGCTTTTCTGGCTTTCTCTTTTGCCTTTTGTAACAGGCTGGATGGGTGAGAATCATTTCGATCCAATGCCGGTAGCATTGTATGGCATTGTACTTCTTTTGGCTGCAATTGCTTACTTCATTCTCCAGTCTCAGATTCTTAAGTTTGAAGGAAAAGACAGTCTCCTTGCAAAAGCATTAGGTAAGGATTCAAAAGGGAAGTTGTCACCAGTATTATATGTTGTTGCGATTGCCTGTTCTTTTTTTAATGTTTGGATTGCATTTGGGATCTACATACTTGTTGCATTGATGTGGCTTATTCCCGATAAAAGAATTGAAAATAAACTTCTGAGTGAAAATTAAAATAAAAAACTTCTCAGCGGAAATCCCGTTGAGAAGCTTTTTAAGATATATGTAAGAAATTTTATTTTATTTCAAATACCCTGTCTAGACGTGCAATCTTCATAAGATCTTCGACATTCTTGTTTACATTTATCAGCATCAGTTTTCTTTCCTTATCTCTTTCAATCCTTTCTGAAAAGAGAAGAACAGAAAGTCCAGAGCTGTCGCACTTTGTTACATCTTTAAGGTCAATGATAAACTGATTATTGATTTCCTTCTGTAAAAAAACCAACTCAGTTTTCAACTGTGCAGCAAGGCTATGGTCAAGAGACTTTTCTTCAAGTTTGAAAATAGTCTTGTCGTCCTGTTTATCGATTTCAAATTTCATTATGCGTTTTCATTAGGGTTAACGGGTTCTTTTGGTGCAACAGGTTCTTTTGGTAATAAGATCTTTCTGCTTAATTTTAATTTTCCTGAATCGTCAATACCTAGCAACTTCACCTGTACTTTCTGTCCAAACTTCAGCACATCTTCGACCTTTACTACTCTCTTATTATCGATCTCTGAAATGTGAAGCAGTCCTTCTTTTCCGGGAAGTATCTCTACAAAAGCTCCGAATTCTTTTATTCCTTTAACTGTACCATCATAGATCTTTCCGACTTCAGGAACTTCAGTTAGTCCGGCGATCATCTTCCTTGCAATCTCTGCCTGAGTATGATCGACTGCGGCAATTGTTACTTTACCTTCATCATCAATATCTATCTCAGCACCTGATTCTGCAATTATACTTCTGATTGTCTTTCCGCCAGGTCCGATTACTGCACCGATCATGTCTCTCGGTACCATCATAGAATAAAGATGTGGAGCGTATTTTGAAATTGATTCTCTCGCTGTATTCAAAGTCTGATCCATTACATTCAGAATATGAAGTCTACCATCTTTAGCCTGATTCAAAGCTTTCTCCATTATCTCAAATGAAATTCCTCTTACTTTAATATCCATCTGAATAGCTGTAATGCCTTCAGCAGTACCTGCTACTTTAAAATCCATATCTCCGAAATGATCTTCATCTCCAAGTATATCTGATAATATTGCTGTTTTATCATTTTCAATAACAAGACCCATTGCAATTCCTGCGATAGGTTTTTTTAACTTCACACCGGCGTCCATTAATGCAAGTGAACCTGCACAGACAGTTGCCATTGATGATGAACCGTTTGATTCTAGAATATCAGAAACAACTCTTAGTGAATATGGAAAATCTTCGTCGTTTGGTAATAATTTTTTAAGTGACCTCTCTGCAAGATTTCCGTGACCGATCTCTCTTCTACCTGGTCCCGGTCTTCCGCCAACTTCACCGGTACTGAACGGCGGGAAATTATAATGCAGCATAAATCTTTTGTACGACAGATCTTTTAATCCTTCTATCATCTGCTCATCTCTCTTCGTTCCCAAAGTTACTGTAGTAAGACTTTGTGTCTGACCTCTTGTAAATAGAGCTGAGCCGTGTGTTCTCGGCAGCACGCCTACTTCACATGTAATATCTCTGATGTCTGCAAGTCCTCTTCCGTCAAGTCTTTTATTTTCATCAAGTATCATCGATCTCATCACATCATATTGGATATCATGTATTATTTTTCCAAATTGCTTTTCCATTTCAGGAAATTTCTCAGACAGAGCATCGACTACTTTTTTAAAGACATCTTTATTTTTTTGCTGTCTTTCTTCTTTTGTTAAGATAGTGTGAGTCACATTTTTTATATCTTCAGTGACGAGTGCTTTTATTTCAGCATCCATATCAGGATATTCTTCCTTAGCCAGAAGCTCTCTTTTAGCTTTACCGCATTCAGCAGCAAAAGCAAGCTGGAAATTGCAAAGCTCGGCTATATATTTATGACCAAATTTTATTGCTTCAATAATTTCAGATTCAGAAATTTCTTTGGCTTCACCTTCCACCATCATAATAGAATCTACTGACCCTGCTATCGTAATATCAAAATCACCGTTATCGATCTGCTCATGATTTGGATTCAAAATAAATTCACCGTTGATCCTTGTAACTCTGACTTCTGAGATCGGCACATCAAATGGAATATCAGAAATTAATAAAGCTGCTGATGCTCCTGTTGCTGCTAATACATCAGTATCATTTTCTCCGTCAGAAGAATATACTGAACAAAGAAGTTGTACTTCATTAAAAAAACCTTCAGGAAACATTGGTCTGATAGGTCTGTCAATAAGTCTTGATGAAAGAATTTCCTTTTCAGTTGGTCTGCCTTCTCTCTTAAAAAATCCGCCGGGAATCTTTCCTGCGGATGCAGTCTTTTCTCTGTAATCCACTGTTAACGGGAAAAAATCCTGACCCGGTTTTGCTTCGTCTGAAGCTGTTACTGTACATAGAACAAAGTTATCACCTTGAGAAATCATAACAGCACCGTTTGCCTGCTTGGCTAGTTTGCCTGATTCTAAGGTTATTTTTCTTCCGCCTATTTCAATACTCTTTTCAATTTTCTGTGTAATTGGCATTTATTCTTTTTATTATTTTCTGATCTCTAATTCTTTTATGATAGTTCTGTATCTCTGGACATCTTTATTTTCCAGGTATCTTAAAAGCTTTCTTCTTTTTCCTACCATCTTAAGCAATCCTCTTCTGGAATGATTGTCTTTTTTATGTTTGTTGAAATGGTCTGCTGATAGTTCGTTGATCCTCTTTGTGAGAATTGCAACCTGAACTTCAGGCTTTCCGGAATCCTTATCGGAATTTCCAAATTTTGTTACTAATTCCTGTTTCTTTTCTTTTGATAATGGCATTTCTGTTTATTTATATTATTTAATTAATTTTTATTTTTGTGAAAATTTCTTCACAGTTTATTTTATCTTTTGAAAGCTGTTCTTTTAGCTCTTCTATTGAATCAAATTTTATTTCATCACGCAGATATTCAGAAAATTTAATTACAATATTCTTTCCATAAATATCTTTGTCAAAACCGAAAATATTAACTTCGAGCTTTATTGCATCATCATCAGTTACAGTCGGATTCTTTCCTATACTCATCATCCCGAAATATTCAACTCCTCCAAGCACTACTGTTACTGCATACACTCCGATCGCAGGTATTAATTTGTATTCGCAGTCAGGTTTTATATTAGCTGTTGGATAACCTAATTCTCTTCCCAGCTTTTTTCCTTCTGTTACTGTCCCGCTAAGACTATATTCACTACCGAGAAGCAATGAAGCTTTTGAAACTTCTCCTTTTTCTAAAAGATGTCTGATCTCTGAACTGCTGACATGCTGACCGTCAGGTTTATATTCATCTACCTTGTCAATCGTAAAATCAAATTCAGCGGAAAGTTCTTTTAGAGTATCAAAATTTCCTTCCCTGTTCTTACCAAACATGTGATCATAACCAAGTATCAGATCACTCATTCCAATTTTTTTCAAAAGATAGTTCACATAAAAATCTTCAGCTTTTGTTTCAGAAAATTCTTTTGTGAAATTAATGACATAAGTTATATCAATATCTAATTTTCCAAATATCTCCAGCTTTTCTTCAAGAGTCGAAAGTATCTTAATGTCCCTGTCACGATTTTTGAGTACTATCTGGGGATGCGGGTCAAATGTAATAACTACGCTGCGTTGATCCTTTAAATTCTTTACTGCATTAAGTTTGTCGATGATTTTTCTGTGTCCAAGATGAACTCCGTCAAAAGTACCGACAGTTATTGCAGTTTTTTTAGCATAAACAAACTCACTTATATCCCTGATTACATTCACTTTATCAGCTATTTAATATTAAACAGAATAAGGAAGGAATAGTAAGCAGATATTATGATAGAATTCAAAAATTCTTTAACCTAAGCTTTCAACAGCTTCTTTGAGCTCGTCAAATTTTACCTGTACTCCGGGATTCTCTGTTATCTCCATATATTTGACAACACCTTCTTTATCAATTAGGACAACTGCTCTCTTAGCTGTTTCTTTCTGATCATGAGCAAATACTTCATGCACAAGTCCTAATTTCCTTATAACTTCTCTGTTATAATCTGAAAGTAATGGGTATTTTATACTATTGGACTTTGCAAATGCTTTCTGTACAAAAGTGCCGTCAACGCTGATTCCAAACACTTCTAAGTCTTTTGAAGCAAAGTCACCTAAAGTATCTGATATTGTGCAATTCTGTTCTGTACAAACTCCAGTAAAAGCCATTGGAAAGAAAACGAGTAATACGTTTTTCTTTCCTTTATAATCGCTGATGGAATAAGTTTTAAGTTCGTCTGAATGTGAGAATGAATTCAAAGAAATGTCAGGCATCTGATCACCGGTTTTAATAGACATATATAATTTTAATTTGTTTTTTTAGAATCAAAAAGATAATCATTTGAGATTTTATTAACAATCCGATAAAATTTTCCCGGAGGCATGTTCAAAAATTAATGATATAAACAATTTCCGGGTAATCTTGATATGATATCTTTTGATTTTTATAATTTATTGGTAAATTACTATTTTTATTTTTACCTCCATATTAATTCATTTATTGTAAATAATATATATACTACTTTTGAGCACAATAAATCTACAACTATAATGACTTTTCCGGATTCTCTTTCAAAAATAATTCACAATATTTATAAATATTTAAAAAAAACATTTTGAAAAAAATATTATTACTTTCAGTTTTCCTTTTTATGATTTTCAGTCAGTTTGCTAATTCACAACAAAAATGGTCTAAAGACAGGAGACTTACTTCTAAACCTCCGATAGGCGATTTCCAAATGCTGCCTTCTGATTTTACACAATGGGAAAATCCAAATAAATCAGACTGGATCATTAATACTCCCATCGGACAGGTTCTAGTAACTCCGAATGTAAGAGTTTTGCCAAATTCAAATCAGCAGGATGAGGTAATACTTGTCCGTCATCCGACTAATCCGATGATAATGTTTGGCTCTGCAAATACAACCGCAGGGTCTTCGTTTGGTCAGGGATCTTACACAACCACTGACGGTGGCATAACCTGGTTTGGAACTGATCTTATTCCAGCTTTCGGATCACCAAGTGATCCGGGACCCTGTATTGATAAGGACGGAGTAATCATCATTACAACTTTAAATCCGGGAATGGCAGCAAGCTATTCCACAAATAATGGTATTACATGGTCTCCTGCAGTAAATATAACAACTCAATCATCGGATAAAAATTTTGCTGCAAGTGATGATGCACCTTCAAGTTCATTTTACGGAAGAAGTTATTGCGTCTGGAGTAATTTTGCTTCCGGATCACCGCCAATTGTCATTTCTTACACTACAAACAGTGGTGTCAGCTGGTCTTCAGTAAATCAAATTAATACTTCAGTTGCAGGTCACTATTCTCAGGGATGTGATATTGCAATCGGACCTACAGGAGAAGTTTATGTCTGCTGGGCAGCACCTAATTCCGCATCTCCTTTTATAGAGGACTTTGCAGGATTTGCAAAATCTGTTAACGGTAGTGCTAACTGGACAGTAACTGACAATGCGTATGATATGAACGGAATAAGATCAAGTTCATATAACGGATGGGGTGTGAGAGTAAACAGTTTTCCAAGAATCGGAGTGGACAGAAGCGGAGGTCCAAGAAACGGATGGATATATATAGTAGCTTCTGATGTGAACCTAGCTCCTGCAGGATCGGATGCTGATGTTGTAATTCACAGGTCATCTGATGGAGGAGTTACATGGTCTTCCGGTGTCAGAGTAAATCAGGATCCATTGAATAACGGAAAAGTTCAGTTCTTCCCGGCTATAAGAGTAGATGAATCAGGCGGAGTGAATGTTGTTTATTATGATAACAGGAATTACCCTTCAGTCGGCGATTCATGTCAGGTTTATGTTTCAAGGTCACTTGACGGAGGAACTACATGGACTGACATGCTTGTGAGCGATCACAGCTGGAAAGTAAAAGGCGAAGCAGGTCTGGGAAATTATATGGGAGATTATATTGGAATCACTTCAGGCAGCGGAAAATTATGGCCGTTCTGGTTTGATGACAAATCCGGAACTATGCAGGCATGGACTACTTCAGTTCAGATCACTACATTTCCTTTAAATGCATTTAATCTGACTTCTCCTCCTGCAGGATCAAGAATTGCCACATTGCCAAATAACAATACAAACTATACATTTAACTGGGATACATCGGCATCAACTGCTTCTTACAAATGGATATTCGGAAGTCCAAATGCTACATCAAGACAAATTACTTTATTACCGAATGGAAATTCTCTTTCAGTCACAGGCGGTCAGCTAGATGCAATCCTTCAGGGACTCGGTCTTAATCAGGGAGACTCACTTGTAGGTCAGTGGGATGTCTGGGCATTCAGAAACGATCAGACAAATGATTCAATGAAAGCTACAAACGGTCCCAGATCCATTACACTTAAAAGAGCTAAACCATTGCTCACAGCATTTAATCTTGTTTCACCACCGAACAATAGTTCAATACTGACTCAAGTATCAAATACAACTCCTGTCAATATCAACTGGACAAGATCAGGTGAAGCTGTAAATTACAGATGGTTATATGCATCACCCGATTTCAGCAATCAGTCAAATGTAAAATTAAGGTTCGCTGCAAACAATAATGGATTTGATTCTTCTTTGACTCTGAGAAATTCTCAGATAGATTCTGCATTAGCCGGTCTCGGAATAAATCTCGGAGATTCAACAGTCGGTCAGTGGAGAACTTATGGCTATAGCGCTGGTGATTCACTTTCATCTGCTCAGACTTACAACATTACATTCAGAAGGGGTATTCCTCCTACAGTTACTACTTCACTTGATTCTATTATCGTGAATGTTTTTTTAGGTGGAGGAGATTCAAGAAATATAAACATTGGAAATACAGGACAGTTTCCTCTTATCTGGTCAATCTCTGAATCTTCTGCTACACTTGATAATTTGAAAACCGAAAATAATTTTACTCAGGAACAAATTGAACAAATGGTGAATCTGCCGAAAGGTTCAGCAGATTTATTTTACGGACATGAACAGACTGATGCTCAGGGCGGACCTGATGCAGGAGGTTATTCATGGATAGACAGTGACGAACCGGGCGGTCCTGTTTTCAACTGGGTGGAGATATCTTCCACCGGTACAGAAATTACTACATGGACTATCGGTACTGCTGATGACGGTTCTGTTATACTTCCCTTACCTTTTACTTTTAATTATTACAATAATAATTACAATTCGCTGAAGGTATGTACAAACGGCTGGGCTGGCTTTGACATTGCTTCCACTTCCAATGCTTATTCCAATGTTTCAATTCCTGTTGCAGCAGAACCAAACAATTCACTTTATCCTTTCTGGGATGATCTCGATCTGAGGACGTCAGGACATGTATATTATATGAATGATCCAGCAAATAACAGATTTATAGTTGAGTATAAAGATGCTCCTCATTTTACTTCAGGAGAATTATATACATTCCAGTTGATCATTTATAATGACGGAAGAATTTATTATCAATATCTGAATATGGATTCTTCATTGCTTAATTCATGCACGATCGGAACAGAGAATTCAGCCGGATCTGTCGGGCTGCAGGTGGTTTACAATGCTGCATATCTTCATAATAATCTTGCGATCAAAATTGAAAAAGGTTTATCATGGCTGGAAGAAATACCTAGTTCAGGCACTATAACTCCGGGAGGTAATCAGAATGTTAATGTAATATTTTATTCAGCAGGATTATCTATCGGAACGTATTCAGGAATTATGAAAATAAATTCAAACGACCCAATTAATCCCGTAAAGAATATTTTAGTTAGAATGAATGTCGGACCGGTTAGTGTTCAGAATATTGCTCTTGGAATTCCTGACGAATTTAAATTAGATCAGAATTTTCCAAATCCATTCAATCCAAGTACTAAAATAAATTTTGCAATTCCAAAACAGGGATTTGTAGATCTTAAAATTTATGACATACTTGGAAAAGAAGTAGCTGCACTGATTAGCGAAGTCAAGTCACCCGGTTATTATGAGGTAGATTTTAACGCAGGTAATCTGTCGAGCGGTGTTTATTTCTATAGATTAGAGAGCAGTGGATTTATCAATATAAAAAGAATGCTGCTTGTAAAATAATTATTTAAAAGAAGTGATATAGAATCTGAGATATATCCGAATCAGCTTAATATTTTTATCTTTCCCGGAAAATCAATTTCGGGAAAGATATTTTTAGGTTGTTAATTTAAATTTAGTTTGAAACTGACAAAAGTTTTTTGAGTACTAAGAGGATAAATGTTTTGGGAAAATATTTCTAAGTGTTCTGAGATTCTAATCCTGAAAAGTATTTCTTTAACATTTACAGTTATTAATATATAAATTAACTTATCCACTTATAATATTTAGCAATATATAATCACATGAAACCTTAAACATAAATTAATTTAAACTCTTTTAGTTTAAACTGATCATATTTATTTCAAATCTGTAACAATTCCAAAAAATTAATTGAAACCTCTATAAGAAAAAGAAGTTACATTAATCTTTAAAATTAAATTTCTATAAAAATTATTTAATGAAAGACCTGATAAGAATTTTCGTACCGCTTTTAGCAATAATTATTTTTGTTGATTTTTATTATGAGACACCTGAAGGAGTTTATTCTATTGGAAATTATCCGGTCTGGATGAAAGATGTTTCGGGTAAACAGACCAATCAGACATCCGGACTTTCTTTCGTCGGAGGTGACAGTACAAACAAAACATTCATTTCATGTGATGACATTGGTAAAATTAATTTGATCCGGGCAAATGAAAAAAATAATCCGCCGACTCTTGAAATCTTTGAAATAAAATATTCAGATGAAATACAGATCCTTTTTAATAAATTTAAAAAGGTCGATATGGAGGATATTTATTTTGACAAACCTAATAATAAAATATACTTATCGATAGAAGGACATGAATACAGTTCTTACGACCCCGAGATCTACAAAAAAAAGGAAGGCATTTACGAGATCACATTTAATAATGACATTATGACATTTGATTCCATCTTAACCATTAAACGCTTAAATCTGCCGGAAGAAGTTTACAAATATACTCTTGATAATATTGGTTTTGAGGGGTTTGCTCTGACTGAGAATTATTTGTATTTAGGACTGGAAAATCTGCAGGATACTTCAAATAATTTTACAGACAGTACTTATATTTATATAGTAGACAGAAAAACCAACGAACTTAAAAAATCAGTTACCACCAAAGAGCACAGTATAAGTTCTATATCAGGACTTTATGCGGTCGATGATCATACACTTTTAGGAGTGGATAGAAATACCCGCAGAATGTTTTATCTGAAATTTGATAAAGATTTTAATATTGAAGATTCAAGATTGGAAGTAATGAATCTTTCCATTCCGGGACATGAGGATATAGATAAAATTCTCGGCATAGCAACCGAATCATTAACATTAGATTTTGAAGGAAATATTTATGTAGCCACTGATCCATGGATGGATTTTTACAAACCTGATCTTGCCGATAGAAAAAAACTTTCAAAAGATGAGCTAGATAATTTTTATAATTTTGTTCCGGTCATGTATAAATTTAAAAACATTTTTCCAAAATGAAGCACTACAGAAAAGAGCTTTGGTTTGATATAAAATCTCGTAGAGAGCTTATAAATATTACTCCCGATGTAAACGAATGTCTTGCCGAGAGCGGAATTACGGAAGGTCTTTTACTTTGTAATGCAATGCACATTACAGCAAGTGTATTTATAAATGATGACGAATCCGGACTGCATCAGGATTACGAGAGCTGGCTGGAAGGACTCGCTCCTGAAAAACCTCATTCGAGATATAAGCATAATTCCTATGAAGACAATGCAGACGCACATTTGAAAAGAACCATAATGGGCAGAGAAGTTGTCGTTGCAATTTCAAAAGGTAAATTAGATTTCGGTCCGTGGGAACAGATCTTTTACGGAGAGTTTGATGGTAAAAGAAAGAAAAGAGTTTTGGTAAAGATTATTGGAGAGTGATTCTAAAAGTGATATTTAAATATTAGTATTCAGACTTTGACAAATTTCACATGAGCCGTCAAAGTCTGAACATATATTTTCTACTTCTTATATTTTTCTACTTCCTTCATAATAGAATCGAGCTGATCCATTCCGGGTGTATTTTTTCCGTCGGTATTAATACTTCTGAAATTTACATCTGCCGGAATTTCAAATATATCTTCTGAGAATGAAGGGCTGTTATCAAACTTAGTCGCAACCGCCATAAATTCAGGTGACTTTATTCTCATCACATACATTTTATTATGAATAGACATTTCTGTACCGTTACCCATATCATATATATCACAGTTTTTTCCAAGGATATTTTCTGAACCTTTAATTTTTTTATCAGCAAGATAATTTTCAAATTCCTTAGGATCAGTAATAGTCTCAGCAGTCTGTTTCTTTTTATTATAATCTTTGACATTTGTTTTCACACCCATTTTTTTACCATTTACTTCAGTAACAGTAAAAACAAAATTGTCAATAATATAAACCTGACTCAGACTTTTCATACCCATGATCTCAGTATTCATTTCCTGTTTCAATTTCTTTCCGCTCCTGTACATAGTCATCTCACCGTTCATAGCACCCTGAAGCTGATAGGTCAGGACAAACTCATCTGACATATCCAAGTCACCTGAGGAGCTTCCATCATTATCCTTTGTGCCTTCAGTTTTATCTCCTGAAGTTCCTTCTGATTTTTTATCTGAGTCTGATTCAGATTTATCCCCGTCTTTTCCGCAGGAATAAATAGTCAATGTAATTAAAGTTAGAAATAGAACTATGAAACTCTTCAAATTGATTTTAAAAATCGCTAGTAAGTTTTTCATTATTATATAAATTAAATTAATAAAAACGGGATCTTACGTTTTAGTAAAATCCCGGATTATAAGATTCAAATATTCTGAATTTTAGTTTACTGCTTCTTTTATATGCTCATTTAATTTTTCAGCAATCTTAGCTTTTGGTAAAGCTCCGACAAGCTGATCAACCATTTCTCCGTTTTTAAAAATAAGCAAAGTAGGAATACTTCGTATCCCGTATTTCATGGAAACATTTTGATTGTTATCTACATCAAGTTTTCCGATCTTAAACTTTCCTGCGAATTCTGTTGCAAGCTCTTCTACAAGAGGAGCGATTATCTTACATGGTCCGCACCAGACAGCCCAGAAATCAACCATTACCGGGATTTCAGATTTTAAAACTTCATCATCAAAATTGTCGTCTGTGAATTCAATTAGACTCATTATATTTTCCTTTCAGTTAATTTATTAAAAAATTTAATTTAGCTTTAAGTTATTTTCTCCAACTAATAATTTCAAGTTTGAAATTAATTCTTTTGTAGCTTTTATTTTATATTCTTTTGAGACAAAAGCTCTGAAGTTTGAATCATTTGTCACTTTAAAAAATAGTTTTGAATTTCCACTGTGACTGATCACCATGTCTTTTATGGTTACAATATTATTTATGTCAGTTTGTCTTTCATCCAGATTGATCACAAGATTTTTTGTGAATATTTCAATGAAAGTATCTATACTATAAATCTCTTCTACTATTAATTTTATCTTATCACCATTTTCTTCGGGAATACCTTTGACAACGACCTGCATGTCATTCTTCAGCAGATGACCTTTCTTTTCAAACAATTGTGAAAATGCAACACACTCACCTGTACCGTAAAAATCAACGAGGTTAAAAACTCCAAACTTGTTTCCTCTTTTTGACTGCTTTTCCTGAAAGTCATTGATGACTCCGCACATAGTTACATTTTTTACTTTTTTAAAATCTATTTCATTTGGATCATCACCGAAAGTCAGATTAATAAAATTCTCTATGTCCTTTTCATATTTTGAAAGAGGGTGCCCGGTAATATAAAATCCGATCGCATATTTTTCTTTATTGTATTTTTCTGATTCTTGGAACTCCTCATAATCCTCAATGATAATATCTTCAATAGCAGGTACGGAAGAAGATTCTCCAAACAGTCCTTCCTGTCCGTTCGCAGCCTCGCTCGTACTGTATCTCTGAGCATACATAGTTGCTCTTTCCATATTTAAAAATAACTTACTGCGTACAGGTTCTATGGAGTCAAACGCACCTGAGAAGATCAGGTTTTCCAAAGCTTTTTTATTGACCAGCCGCAGGTCAACTCTTTTCAGCAAGTCGAGATAACTGATATATCTGCCGTTTGCATTTCTTTCATCAATAATATTTTGAGCTGCTTTTGCACCGACATTTTTGATAGCACTTAGTCCGTAGAGAATCTCTGCACCTGCAGTTCCGTTATCAGAATATTTAATTGCAAAATCCATTTCACTATAATTCACATCAGGAGCTTTCAGATTGATCTTCATTTTTTTACATTCGTTCGCAAGCTGCTGAAGTTCTGTATCGTCATCTTTTCTGCATGCCATTGAAACAGAAAAAAATTCTGCGGGATAGTGAGTCTTAAGATAAGCTGTATAAAATGCAAGTATAGAATATGCAACACCATGTGATTTATTAAATCCATAATCGGCGAACTTCAGAATCAAAGCAAAGATCTCATTGGCAATTTTTTTATCAACATTATTCTGAGATGCACCTTTAATAAATTTATCTTTGATCTTCATCAGAATATCTTTTTTCTTCTTACCCATTGCCTTCCTCATATTATCAGCTTCAGCAAGTGAAAAGCCTGCAATGTCACGGGCAATCTGCATTACCTGTTCCTGATACACAATGACTCCATAAGTTTCTTTCAAAGTATTTTCCATCAAAGGATGCAGATAAGTGATCGGCATTTTACCATTTCTCTTATCAATAAAATCAGGAATTAGATCCATCGGACCGGGTCGATACAACGCATTCATAGCAGCAAGGTCGTTGATATTTTTTGGCTTCAGCTTTGCAAGATATTCGCGCATTTTACTTTTTGAGAACTGGAAAATACCAATCGTCGAGCCGGATGAAAAAAGATCGTAAGTAGCCGGATCGTCTAAAGGAATATCATCAACTGTAATATTCTTATTATATTTTTTATTTACCTGCGTTAAAATTCTCCCGATGACCTTCAGCTCTTTCAGACCGAGAAAGTCTATCTTGATAAGTCCGGCATCTTCAAGCTGATTCATATCATATTGTGTACAGAAGACATTATCTTCACCGGTGACTTTTGATAATGGAACATAATCAGTTACACTGCCCGGAGCTATTACCAGACCTGATGCATGGATGGAAGAATTTTTATTCAGATTTTCCAGTACAAGACAATAATCAAAAAGATTTTTCTTATCATCTTTCTGTGCTGCATCACCGGTCTTGAAATAATTTTTAAAATCTATCTCTTTCTCAAGACATTCTGTAAGATTTGTAACCTTACCAAATACAATGGGAATACTTTTTGTTAATTCATTTATCTCCTGAAAAGGAAAATTCAAAACTCTGCCTACGTCTTTGAGAACACCGCGTGGAGCGAGTTTATTGAAAGTAACTATCTGTGCAACTGAATCAGTACCGTATTTATCTTTTGCATACTGAATCACTTCCTCACGTCTGTCGTCCTGAAAATCAATATCTATATCGGGCATTGATACTCTCTCAGGATTCAGGAATCTCTCGAAGAGCAGATCATAATCAAGCGGATTTACATTAGTGATGCCAATGCAGTAACAGACAAGACTTCCTGCAGCGCTTCCCCTTCCCGGACCTACGAGAATTCCGATACTTTTTGCATAACTAATAAAGTCCTGCACGATCAGAAAGTATCCGGAGAAATCCATTTTCTTAATTATGTCAAGCTCAAATCTCAGTCTCTTTTCGGCAGCTTCATTTACATCAGGATATATTTTTTTCATTCCATCAAAAGATATTTTCTCAAGATAATCATCAAATGTCCTTGCCGATTTTTCCTCTTCAGGTATTTTAAAATTCGGCATATAATTTTTTGAAGTATCGAGTTCGAGATTACATTTCTCGGTTACTTCAAGAGTTGATCTGATCGCTTCAGGAAAGTCCTTAAAGAGATCACACATTTCATTTGTAGATTTGAAATAGATCTGATCGGTACCGTATCGAAGATTTGTCAGAACTTCATTCTGACCATTATTCCTAAAAGACTTTGCTGACTGCTTAGCGCTGAGATTCAGATAAATATTATGAGCAATCGCATGTTCCTTTTCTATATAATGAACGTCGTTTGTAGCGATGAGCTTAATGCCAAATTTCTTAGCGAGACCGGGCATGGCTTTGAGTACTTTATGTTCGGCAGGAATGCCGTGATCCTGAATCTCCAGATAAAAATCTTCGCCGAAAATATCCTTATATTTACCAGTCATGATCTCAGCAGTTTTCATGTCTTCTCTTGTGATATAGCATGAGATGACACCGCCTGCACATGCGGAAGTTGCGACAAGTCCTTCGCTGTACTGTGCGAGCACATCAAGATCGATTCTCGGTTTATAATAATATCCTTCGGTATGTCCGATGGAAACCAGTTTGATCAGATTTTTATAACCGGTTTCATTTTTTGCAAGGAGAATCAGATGAGCGTAATTAATATTTGCCGAAGTAAGTCCGTCAGAACCTTCAAGATCCTGAACTTCGATCTCTTCTAAAGATTTAATATTTTTTTTCCCTTTTTCAAATCTCGTACCTGACTGTGCGACATATACTTCGCAACCAATAACAGGTTTGATTCCTTTTGCTTTTGCCTTTTTATAGAAATCCATTACGCCGTACATGACTCCGTGATCGGTAAGAGCGACAGCAGACATTTTATTTCTGACTGCTGCATCGACCAGTCCGTCAATTGATGAGATCGCGTCGAGCAATGAGTAGTGAGAGTGATTATGTAAGTGAATGAATTCCGGCATTATTTTATTAAGGGAGTTGAATTAATATATTTAAAACAGTTGAGAAATGAAATTAAAAATTAATGTGATTTACATTGGAAATATTTCTTCCGTCTAAAACAATTAGTTACAAAATTCAAGATTCATTATTTTCTTCTTACTTTTTTTTAACGATCCTCGATAGGAACACTCGAGGACAGGCTCAAAAGTAACAAAAAAAGTCGCCCGCTGGTGATAAATTGCCGGAAATTCTAAGCAATGCCTACAAAAATATAAACTCCTCATCCGTTAGAAAAACACTAACGGATTCGTCAAACAGTATATTTTTGCTTAACGCCATTGCTCAGAATTTCTTTTCGGCAATATATCACAGGCGGGTTGTTTTAAGCGAAGTATATGATAAAATTAAAATGTAAGATTAATTTTTTAATTAATTAATAAATTCCATTTTAAAGATTTTACAAGCTATTTTATTCGTTTTTGAAATGTTTTGGACGATACTGGTTTTAAAACGGAGTTTAAAATGCATGTAAATTACAAAACAGAGTTTGGTAACGAGCTGTGTAGGGTTATTTTGAAACTGAATTTCAATTCAAGTGTATTTCAAAAAGATTTTGGGAACGAGCAAAGTCAGGGTCCATAAGCATATGTTTGACAATTGTAATTTGCAATCTGCAATTGATTATTTTATTTCTTTGACTTTTTCTAAAAGCCAGTCTCTGCCGATGACGTTGATGTTTTTTTTGAGTTCGTTTATAAGGATGCCTTTTTCGTTTTTGTCCTTAAGTTTCGCTTTGAGAAGAATGGCGATGTATTTCAAATAATCATTATACCTGCTGTAATGAATGGACAGCACGTCTTTTTTCCGCTTGAGATAATGTCTTGTAGAGTCGGCAATATATTCCATTATCTCAAACTCTCCAATTTCATAATAGATCTGAATGAGAGTTTCTTTTGATTTCAAATAGTAATAAGAATGCTGATAATTTACTTTGCTTAGAGATTCAATTGCCTCGTTATAATTCTTTTTGCTGTAGTCAATAAATCCTGAGATAAGATTTCCTGTGTCCTCTTTGAAATCCGGAAGTATTTTTTTGAAATATTTATGAAAGAAATTCTCGACCCATTCGATATTTTTTAAATGAAGACCGATGATCACAATGCTGATAAAATCTATATCCTGAAAGAATTTTTTTCGATTGTAAAAGCCGTTCTCTTCAAAAGTAAAATAAACATTGAATATTTTTTTCAGATAAGCTTTCTCCCCCATCGCAATTTTATTGAAGCCGAAATTTATAACAGAGAAATAAACCTGTTCGAGTTCAGTATGTTTATATTTTTCAATATTTTTAATCAAAAAATTCAAAAGTTTATTAAAAAATTTATCACCGTTTTCAGAGGTCATCATTTTCAGGACAAGATATTCGGAATAAATAAGCGGATCATTTTTTTCTATTGAGGAAAGATTTTCTTCAACGAATGTAACCATCTCATCTATGAATTTGACCTTTGGGGCAATGTTACCAAGCACATGATATTTACGGCTAAGTAAGGAGTTGATAAGTTCTAGTTTTGCTGAAATGAAATACCTGTCTATATTATCCGACATTCCGAAATAGATCCAGTCGAGGTCTTTCTCAATGTTCCTGCCTTTCTGATTCAGCACTGATCTTTCATAGCTGACAAAGTCTGTATAGAAATCGAAGTTACGATTGAATTCATTTTTAAAATGGTCTTCGAGTTCTTTTGAGACTGCATTAAAATTTTTGACCATATTTCTTTGCTCAAAAAATTCTGTCAGTGAAATTTTTTTTCGCGTTTCATTTTCATCACCTGATAAAACTGTGAGAAAATTTTCGATAAGTCTTTTAAGTTCAGAAGTAAGTGAACGCAGTTTGAGATCGTTAAATTTTTCACCCGGATAGATGATCTTCCACACGGATCTTTTTTCGAGATCGGATTCATCGGATGACTTCATGCTTTTTACAATATAGTCAAACAATGAGATGACGACTTCATTTTTATTAAAAAAGGGTGAGCGGATAAATTCAGACAGACGCTTTATTTCACCCGGATCGAGACCGTTTAGAATTTCTATCAGTTTTAAATTCTTCATCGAAGTTTTGGATAATCCTTACAGCTTTTTTTATCAAAAAATAACTTACCCTGCAAACTTATACTTTTTTACTCAATAAATGAATACAAACAGGAGACAACATTTCCCACAAATGACAAATCCTTTCCGAGAGTTTTTTCGGAAAAAACGGTTAAAACCGTTCAAAATCAAAACATTTCCCCTCCCCCACCTCCATTTCAACCTCATTTCCCCCCATAAAAACCACTCGAAACGCGAAAATAATTCTTTGCTTTGTATAGGTCAGAATCATATTTTCGTTGTGAAATCATTTTAAAAAATGCAGATACATAATATTAATTTTTGCCTCAAAGACTCGAAGGCTCAAAGAAGAAAAGATTTAACGTTGTTAAACTTTGAGTCTTTGAGTGATAGAAACAATACCAAAGTTTTCATACAAGTTGAAAAATGGAAATGAGCACCATCAGGTTTTTAATTAATTGCGAAATTTGCATAGCATCAGTTAAAAAAATAAAAGTAATTTATAAAAGTAAAAAAATTAAAATGATCTTACAAATTTTATAATTATGAGAAAATTAAGTTTACCGGTATTTATTTCGATTTGCGCATTCATGATTTTGGCATTGGGATTTAGTGATAAAAACTCAGACATAAATTCAGACAAGAAATCAGATAAGGATCCGAAAATAATTACAGACAAAAATAATAATCCATCTATATTAACCGGTGTAGATTCAAAAAAAATGGATGGTAACAACATCAGCACATGGTACAGAAATAACGGCGGATTTAATCGTCAGCCGGAAACAGGCAATGGTGGATGTGAATGGCCAAAGGGCAGCGGAATATCTGCACGATATGCATCAGGTCTGTGGATAGGAGCTGTAGTCGGGAATGATACATTGGTTGCAATAGCAGAATATGATTACGAATATCTGCCGGGTTACATTGATAACAACGGAGATCCGCAGGGAAAAGATGATACGCTTTACAGAACTTATAAGATAAATAAAGGTGACATTTCAAGTGATGATTATACAAACTGGCCTTCATATCAGGGAGCTTATACAGATGAAAATGGCAAGCCGTTTCTAATTGGAGATCAGACAATGTTTTACTCTTATTCCGACGGATACCCTGAAGCACACGGAAATAACGCAGGTCAGACTGATCCATTAAAGGCGCAGATCCTTCAGACGAACTTTAGTTTCAATCCAGATTTCGGATATTTAAATGATGTTATTATTACTGAAATGAGAATTATCAACAGAGGGAATCTGCCGTGGACGAAATGCTATATGGCTCTCTGGACTGATGATGACATAGGAAATGCTCAAGACGATGCTGCGGGTTGTGACACAAATTTAAATCTCGCTTATACTTATAATTTTTTAAATACAGATTCTGAATATGGAACAGCTCCACCGGCTACAGGATTTATTTTATTAAAAGGTCAGTCTGTTCAAAGTGCGGGTGATACTGTGAAATATTACAGCCCTCCATTAAGTAATAATCTTGTCATAAAACCCGGTTATAAAAATCTTGGTATGACCTCTTTTAATTTTTTTGTAGGCGGTAATCCATCAGTCGGCGATCCAAGTAATCCGAGAGAAGCATATTATAATTTTCAGGGAATCAGAAGAGACGGAACAGTGTGGATAAATCCGACTACAAATCAGGTCACTAAATTTGCATTCTCAGGAGATCCTTATACACAGACCGGCTGGGTAGAAACAGATAACGGGGACAGACGATTTCTTATGAGCTGCGGTCCATCAACTGTAAATCCGGGAGATACACAGACCGTTGTATATGCTCAGATAATTTCACGAAGCGGCAGCAACAGGGAAAGTGTCAGGACATTGAAAAACAATTCCCTTTATCTCAAAAATCTTTACGAAAATAATTTTAACATAACAGCAGCGGCAGCTCCGCCTGTTGCAAAGTCCTATTCATCAGGGAACGGCAAGGTTTATCTATCTTGGGATGATGCATCAGAGAAAGTAAAATATCCAAATAAATATTCGAATACTGATTTCATATTTCAGGGATATAATATTTATCAGATAAGTTCATACTCAACGAATCCTACAGAAAACGATACTGTGCTGATAAAAACTTTTGATAAAAAAGACGGAATAAAAGATATTCGTGACAGCGTTTATCTGAACAGTTTTGAAGGAATCGTTTACGGTATAGTTCAGAGAGGCAGTGACAACGGTATCTCACGGTATATCGAACTTGACAAAGATTCACTCGGCAATCAAAATTTTATAAACGGTGCTGAATATAAATATTGCGTGACTGCATATTATTATGATCCGGCGGGCGGGATTTATACACTGGAAAAAGTTTTAGAGTCGCCGAAGATAGTTCTAAAAGTCATTCCTCAAAACATCACACCGGGTACGACTATCAATTATTCATTAGGCGATACTATTAATATTGATCAGAAAGTTCTTAATGTCATGCCTTTAATTATCGATCCGATAAAACTTTTGAATGCGTCTTACACTTCTGTTTTTGGAATGAATAGTAATAATAATCTAAGCTGGACTTTGACAAGAAATTTCAATGGAAACAATGAAGTATTATTTCAGAATGTCGAAGACTTTACGGGTAAGCAGGACACAGCTAAGACAGCAGATGGTCTGATGCTCGTTCATCATACTATTCGGGATTCAGGTATTATCAGAGACCCTGATGATAATTTTTATGTAAGTAATAATTTACCAACCTATTCGAGAACTAAAGCATGGAGTTATGAGCCTGCAGATAATGTCTGGTTCAGAGGACCGGATACATTAAAAATAAGAACTGCGAAAATAATTACTAACAGACAATTCGAAAGCCGCAGTCTGGGAATGAGTTTTCCGACCTTTGGTACTTTTAATAATTACAGATCGAGAGTAATTGCTAACGGCAATACTTTTTCTCCGGGTACAGGAAATAACACTTTGCTCACGGGCGGACCTTTGAGAAAGATTAAAATTGTATTTGGGGAAAATTCCAAAGCTTACAGATATGCACCGCCTGTAAATGTTTTGCAGACTGATTCAAATTTACTTTTAACTCCTTATGCAGATTTCGCAGATGTGCCTTTTAGTGTGTATGCAGTTGATGAACTCGACTCCACTTACGGAAATCCAAGACGTCTGAATATTGCATTCGTCGATGCTGATGCAAACGGTCAGTGGGATCCGGATGATTCGCCTTTGGGGAAATATCAGTTTACATATGTGTTAGCTTCGGACTACAGTGAAATTCCTGAACAGAATTATATGTCAAGAGGAGGTCTGAGTATAAATCCGGGCAGCGGTAATGCAAACTATGGTTTTCCCTGGCTTGATGTGATGTATGCATGGCTGCCGAGAAAAAAGTCCGCGTCAAGTACTTGGGTAAATGGAGATGTCCTTACTGTCACTCCTTACAGAATTACAAGAGCTGAATTTGTACCGGGCTTTCCTTTGAAATATTCATGGACAGTAAACGGATCTACTTTTAACAATACTGAACTCGCATCATCTCAGATAAATAATATTAAAGCATATCCGAATCCTTACTATGGATTTTCTTCGTTAGAATTTAATGACGCAGGTGAAAAAATAATTTACATTTCAAATCTGCCAAGTGTGTGTGATATTTTTATTTATAGTTTAGACGGCTCGTTAGTAAAACAGATAAACAGAAATACGAATGACCCGAACAGTTCTTTGGCGAAGTGGGATATAAAAAACGATGATGGTAAATATGTAGCAAGTGGGATGTATGTAGTTTATGTCGATTGCAAAGATGCAGGTGCAAAGACATTGAAGATAGCGGTGTTTCAGGGCAGGTGAGGACATGTGCCTCTTTGCCTCTAAGACTCTAAGGCTCGAAGAAACCAAGACACTAAGAGACTAAGAGACTATGATAAAAAAAATTAAAAAAACATAATTAATTTTAATGAATGGAAATGAAAAATTTAATTTACAATAAAAACTATAATTCCATTAGATCAAGATCTATTATCGATTTTTCTTTGAGTCTTAGAGCCTTTGAGGCAAGAGCCTTTGAGGTTAAAAAGAAATAAAAATTTTTAAAAAATGAAAAGATTAACGTTACCGGTATTTATTTCGATGTGTGCATTCATGATTTTAGCATTCGGGCTGAGTGATAAAAATTTTGATAAAAAATCAGATAAGGATCCGAAAATAATTTCTGACAAAAATAATAATCCATCTTATACGGCAACTGTAGATTCAAAAAAAATGGATGGTAACAACATCAGCACATGGTACAGAAATAACGGCAGTCTTAACCGTCAACCTACAATAGGTAATGCAGGATTTGAATGGCCGAAGGGCAGCGGACTTTTTGCAAGATATGCTTCAGGTCTCTGGATAGGTGCTGTAGTCGGAAATGATACACTGATGGCAATTGCTGAATATGACTATGAATACCTGCCCGGATACATTGATGACAACGGAGATCCGCAGGGAAAAGATGATACACTTTACAGAACTTATAAGATATATAAAGGTGACATTTCAAATGATGATTATGCAGACTGGCCAGCCGGTCAGGGAGCTTATACAGATGAAAACGGTAAGCCGTTTCTTATGGGAGATCAGACAATGTTCTATTCTTATACTGACGGATATCCTGAAGCACATGAAAACAATGCCGGTAATACATTGCCTTTAAAAGCGCAGATACTTCAAACGAACTTTAGTTTTAATCCTGATTTCGGATATTTAAATGATGTTATTATTACTGAAATGAGGATTATCAACAGAGGAAATCTGCCATGGACAAAATGTTATATGGCATTATGGACTGATGATGATCTTGGAGATGGAAACAATGACGCATCCGGATGTGATACAAATTTAAATCTGGGTTATACTTATAACTTTTCAAACATAGATAACCAATACGGCACAGCTCCACCTGCTGTAGGATTTATTTTTTTAAAAGGTCAGTCTGTTCAAAGTGCGGGTGATACTGTGAAATATTACAGTCCGCCACTAAGTAATAATCTTGTCATAAAGCCCGGATATAAGAATATTGGAATGACTTCATTTAATTTTTATACCGGTGGTAATCCGTCAGTTGGTGATCCAAGCAATTACAGAGAATCATATTACAATCTTCAGGGGATCAGGAGAGACGGAACAGTGTGGATAAATCCGACTACAAATCAGGCAACTAAATTTGCATTCTCCGGTGATCCATATACACAAACCGGCTGGGTAGCATTAGATGCAGGTGACAGAAGATTTCTTATGAGCTGCGGTCCGTCAATTGTAAATCCGGGAGACACACAGACCATTGTCTATGCGCAGATAATTTCACGCAGCGGCAGTAATCTTGAAAGCATTAGGACTATGAAAAATAATTCCCTCTATTTAAAAAATCTTTACGATAATAATTTTAACATCACCGCAGCAGCAGCTCCGCCTGTTGCAAAGTCATATTCATCAGGTAACGGCAAAGTCTACCTCTCATGGGATGATGCGGCAGAGAAAATAAAATATCCAAATAAATATTCGAATACAGATTACATATTTCAGGGATATAATATTTATCAGATAAGTTCTTACGCTAACAACTCTTCAGAAAGTGATACGGTGCTGATAAAAACTTATGATAAAATAGACGGAATAAAAGATATTCGTGACAGTATTTACTTAGAAGAGTATCAGAGCTTTACATATGGCATTGTACAGAAAGGTAGTGACAATGGCATCTCAAGATATATCGAACTTGATAAAGATTCACTCGGGAATCAAAATTTTATAAACGGCGCTGAATATAAATACTGCGTGACAGCATATTATTATGATCCGGCGGGCGGGATTTATACTCTGCCAAAACTTTTAGAGTCGCCAAAGATTGTTCTCAAGGTCATTCCTCAAAACATCACACCGGGTACGACTATAAATTATTTATTAGGCGATACTGTCTTTACAGATCAGAAAGACTTCGGCGCGACTCCTGTTACTTTAGATCCGTTAAAACTTTTGAATGCTTCTTACACTTCTGTATTCGGATTGAACAGTAATAATAATCTGGGCTGGACAGTAACAAGAAATTTTAATGGAAGCAGTGAGACGTTATTTCAAAATGTAGAAAATTTTACCGGCAGTCAGGACACTGTCAAGACAGCAGACGGATTAATGTTCATCCACAAAATGATCCGTGACTCAGGCATAGTAAGAGATCCTGATGACAATTATTATATTGAAAACAAAATCCCGACCAATACACGAACCCGTGCATGGAGCTATGAGCCTGCTGAGAATGTATGGTTCAGAGGACCGGATACATTAGCAATAGTAACTGCGAAAGTAATTACTAACAGACAGTTTGAAAGCCGAAGTCTCGGAATGAGCTTTCCGACACAGGGTCAGTTCATAAATTTCAGATCGAGATTAAGAGCAAACGGCAATAGTTTTTCTCCGGGTACAGGAAACAACACTTTGCTCACGGGAGGTCCTTTGAGAAAGATCAAAATTGTGTTTGGTGAAAATTCCAAAGCTTACAGATATGCACCTCCTGTGAATGTTTTGCAAACTGATACAAATTTATTTGCAACTCCTTATGCTGATTTTGTAGATGTTCCTTTTAGTGTGTATGCAGTTGATGAACTCGACTCTACACAGGGAAATCCAAGACGACTGAATATTGCATTCGTTGACGCTGACGCGAATGGTCAGTGGGATCCGGATGATTCGCCTTTGGGAAAATATCAGTTTACATATATACTTGCATCAGATTACAGTGAAATTCCCGATCAGAATTATGTTTCAAGATCAGGACAATTAATAAATCCGGGCTCAGGAAATCCTACTTACGGATTCTCCTCAATGGATATTATGTATGCATGGCTTCCGAGAAAAAAGTCCGCATCGAGTTCATGGACTAACGGCGATGTTCTTACTGTCACTCCATACAGAATTACTAAAGCAGACTTTGTGCCGGGCTTTCCATTAAAATATTCATGGACAATAAACGGATCGACATTTAATAATACTGAACTCGCAGCTTCACAAATAAATAATATCAAAGCTTATCCGAATCCTTACTATGGTTTTTCTTCATTGGAATTTAATGACGCAGGTGAAAAAATAATTTACTTTTCAAATCTGCCAAGTGTGTGTGATATTTTTATTTATAGTCTGGATGGAGCATTGGTAAAACAGATCAGCAGAAATACGAATGATCCGAACAGTTCATTAGCGAAGTGGGATATTAAAAATGATGATGGTAAATATGTCGCAAGTGGTATGTATGTAGTTTATGTCGATTGCAAAGATGCCGGTGCAAAGACTTTGAAGATAGCGGTGTTTCAGAGCAGGTGAGGACATGTGCCTCTTTGCCTCTAAGACTCAAAGGCTCGAAGAAACCAAGACACTAAGACACTAAGACACTAAGATAAAAAAAATTAAAAAAACATAATTAATTTTAATGAATGGTAATGAAAAATTTAATTTACAATAAAAACTATAATTCCATTAGATCAAGATCTGTTATCGATTTACCTTTGAGCCTTTGAGGCTTTGAGGCTTTGAGCCTTTGAGCCTTTGAGGCTTTGAGCCTTTGAGGCAAGAGCTTTTGAGGCAAGAGCTTTTGAGGTTAAAAGGAAATAAAATTTTTAAAAAATGAAAAGATTAATATTACCGGTATTTATTTCGATTTGTGTTTTCATAATTTTCTCTTTCAGATTAGGTGATAATGATCCGAAGAAAAAAAACAACAGTGTTATGGAAGTTGCATCTGTTGATTCAAAGCTGATGGATGGAAATTATATAAGTTCTTATTTTCGAAATAACGGAAATTTCAACCGTAATCCGAGCACAGGTAATGCAGGATTTGAATGGCCTAAGGGAACCGCAAAATTTGCAAGATTTGCATCAGGGCTTTGGATCGGAGCAGTGGTTGGAGATGATACATTGGTTGCGATTGCAGAATACAGTGCTGAATATCTTCCGGGGTATATTGATCAAAATGGAAATCCTCTGGGAAAAGATGATCCTCTTTACAGAATATATAAGATCAATAAAGGAGATACTTCAGGCAGCGATTATCAAAACTGGCCTGTGAATCAGGGAGCATATACAGATGAAAACGGCAAGCCGTTTCTGATGGGAGATCAGACAATGTTCTATTCTTATACTGATGGATATCCTGAATCTCACGGAAACACTTCAGGTCAGACTTCACCTTTGAAGGCACAGATTCTTCAGACAAACTTTTGTACTTTTAAATTTCCGGGGTTTTTGAATAGTATGATCATTACAGAATTACGGATCATTAACAGAAGTAATCTCCCATGGACAAAATGTTACTTTGCTTTATGGACAGATGATGCTGTCGGTGATCCAACAGATGATGCCGTTGGATGTGATACGAATTTGAATTTAGGATATACTTATAATTTTAATACGATAGACGAAGATTATGGAGCTTCCCCGCCTGCTGTCGGATTCATGTTTCTCAAAGGTGCCGAAAGTGAAAGTCCTGGCGATACTGTAAAATATTACAGTCCTCCATTGAGCAATAATTTAATAATTAAAACCGGCTATAAAGATCTTGGTATGACAGCTTTTAATTTGTATGGAAGCGGAAGTCCGATTGTAGGAGAACCAAGTAATTATATGCAGACTTATTTGAATCTTCAGGGGATCAGAAGGAATGGAACACCCTGGATAAATCCTTTCACGAATCAGCCTACAAAATTTGCTTTTTCCGGAGATCCTTTTGGTCAGAGTGGCTGGGTACAAACTGAAGGCGGCGACAGAAGATCTCTAATGAGTACCGGTCCGACGATTGTAAATCCGGGCGATACACAGACCATAGTATATGCTCAGATAATTTCAAACAGTATCAATAATCTTGCAAGTACAAGAATTTTGAAAGACCACTCAAGATATCTGAAAAATATTTATGATAATAATTTCAACTTATCAGTTGTTGCAGATCCGCCTGATGCAAAGTTCTATTCATCCGGCAACGGCAAAGTTTATCTCTCATGGAATGACTCTGCGGAAAAAGTCAAATACCTGAATAAATATACAGGTTCATTTTTCAATTTTCAGGGATACAACATTTATCAGATAAGCTCTTACTCATCTCATCCGTCTGAAAGTGATACTGTGCTGCTAAAAACTTTTGATAAGATCGACGGAATAAAAGATATTCGTGACAGTATTTTTTTAGAAGAATATCAGAGTTATACATACGCCACTATACAGAAAGGCAGTGATAACGGCATCTCACGTTATATTGAGCTTGATAAAGATTCACTCGGTAATCAGAATTTTATAAACGGTGCTGAGTATAAATATTGTGTGACAGCATATTATTATGATCCAATTGCAGGACCGTATAGTCTCCCAAAAGTCCTCGAGTCGCCGAAAAAAATTCTAAAGGTCATTCCTCAAAATATTGCTTCAGGTACAACTATCAATTATTCATTAAGCGATACCGTATCAACTGATCAGAAAGACATTGCCTCCACACCTGTAGTAATAGATCCGGTAAAACTTCTGAATGCATCTTACACATCTGTATTTGGAAGGAACAATAACAATATGAACTGGACACTGACAAGAGATTTTAACGGAAGCAGTGAAGTACTTTTTCAGAATGTTGAGAACTTTACAGGAAAGCAGGACACAGCAAAGTCTGCAGACGGTCTGTTGTTCATTCATAAATTAATTCGGGACTCGGGAATTGTCAGAGATCCTGATGATAATTTTTATATAAATAATAACATCCCGACTAATTCAATTCAGCGGACTTGGACTTATGAGCCTTCGGATAATGTTTGGTTCAGAGCTCCGGATACAACAGCAGTTGTTACTGCAAAAGTATTTACCAACAGACAGTTCGACAGCCGAAGTCTCGGAATGAGTTTTCCGACTCAGGGACGCTTCAATAATTTCAGATCGAGAGTAACTGCAAACGGTAAAAATTTTAATGTTGGAAACAGTTTTAATACTTCTCTAACCGGCGGACCTTTGAGAAAGATTAAAATTGTATTTGGTGAAAATTCCAAAGCTTACAGATATGCACCGCCGGTAAATGTTTTGCAGACTGATACAAATTTATTTGAAACTCCTTATACAGATTTTACTGATGTTCCATTTAGTGTGTATGCTATTGATAATCTTGATTCGACTCAGGGAAATCCGAGACGACTGAACATTGGATTTATTGACGCTGACGCGAATGGCCAGTGGGATCCGGATGATTCGCCATTGGGTAAATATCATTTGACATATATTTTTGCATCAGACTATAGTGAAGTAATAAATGAGAATTATGTAATGAGATTAGGTCAGGCAATTAATCCGGGTATAGGAAGTATCACTTTTGGATTTCCTTCGCTTGATGTAATGTATGCATGGCTGCCGAGAAAGAAGTCCGCATCGAGTACATGGGCAAGTGGTGATGTACTTACTGTTACGCCATATAGAATTACCAAAGCTGAATTTGTACCCGGATTTCCTTTGAAATATTCATGGACAATAAACGGATCGACATTCAATAATACTGAACTCGCAGCGTCTCAGATAAATAATATCAAAGCTTATCCGAATCCATACTACGGATTTTCTTCTTTGGAATTTAATGACGCAGGTGAAAAGATAATTTACTTTTCAAATCTGCCAAGTGTGTGTGATATTTTTATTTATAGTTTGGACGGTTCACTTGTAAAACAGATCAGTAGAAATACGAATGACCCGAACAGTTCATTAGCGAAGTGGGATATAAAAAACGACGATGGTAAATATGTAGCAAGTGGGATGTATGTAGTTTATATAGACTGCAAAGCTGCCGGTGCAAAGATATTGAAGATAGCGGTGTTTCAGAGCCGTTGACCTCTTTGCCTCTAAGGCTCAAAGACTCGAAGAAACCAAGACACTAAGACACTAAGATAAAAAAAATTAAAAAAACATAATAAATTTTAATGACTGGAAATGAAAAATTTAATTTACAATAAAAAATATAATTCCATTGGATCAAGATCTGTTATCGATTTACCTTTGAGCCTTAGAGGCTTTGAGGCAAGAGCCTTTGAGGTTAAAAAGAAATAAAAATTTTTAATAAAATGAAAAGATTAACGTTACCGGTATTTATTTCGATATGTGCATTCATGATTTTGGCATTCGGGCTAAGTGATAAAAATTTAGATAAAAAATCAGATAAGGATCCGAAAATAATTTCAGACAGAAATAATAATACATATCAGCCGGCGACTATTGATTCAAAAAAAATGGATGGTAATAACATCAGCACTTGGTACAGAAATAACGGCAGTTTTAACCGTCAACCTCCAACGGGTAATTCAGGATTTGAATGGCCGAAGGGCAGTGGAAAATTTGCAAGATATGCGTCAGGTCTCTGGATCGGTGCTGTAGTTGGAAACGATACTCTTTTTTCAATTGCTGAATATGATTATGAATACAGACCCGGCTATATTGACGAGAACGGAAATCCACAGGGAATTGACGATCCTGAATTCAGAGTTTATAAAATAAACAAAGGCGATACTTTAAGTGACGACTATATTAACTGGCCTGCAGATCAGGGTGCACATACTGATGAAAATGGGAAACCGTTTATGATGGGAGATCAGACAATGTTTTGCAGTTATACAGACGGATATCCAGAAGCTCATAATAATAATGCCGGTCATACTGCACCTTTAAATGCACAGATACTCCAGACAAACTGGTGCTTTAACAGCAGCTATATATTTTTAAATGATGTGATCATTACTGAATTAAGGATTATAAATAAAAGTAATCTCTCCTGGACAAAGTGTTACTTTTCAATATGGACTGATGATGATCTTGGACATTCAAATGACGATGCTGCCGGATGTGATTCTCTGCTAAGCTTTGCTTACACTTACAACGATCCTAACATCGATCCGGAATATGGTATTGCTCCACCTGCTGTAGGTTTTTTATTATTAAAAGGAGCGGAGGGAATTAGTTCAAGCGATACTGTAAAATTTTACAGTCCTCCATTGAGCAATAACCTGATAAAAAAATCAGGATACAAGAATCTCGGAATGTCATCATTTTGTTTTTATTTAGGAGGAGCACCTTCTCTAGGCGATCCGGCAAATTACAGGGAAGCTTATTTAAATCAGCAGGGAATCAGAAGAGACGGGACAGTATGGATAAATCCTGAGACCAATCTTTTTACTAGATTTCCTTTTTCGGGTGATCCTTATGCAATGACAGGATGGAATCTGCCATTCGGTACTGATAACAGGTCTATGTTGAATTCAGGACCTACTACTGTAAATCCGGGCGATACGCAGACAGTAATTTATGCGCAGATCATTGCGCGCAGTGGAAGTAGCAGAGAAAGTGCACGGACATTGAAGAACAATGCTCTTTATCTGAAAAATTTGTATGAAAATAATTTTGAAATTTCAGCTGCAGCAACTCCGCCTGTTTCAAAATCCTATTCATCCGGTAACGGAAAAATTTATCTCTCATGGAATGATGCAGCGGAGAGAGTCAGCTATCCGAATGATTTTACCGATACAGAATTCAAATTTCAGGGATACAATATTTATCAGATAAGCTCTTATTCAACAAACCCATCTGAAAACGATACTGTATTGATAAAAACTTTTGATAAAATTGACGGTGTTAAAGACATTAGGGACAGCGTTTATCTCAACAATTATGAAGGATATATTTACGGTATAGTTCAGAAAGGCAGTGACAACGGCATCTCACGGTATATTGAACTTGATAAGGATTCCCTTGGCAATCAGAATTTTATAAATGGTGCTGAGTATAAATATTGTGTGACAGCATATTATTATGATCCTTCGGGTGGAGTTTATACACTGGCAAAAGTTCTAGAGTCGTCAAAGATAGTTCTCAAGGTCATTCCTCAAAACATCACACCGGGTACGACTATAAATTATTCATTAGGAGATACTGTCTTTACAGATCAGAAAGACTTTGGTGTGACTCCTGTTACTTTTGATCCGTTAAAACTTTTGAATGCATCATACACTTCTGTATTCGGATTGAACAGTAATAATAAACTGAGCTGGACGCTTTCGAGAAATTATAATGGAAGCAGTGAGATGTTATTTCAAAATATAGAAAATTTTACCGGCAGTCAGGACACTGTCAAGACTGCCGATGGTTTGATGTTCATTCACAAAATGATCCGTGATTCAGGCATAGTAAGAGATCCTGATGATAATTATTATTTGAATAACAAAATCCCGACCAATACACGATCACGTGCATGGAGCTATGAACCAGCTGAGAATGTGTGCTTCAGAGGACCGGATACATTAGCAATCTATACTGCAAAAATAATTACACAGCGGCAATTCGAAAGCCGAAGTCTTGGAATGAGTTTTCCGACTCAGGGAACATTCAATAATTTCAGATCGAGATTAAGAGCAAACGGCAATAGTTTTTCTCCGGGTACAGGCACTAACACTTTGCTCACGGGCGGACCTTTGAGAAAGATTAAAATTGTATTTGGGGAAAATTCCAAAGCTTACAGATATGCACCGCCGGTAAATGTTTTGCAGACTGATACGAATTTATTTGCAACTCCTTATGCTGATTTTGCAGATGTGCCTTTTAGTGTGTATGCAGTTGATGAACTCGACTCCACATTAGGAAATCCAAGACGACTGAATATTGCTTTCGTTGATGCTGACGCGAATGGACAGTGGGATCCGGATGATTCACCTTTGGGGAAATATCAGTTTACATATATACTTGCATCAGACTACAGTGAAATTCCCGATCAGAATTATATTTCCCAAAGCGGCGTAATCACAAACCCTGGCTCTGGAAATCCGACTTACGGATTCTCCTCAATGGATATTATGTATGCATGGCTGCCGAGGAAAAAGTCCGCGTCAAGTACATGGGTAAATGGTGACGTCCTTACAGTCACTCCATACAGAATTACAAGAGCTGAATTTGTACCGGGCTTTCCATTAAAATATTCATGGACTATAAACGGATCGACATTTAACAATACCGAACTCGCAGCTTCACAGATAAATAATATCAAAGCTTATCCGAATCCTTACTATGGATTTTCTTCATTGGAATTTAATGATGCAGGTGAAAAAATAATTTACTTTTCCAATCTGCCGAGTGTGTGTGATATTTTTATTTACAGTTTAGATGGTTCGTTAGTAAAACAGATCAGCAGGAATACGAATGATCCGAATAGTTCACTGACGAAGTGGGATATAAAAAACGACGACGGTAAATATGTTGCAAGCGGAATGTATGTAGTCTATGTCGATTGCAAAGCTGCCGGTGCAAAGACTTTGAAGATAGCTGTATTTCAGGGCAGGTGAGGACATGAGCCTCTTTGCCTCTAAGGCTCAAAGACTCGAAGAAACCAAGAGACTAAGATAAAAAAAAGTTAAAAAAACATAATTAATTTTAATCAATGGAAATGAAAAATTTAATTTACAATAAAGACTATAATTCCATTAGATCAAGATCTTTTATCGATTTTCCTTTGAGTCTTAGAGCCTTTGAGACAAGAGCCTTTTGAGGCAAGAGCCTTTTGAGGCAAGAACCTTTGAGCCTTAGAGCCTTTGAGGCAACAGCGAAATGAAAATTTTAAAAGTGTATTAAAATTTTTTAAAAAAATGAAAAGATTAATTTTACCGGTATTTATTTCGATATGTGCATTCATGATTTTAGCATTCGGGCTGAGTGAAAAAAATTATGACAAAAATTCAGATAAGAAATCAGACAAGGAACCGAAAACAATTTCAGATAGAATTAACAATCCATCTCAAACAGCGACTGTAGATTCAAAAAAAATGGATGGAAATAACATCAGCACATGGTACAGAAATAATGGCAGTTTCAACAGAGATCCATCTACAGGCAATGCCGGATTAGAATATCCAAAAGCTGAAGCAAAATTTGCAACATATGCATCAGGAATATGGATCGGGGCAATTGTCGGCAACGATACTTTAATGGCTATTGCCCAATATGACTATGAATACCTTCCGGGCTTTATTGATGTTAATGGAAATCCTCAGGGAAAAGATGATCCGCTTTACAAAATTTATAAGATCAATAAAGGAGATACATTAAGTGAAGATTACCAAAACTGGCCTGTGAATCAGGGAGCATATACTGATGAAAACGGTAAGCCGTTTATGATGGGTGATATGACAATGTTCTATTCTTATACTGATGGATATCCCGAAGCTCATAATAATAATGCCGGCAGCACAGCTCCGTTAAAAGTACAGATACTTCAGACCAACTGGTGCTATAACAACATTAGCTCATATCTGAATGACATAATTATTACTGAGATGAGAATTGTTAACAGAAGTGATCAGGCATGGACAAAATGTTATATGGCTTTATGGAGTGATAATGATATAGGAACTCCAATTGATGACGCAATTGGGTGTGATACAAATTTAAATCTGGGATATGGATATAACTTTGGAACGACTGATCCGGAATATGGTAGCACTCCTCCGGCAGTTGGTATTCTTTTATTAAAAGGACAATATGTTCAAAGTCAGGGAGATACAATAAAATATTATAGTCCCCCTTTGAGTCATAATCTCATCATAAAGCCAGGCAGTAAAGATCTTGGCATGACAGCACTAAATATGTATGCAAATGCGAATCCCAGTGTAGGAGATCCTTCGAATGTACAACAAGCTTACTGGAATTTTCAGGGAATCAAAAGAACCGGTCTGCCATGGATCAATCCGATAAATAATCAGATCACTACATATGCATTTTCAGGTGATCCGGTAACACAGACTGGATGGATTGCAGCCGACGGCGGGAACAGGAGACTTCTCCTTTCTTCCGGACCTTCAACTGTAAATCCGGGAGATACTCAGACAATTGTATATGCACAGATAATCGCTAGAAGCAGCAGCAATCTTTTAAGTTTAAATAATCTGAAAATTAATTCACATTATCTTAAAAGTCTTTATGATAATAATTTCAGCATTACTTTAGCTGCAGCTCCGCCAGTTGCAAAGTCTTATTCATCCGGTAATGGCAAGGTCTATCTCTCATGGAATGATTCGGCAGAGAAAGTAAAATATCCGAATAAATATTCAAACACAGAATTCAAATTTCAGGGATACAATATTTATCAGATAAGTTCATACGCTGCAAACCCTTCAGAAAGCGATACTGTGTTGATTAAAACTTTTGATATTAAGGATGGAGTAAGAAATATTTTGGACAGTGTATATTATTTTGAGCAGCAGGGATATCTATATGGCATAGTTCAGAAAGGCAGCGACAATGGTATCTCACGGTATATTGAACTTGACAAGGATTCCCTCGGCAATCAGAATTTTATAAACGGAGCTGAGTATAAATATTGTGTGACTGCATATTATTATGATCCATCCGGCGGACCGTTTACATTTCCTAAAGTTCTCGAGTCGCCGAAGATAGTTCTTAAAGTCATTCCTCAGAATGTTACTTCAGGCACGACAATCAATTATTCATTAGGCGATACAATCTCAACTGACCAAAAGGATATAGCTTCCATGCCAGTTGTTATAGATCCATTAAAACTTTTGAACGCATCTTACACATCTGTATTTGGAATGACAGGCAATAACAAACTTGGCTGGACATTGACAAGAAATTTCAATGGAAACAGTGAAGTCTTATTTCAGAATATTGAAAATTTTACAGGTACTCAGGACACTACAAAGACTGCTGACGGTCTGATGTTCATTCATAAAACAGTTCGCGATTCAGGAATAGTCAGAGACCCTGATGATAATTTTTATGTAAGTCAAAATATATCAACTTTTTCGAGATCTAAAGCATGGACTTATGAACCTGCTGATAATGTCTGGTTCAGAGGACCGGATACAGCAGCAATTAGAACTGCAAAAGTATTTACCAACAGACAGTTCGACAGCCGCAGTCTGGGAATGAGTTTTCCGACTCAGGCTAAGTTTAATAATTTCAGATCAAGGATAATTGCAAACGGTAAAAATTTTATTCAGGGTACAACAGGAATGAATACTCTTCTTTCAGGCGGACCTTTGAGAAAAATTAAAATTGTATTTGGGGAAAATTCAAAAGCTTACAGATATGCCCCGCCTGTAAATGTTATACTGACTGATACAAATTTACTTGTCACAGATTATGCTGATTTTACAGATGTTCCATTTAGTGTTTATTCAGTTGATGAATTTGATTCTACTCATGGAAATCCGAGACGTCTGAACATTGGATTTGTTGATGCTGACGCAAATGGTCAGTGGGATCCGGATGAATCACCTTTGGGGAAATATCAACTGACATATATCTTTGCTTCAGATTACAGTGAAGTCATAAATCAGAATTACGTATCAAGGTCGGGACAGCCTATAAATATTGGTTCAGGGAATCCTACTTTTGGATTTTCTTCGCTTGATGTAATGTATGCGTGGCTGCCAAGAAAAAAATCTGCTTCGAGTTCATGGACAAATGGTGACGTCCTTACAATTTCTCCATACAGAATTACTCGAGCTGAATTTGTGCCGGGCTTTCCATTGAAATATTCTTGGACAATAAACGGATCGACATTTAATAATACTGAACTTGCAGCATCACAGATAAATAATATCAAAGCTTATCCGAATCCTTACTATGGATTTTCTTCGTTGGAATTTAATGATGCAGGTGAAAAGATTATTTACTTTTCCAATCTGCCGTCAGTGTGTGATATTTATATTTACAGTTTAGACGGTTCACTTGTAAAACAGATCAGTAGAAATACGAATGATCCGAACAGTTCACTGGCAAAATGGGATATAAAAAATGATGATGGTAAATATGTCGCAAGTGGTATGTATGTAGTTTATGTCGATTGCAAAGATGCAGGTGCAAAGACTTTGAAGATAGCTGTATTTCAAAGCCGATGAGGACATGTGCCTCTAAGGCTCAAAGGCTCGAAGAAACTAAGACACTAAGAAATACAAAGATTAAAAAATGAAATTTATTAATAAATTTTAATGAAAAATTTTTATTTACAAAAACAATAATTCCATTAGATTGAAATTTATTAATTAATTTTTCTTTGAGTCTTAGAGCCTTTGAGGCAAGAGGCAAAAGCCTTTGAGGTAATACAAGAAAAAGATTTTAAATGCAATATGCATTTTCATATATGAAAGGCAACTTCGTTCTTTGATTTAAAAATAATTTAAAAACCAGGGCATCGTTAGTCTGTCCTGAAAATAAAAAAAGGAGTTCCTGTCGAGGGTCGGGGGCTTCTTTTTTTTTTGCCTCGAAGGCTCAAAGACTCTAAGAAGAATGACATTAAGAAACAAAGACACTAAAACAAAAAAGATTAAAAAACTTAATTAATTTTAATGAATGGTAATAAAAAAATTAATTTATAATAAAATTATAATTCCATTAGATCAAGTTCTATTATCGATTTACCTTTGAGAATTTTAGACAAATATTAAATCTGGAAAAGGTCTGATATTTTTTTTAAAAAAAATCATAGTCCTTTCATTAAACCTTTGAGTCTTTGAGTCTTCGAGGCAAAACTCAAAAATTAAGATTGGAAATTGAATAATCTTTTTTAATATAACTAATGGTTTTTCTTAGAGTCTTTGAGTCTTCGAGGCAAAGGTCTTCGAGGCAAAGGTCTTCAATAAAAAATTGAATAAAAAAATTATATTGATTTTAAACATTAAATACTCAATATTGGAACTGATTTTCAAAAAGCGCTGCATATTTTTATTAAACCTTCGACTAAATATTAGAGTATAGCCTTTTCTACATGTTCCGTTATTCTCAAAAAAATTTAAATCATAATTCTATGTATAAAAGGAGTATTTTAATTCTCGTTTTATTTTTATCATTAAAATCCATTTCATTCTCACAGACAGACAAATGGGAAAATTTCACAGATTTTAAATCTATTACATCTATAGCCTACGACACGGTACAAAACATTATTTACTGCGGATCCAGAGGCGGATTATATACTGTTAATAATACAAATGGATCTATACTCGCAAAATACACAAATCTGAATGGTCTCGTTAACAATGAAGTTTTATCTTTAGCCATTGATAATAACAGAAAACTTTGGGTTGGAGCATCTGACGGATCAATTTCCATTTTGAATATTGAAAATCAAAGCTGGAAGTATATTTTTGATATAAAAAATTCTAACGAATCGAATAAGTTTATTAACTATATGTACTTATCAGGAAATTTCATGTTCGTAGCTACCGGTTACGGAATTCAGAAAATTTCCACCTCAAGTTTTACCTTTATTGATGCTCCTTATTATAAGCTCGGTGGATTTCCAATAAATACACCTGTATATTCACTGACAGTATTAAATAATATACTTTACGCCGCTTCAGCTTCGGGAATAGCAAACGGCAATTTATCATCAAATCTTAACAATCCGTCATCATGGTTAAATTACAGCAGCGATAATATGTCAAACGATGTCAAAACTATTGAAACATTTGATAATAAAATTTTTGCGGGTTCAATACTGGGATTTAGTTATTTTAACGGATCTATCTGGCTGCCATATCCCAATCCAGCAGTTTCAAATAATCCTACAAATTTTATCAGATCTGTAGGCGATCTTCTTTATTTTATTTCAGGTACAACAATTTATTCTGCAAATAAAAATGATCTTACTACAATAACTCCATTTCTTACTCCAAATTCATATTCAGTTTTATCATCTGATAATAGTAATAAATTAATTGCCGGTTTATCAAATAACGGAATTAACTTATCTCTAAATAATGTATATACACTAATTTTTCCAAACAGTCCTTTCACAAATGTTTTCAGTCAGATCACGATAGATGATAATGATAATATTTGGGTAGCAGGTGGTCTTGGAAATAACGGCTTTTATTCGTATGACGGAGCGACATGGGAAAATTATAATACAGCAAGTCATCCTGAGATTGGTTCCAGTAACTGGTTTCAAAAAATTTCATCAGGAAATGGCAAAGTCTGGGCATATGGCTTTGGCGGAGGTCCGACTGAGTTATTTGGAAATACAATTACAAATTTTAATACTACTAATTCTATTCTTCCGGGTCATCCCAGCCCTCCCAATCCAACTTTCTGTTCAAGTTATGGCGGATCCTATGACAATAATCAGGTGATGTGGGTTACTTTCTTTGCTACAAATTCCGGAAGTTCCTTGTATGCATATCAGGGAAGTAATCCGTGGATAAGTTTTGTTAATCCTTCGTTTATCGGAACTGCATCTCTTTCTCAGACTGTCGTGGATTCTTACAATACAAAATGGATTGTGATGAGCGGAGCAAGGTCAGGTGTTTATTTCTTTAATGAAAATGGGACAATTTCAAATCCATCCGATGATGTGTATGGTTTTTATGACAATGCTAATTTCGGTTCTGAAGTAACAAATGTTAATGACATCATTGTAGATAAAAATAATGAGATCTGGATTGCAACAAATAACGGTATTTTTATTATTAGCAATCCGTATGGTGCTATTCAAAATCCAAATAACAAACCGGCTCCTCAGAAACTTGGGATAATTTCAGGAAATCTTAAAGTGCCTTTTACCGAAAACTGCTTATCTCTTACAAGTGATATTCTGAATGAAAAATGGATAGGTACAGATAACAACGGTGTTTTTAATTTATCATCAGATGGATCGACTTTACAGGGTAACTTTAAGACAACAAACAGTCCTATACTTTCAAATAAGATCAGCACTATTGCTGTTAGTAATAAAACAGGCATTGCATATTTTGGAACACAAAACGGAATGTCATCATATAAGACCAATGCTATTGAGCCAGTTCAGGATTTTGACGAGATCACAGTTTCTCCAAATCCTTTTGTAATACCTTCAGCAGTAAATCTTCAGATAGATGGACTTATAGAAAACTCAACTATTAAGATCATAACTCTCAGCAGTGATGTTGTAATAGAATTTGATTCACCCGGCGGCAGGATCGCTTCATGGAATGGATACAATTCTCAAAATCAATTAACTCCTACCGGAATTTATATTATAGTTGCCTTTAATCAGGACGGAAGTAAAGTAGGTACAGGCAAAGTGGCGATTGTGAGAAAATAAATTTTTATCTGAATGAATATTTTTAGTGAAATAAAAAGTAGCAACTCTAAATGTTAGTTATACCCGTAATAGACATAAAGGACGGCAAGTGCGTCAGGACTGTTCAGGATCTTAGTGAAAACACAGAATTCTATTCTGAAAGCCCGATTATTATGGCAAAGCTTTTCAGGAAGGAAAATTTCAAATGCATTCACATTACTGATCTCGACGGAGCTTTGTTTGGTGATATGAAAAATTTTGATCTTATAAAAGAGATCACAGACTCCGTGGATATTCCTGTTCAGCTTGGTGGCGGGATCAGGGACATGGAAACAGCAGGCAGGATCATTAATAAATTAGGAGTTTACAGAATAGTGATAGGCACTGCTGCTCTGACAGATCCCGAATTCATAAAAAATGCCATTAAAGAATTTACTCATAATAAAATAGTGATCGGCATTGATGAAAAACTAAACAATGTAGTAAAGGATGGATGGATAAATTATGCTGATGTTACACCGCTTGAATTTGCAATTCAAATGGAAGATGCCGGAGTCAAAAGAATTATTTATCAGGATGTAACAAGGGTCGGTAATCTATCCGGACCGCATATAGAAAGACTGCTAGAAATTGCCAATAATACTGATCTTAAGATCACTTCCGCCGGAGGTATTTCAAATTATTTAGATCTGAAAAAAGTGATGAGCATTGAGCATCTTGCTATAGATTCTGTCATGATCTCAAGAGCACTTTATGAAAATCAATTTCCCTGTCAGATGATCTGGAGAGATCTTGAGTCAGATGACACTTCACTCGAACTCCCTGAAGTAAAATAATTTTTTAATTCTTTACGATTCTGTAAATCTTATCATCACCGTTTCTCACATCCCCTCTTCCGTCTTTATTGCTGGAAGAAAAATATATTGACCCGTCCGGACCCTGAGCTACGTCCCTTATTCTTCCAATCTTACTAAAATCAATTCCTTTTATTTTTTCAAAAGATTTAATTTTTGATGGATCACTTTTTTCAGGAATGACCCTGTATATTGCATTTCCCCTCAGACATCCAAAAAAGAAATTGTTTTTGAATTCAGGAATGACATCAGATTCATAGAACATTCCTGATGCAGGTGCAACTGCAGGCGTGAATATCAGCAACGGAGAGATCATTCCATCTTCGCTTTCTTCATGTGAGACTACCGGCCATCCGTAATTTCCGCTTTTGACAATTACATTTACTTCATCACCGCCGCCGGGTCCGTCAAAGCCCGAGGGACCGTGTTCTGTGGAATACAAAATATTTGTTCCAGGATACCAGTCAATTCCCTGTGGATTTCTGTGTCCATAGCTCCAGACAGAATTTCCCGGATATGGATTATCATCAGGTATGCTGCCGTCTGAATTTATTCGAAGTATTTTTCCATATAGATTTTTTACATCCTGTGCAAGTTCCCGTTCGCCTGCATCACCGGTTGTAATATATAATTTTCCGTCAGGTCCGAATCTCAGTCTGCATCCGGCATGATATCTTTCCGCAGGAATATTGTCCATTAAAATTTTTTCATCAGTAAGTTCATTTCCGTTGTCTTTATATCTGATGACCTTTACTTCGAGTTCGTCACCGCTGTCATAAGCATAGCTGATATATATGAACTTATTATTTTCATAATCGGGATCCAGTGTAAGACCCATCAGTCCTTCCTCGCCTCTTGATGAAACATCATCAAAAGATTTCAGCGGATTGTCCTCGAGAATTCCGTTATTTACAATCCTTAACCTTCCATTCCTTTCGGTTACCAGCATTCTTTCAGGTGAAGTAAATACAATACTCCAAGGGACATAAAGTCCTTCAGTAAATACTTCAGCTTTGTAACTTCCTGAATTCTGAATATCCGTATTTGTTGAATCAATTTTTTGATCTACGTTTGTCTCAAGCTTATTGTCAGGCGATTTACAGGAGAGCATATTAATATTCAGAGATAAAATTATTATCAGAAGTATTGGAATATTTTTTTTCATGATTAGATTATTAAGTTTTTCCAAATACAAATTTACCTTTCTTAATTACAGTCTCAAGATTATTTACACCGAAGTTATAGACAAGATATTTATATGAAGGCATATCAAAGATCAGCAGATCTGCTTGTTTGCCCGACTCAATACTGCCGATGGTTTTTTCCATATTAATTGCGAAAGCCGCATTGATTGTGACTGCATTGAGAATTTCTTCGGCGTTCATCTTCAGATGCATTGACGCAAGCGACATAATGATTTGCAGATTTTCAGTCATACAACTGCCCGGGTTGAAATCTGTTGCAAGTGCTACTGGGATCTTCTTTAAGATTAGCTTCCTAGCAGGTGCATAAGGTATTCCAAGAAAATAAGAAACTCCCGGAAGTATATTCGCAATTATGCTGCGGTTCTTTCTGTCTTTGTTATGTGCAGCGAGTAATTCAATATCATCTTCAGTCAATACTTCAAGATGATCTACTGATGCAGCTTTATATTTTATTGCTGTTTCTATTCCTCCTATTGAATTAAACTGGTCAGTGTGTAATTTTGGAATCAATCCATACCGCTCACCAAATGAGAATATCTGATCTGCTTCTTCTTTTGTAAAATAATTTTCTTCTACAAACACATCAATAAAAGTTGCAAGTTTTTCTTTTGAAATTATTGAAATGAAATTGTGACAGATCTCATAAATATAATCCGCCTTCTTTTTATCAGGATGGACAGCATGCGCTCCGAGGAAAGTTGAGACAATGTCCATTCCATATTTATTATCTTCATTCAGATCTTTCATGACTTCGAGCATCTTCAGTTCATTCCCAAGATCAAGCCCGTAGCCGGATTTACCTTCGATTGTAGTAGTTCCGTACTCAATAAATTTAGCGAGTCTTTTTTCTGAAATTTCTTTTAACTCTTTTTTATTTGTATTTCTCACAGCCTTTACAGTCGATAATATTCCTCCTCCTGCTTTTGCAATTTCCTGATAGGATTTTCCTGCCTGTCTCATTTCATATTCATTTTCTCTTGACCCTGCAAATACAAAATGCGTATGTGAGTCAATGAATCCGGGTGTAATTACCTTATTTCTTCCGTCTATTATTTCATACTTTTTTGCAGTGTTACCTGCTAAAAATTTTTTTAGCTCTGCATTACTTCCGATAAATGCAAACTTCCCTTTCTCTATAAAAATATTTCCGTTTTTAACAAGACCAATGTCAGACTGCTTTTTACCTGACTTTGGAAGTTTACCTATATTTCGGCAAGTCACGATCTGCGTAATATCTTTTATAAGTATATTCATATTTTAAAAAAAGAAAACCCTAAATTTATTTTAAATAAAATTCAGGGTTGTAAAAAAATTATTTATAAAACTAAACTGCCGGAACCTGCAGCATTTCTTTGAATTTATCAATCTCGCTGACTCTCCAGCACGCAGAAAAATGTCCTTTTTCTATCTCAACCTGCGGCGGCTCTTCGTTCCAGCATTTCTCAATTGCAAATGTACATCTTGTACAGAAATGACAACCCTTTGGATAATTTGTCGGTGCAGGTACACTGCCTTCAATGGTTGCAAGTTTTCCATGTCCAGAACCTGTTAACTTTGGAATTGAATTCAAAAGTCCGATTGTATAAGGATGCTTGCTGTTGTAAAATATCTGATCTGCTGTTCCAAATTCAGCGACTTTAGAAGCATACATAACTGAAACCTTATCGGAAACTTCTGCTATCACGCCAAGATCATGAGTAATTATTATAACACCCATCCCGAGATCCGTCTGAAGTTTTTTTATCAGCTCAAGTATTTGCGCCTGCACAGTAACGTCAAGAGCAGTAGTCGGTTCGTCAGCTATCAGAATTTCAGGATTGCAGGAAAGTGCCATAGCTATCATTATCCTCTGTCTCATTCCGCCGGAAAGCTGATGAGGATATTCATTATACCTCTGTTCAGGTGCTGGAATGCCAACGAGATTCAGCATCTCGATCGCTTTTTCCTTAGCCTGTTCTTTTGATAAATTCTGATGCAGTATAACAGCTTCTTCGATCTGATCTCCGCATGTGAAGACCGGATTCAATGAAGTCATAGGTTCCTGAAAAATCATTCCAATATCATTTCCTCTAAGACCCTGCATTTCTTTTTCGGAAAAATTCAGAACATTCTTTCCTTTAAAATAAATTTCACCGCCGGCAATTTTTCCGGGCGGCTCAGGAATAAGTCTCATTATTGATAATGCCGTAACGCTTTTTCCGCATCCGGATTCACCTACGATACCAAGTGTTTCACCTTTTTCCAGTGAAAAGCTGACATCATCAACGGCTTTTGCCACACCGTCATCTGTATAGAAATAAGTTTTTAGATTTTTAACTTCGAGAAGTTTTGACATTAATTAACTCCATATTTAATGTTTTCAAGTTACTTTAAATATGGAATTGTTTCAAGTAATTTATTAAAATCACTTTAGGAAAGTTAATAGTTAGTAGTTAATAATTTTTATAAATGATTTGTAGTTTGTCTTTAAATTCTGCTAGCTAGTTAACTTGTAGTTACTAACCACCAAATATTAACTACTAACTATTAACTACTAACTATAGATTAAATAATCTGCCTAATTTACTTTAAAACTATTATAAATTAAGTTAAGTTTGTCATAGGAAATTTCTCCTTATTAAATAAATTCATTAAGATCAAAAAAGGCAGATTTAAATTATTTCTGATTTTTATACTCAGCATCGTTTCATTTTTCTATTTGTATTTTCTAAGATACGATAATCAGAATTTGGAATTGACCGGCTTTGAATATAAAACAGGCAATATACTTTCCATTATATTTTTTTTCATACTTGCATTTACCATTTTGATAAATTTAATTGTCTGGAAAAATCCGGGGAATCTGATATTGGATTTTTTGCTGGCAATTTCTATATGCGGGATTTTATGTCTTAATTTTTCAATTTTTTATTTTCAAAAAGACCTGAGGATCATTCTATCTAGTATCTATCTTGTGATAAATCTGATATTGCTTTCCTCTATGCTGGGTGTTTTATTTTCCACTAAGAAAGACTTCAGTATTCTCAAAACAATTTTTATCTTTTTATTCATTTTTATAGGTGGGTTGTCTGTAATATTTTTTTCAATTTATAATTATCAGGATGATGAATCGAAATATGCCGGCGGAGACATAAAAGCTGATGCCGAAGCAATTCTCGGAGCTGCCGTCTGGGGAGGCAACAGACCATCACCTGTGCTCAAAGACCGAATTGATAAAGGCTTTGAAATTTATATGAAAGGCTTTACACCAAAGATAATTATTACCGGAGGCGGCTCACCGAATGAACTCACAGAAGGCGAAGTCTCAAAAAATGTTTTGATAAAATACGGAGTACCTGAAGAAAATCTTATTCTCGAAAGTGAATCAAGCTCTACCATCGAACAAATACATTTCATCCGCGACAGCCTCTATCACAAATTAAATTGGAAAAGAATTATCATTATTTCCGACAATTTTCATCTGAAACGAGCATCCGAAATATGTAGTTTCAATAACATGAATGCTGACTGCATCTCATCTGACAAAGTCCTTACACCGGAAGGTTCTGCTCTTTTTTGCCTGAAGGAAAGTCTGGCATTGATAGTATTCTGGATGGTGGGAATCTAAACAATTACGAATTACGAATTACGAATATTTTAATATATAATACATTTTTAAATATCCTACTTTAAAAATTTCAAAAAATATTTTCAATTAATTGAATGAAATAAAAAGAAAAATGGCTTGAAAAACAAAAATGAAAAGTATAATTTTATACTGAGTCTAATTAATATTATACTATGAAAAAATCAACTAAGTCATCCGATACAGCTTTCACAGAAGATTTATCTGCCGAAAAGGGTAAAGTTTCGGAGACTAATGCAAACAATAATTATTTAACATCTTTTGTATATGAAGGCTATAGAATTTTCACTCTCAACAAGGAAAAGCCTGAAAGCAAAATGACTCCATTTGAAAAAATGGATCTGTCCCGAAAGGGTATCAGTAAAAATGAGCTCATAAGTTTAAAATCAAAATCCGGCTTAGACTACAGCCGACTTGCGACAGCATTGTCAGTTACAAGAGCTACACTTATAAATAAGAAAGGTTCTGAGAAATTCAGCCCTACCTTAAGCGAAAAAATTATCGATCTTGCTAATATATATTCTTATGGCTATGAAGTATTTGAAGACATTCAAAAGTTTAATAAATGGATGGATAATCCAAATACTGCTCTGGGAGGAGTAAAACCTATTGAAGTAATTGATAATCAGTTTGGACGTGAAGAAGTAAAACATATTATAGGACGGATCGATCATGGAGTTTATTCTTAATTGAAAATTAAAAATTAGGAATTAAGAATTTTGATATTCTATTAGTATGTTGGTTTACAGAATTTCTAAAACGAAATATGCAAATGATCTTTCCGGTGAAGGATCAAGATTAAATGGTGGACGATGGAACCACATTTCTATCCCGTGTGTGTATACTTCTGAAAGTATTGCACTTGCTGTTCTAGAGTTTACTGTAAATGTAGATATAAATTTTTTACCTGATTCACTTTCTATTGTAACAGTTCAGATTCCTGATAAAGATGTTATGGAATTTGATATAAAAGACTTACCTGATAACTGGAGAGAAATTCCTTCACCAATAGAAACTAAAGATTTTGGAACAGCATTTTTAAAAAGTTTATCTTCACCTGTTATAAAGATTCCGTCTGTAGTAATTCCTGATGAGCATAACTATATTCTTAATCCACTGCATAAGGAAAGTAAAAACTTTAAAGTAATTAGTGTTAAGAATTTTGAATATGATAAAAGGATCAGATTTTCTAAATAGAATTGAAATAATATTTAATTTCTAGCAATCTAAAGTTTTAAATTAAGATACAAAATGATCATATAGAGAAATTTAGACCGAACTTTCTTTGAACACAATTTTAAGAATTTATAAAATAAACACTTAACATTTGAAATTAATATTAACAGTAATACTTCTCCTGACTGCCATTCAGTCTTACGGGCAAGACAACGAACTAAAACCTTTAGATCTGATGCTAACCAATTACGACTATCCTTACAAAGTAAATTATCTGAATATAAATACACAGCAGCAGGATCTTGTAATGGGCTATATGGATGTAATGCCGAATGTTTCAAACGGAAAAACGATCATGCTTCTTCACGGAAAAAATTTTAACGGAGCTTACTGGAAGACTACGATTGAAGCTCTGAACAATGCCGGTTATAGAGTAATCGTTCCTGATCAGATTGGTTTTGGAAAATCTTCCAAACCTGAAAATTATCAGTTTACATTTCAGCAGCTTGCCAAAAATACCAAATTAATTCTTGACACACTTGGCATTGAAAAAACATTTGTTCTTGGACATTCGATGGGTGGAATGCTTGCTACCAGATTTGCACTTATGTATCCTGAGACAACTGAAAAACTGATACTTGAAAACCCGATCGGTCTTGAAGACTGGAAAACTGTTGTCCCGTATCAGACCATAGACTGGTGGTATCAGTCAGAATTGAAAAGTTCGTATGATAAGATCAAATCTTATCAGCTTGCAAATTATTATGACAATAAATGGAAGGATGAATATGATGAATGGGTAAATTTACTTGCGGGCTGGACATTAGATCCTCAATATAAAAGGATCGCCTGGAATGCTGCATTGACGTATGATATGATCTTCACTCAGCCTGTGATATATGAATTCAAAGATCTGACGTGCCCGGTTCTTTTGATAATCGGAACCCGTGACAGGACAGCATTAGGAAAACCATTGGTATCAGAAGATATAAGTAAAACCATGGGACTTTATGATCAGTTAGGAAAATCCACACAAAAGCTGATCCCAAATTGTGAATTAGTTGAAATTCAGGACATCGGACATATGCCTCATATAGAAAGTTTTGATTCATTTATTGAGCCTTTATTGACTTTCTTGAATTAATTTCTTTTTTAAATGTCAGATTCATTGTAATACATTTATGAATTCACTGGTGAAAATATTTTAACTAATTTAAAAAAATACAGAAATTAAATTTTTCCCTATAATTTTTCAAAATTCATATTATAAATCTATGGGCAATAGTTAATGCATAAATTACCATAAAGATTGCAGCAAATATGTGAGAACCAAAAGGGACAGTTTATTTGAGAAATAATCAGAATTCAGACATAGAAGAAACATACAAATGAAAAAGCAGATTTTAATCATTACAACAACTCTGATATTATTAATCGGAAGTTATATTGTATTGAGAAATCTTCCATTGATAATAAGTAGAAGCTCTGACATAAAATTAGGAAATGATATAATCAAAAATATTGAAAATTATCAAAAGACAAACGGACTCCCTGATAACACTGATTGGGAAACTCTAAGGAATTTTGGATTTCGAGAAAATCTTGATTTTTTTGAGCCTGTGTACAACCGAATAAATAAAGATACTTTCGAATTGATTTTTGCAGAAGGGTTTGATGGACCTTATTTGTTATGGAATTCAAAAGAAAGGATTTGGAAAAAAGGTTTTCAAACTTCACCCCAAAATATTGGGAATTAGAAAAATGCTATAAATTATAATAATCTAAGAATTTATAAATTATGTCAAAAAAAATTAAAAATGAGTTATCACCTATTCAAATTGATGAGTTACTCAAAATCTTTAAAGACCGTTTTGAAAAAAACATGAACCGACACAAAGGAATTGAGTGGAGCAAAGTACAAAAGAAACTTGAAGCTAATTCTGAAAAACTTTGGTCACTCAATGAAATGGAAATAACCGGCGGTGAGCCTGATGTTGTAGGTTTTGATAAAAAGTCGGGAGAATATATTTTCTATGACTGCTCTGCGGAAAGTCCTTCAGGTAGAAGAAGTTTTTGTTATGATAACGAAGCACTGGAATCAAGAAAAAAATTCAAACCAAAAAATAGTGCTGAATGTATGGCGGCTGAGATGGGGATTGAACTTTTAACAGAAGAGCAATACATGAATTTACAGAAGTTAGGAAATTTCGATACAAAAACTTCAAGCTGGCTGAAGTCTCCGTCTGAAGTCAGAAAACTTGGCGGTGCTATATTTGGTGATTACCGTTTCGGACGGGTTTTCATTTATCATAATGGTGCGGAATCTTACTATGGTGGCAGAGCGTTTCGGGGAAGTTTAAGGGTTTGATTTTTATTTAAAAATATGGGATTAATAATTTAAGAAAAAACAAACGAATCATGACATCTGATCAAGAAGAAATTAAATCTATAGTCGAACGTTTTCTGATCATAGCCGGAAATTATGACTTAGAAAAAATGAAAGAAATTATTTCTGAAAAAGCTAACATTGGCATCAGCAGACTTAATGATGGAAAATGGGAATGCTTTGTCATAACAATTGCAGAATATTTTGAAGACTGTAAATCGAGAAAGCTTCAGCCGTATTTTGAAACTGTTAGTGAATGGGAAATTGATATAAACGAAGGACAGCTTGCATTTGTAAAAGCCGATGCCATTTTACATAATTTCGGATTTCCGATTTCACGAAATGTTGATTACTTTACTTTTATCAAAGAGAACGGAAAATGGATATTCCTGAACCTTTCATTTACAATAAGTCAATTACCAGAAGAGAAAAGAAAATTTAACATCGAAACATTTGCAAGAAGTTACTCACAGGCATGGAGCGGAGTTCGACCTGAATTTGTTGCAGCATTTTTTGAAGAAGATGGTTCACTGCAGGTGAATGACGGTGATCCTGCAATAGGCAGAGAAGAGATCGCAAATATTGCAAAAGGTTTTATGACCGATCTTCCTGACATAATAGTCCGGTATGACAGTTTGGTGACAAAACCAAACGGCATTGAATTTCACTGGACATTAATTGCTACAAACACAGGACCGGGCGGTACCGGTAATAAAGTTGAAGTCAGCGGATATGAGCTCTGGGAAATGGGAGAAAATAATCTTATAAAAAAATCATTAGGCAGCTTTCCATCGGAGGAGTATGAGAGGCAGATAAATTCAGAAATTTGAAAAAAGTGATACATTTTTAAATACACTTTTTCTCATCACAACTTTGCCTCATATCAAACCTTTTATTTTATCTAAAATAGAAACTGAACTTTTATCCAGCATTGAAAAAGCAAACCATTTTTTGCCAAGATCTTTTAGAGATGCTCCGATGTGATAAACATCCGTTTCATCAATTATCAAAAACCGGTCATGAGATTTATTAAATTGTATTATTTTTAAATCCGGATATTGTTCATTAAATTTTTCAGTATCTAATTTTAATTTGTTTGAAATATTTTTAGTAAGTATTATGCATTTAACATTTTTCTTTTTCTTAGTCAGAAGAGTAAGCACAGTATCATCAGTGAAGTTGTCAATTATTATAATACTTTTTTTCGCACTTCTTACTAATCCGGCAACGAAGCTGTAAGCATCAAAAACCTGTCCATCGAAAAAAACACCTTGATTGGGGATTAAATGGGTGTTTATCTCTAAATCAATTTCGCTGACTTTGGTTTGCAATACTTCCATTTTGTCTTCAATGCGGTTCATTCTATTGTTAATGGCATATCCTTTAAGCAAGTAATCTTTTAATACCCGGGTTGCCCAAATACGAAATTGGGTGCCATGTTTAGATTTTACACGATAACCTACTGAAATAATTACATCCAAATTGTAGAATTCGGTTGTAGTTGTTTGTGTTTTACCTTTGATAGCACCAT
>JBATSB010000172.1:0-6828 GCA_049293015.1 Ignavibacteria bacterium
TTAATCAAAATATCTTTAATCAAAATATCTTTAATCAAAATATCTTTAATCAAAATATCTTTAATCAAAATATCTTTAATCAAAATATCTTTAACCAAAAAAAAATTAATCCAATTAATTCTAATAAATAAATAAATTAAAAAAAATGATCTCAGAAAGAATAAAAATCTATGTGTCTATGTGGTTCAGGACAGAGCTATGTTGTAAATAAAAAAGGTTATCAAAATTAATTGATAACCTTTTTCATTGAGTACAAACTTGAGGTGTGGGACAGATTCGAACTGTCGAATAAAAGTTTTGCAGACTTTCCCCTTAAGCCACTTGGGTACCACACCAAACTCAATTTTTAATTTTAAATGTTCAATTATAAATTATTTCAAATTAATGAAACGGAGTGTGAAAATAATATATACGAACAAATTTAAAAAGAAAAGAGCGGGAAACGGGACTCGAACCCGCGACTTCAACCTTGGCAAGGTTGCGCTCTACCAGCTGAGCTATTCCCGCAAACGTTACAAAAATAATTTTATAATCATAGTTATTCAAGTCCTTAAACTTGTACTTTTTTAAAAATTCAAAAATATTTTAATGAAAATAAAATCAGAAACGGTCTTAATTAAAATAAAAAAATACAGGATCTGAAAATTAGTTTTTTCTGTAATCCTTATACTTCTTTCCGCCGCCGAAATAGACAAGCAGTCCAACTACAAGATGTATCCAGAACCACGGCGAATCTGTGCCAAGATTCTGTGCTATGTAAATTATTATAAGAGCACGAGGGATAAAAACAGTCAGAAGTATATCACCAATAAACGGCACAGTATTCATCGGAATCTGAAAAAAAAGATAATATATTATCAGAGTAGTCCGAGGTAAAAAAAGACTTACAACTAAAAATGCAGTATCCATATTTTTATTTTAAAATATTTTTTAAAATTAAGATATTTTTTTTATAAGGTCAACTACTCTGCAGCTATAACCCCATTCATTATCATACCAACCAATTACCTTTACTAGATTTCCACTTACCATTGTCGACAGAGAATCAAATATACATGAACTGGAATTTCCTACTATATCACTTGAAACGATCGGGTCTTCAGTATATTCAAGGATTCCTTTCATTTCATTTTCAGAAGCTTTTTTCATTGCTGCATTTACTTCTTCTTTAGTAGTTTCTTTTTCTGTAACGCAGACAAAATCCGTAAGTGATCCGTCCGGTGTAGGTACTCTCAGCGCAAATCCGTCTAACTTTCCTTTGATATGTGGAAGTACTTCTCCGACAGCTTTTGCTGCACCGGTGGAAGTAGGAATGATATTAACCGCGCCGGCTCTGGCTCTGCGGAGATCCTTATGTGGCTGATCGAGTAAACCCTGATCATTTGTATAAGAATGAATTGTAGTCATAAATCCTTTTTGTATCTTGAAATTGTCATCTAATACCTTCACCATCGGTGCGAGACAGTTTGTTGTACATGACGCATTTGAAACAATTTTCATATCAGAAGTAAGCACAGAATCATTTACACCGAGTACTACAGTAGCATCCAGCTGATCTTTTGCAGGGGCGGTGAGTATGACTTTTTTTGCTCCCGCATCCAGATGAAGTTTGAGTTTATCTTTTGAAGTAAATACTCCAGTGGATTCGATCACTACATCTGTTCCAAGATCTCCCCATCCAAGTTTTGTAGGATCCTTTTCTGCTGTGATCTTGATCTCATCTCCGTTTATACTCATACCATTTTCCGTTAATTTTACATCTCCATTAAATCTTCCATGGATCGAATCATATTTAAATAAATGAGCTAAAGTTTTATTATCCGTAAGATCATTTATACCTACTATATCAAATCCACCTTCTGCCAACATTCTTCTAAGAACTAATCTTCCTATTCTGCCAAAACCATTTATACCGACTTTTAAAGCCATTAAATTACCTCCGTTTTTCTTTAAATTTATAAAAAATGCAGTTGTAAATTACTCAAATCGCTTTTCAGAATCAATTTAAAACCTTTAATATTAAATCAATTTTACATAGTTTTAGGAAAATTTTTAATATTCAAATCATGAATAATTTAACTGCAAATACACTTGCCGATACTTTCGAAAGTGTCAGAAATCTTACCAAACTTTATTTTTCTAAATTAGACGACAGTCAATATATGACAGATCATAAAATTGACAACGTTGATATAAACAATGCCTACTGGCTTTTTGCTCATCTTGTATGGACAGAACATTCTCTGATAATACAAGGGATTGCTGATCAGGATATGGGAATTGACTGGCTGGAAAAATTTGCTTACGGCTCAGATCCAAAATCGGTCGAATCCCCTGCTTCCCTTGAAGAGATTCGTAAACAATCTGAATTAGTGCATTTAAAAGCTATGGAAATAATTCGGGGAATGAGTGACGAAGAATTAGAAAAAGATAACTATTTTAATTTTACAATCGGCGGTTCAAAATCAAAAAAAGCTTTGATAATGCATGCGATCAGACACGAACCGATGCATATTGGTCAACTTTCATTGATTTTGAAAGCAAATGATGCTAAACTAGGTTGAAATAATTTTAGAAAACTAACCGTTTTTTATAAAAATTTGTAAAAAACTTTAAATATTTTAATTATTTTTATAAAAAATGATGAAAAACGGTTTGAAACTGTAAATTGATTTTATATGGTTAATTAGCTATTTTGTATAAATTTTTCGAATTAAATATTTATAAAATAATAAATGGCTTCAACCTCAGATCTAAAAAACGGTGTCATAATTAATTTTAATAATGAATTGCATTCAGTTATTTCCGTAGAGCACAGAACTCCGGGAAATCTTCGTGCTTTTTATCAGGTTAAATTAAAAAATCTGAAAAACGGCAAGACTATGGAAAACAGATTCCGATCCGGTGAATCAATTCAGCTTGAAAGACTTGATACCGGGAATTATCAGTATTTATATAAAGACGGTGAAGATTATGTGTTTATGGAAAATGAGACTTTTGAACAGGTAACAATTGCAGGTGATATTATTGGAAAAGGTGGGAATTTTCTTAAAGAGGGTGAAATTGTACAGATCATGTTTCATAACTCAAATCCTCTGTCAATTGAAATTCCTCCTCATGTTTACTTAAAAGTAACTTCAGCTCCACCTGGAGTAAAAGGTGACACAGCTACTGGTGCTACAAAACCGGTAGTAGTCGAAACCGGTGCTACAGTAAATGCACCTTTGTTTATAAATGAAGGTGATGTGCTAAGAGTCGATTCAAGAACAGGCGACTATATAGAAAGAGCCAAATTATAATCAAAAAATTTTAATACATTATGAAATTAGATCTTAACTACTTAAAGAAACTTATAAAAATTCTTGATTCAAGTAACATTTCTGAATTTGAAGTACAGGAAGAAGGCTCTAGATTAAGATTATCAAAACCAAAAAATAAGATAGCAATGGCAACACAGCCATTTGATATCTCTTCAATGAATTTTATGCCTGCAATGCAGCAGCAGGAAACTGGAGTAAAGTCTGATCAGAACATTCAGGAAATGCCTCAGACTGAGGCTTTAAAGAACAGTAAATTAGTCGAAGTAAACTCTCCAATGGTTGGTACATTTTACAGATCTCCTTCTCCCGATGCAGATGCATATGTAAGTGTCGGAAAATCAGTTTCTGAAGGTTCAGTTCTTTGTATCATAGAAGCAATGAAACTTATGAATGAGATAGAATCAGAAGTTTCAGGAAAAATAATAAAAATACTTGTAGAAAACGCGCAGCCTGTGGAATATAATCAGCCGTTGTTTTTGATAGAAGTAGAATAAAATTTTCCGTATTGCGTACCTTTCCTTTTTTTTTAAAATGAATTATCATAGATGATAAAAAAATTATTAATTGCAAACAGAGGTGAAATAGCTCTAAGAATTATCAGGACCTGTAAAGAGATGGATATTAAAACTGTAGCTGTTTATTCAGATGCAGATAAAAATTCTCTGCATGTTAAATTTGCAGACGAGGCAGTATGTATAGGTTCACCACTTTCAAAGGAAAGCTATTTAAACATTCCAAGAATAATGTCGGCAGCATCGATCACAAATGCAGATGCAATACATCCGGGATATGGGTTTCTTGCTGAGAATGCAGGGTTTGCTGAGATCTGTTTAGATTCGAAAATTAATTTCATTGGTCCCCTTCCTGAAATGATCACGTCAATGGGAAATAAATCACTCGCTAAAGACACAATGAAAGCAGCGGGAGTTCCTGTTGTTCCGGGCAGTGACGGAGTAATTAAAGATCTTGAGGAAGCTATTACGCTTATAAAAAAGATTGGTGTACCGGTAATGATCAAAGCTTCAGCAGGCGGCGGCGGCAAGGGAATGAGAATTGTAAGAAAAGAGAGCGAGATCGAAAGTGCCTATAATACTGCAAAATCTGAAGCTATGAGTTCGTTTGGAAATGACGATGTCTATTTAGAAAAATATGTAGATAAGCCAAGGCACATTGAGATACAGGTTCTTGGAGATAAATTTGGTAATGTAATTTCACTTGGAGAAAGAGATTGCTCCATTCAGAGGAGACATCAGAAGTTAATAGAAGAATCTCCGTCCCCTTTTATAGATAATGATTTAAGAGCAAGAATGTCAGCAGCAGCAGTACTTGGTTCAAAGTCTGTAAACTATATCGGTGCAGGTACAATTGAATTTCTGGTAGATAAAGATAAAAATTTTTATTTCATGGAAATGAATACAAGGATACAGGTAGAACATCCTGTGACAGAAGCTATTACAGGGATTGACCTTATCAGAGAGCAGATAAGGATTGCTGATAATAAAAAGTTAAGTAAGAAAAAGATCAACATGACAGGACATTCCATTGAATGCAGAATAAATGCCGAGGATCCTGCGAATAATTTCAGACCGTCACCCGGAACGATCACTGCATTTAATCAGCCGGGAGGTATCGGAGTCAGAGTAGATACACACTGCTATAACGGATATGCAATTCCTCCGTACTATGATTCAATGATCGGAAAGCTTATTGTACATGCTAACGACAGAAATGAAGCGATTAAAAAAATGTCCCGTGCACTGGATGAATTTATAATAGAAGGTATCCATACGACAATTCCATTTCATCAGATGATGATGCATAATGAAAGCTTCATCAACAACGACTTTGATACGGGATTCATTGATAATTTAAAAAAAGATTAACCAATATAATTGAAAACATTTTTCACATTCATAATTTTTGTTTCTTTATTTCTTATTAATACTGGGACATATTCTGCTCCAAAGCACACGTCAGGCGTTCAGCAAAATACTGACTCTTCAGGAATTTCTGATACATTAAAGAAGAATACCACTACACAGGGAACTCAGAATACATTGCCAATTGATACAGCAGCTACAGAAAAAATCGAGACTTACATTCAGGATGATACAGTTACTAAAATTGATTCTGTAGTTACGGAAGCAGAAGATGAAAATACTCTGACCAATACAAAACTTTTTGTTTATATACTGTTATCAGTATTAGGACTAGGTCTTTTCTTTTTTATATTTGTTATAAATCTTTTCAAGACATTTCACAAAAAAAAATCAACACGTCAGTCTTTATTACTGAGCTGGAATTTATTCTTTATAGTTTCCATTATATGGATATTTATAGTATGGGGAATAGTAGCAGCATTCTGGACTTACCCATCGTTTATGATTGTGATGATTTTTCTATTTATAATAAGTTTGATAATGACTATAATAGCAGTCAAATCCAAATAATTTTCTAAAATTTTGTATATTTACCGTAAATTATTATTATGAAAAAACTTTATGCATTAATACTCGGATCATCGAGTGGTTTCGGCAAAGCCATTGCTATCGGACTTGCTAAATCCGGAGTTAATATTATTGGTGTTCATTTAGACAGATCGACTACAATGCCCGATGTAGAAAATTTAATGGAAGAGTTAAAGTCTTACAATGTAGATGTACATTTTTACAATGTAAATGCTGCAGATTCCGGTAAGAGAGCAGATGTTATTAATAGTATAAAAGAAATATTTTCAAAACAGGAGGATCCGGAACTTAAAGTATTATTGCATTCTCTGGCTTTTGGAACATTAAAACATTTCATAGCAAAAGAATCATCTGATATGATAAATCAAAAGCAGATTGAAATGACCCTTGATGTAATGGCGAACAGTCTTGTTTACTGGACACAGGATGTGATCAGGGAAGGACTTATGCACAGAGGTGGAAAGATATACGCTATGACTTCATCCGGCGGACAGAAACAGATAGAATATTACGGTGCAGTTTCAGCTGCAAAAGCATGTCTGGAATCATATGTCAGACAGCTTGCAATGGAACTTGGCAGTATGGGAATTTCATCTAATGCTTTAAGAGCAGGTGTTACAGCTACTCCGGCTTTGTCGAAAATTCCAAAGAGTGAAAATATCATTGCAAATGCAATTCAGAGAAATCCCGAACACAGACTTACAAAAGTAGAAGAAGTAGCAGAGTTTGTAGTAGATAATTTTAAAAATGATTCACATTGGATGACAGGAAATGTGATAAGTCTTGACGGCGGTGAAAGTGTTGTAGAGTTATAATTAATTTAAAAAAAGATTTGTAAATAACAGATGGAAGGTAAATTAAATACGGGTCAGGAAAAGAAAGACACTGATCTTATTATGGATATTTCTGCAAAAGAAAAACTTGAGCTGAAGACTCAGGAATTAATGCCGACAATTCTGATTGGACTTGGCGGTACCGGTAAAGAAACTCTTCTCAGGATCCGAAGACAATTCGTTGAAAAGTACGGTTCAATTAATGAC
>JBATSB010000173.1:0-26107 GCA_049293015.1 Ignavibacteria bacterium
AAAACATAATTGTAATGATTACCACGAAGACACCAAGGCACAAAGTATTCTGTTTTCAATGTTTTTTTCTTAGTGTCTTTATGACTTTGTAGTAAAAATGGTGTTTTGAGACAGTCTCTTTTCAAAGGGGAGGCTGGAAGGGGTTTGCTGATAGCGACGATACTTCGCCCCTAATTTAATGTTATAAACCTTTGATGTTGTAAGGATTATTCTAAACAGTAAACGTTTTGTAGGCTATTGTTAAAAATTGATATGCAAAATTCAATTTTCCACTGCTTTTAAATTTCAAATAAGTTAGTTTTGTAAGTTTAAAAAACTGCAATATGATCTGATCTTCATTTTAAATCGTAATGAATTAAAGTTCAGTTCAGATAGATCTGGAAAATTCCGGTCATTTTTTTATTATCTAATAAATATTTCGATATTAAAACTTCTAAGTTAAATTACAATTTTTTGTCAGGATCTGAAAATTCTTTAAATCTTGAGTTTGAAGAATTTGATCTGCCAAACGGTCTACACTGTATCCTTTATAAGGATATTACCAAACCAAATGTCTGTGTAATGCCTGCCTATAATGTCGGCTCAAAGGACGAAGTTAAAGGTCAGAAAGGCATAGCACATTTATTTGAACACATGATGTTTCAGGGATCTGAAAATGTCAGCAGGACAGGTCATTTTGATATGATAATGCATGCCGGCGGAATATGTAATGCGTTTACCGGATTTGACTCGACTGTATATTTTGATCTGCTGCCTTCACATAATCTGGAGCTTGCATTATGGCTGGAGTCTGACAGGATGAACTCGCTAAACATTTCTGAGAGTAATCTGAATAATCAGATAAGTGTCGTACTTGAAGAAAAAAAACAGGTTGTCGATAATGTGCCTTATGGAACAATGATAGAGAATTATGTTAAAAATGTTCTTGGCGGTTCACAATATGAGATATCAGTGATCGGGCTTGAAAAAGATATCAGATCGATTTCGGTTAAGGATGCATCGAATTTCCATAAGAATTTTTATTCACCCGACAATTGTGCATTAATGGTGTCCGGTGCAATTGATACAGAAAAAACAAAGGATCTGATCTTTAAATACTTTGGTGACATTCATAAAAAAAATCTGATAAAAAGAAAAAAGAATACTATAAAGGAACTGACTGTAAATAAAAAACTGATTGTCCCTGATAATGTACAGCTTCCGGTAGTAAGTGTCAGTTTTCAGCTTCCGAAAGCAGGCAGCAGAGCTGAATATGATCTGGAGTATTTTATTGAGATACTTGCCAACAATAAGAGCAGCCGTCTTTACAGAAAATATGTTTATGAGAAAAATTTATTCAAATCAGTTCATGCTGACAAACAGATTTTTAAAGATGCAGGGATTCTGATGCTGACTGCTATGCTGAATCCGTCAACCGATCCTGCGCTTGCAGCAAAGATCATTAAAGATGAAATAAATTTATTTTATAAAAATGAAATAAGTGATAAGGAATTTGAAAAGATAAGAAATCAGATCGAATTCAGAAATGTTGTCAAAAATCTTAAGATGACAAATATTTCAATTGAGACAGTTCAGAATTACCATTTTTTTAAAGATACAAATCTTATTAATACTTCTTTTGAAAAGTATAATTCTGTAACAAAAGAAACTGTAAAAGAAACTGTAAAAAATTTATTGATCGATAAGAAAAATTTTACTTTGACTTATCTGCCTGCAGAAAAGTATTTAAAAAAGAAAAAATAATAGTTGAGAAAGTTTAGTGCAGCAGAAAAAATAAAAACGGATGTCCCTTCAATAGACTACAGGGAATACACACTTGATAACGGATTGCGGATAATACTCAGCCGGTCAAAGGATATTCCCATGACCGCTGTCAATACTACATTTCATGTCGGATCAAAGGATGAAGATCAGAATATGACAGGGATGGCGCATTTACTCGAACATCTGATGTTCGAAGATTCTCCGAATGTACCTCACGGAAAATTTGACGAAATTCTGAACAGGAACGGCGGTGACAGTAATGCATATACAAGCTGGGACTGCACGGGATATTATATTGTACTGCCATCAAATAAACTGGAGACAGCTCTCTGGCTGGAATCGGACAGACTTGCCGGATTCAGTATTTCAGAAGAAAGCCTTCGGATACAGAAGGATGTGGTGTTTGAAGAAAAGCTTTTGTATGTCGATAATTCTCCTTACGGCACTGTCGAAGAGGAAAGCTCTAAACGGCTTTTCAATAACAGCGGCTATAAAAGTCCTGTAATCGGAAATATGGATCAGCTAATGAAAGCGGAGCTTGAGGATGTGAGAAAATTTTATGATAAATATTATAGCCCTGAGAATGCTGTCTTGTCAGTTGTAGGGGATATAAATTATGATAAGACATTTAAGCTGATTGAAAAATATTACGGCGGGATAATGTCAGGAGGAACTCCCGATAGAAGAGATCATTCGGATGAATATCTTTCTTCGGAAATAAGAGTTGATATAAAAGACAATGTACATCTTGAAGGAAAATTTATTTTTTACAGACTGCCTGAAATGGGAACAAAAGATTATTATGCGATGAGCGTTCTAAACGGGATACTGTCGGACGGTGACAGCTCGAGACTTTATAAGGAGCTTGAATATAATAATGAACTTGTAAATGAATTTGATTCGAATCTTTATGGAATGGAAAATACAAGTATCTTTGCGATAAGTGCATTGATGCTGAAAGGTAAAAGTCCGGATCTGGCTGAAGAAAAGATCGACAATGTATTAGAAGATATTAAAAATGGAAATATTTCAGACAGAGAAATTCAAAAGATAAAAAATAGAATTGAGACATATTTCAGCGCTAAGAAACAGACAGTAGTTTCATTGTCAGAAAAGTTTTCTTTCCTGAAAACATTTTACAATGATATTGATAAAATAAATTTTGAAGTATTAGATTATTTGTCGGTAACAAAAGACGATATTGTAAATACTGCCGTAAAATATCTTGACAGAAATAAAAGACTGGTTCTGAATTATAAGCCGGGTAAATAATAGCTTTTAATTCATTATCCTCGTTATCCACAGAGTCCGAAGAACACGAGACTCTGCGGGAACAAGTATTCGCATTATCCGCAGAGTCCGAAGAACACAAGACTCCGCGGGGACAAGTATTCGCAATATCCGCAGAGTCCGAAAAGCACGAGACTCTGCGGTAACAATTTTTAAAATTATTCTTCTTAGAGCCTTCGAGCCTTTGAGGCAAACAAAAATTTAAAAAAGTAAATTGAACATAGAAAAAATAAACACAGGAATTCTGGACAGATCAAAGCCGCCTAAATCAGGTAAACCCAAAGATGTAAACTTCCCCGGATTTTTTGAAACGACACTTGATAACGGGATAAGTCTGGTGGTGATTGAAGACAGAAAGCTGCCGTTAGTGACGTCAAGATTTATCTTTAAAACGGGTTCGTATGCTGATCATCTGTGGGGGAAAAAATACGAAGGTCTTTCGTCCATTACATCAGAATTGCTTACTAAAGGAACAGGTAAAATGACGGCATCAGAAATTGCTGATGAAACGGATTACTTCGGGGCATCACTTTCCAGCGGTTGTGACTATGATGCTACTTATATCAGCACTTACAGTCTGAAAAAATATTTTGATAAAGTGTTTGAGATCGCAGCAGATGTGATACTGAATCCTTCATTTCCCGAATCTGAATTAAAAAGAATTAAGGAGCAGAGAATTAATTCACTGCTTTCAATGTCAGATGACGGTGAATATCTGGCAGATAAAATATTCCGTGCTGAGGTTTATAAAAATTCACCTTATGCATTACAGTCTGAAGGCAGCAAAGAATCTGTAAAAATTATTACAACGGAATTATCAAAAGAATTTTATAAAAAATATTTCCGTCCTGATAATCTTATCATAGCAATGGTCGGTGACATTTCTCCTGATGAAGCAATTCAAAAGATCAACAGTGAATTGAAATTCGATGTAAAAGGCAGGACAAAGAATCCAAAAATCATCAATCCGAAAATCAATAAAGGCAATAAAGTATTTCTTTATGACAAAAAGGGTGCAGTTCAGTCTTCGATAAAGATGGGACATCTTGGAATTCAAAGAAGTAACCCTGACTTTATTACGCTGAATGTAATGAATACTTTGCTTGGCGGATATTTCACTTCAAGGATAAATAAAAATCTGAGGGAGGAAAAAGGTTATACTTACGGATCGAGATCCTCTTTTGGATGTCAGAAATACAGCGGAGATTTTTCAGTATCGACTGAAGTTAAAAATGAAGTAACTGCTGATACTATTAATGAAGTATTAAAAGAAATTAATATTTTGAAAAAAGAACCTGTCGGTAAAACTGAACTTAAGAATGTAAAAAATTATATCACAGGAATATTCCCGCTGCAGCTTGAGACTCCCAATGCAATTGCACAGAAAGTATTGAGTCTAAAACTCAATGACATGCCTTCTGATTATTACAATAAATTCATAAAGGAAATTAATGCAGTTACTTCAGAACAGATCATGGAAGCTGCAAATAAATATCTTTATGAGGACGATATGATAATTTCTGTTTCAGGAAATGTAAATGATATTAAAGAAAGCATGAAACAATTCGGAAAGCCGGTTGTAATAGAAGAGCAATAAAAAATATTTAAATTTTAAATTTTAATTTGAATGACTGATATCAAAACCCAAAATGTATCTGATGCAGAATCTGTTAAAAGACTGAATCAGAAATACTCCGAACTTAAAAATGAGATCTCCAAAGTAATCGTAGGTCAGGAATATATTATAGAGCAGATAATTATTTCTGTTCTGGCAAAAGGTCATTGTCTACTGGTCGGTGTACCCGGACTTGCAAAGACACTGCTTGTCAAGACTTTGTCAGAAGCACTTGATCTGAAATTCAGCAGGGTACAGTTCACGCCGGATCTTATGCCATCTGATATTACAGGTACGGAAATACTTGAGGATGATCTTTCAGGAAAGAAAACATTCAAATTTATCAGAGGACCGGTATTTGCAAACATCGTTCTTGCAGATGAAATAAACAGAACACCTCCCAAGACACAGTCGGCTTTACTCGAAGCGATGCAGGAGCACAGAGTGACTGCAGCAGGAAATTCCTATGTATTAGATGAACCGTTCTTTGTACTTGCAACTCAGAATCCAATCGAACAGGAAGGAACATATCCGCTTCCTGAAGCACAGCTTGACAGATTTATGTTCAATCTCTGGCTGGAATATACTAGCTTTGAAGACGAGCTGGAAATTGTAAAAAGAACGACGAGTATGTACAGACCTCAGGTAGGAATAGTATTTTCAAAAAATGATATTTTAGAATTTCAGGATCTGGTGAGGAAAGTTCCGGTAGCCGATGAAGTAATAAAATACGCTGTAACACTTGTAGCTAAGACCCGTCCCGGAAATCCTGACGCTCCGAAAATTGTAAATGACTACATAAGCTGGGGTGCAGGTCCGAGAGCATCGCAGTATCTGATACTCGGCGCAAAGACAAACTGCATTTTGAACGGAAGATTTTCTCCGGATATAGATGATGTAAAAAAGGTTGCACTGCCTGTACTGAGACACAGACTTATTACAAACTTCAATGCGGAAGCAGACGGTCTGAGCATAATAAAAATTATTGAAGAGCTTTTAAAATAGGGAATTGGTTTTTGAAATCCACTCTTTATTTATAATTTATAATCACAAGTTTTAGTTTTAATTTACTGCACAAAAGCAACCACACCAGTAGCACAGATTATTAATCTGTGTAAAACTCCGTTTTAAAATCCAACAGAAATTTCTAAATCTTTTATTTCCGAAAGGTCATGTGAACTTCGGAAACTTTTGTTACCAAAGAGTCACGTGCTTCTCGGACTCTGCGAAATCCGGTTTGTCTGAACCATGATTAATAAGATTTGAATGATTTGCATGATTTCTATATAGTAGAATTTGAAAGTTGTCGAATCAGCGAAATCAGGATAGTCTGAAATGAGATTTATAACTATCAAACCCCGTAGGGGTGGCATTATTATAGAAATGCGATTTGTATAATTATCAAACCCCGTAGGGGTGGCATTATTATAGAAATGCGATTTGAATAATTATCAAACCCCGTAGGGGTGACATTATTATTCGCAATGATTGGCAGTAGTCGATTAAAATAAATTTTTTAAATAATTTCACCTCTCCGAGGTTAGAGCGTGTTCCATTTCAGTTCTATAATAATTTCACCCCTTCGGGGTTATCAGGGTTTAATTTAAATAATTAATAATAATAAAGAATTAGAATCATCGAAATCAGGATATTTAGCGTAATCATGGTTCAGACAAACTAAATTCAGTTTTTCTACTCCAAAACATAAAATAAAAACTTTTTTCACCTCAAATTCCTTTTGCCATTTTCACAAACCCTTTCTCAGCCTGTCTTAAATCGATGACAATTTCATTTTTTCACAAACTGCCTTTTTTACCATTTGACTCGTTTGCTTATTATTACTAATTTGTAAATGGTAAAACAAGAGGTCATTAAAGGAAGAAATAATCAAACTCTGCTGCTGTTTTTTTTATTTGAAACAGCAGTGGAGAATTGATAAATTTAACAAGTGAATTTTATCAGGCTAAATAAGTAGTTCAATTAAATTTACAGAAATTTTAAACTTTTAAAAAAAATATAGTATTTGATTAAATACTTTTATAAAAATAAAACATGAATAAACTCTTTACAACATTTCTAATAATCATCACATCAATCTCAATAAACATAAAAGCCCAGTCCATCTGGCAGTGGCAGCAGCCACAGCCTACCGGAAATTTGATGTGGGCGACAGATTTTGTGGATGAGAATACCGGATACGCAGGCGGTGATCTTGGAACGATCATTAAAACTAATAATGGCGGTCTTAACTGGAGTGTGAAAAATATTAATCCTAATTATCAGATTCTGGGAATACATTTTATAAATGGGTCAACTGGATTAGTCGTTGGCAATGACAATGGTAAAATGTATAAGACTTCTGATGGAGGTGAAAACTGGACATTGGTATTAACAGCTAATTCAACATTAAGAGATGTTGATTTTGCTACAAATACACTTGGATTTGCTGTTGGTTTAGGCGGTAAAATTTTCAAAACCACAAACGGCGGAGATCTGTGGAATCAGATAAGTTCACAGACTTTAAATAATTTATTCAGTATTGATATGTTTGATTCATTAAATGGTATTGTTGGAGGTGGAAATTATTTAAGTAAAACTTCAAATGGAGGAATTAATTGGGTAGTACAAAATATTACATATCAGAATATATTTTCTCAGATAGTAAGTGTTAATTTTGTAAATCTTCTGTCACAATTTGCATTAACCGGCAGCGATGATTCTCTTTTTATAACAACAAACGGAGGACTAAACTGGAGAGGAAAATTTTTATTTGAAGGTGAGAATGATCTGTACAGAGCAATCTCATTTATTAATCCTGATACAGGAATATTGGTATTAGATCACGGAAACATCAGAATGACACATAATGCCGGAACAAACTGGTTAACAAATTCAACATATAGAACAAGATACAATCAGCCAAACATTTTCTGGCAGGAGAATTTATTAATTCTGAAATTGCATATGTATGCGGATCAGGAGGCAGAGTTGTAAAATCAACTGACGGAGCATTAACCTGGTTTACTACAACCGGGGGTAATGAGAATTTTTATTCTAATTTTTTTATAAATACCAACACAGGTTTCACAGTCGGCACAGACGGAAAGATTTTGAAAACAACAAATGCCGGAGTAAACTGGATTGTTAAGCAAAGTAATACAGTGCAGATTCTAAGAGAAGTTGATTTTCCAAGTATTAACATCGGTTACACATGTGGAGATACTGGTACTGTACTTAAATCCACTGATGGAGGAGAGAGTTGGAGTGATATAAGCGTAAATGATACTATTAATTTATATGGTCTGGCTTTTCCAAATGCACTTACTGGATATGTTAGTGGTCAATTAACTACAATTTTTAAAACAACAAATGGAGGAATAAACTGGTTTGAACAAAATACTAATGTTGGTGTGAATGGAGATTTAGGACCAATGATATTTTTAAACCTAGATACAGGATTTATTATCGGAGGATTTAATTTAAAAACATTAGACGGAGGATTAAATTGGTTTGAAAATATGACTGGTGGTGGAAATGATATTAAATTTCCAAGTGCACTTACTGGTTACAGGACAGGCGGTTCGGGTATAATTTCAAAATCAACAAATGGAGGACTTAATTATGTCGCACAAAACGCTAATGTATCATCAGTTATTAATTCACTGTTTTTTTTGGATGATAACAATGGATTTGCTGTTGGTCGAAATGGTGCAATCACTAAAACAATAAATGGGGGAAATTTGTGGACAGCCCAGGAAAAAATAACATTTAATGATCTAAAATCCGTTTATTTTACAGATGCTGATAATGGATATATAACCGGAAACTTTGGTACAATTTTAAAAACTACAAATGGTGGGTTAGTTTTTATTTCTCAAAATTCGGAGATAATTCCTGAAGACTTCACTCTTCATCAGAATTATCCAAATCCCTTTAATGCAGGAACAATTATAAAGTATGATCTAAAGACTTCAGGATTTGTTGAATTAAAAATTTATGACGTGACTGGAAAAGAAATTCTAAATCTTGTGAGTGAGGAGCAGAGTGAGGGAAGTTATAGTGTTCTTTTTTCAACTAATGAAAATGATAAACAATTAAATTCAGGTTTTTTTTTTACTCATTATATATAGACAATAAAATTGTATCAACAAAAAAATTAGTATATCTAAAATAATATCATGAATAAACTTTTTACAACATTTCTAATAATCATCTCATCAATCTCAATAAATTTAAATGCCCAGTCCATCTGGCAATGGCAGCAGCCTCAGCCGACGGGGAATTATTTATATGTAGTTGATTTCTTAAATGAAAATAGTGGTTTTGCTGCAGGGGTTTTGGGGACTTTTTTAAAAACAGTAAACGGAGGTCAGAATTGGCAATTAGGTACAATTGATCCGGAATTGCTTTCTTTAGGAATGACTTTCTTTGATGAAAATTTAGGTTTTGTTTCAGGGAGTAAATCTAATATAGGTTATATATTCAAAACGACAAACGGTGGACTAAACTGGACTCAGAATTTTGACCAGGGGATAATTGCAATTTGGGATGTTGATTTCCCAACGAGAAACACTGGATTTGCTGTTGGATTAAATGGAATGATCTATAATACCACAAATTCAGGTTTATTGTGGAATCAGCAAAATAGTGGAACTACAGCTAATTTATTTTCTGCCGATTTTTTGGATTCTTTAAATGGAATTGCAGGAGGAACGAGATTCTTAACGAAAACTACTAATGGAGGACAAAGCTGGATAAATCAGAACATTAACTTTATTAATTTTAATACAATTGTAACCAGTGTTGATTATATAGATTCTTTAAATATCATAGCATTAGCTCAGGGAGAAGATAGAATCTGGAAAACTACAAATGGCGGGTTTAACTGGACAGATTATATTATAGACAGATATGATGATGATTTCCAGAGAACTATATCATTTATTAATCCGGATACGGGAATTATGGCAACAGATCTTGGAAGAATAAAAAGAACAACTAATGGAGGAATTAACTGGATCACAGATTCTTCTTTCAAGCCTTCAAATTTTCAGAATGGAGTGTTACGTTTTTCAGATTTTGTAGATAGTGACATTGCGTACATATCAGGTTCTGGTGGAAGAATATTAAAGTCAACTAATGGAGGAGTTAACTGGACTACATCAACTGGAGGGAGTAATAATTATAATTCTGTTTATTTTGTAAATGTAAATACTGGTATAACAATTGGTGATGAAGGTAAAATTTTGAAAACCACAAACGCAGGACTGAACTGGATCGAGAAGCAGAGTAATACAATTCAGCGATTGAATGATGTTCAGTTTGTAGATGAAAATGTCGGATATGTTTGCGGTGATACAGGAGTTGTTTTGAAAAGTATTGATGGTGGTGAGAGCTGGATAATGTTAAATAGTAGTACTATTAATAATTTAAATGGAATTTATTCCAAGGATGTTTTAAAAGTTTTTGTAGCCGGAAAAAATGGAACAGTTTTAAATTCTTCAAATGGGGGTGCTAATTGGTCTAACATAAACATTGGAGTTTCGGATGATATTAAAACTATTCAATTTGTAAATAATGAAACAGGTTATCTTACAACATCACTTTTATATAAATCTACAAACGGCGGATTGAACTGGTTCAATACTACAATTTCTGCAGGTATTGATACCTATTTTATAGATTCTCTATATGGCTATTCAACGGGAGGCTCAGGAATAATCACAAAAACAACTGACGGTGGTCAAAGCTGGATTCTTCAGTCCGGAAATGTTACTGGAAATCTAAATTCAATATATATGGTAAACAGGGATAATGGGTATGCAGTAGGAAATGGTGGTTCAATTACAAAAACAACTAATGGAGGATCAACCTGGGTTTCTCAAACCAAAATTACAAATAATAATTTACAATCAGTATTTTTTACAAATGCAGATAACGGATATATTTCAGGCAATTTTGGCACTCAAATTAAAACAACTAATGGAGGATTAGTTTTTGTTTCTCAAAATTCTAAAACTACTCCTGAAGATTTTACATTATATCAAAATTATCCAAATCCATTTAACTCTGGTACTATAATAAAGTATGACCTTAAAACTTCTGGCTTTGTTGATTTGAAAATTTATGATATTACAGGGAAAGAAATTCAAAAATTAGTTAGTGAAAATAAAAGCAAAGGAAGCTATAGCATATTGTTTTCTTCAGATCAATTTAAATCTCAGTTTCAATCCGGTGTTTACTTTTATTCTTTATATGTAAACAAAATTTTAAATAGCACAAAAAAATTTATATTAATTAAATAAAAACAAAATGAAAAAATTTATTTTAACTTTACTTTTTTTACTTGGAATGAACAATGTAAATTCTCAAATTACAAATGATTATCCATTTAAAACTTTTTTAGATTCTGCCAATAATTTATATGTTGCAGGAAGTTTATATAACATTGGCACTCAAACTTTTGATATTTCATATGAAAAATTTAATTCTGTAGGTGAAAGATTAGAATTTAAATTTTTCAATAATCCTTCCGGTTATGACCGAGGATTGGATCTATCAGTTGATAATGCTGGCAATATTTTTATTAGTGGATATATATTTAATAGCGTTACGAAAAGTAATGATATCATAGTTTTAAAATACAATGCCTTAGGGAATTTAGCCTGGTCTAAAATTTATAATAATCCGGGTGATGACAAAGGATATGGAATTGATATTATAAATGATATTCACGGTAATGCAAGCGAAATCTACATCTCCGGCTACATCACAAATACAAATTCTCAACCGGCATTTTTTGTGCAGAGATTAAATGGAAACGGTAATGAGATGTGGACACAGATAATTTCCACCTCTGGTAAATATGATATTTCCACAGACTTAAAAGTTGATGCAGGACATGTATATGCTGTCGGCTACAGTTTTCAGGGACATTATTATGGTGATGATATTATGATCGTTACGATTGATAAGGAAAGCGGAACTTATGCTCAAAGTGATGTTCTTATTCATAACATTGCCGGATATAATGAAAAACCAACAGCGTTTTCTTTAGTAGATTATTCCAGAGTCCCTATTTCAAAATCAAGAAGTGTAGTTACTTCAATATCTGAATCATTCCAACTGAATCCTGTAGTGCAGACAAGATTCTTTACAATTTTTTATGATGAAGACAGTAATCAAAAACTTAATGTAAAATGGACAAGACAGTATGCTAACAGTTTTGATAACAGATTTAATGCTCCAACTGCTTTAGCTGTAGATTCAAGAAAGAATGTATATGTAACCGGATATACAATGGGAGAAAGAGCCGGTGAAGATCTGAATTTCGTCACAATGGTATATACTCCAGAAAGAGGTAGGCTCGGATGGAATGGGAAAATTGAATATTATAATAATGAATCTTTACCATCTTCAAAATATGATGATAAAGCATCTTCTATAAAGCTTTCTTCGAACGGAAATGTTTATGTAGCAGGAACAAGCGACGCATCTCCATATGGTTATTCTGTAATTAATTATGAACAAGATACTTTAGGAAATCCGCCGACAAAAAAATGGGTTAAAACTTTTCAGCCATTATTTGAAAGTGAAAATGGTATTTCAGAATCGCAAAGTCAAAAAACTGCTTTACTCGAAGTTGACTCCGAAGGTCAGCCGATTCTCATCGCAATGGAATGGAACGGAAACAATGCTCAGTGGAAAGCAAGAAAATATGATACAGAAGGGAATGTGATATTTACGATTGGTCAAGAAGAAAATTTGGATCAGATCTCAGAAATAAATTTAAAATCAAATTTAAAAAATTCCGACAATGATATTTCCAAAACCCAGTTACTCCAAAATAAACCAAACCCATTCAATCCATCTACAGAAATATTTTATAACGTCGCACAAAACGGCTTTGTAAACATAAAAGTCTATAACCTTCTCGGGCAGGAAGTTGCTGCTCTTGTAAATGAAATGAAACAGCCGGGAAATTATCAGATCAGATTTGACGGTTCAGCACTTTCGAGCGGGATGTATTTTTATAAGATGTTTGTGAATGAAAATCTTATAGACGGTAAACGCATGCTTTTGCTGAAATAAATTTTAGATCCATATATTCGTGACTCCTCGAATCACCGGTTGCTTTTTGCAGCCGGTGATTTTTTTGTCTGAACCGCTGATTACGCTGATTTGCCTGATTAACATGATTTCTATATAAAAGAATTAAAGTGTTACCGAATCAGCAAAATCAGGATAGTCCGAAATGCGATTTATAACTATCAAACCCCGCAGGGGTGACATTATTATAGAAATTTGATTCACAATATTATCAAACCCCGTAGGGGTGACATTATTATTCAAAATGATCAGTAGAAGTAGCCTAATATAATTTGTTTAAATAATTTCACCCCTTCGGGGTTAGCGCGTATATTGTTTTTATTCTACAATAATTTCACCCCTTCGGGGTTAGCGCGTGTGTAAATTCAGTTCTATAAAAGTATCACCCCTACGGGGTTATCAAGGTTTAATTTAAATTGTTAAAATCATTATAAAAAGAATTCGAATCAGCGAAATCAATTTAATCTGTTTCCGTAGCACAGATTAATAATCTGTGCTACAATGCCATTTGAAATTCTTACCCCAATTCAAACCTCCGCAAAATCAAAACTATTAATGGAATTTTTGAAACAACTACCGAAAAAGTAGTTACAAGAGCTAAAATTTTTGTTTGAAGTGATGGAAAAATTGATACAATTGATAAAATTTCTGCTGTAATGGTGCACGACACTCAAACAATTGTCCACGCATCACACGCAATCACAGCCGCGCACACTCAAAAAACTGATTTTCTGATGCAATGCTCGGCGATGCTGATGCAATACTGCACGGTGATGCTCAAAAAGTCCTCACCGGAAGTTCGAAGCTCCTCATTTTTTGTTCGAAGGAGCTCAAAAAAAATTCGAAAGAGCACGTTTTGAAATGCAAATATATTCGCAGAAAATTCAAAGCTCCTCGTTTTTAAATCGAAGACAGTCGTAGAGAATTCGAAGCTATTCGTTTTTAATTCGAAGGTAGTTGTAAGAAATGCGATGCAACTTAAATCATTTGCAAACAGACTTGTAAACATTTCGAAGCTGTAATTTTTGTTTGCAGAAACAAATAAAGCTATAAAAATTTAATGCTCTTCATTAATGCGCATTTTGAGCCATTTTTCGATGATCTTGAAAGATTGTAAAATCTTTATAAAGTATATTTAATTTTTGAAAGCAAACTTTCAGGTCACTAACAAGTTGAGATCAATAGCACAAAGGTCAAGCAGCTTTGTTGTTGGAGACCAAAAAAGTTTGAGATACTTCAAAATTAATCATGCACATTAAATTATTCAAACTTTTTTGGAACTCCAACAACGGCGGGATTTGTAAATTAAATTATTCAAACCTTTTTGGAACTTAAGTTAAGTCGAAAAAAAAGTACATCCTTTTTTAAAACTTGAATAAGGTAATTTGAAAAGCTAATTTGATGAAATTATTTTTAACCAATTAATAAGGAATTTTATGAAAAGAAATTTACTGCTTACAATTTTCTTTTGTTTTGTTTTTAATATAAATCCTGTCAGTTCACAAGTACCTCAATATACACTCGAAGCTAATAATTTTATTTCTGATGGAAATTCATTCGTGACATTTGATCTGGTATTCACACATACTGATGCAACACCTATGGAATTAGCTGGCTGGCAGTTCTTCTTTAAAGTACCTCAGTCTTTTGGAGTAATTGGAACCGGAACAGGTTTAAATTCATCTTTTTATTATGATTCTACAGGTGGGGATGCAGTTTCAGATCTGCCTGTTGGTTTCAGGCCAAGAAATCCTCAGGCTGTAGTTCCAGCAAATGCTCCGGGTAACTATGAATTAAGATTAGCAGCAAATTCTTTACCGGGTTGTGGTAATGGTCTACTTATACCGCAAGATGTACCGACACTTATAGGAAGATATAAAATTGTAACTACAGGTGGTATGAATTTAGCAAATTTTAATTTTATTTTCAGAGACAGTTGCGAATCACCATTATCAGTAACAAGAACTAAGATAAATTGGTATGATGCTAATGATTGTCTAAACAAAGAGATGACACGTTGTGCAAGTCATAATACTACTATTTTTTTTCAGTTTTTCCCTTATCCAAATTTTACATCAAATTATCAGAATATTAGTCCGGGTCAAAGTATAAATTTTACTGATCAGAGTTTAAATAGTCCTAATCAATGGTTATGGTCATTTCCGGGTGGTAACCCTTCGAGCTCTACATTACAAAATCCTACGGGAATTGTGTACAGTAATTCCGGAAATTATGATGTCACTTTACATGTCTCAAATCCATTTGGTTCAAATACATTAACAAAAACTAATTTCATTCAAGTAAATAATTCCTGTCCGATCACCTGGCAGTCATTCATCAAAGCATCCGATGCAGGAAATGTAAAAGACAGTTTGAAATTTGGAATGTCACCGCAGGCAACTGACCTGCCTGATACTTGTCTCGGAGAAGAAATAATTCCGCCTCCTCCGCCGCTTGGATTATTTGATCAGAGATTTATTTTGTCAAATAATGATGCAGTAAAAGTAGATTTCCGAAATGATACAGTTTCTACGGCAATATGGAAAATGAATTTTCAGCCTTCGGTATCGGGCTATCCGATTACTTTTACATGGAAAAATTCTGACTTTCCGGTCAATGGTTCATTCTTTCTTAAAGATGCTACCGGATTAATTGTCAATATCAACATGAGAAATCAAAACAGCTATGTGCTGACCTCATCTGCGATTAATTCTTTGCAAATGATCTATACATTCAATAAGACAATGAACATTCCTGTTTTGAACGGCTGGAATATCGTGAGTGTACCTCTTGCGTTACCGAATATGAATGTAACATCAATTTTTCCAAATGCGGCATCTCCTGCATACACTTATAATAACGGCTATGAAGTCAGAACTGCTTTGCTCACAGGAAGAGGTTACTGGCTGATGTTTAACTCAGCGGGAAATTATTCAGTTACCGGCTTACCTGTAAATCCGCCAAATATTCCTGTAAATACTTCGTGGAATATTATCGGTCCGTTTACAGAAGATATTCCTATAGAAAATATTTTATCGGTTCCATCTGGTCTGATCTCTTCTAATTTCTTTGGATTTGATGATGGATATTTTATTGAAGATACTTTGAAGTCGGGAAGGGGATACTGGATAAGATCTTCAGGCAGCGGCTATTTGAAAAACGGATCTTCAGATAAAATATTTCTTACTGAAGAAAGCACAGGTAATGATCTGATCACTTTCAGTTTTAGTAATACAGCAGAAAAAAATATTGATCTATTTCTCAGCAGTAATTTTAGCAACATAGAAAATGCATACCTGCCGCCTGTACCTCCGATTGGAATTTTTGATGTAAGATATTCTTCAGGAAAATTCATTGAAGATCTTTCTCAAAATCAGACTGTTCAGATCAGTTCAACTGAAAGACCTCTGAAATTAAAAGTCTCAAATCTCAATGGACAAAGAATCAGAATTAAAGATAATATCAACGGAAATTTTTTAAATAAAATACTTGAAGAGAATGAGGAGATAACTCTTAATTCATTACTTGATAATTTTTTAATAATAAATGAATCGAATATCCCTAAGGATTACAGCGTCAGTCAAAATTATCCAAACCCATTTAATCCTTCTACAAAAATAAAATATCAGATACCTGCTGAAGGAAATGTTAAGATCAAAATATATGATGTGCTTGGTAAGGAAGTTTTGGAACTGGTAAATAAAAATCAGCAGGCAGGAAGCTATGAAGCTGAATTTAATGGTGCAGATTTTTCATCAGGAATATATTTTTACAGATTTGAGGCAGGTGATTTTACGGAATTGAAGCGAATGATATTATTAAAATGATCAATGTTCAATGTGTAATGTGTAATGTGTAATGTTTAATGTAGTAAATAAATTTTTAATTCAATCTGAGCCCTTGTTGGTGTTCTTGAAAGTTTGCCTTTTCTCAGTACAGATTAATCAATCAGTGAAAGCAAACTTTCAAGCCACCAACAAGTAGAGAAATGTTCAATGTTCAATTTTCAATGTTTAATGTAGTAAATAAATTTTTAATTCAATTTTGAAAACAAATATATGAAAAAAATATATACACTTTATACATTCATTCTTTTGCTTGTTGTTTTTGTGAATACAAATTTTGCTCAGGTTCCGACTTATACATTGGAAGCAAAAAACGGTGTAAGAGTAAGTCCTACAGTTTACACATTTGACATGGTGTTTACGCACACAGATGCTATTTTAATGCAGTTAGCCGGATGGCAGTTCTTCTTTAGATTAGATCAGGCATTCGGAGATGTCGGGACAGGTACAGGTTTAAATTCATCTTTCTATTATGATTCAACAGGGGGTGATGCGATTTCAGATCTGCCGGTTGGATTCAGACCAAGAAATCCGCAGGCTGTTATAGCGGTGAACGCTCCCGGAAATTATGAATTAAGATTAGCAGCTAACTCATTACCGGGTTGCGGAAATGGATTAGTAATTCCTCAGGGAGTGCCGACTCTGATCGGAAGATATAAGATCATAACTACCGGTCCGTCAAATCCTGCTGGTGCAAACTTAAGATTCAGAGACAGCTGCGAAGTACCGTTATCGGTAACGAGAACCAAGATCAACTGGTATGATGCCAATGACTGTTTAAATAAAGAGATGACCAGATGCGTCAGTCATTCTGTAAATTTAAATCCTGTTAATGTTCCTGTTCCTAATTTCTTATCGGACAAGCAGATTATTTTTAAAGGTCAGAGTATAAATTTCACAGATATTTCTAATAACTCTCCAACAGGCTGGAGCTGGACATTTCCGGGAGGTACACCTTCATCTTCGAATGTTCAGAATCCTTCAGGTATAGTTTATAATTCATCAGGTCAATTCAGTGTTTCACTTCAGGCTTCCAATTCATTTGGAAATAATTCAATTACGAAAACAAATTATATAACTGTTATTGAAAATCCATATTCCTGTCCTTATACATGGCTTTCAAAAATAACAGCAACGGATGCAGCAAACAGAACTGACACGGTAACTTTTGGAATGTCTCCAAACGGTTCATATGGAATTGATACCTGTCTCGGAGAATATTTACTGCCGCCTCCGCCACCTCTCGGTATATTTGATTTCAGAATTGTACTTCCGCCTACATATAATAAGGATGCAGTCAAATCTGATTTCAGACAGGATCAGCTTTCAAATTCTATTTACTGGCTGAACTTTCAGACATCAGTTTCGGGACCGATAACATTCAGATGGGATCCTTCTTCATTTCCATCGACAGGTACTTTTTACCTGAGGGAAGATATTCTCGGTACAAACATTAATATGAAAAATCAAAACAGTTTTGTACTGTCAAATGCCGGAATAAGATTTCTCAGGATAGATTATGAATTCCGTGCAAACTATAGTATAGATGTCAGCAGCAACTGGAATTTAATTTCGATTCCTCTGCAGGCAGTAGATATGTCTGTATCGTCACTTTTTGAAAGTGATGTAAATACTGCATATGGATATAATAACGGATATATTAATTTAAGTAATTTGTCAAATGGAAACGGCTACTGGGTAAATTTTCCAAATGCAAGGTCATATAATATTTCAGGAATTTTCAAATATCCGAAAGATATAAATGTAATAAACGGATGGAATATGGTCGGACCGTTTGAAGAAGAAATTCCTGTCAATGAGATAGTCTCATATCCTTCAGGACTTTTTGCTTCAAATTTCTATGGTTATAATAATGGATATATTACGGAAGATACTTTAGAACCCGGGAAAGGCTATTGGATAAAGACTAACAGTGCAGGTAAGTTTATGAAAGATACAGTTGGAAGTTTAAATCAGGATTTTACAAATGTACAGTTGCAGAGAACTGATAGCTGGGTGAGATTTGAAATATCAGATTTAAATGAATCGAATACAACTTTGTATCTTGCTGATCGGAATGAAATTAATATGAATTATGATTTACCGCCAGTCCCTCCTGCGGGAATATTTGATGCAAGATTTTTGACAGACAGAAGTGTGGAAGTGTTCGGGATCGATCAGAATATAAAAATTAATTCTACAGGTCAGCCGCTTTACTTTACCGCGTCAAATTTAAAAGGAAATTCCATCAGAATAAAAGATAACATTGACGGTTCGATATTGAATGTTTTATTAAAGGAGGATGAAAGAATACTGCTGAATAATTCATTAGACAATTATCTGATCACAATGGAGAAGATCAATCCAGATAAATATGAGCTTGCACAGAATTATCCGAACCCATTTAATCCATCGACAAAAATCAATTACAGTATTCCCGTTACAGGAAAAGTGCAATTGATTATTTATAATGCATTGGGTCAGGAAGTAAAAAAACTTGTTAATGAAATTCAGAATGCCGGAAGTTACAATGTGAAATTTAATGGAGCAGATCTTTCTTCGGGAATTTATTTTTACAGGATAGAGTCCGGTAATTTTAAAGAGATCAGGTCTATGGTATTGATAAAATAATTGTATTGGGAAATTAGATATTTATTTACTGATAATATTATATAAAGTAAAAAGTATTTTGGAAAATACTTTTGTTTTTTCAAAAACTTTGTCATTCCCGACTCGCCTGATTATTCTAATCAGCGATTTATTTTAATTCTAAAAGCAGGCGAGAGCGGGAATCCAGGAGGAATGCTACTTAAGTTCAATTATGAGAGTGATAGCTCAGCAGGCAAGCGGTATTTTTCAGTATCCGCAGAGTCCGAAGAGCACGTGACTCTGCTGGAACAAAAATTGCTTCGCCCGAAGATCATGTGCTCGCATAGACAAGTGTATGATTTTGCGAGGAGCGAAGCGACGAAGCAATCTCCGAATCTAAGACATTATTTTTTTGAATTGCATATTTTAATTTCGGGGATTGCTTCGCCTGAAGAGCATGGGCTCGCAAATTCATGCTCCGTCTTTAAGAATTGATATACATTAATGTAAAAGGTAATTTGAAAAAGTTTAAATAATAATTAATTAAGAAATTTATGAAAAGAAAATTACTTTTCTCTGTCATTATAATATTTTTATTTCAGATAAGCCCTGTCAGATCTCAAATACCGCAGTATACACTTGTAGCAAAAAATTTTACTTTAGTAAATGAAATTAATGAATTCGGAGGTTATACAATAAAATTTGATCTTGTGTTCACTCATACTAATGCAACAGTAATGCAGTTGGCTGGATGGCAGTTCTTCTTTCGTTTACCTCAGACATTCGGAAATTTGTCTTTAGGAACTGCAACAGCATCTTCATTTATGCTGGATTCTAATGCCGGTGTTGGCGTTTCTGATCTGCCTGTAGGATTTAGACCAAGACACGGAAGTGTTGTAATTGCAAGTAACTCGCCAGGAAATTATGAATTAAGACTTGCAGCAAATTCATTACCCGGATGTGGTAACGGATTAATTTTCCCGCAAGGTGTTCCTGTGCTTATTGGAAGATATAATATAAAGGCATCTAGTTCTATAAATTTGAATGCTCTTAGCGGATTTATGATCAGGGACAGCTGTGAATCTCCATTATCAGTTACCAGAACAAAGATCAATTGGTATGATGCAAACGACTGCTTGAATAAAGAGATGACAAGATGTGCAAGTCATTCTGTTGCTGTTGATATATCACCAATTCCAATTTTATTTACAATGAATCTGAAAATTGTACCCGAAGGATTATTTAATTCAGCAACAGATAAATTATTCAGAAAAGATTCTGTAACTCTGTATTTAAGAAATATCAATTCTCCTTATCAGATCATTGACTCTTCAAAGGCAGTAATTGATTCTGTAAATCTATCTTCAGTTTTTAATTCTTCAATAATTCAAACAGGGAATTATTATTTCTCTGTAAAGACAAGAAATACACTGGAGACATGGTGTAAATCCGGAGGGATCACTATTAATCAGGGAGTAAATAATTATGACATGACAACTTCCGCTTCACAGGCGTACGGAAGCAATATGGTCTTGAAAGGCAGCAGATATTGTATTTACAGTGGTAATGTGAACAACGATCAGATAATAGATTCAGATGATCTGAGCATGATAGAAAATGATGTCTATAATTTTGTTCTGGGGAATGGAGTTACAAATCTGAACGGTGATAATATAGTGGACATTGATGACATGGCAATAGTTGACAGGAACGCTGAGAATCTGAGATTAGTAGAATGGCCCGGTCTTACTTTAGAAATGAGAAATAAATTATTAATTAAAAAAAATATTTCAGGAGGAAATAAATGATCAACTTTACAAAGATTGTATTTACTATTATCTTATCATTACCGAGTATAATATTTGCGCAAACACCAACTTATAATTTAACTGCTAAAAATTTTTCACATCCAGCACCAAATGTTTTACAATTTGAAATTTATATGCAGCATACAAACTCACCAACTACTTTTGAATATTCAGGCGGACAGTATTTTTTAAATTTCAATACTGACATTGCAAACGGAGGAACACTTAGTTATACTTTTGCAGGTGACACATCAGATCTGCCAATTTATTTAAGACCTAGAAATCCTCAGATATCAGGGAATCAGTTAAGACTTGCTGCAAATACTTTTCCGGGTGCAGGTAATGGATTTATAATGACTAATAATGGAAGTCCGGGGACAAGGATAGCTACTATGAAATTAACAACTACTGCAGCGGTTTTAAAAAATGATCCGCTTAAATTTGAATGGAGAAATTCAGTACCTGATCCATTTACAAAAATTTATGCTTATGTTGGCTCTGTGAATACTAACATTACTAATCCGGCAAATACATCAATCGATACATCCGGAATTATTTTAACATTAAATGTAAAACTTGCAATAGAAGGTTTACTCAGATCCGCCTCAGAAAAACATGACAGAAGAGACACAGTTATAATTCAACTTGCAAAATCTGTATCACCATTTAATATTGTAGATGAAGCTAAAGCAGTTTTAGATTCAAATACATTATCAGCAAATTTCACTTTCAGAAATGCAGTAAATGGTACATACTATATTGTAGTAAAACATCATAACTCCATTGAAACCTGGAGCAAAGCCGGGGGGCAATCATTTATAGTTGGAAACAATTATAATTATGATTTTACGACTTCGATAACTCAGGCTTATGGCAACAACATGGTTTTGAGAGGCACGAAGTATTGTATATACAGCGGTGATGTAAATCAGGATTATTTAATTGACATATCAGATCTGAGTGATGTCGATAATGATGTATTTAATTATGTTTCAGGTTATGTAAATACGGATTTAAATGGTGACTATTTAGTCGAAGGTAGAGATCAGAATATTATAGATAACAACAGATTTAGAATTGTGAGAAATCCTGTTTTTGGAGATTCTGTTTTGAAGATTAATCAATAAAAAATATTTTAGAAAATTATGAAACGAAATTTATTGCTCTCTGTTATTTTTATATTTTTGTTTCAGGTAAGTCCTGTTAGTTCTCAAGTGCCGGCTTATACTTTGGTAGCAAAAAATTTTACTTTAGTAAATAACTACGACCTCACTTTTGATCTGGTTTTTACGCATACAGATGCAACAGTATTGGAATTAGCAGGTTGGCAATTCTTCTTTAAATTACCTCAATCTTTTGGTACTGTTGGCACAGGAACGGGATTAAATTCATCCTTTATTTATGATTCTACAGGAGGAGATGCAGTTTCAGATCTGCCGGTTGGATTCAGACCAAGAAATCCGCAAGCTGTTGTCGCAGGAAATGCTCCGGGAAATTATGAATTAAGGTTGGCAGCAAATCAATTACCCGGTTGTGGTAATGGTTTAATTCTTCCGCAAGGTATTCCAATTCTAATTGGAAGATATAAGATTAAGTCAGCCTCACAAATTAATTTATCAGCACTTAATAATTTTGATTTTAGGGACAGTTGTGAAATTCCATTATCAGTTACCAGAAGCAAAATCAACTGGAGTGATGCTAACGATTGTTTGGGTAAAGAATTGACAAGATGTGCTAGTCATTCCGTAGATCTATCAATCCCGCCAACATATAATTTTACAATATTTCTTGATATTATACCCGAAGGACTTTATAATTCAGCTGCAGATAAATTATTCAGAAAAGAATCAGTAACTATGTTTTTAAGAAATATAAATTCTCCCTATCAGATAATTGACACAGCTATTGCGGATATAGATTCTGTAAATCTTAAGTCAACTTTCAATTTTATAAATTTACAAACCGGAAATTATTATTTTTCTGTAAAGACAAAAAATTCATTAGAAACGTGGTGCAGATCCGGTGGGATTAATTTAAGTGTGGGAACAAATAATTATGACATGACATCTTCTGCTTCTCAGGCATATGGAAATAATATGATTTTGAAAGGAAGTCGGTATTGTGTTTACAGTGGGAATATAAATAACGATCAGATAATAGATGCAGATGATCTTGTAATTGTTGATAATGATATTTTGAATTATGCAGGAGGTGATGTATTGACGAATCTCAATGGTGATGGAATTGTGGATATAGATGACATGGCAATTGTTGACAGGAATGCTGCTAATTTAATTCTTGTCGAGTGGCCTGGATTGACACCTGAGATGAGAAGGAATTATAAATTAAAAAATAAAATGATTTTAAGTAATTCAGCAAGAAGAATTAAATGAAAAAAATATTTATACATGAGATACTTTATAAATTTCAGTCATATCCATACTTAAAATTTGAAAAATGTAATACGAAATGCTACTTTTGAGAATATCAAAAAAATAATTAATTAAGAATTTTATGAAAAGAAAATTACTTTTCTCTGTCATTATAATATTTTTATTTCAGATAAGTCCTGTCAGATCTCAAATACCGAAATATATTCTTCAGGCAAAAAATTTCACTGTAACAAATCCCACAACGCTAAAATTTGATCTGGTCTTTACACACACAGATGCTGTAGTTATGCGATTAGCAGGATGGCAGTTTTTCTTTAAAATGCCTCAGACATTTGGTGTAATAGGAACCGGAACTGGTTTAAATTCTTCTTTCTATTATGATTCAACAGGTGGTGATGCAGTTTCTGATTTGCCTGTTGGATTCAGACCAAGAAATCCTCAGTCTGTAGTTGCTGGAAATGCTCCAGGATACTATGAATTAAGATTGGCTGCAAACTCTTTGCCTGGTTGTGGTAACGCTATAATTATTCAACAAGGAATTCCAACACTAATTGGAAGATTTAAGATTATAACAACCGGTCCTATAAATATTACTGCACTTAATGATTTTGATTTCAGGGACAGTTGTGAATCTCCTTTGTCTGTTACCAGAACAAAGATAAACTGGTATGATGATAATGACTGTGGCAATAAAGAGATGACAAAATGTTTAAATAATTTTGTGAATATATCACCAGCAATATCTCATTTTAACATGAACCTGAAAATAATACCCGAAGGTCTTTATGACGCAGCATCTGATAAATTATTCAAAAAGGGATCTGTTACATTATATATAAGAAATTTAATTTCTCCCTATCAGATCATTGACTCTGCAGTTGCAAATATAGATTCAGTAAATTTATCTGCTTCTTTTAATTTTCAAAGTGCAATTTTAACTTCAGGTAATTATTATTTTTCCGTAAAGACAAAAAATACATTAGAGACATGGTGTAAAGCGGGCGGAATTGTATTGGATACAGGTGTTAACTATTATGATATGACAACTTCTGCATCGCAGGCTTACGGAAATAATATGGTATTGAAGGGGAGCAGGTATTGTGTCTATAGTGGTAATGTGAATAACGATATGATAATTGATACAGATGATCTGGTATTGGTAGATAATGATATTTATAATTATGTCGGTGGTAATTCTCCGACCAATCTTAACGGTGACGGAATTGTTGATATTGATGACATGGCTATCATTGACATTAATGCTGAGAATCTGATACTTGTCGAGTGGCCGGGATTGACAAATGAAATGAGAAAGAATATTAAATCTAAAAATAAAAATACTTTAAACAATTTTAAACAATTTTAAACAATCAACAGGAAGGACTAAATGAAAAAAATATTTACAATCGTTTTTTTAAATTTACTAATTGCATCAAACTTTTTACAATCGCAAACACCTGCCTATATTATCAAGGCAATGAACTTTAGTTTTCCTGCGCCAAATGCTTTAGAATTTGAGATAAGAATAGAGCATACAAATTCTCCAACTGTTTTTGAATATTCAGGAGGTCAGTATTTTTTAAATGTAAATACGGCAATTGCAAACGGTGGAACATTAACTTATAAATATGCAAATGATACTTCAGACCTTCCCGTAAATATGCGTCCCAGAAATCCGCAGATCTCAGGCAGTCAGCTCAGACTTGCGACTAACATTTTCCCAAGTGCAGGTAATGGATTTATAATGACAAACAACGGCAGCCCGGGTACAAAGATAGTTAAGATGAGATTGGAAACTACGGCACTTTCTTTGGCAAACGTTCCATTAAATTTACAATGGAGAAGTCAGCTTCCGGATCCGTTCACAAAAATTTATTCATACATAGGAACTACAAATACAAATGTATCTTCGGGAGCTTTTTTTGATATTGATACATCCGGAATTTCAATGACTGTTAATGCGAAAGTAGCAGTCGAAGGTTTGTTCAGGGCAATCAATAATAAACATATCAGACAGGATTCGATTAAAATGTTTCTCAGGAATTCAGTCTCACCTTATAATTTAGTTGATTCAGCTATTGCATTACTTGACTCCAATACACTTCAGGCATTTTTAACATTTAGATTCATACCCGCAGGAAATTATTATTTAGTGATGAAATATAAAAACAGTATTGAAACATGGAGCAGAAGCGGCGGCGAGAATATACAATACGGTACCACCTATCAATATGACTTTACGGATAATATTAACAAAGCTTATGGAAATAATTTATTTCTTAAGGGAAGTAAATATTGTTTATACAGCGGAGATGTTGACAGATCAGGATTCATTGACATTTCAGATATGTCCAGAATTTATAATGACGGAACAAATTTTCTAACAGGCGAAGTAGTCACAGATCTGAACGGCGACAGGTTTGTAGATATTGATGATCTGGCGATTGCAGATAATAATGTATTTAGCTTTATTGGAATGATCAGACCTTGATTTATGCCCTTGTTGGTATTCTTGAAAGTTTGCCAATCCTTAGTACAGATTAATCAATTAGTGAAAACAAAATTTCAAGCCACCAACAAGCTGATTCCAATAGTACGACCTGAATTTGACTAACTTTAAATTCTTTAGATTTTTTTATTACAACAACATCGGAATATCAATAGAGTTTTTGTGATGAGTGGATTCCGGCTGGG
>JBATSB010000174.1:0-4038 GCA_049293015.1 Ignavibacteria bacterium
CTACTTACTTTTTTTTAACGACAAAAAAAAGTAACAAAAAAAGTCGCCCGCTGGTAATAGATTGCCTAAATTCTTTTCGAAATTGAAATAAAATATCCAACTCAAAATTTGCTTCGCAAATTTCTCAAACAAGGATATTTTATTTTTACAATTTCTCAAGAATTCTTAACGGCAATATATTACAGGCGGGATTTTTTAAAAACAAAATACTACTATGATTGTTTTCGTTGCAATTGCAATGGGTTATTTTAAATAATAAAGATAATCGGTTTAAAATAAAAGTATTTCAAAACATTATTCCTCTTTTAAAATTATTTTGGACAGCACTGTGACAGATCAGGAGGTGGCTTTTAAATTGATCTTTACTTTCAGATCAAAACTATTTTCGAACAGATCTTTACGCTGCTCTGCAGCCCAGATCTCAAGTGACGGATCTGATTTACAGGATCTGATATTAAGATTCAGAGTTTTATTTTCAAGAAGTGAATCAAACTTTTTTATTACACTGTTATGACTTCTGTCAAATGCATCAGCTATCCGAAGTATCCCGGAAAGTTTTTTCACTTTATCCTGACTTTCTAAATCAAGTTTAGAAAATGATTCATGCTTGGGTTTTGGATGAGACTTTCTGTGATACCTGGCAGTGTTAGCTATTATCTCAATTTCTTTGTCATTAAATCCCATTAGATCTGCATTCCTGATTATGTAATAGGAATGTTTATGATGACTTGCGGCTGATATGTGATAACCAATGTCATGAAGCAGGCATGCAGCTTCAAGATATTCTTTGTCATTTCCGTCAAGACCAAACTTTTCTGCAACTGAGTCAAAAATTATTGCAGCATTTTCCATGACTTTAAAAGAATGTTCCCTGTCGAAATTTGTTAATTCACATAAGTGAACTACACTGTTATACCTGACATTTTTAAAACTTACAAAATCTTTTCCGTTTCTGTTTTGCTGAATATAATTTATTATAATACCTTCTCTGAGAGCATAACTTGCGATGGTCATTTTATCGATCTTAATTTCAGAAAAAATCTGTTCAAGAATTACACAGCCTGCAGTAATAATATCTGTTCTCTTTGGATCAAGTCCTTTTATCTTAGATCTATCTGAATATGTTTCTGCTGCATATACTTTTTCAAAAGTATTACTTAAAGGTTTTTTCTTTATAATGAAACCGTTCAAACTTACTTCTGCTTCAGATACTTCCTGATTATCTGATCTGATAATATTGCCAATGTTTATAATTGTACCGGAAGATCCAACGACCATTTCGTAGTTCTCATTTTCAAGAGACCTGACTACCTGATTAAGAATATTCCTTGTAAATATTTTAGAATCCTTCAGATCATTCTTATTGATCTTTTTATCGAGAGAAAATTTCTTTGTAAGTCTCACAGCTCCTATCTTAATACTGTTTGCATATTTTACTTCTCCTGAATGTCCTACCAGAAATTCCGTGCTGCCGCCACCGATATCAACCATTAATATTTTTTTATCAAAGATTTCCAATGACTGCATTATACCAAGATAGATAAGTCTTGCTTCTTCATATCCTGATACAATATTGATCTCAATACCTGTTTCACTAAATACCCTGAGTTTAAATTCATTTTGATTTAATGCTTCACGGGTAGCACTGGTAGCAACGGCAATGATCTCAGCATTATATGATTCGCAGATTAGTTTAAATCTTTTTAAGACTTCAACACCTCTAATTATGGATTCTTCAGAGATATATTTCATATCGTTAGAGCTGTTACCTAAGCGTACTACTTCTTTTGACTTTGTGAGAATTTTGAATCTGTTTTTGATGTCGATCTCAGCAATGACAAGATGAAATGAATTTGTACCAATATCTATTGCGGCTATAGTCTTGTTCAAATTTTATAAAAGAATAATAAAATTTTAATTATGATCCTGAGGGATCAGATCTTTTTTTTCTGAATTATAATTTATGGACTCTATTAAATTTCCAGCTTTTTCAAAAACATTATCAACAGTAATATCATTGATCTCATTTGTAGGAGACTGAATATAAATTTTATTTTCTCCAATTGGAGCCCATTCATATCCATGAGTAGGACCAAATAATGAAATTATATTTGCATCGACTCCAGCTGCAACATGAAGAGTCCCCGTATCATTTGTAATATACAGATCAAGTTTTTTAATAACGGCACTGAGTTTTCTTATAGGAGTATTTTCAAGAATTTTAATTTCAATGCCCGACTTTTTCAGTTCAGATTTAATATGATCTGTGATCTCTTTATCTATAGTTCCGGAAGTCATCATCAAATAGCAATTGTATTTCTGATGTAACAATTTAATTAATGCAATAAAATTTTCTTTATCCCAGCGGTTTTGAGTCTTGCCGGCACCCGGATGAAATCCGATTATGATTTTATTTTTATCAGGAAAATTATTTTTAACATATTCATCTGCAAAAGAAATTTCATCGTTACTAAGATGTATCATGACTTCGTTTTTTTCAGATTCAGAAAGTACGCAACCGATCTGTTTTCCGACATCAAGATTTCTATCAACCTGATGAAGCTTTTTGGTATCCCATTCAAAATCAGATTTGATATTAAGCAGATATTCCATATCATTTAATTTACCGTCAATGCTCTTCACTCCAACTCTGACTTTTGCACCTGAGAAATAATTGATCAGATGAGAAGTCCTTGACAGAGATACAGTGGAAGGAACTATACCGATCTGATAATCATGATTCTTTAATTCTTTATAAAACTCGATCAGATTTTTAAGAGGAGCTTTTCGATATGTTATAACTTTGTCTATGTATGGATTTATATCACTGAAAAGTATTTCATAATTGATAGGGGAAGCAACTAATGTAATATGAGCTTCCGGATATTTTTTTCGAATGGCTGCAAAAAGTGGAACAGAACAGAGCATGTCACCAAGCTGATTGTGCTGTCTGACTATGAGAATATTTTTTACGTTTTCAGGAGAAATTATTTCCGGATCAAACTTCCCGGATGATCTCAGAAGAAATTTTAACATATCTGATTTAATTTATTTCTTCATATTTTGCATCTATAATATTACTGTCATCTTTTTTATTGTCAGATTTTTTTTTACCTGCATTAACATTCTTGTTACTCCCGGATTTAAGGCGCGACATTTTAAAAAAAGACTTTATTACAGAAAGTAAAACAAAAATTATAATAAATATTATTATAGTTCTGATCATTTTTAATGTGCAATGTTTGCAGATCCCGGATTATAAAATTCTATAGCAGAATGTTCAGGTTTTAAAATTTCAGTTATCAGATTTTCAAAGTCCTTTTCATTATGAACAAAATCAATTTCGGCAGAATTTACTATCAGGACTTTAGTGGATTTATATCTGAAAAAAAAATAATTATATCCTTCGTTAAGATCTTTGATATAATCTTCTTTGATCTCTTTCTCTATATCTCTGTCCCTGTGTTTAATATTTTTCATAAGTCTTTCAAGTGAAGATTGAAGATAAATGATTAGGTCAGGTACAACAATATTTTTTTCTATGAGAGTTACAATCTTTTCGTAAAGTTTCAGCTCATCATCCTGAAGGTTGAGATAAGCAAAGATCTTGTCTTTTTCAAAAATATAATCGGCTATAAAAAAATCATGAAACATATCTGTCTGCTTTACTTCCTGAAGCTGTTTATATCGGCTCATTAAGAAATACATCTGAGTATGAAATGCATATCCTGAAGGATCCTGATAAAATTTTTCAAGAAACGGATTGTCTTCGAAATTTTCAAGGATCAGTTTTGCATTTAGTCTTTCAGAAAGTTTCTTAGCCAGGGAAGTTTTCCCCGCACCTATCACACCTTCTATCGCAATATATCTAATCTTCGGGTCAGTTGACATATTGGTCAGGCTTCAGTTTTTATAGTACAATACGGGCTGACTTTGAGATTATCTTTTGAATCGGATAGAAGTTGCGCAGCAGATTTTTTTAAAACCGGATGAATAAAATCCGGAGCTATTTCTGCAAGTGGTACTAAGACAAATTTT
>JBATSB010000175.1:0-4492 GCA_049293015.1 Ignavibacteria bacterium
GGGTTAGTACCTTATGCTGATGTTTATATAAAGTTAAATGGTACTGGTAGTAATTTATTTGATACACCAAAGACTACTAATAGTGAAGGAAAAATATATTTTAATAATGGAGGAAGCTATTTCCCAAATGGAAGTTATGAAGTAAGAGTTAAGAAATTTGGTTTTGGGGATGGAGTAACTACTCTAAACATTGTAAATGGTGTACCTGTTTATCCGAGAGTAAGTGTAAATTTAGGAACACCTGAATAATTTTCGCATCTGTTATTGACAAAATATATTTATTGGACACTTTTTAAAACACAACCTACGGCTCGAAAATGAAATTATAAATCCAACGAAAGGAGGACACTATAATAAGACCGCTATATAGAAATTGAAAAGCTAGTAAACAATTAAGTATTTATTTATCAATTAAAAAATTAAATTCAGAAAGGAAAAATCACAATGAAAATCAAATTCTCAATATTCGCAGCTTTGTTAGTTATCTCAGCCTTATCACTTTTCCTGATCAATCCGCAGGAAACAGTTTCCAACTCTAATGTAAATGAATTATCAGTTTTACCTGAAGGCACAGTTACAGTTCATTATGAGTTTGGAACAGGGTTAGTACCTGAAGCTGATGTTTATATAAAGTTAAATGGTACTGGTAGTAATCTATTTGGCACTCCAATAACTACTAATAGTAGTGGGTATATATTTTTTAGAAATGGAGGAAGTAGTTTCCCAAATGGAAGTTATGAAGTAAGAGCTAAGAAATTTGGTTTTGGGGATGGAGTTACTACTCTAAACATTGTAAATAATGTTCCGGTTTATCCAAACGTAAGTGTTAATTTAGGAACTCCTGAATAAATTTATTCTAAAAGGCTGAAATAAGATTCGATTTAATTATCTTATTTCAGCTTTTACATTATGAAAATAATTATTTTGGTTATTATATTAGTAACATTGATTCACTCATATAATTATTCTAATTTTAAAAAGGAGATAATTATTTATGAGGATCCTGAAAGCTATGTGAAACTTGATGACTTTTATTTTATAAATAAGGATACTGGCTGGGTAATCAGCGGTATAGATTCATTAAAAAAAATTTATATGACTAATAATTCAGGAATTTACTGGGAGACTATTTATCAAAGTACAGAATATATATTTCGTTCGATATATTTTAAAGATTCTAAAAATGGGTTCATCGGAACATTAGACTCGAGCGTTTTACTTTATACAAATGATGGCGGATATCACTGGCAGAACTGCAGCTTTATAAATAATATTAAACCCGAAGGTGTATGCAGTTTATATGGATTAGGAAATAAATATATTTTTGGTTGTGGAAAATATTCAAAACCTGCGGATTTTATAAAATCTTCAGACTCTGGTTTAACATGGGAATGCAAAAGACTTCCAAATGAAATTACTTCAGCAGTTGATTGTTACTTCATAAATCAAAATACTGGCTTTATTGCAGGAGGCTATTCTAAGGGAGATTATAATAATAGTAAAGCAGTGATTTTGAAAACAACTTCCGGCGGTATAGATTGGGAAGTGAAATATCGTAGTATGTCTGATAATCAAATGCATTGGAAAATATGTTTTATAAACGATAATACGGGATATGTTTCAATTCAATCTTTAGATATTAACATTAAAGATATATCTTATATTAAAACTACAAATAAAGGAAATACATGGGAAGAAAAAAGTTTTAAAGTAAAGGAAAGTGGATATGGAATGCTTGGAATTTATTTTGAAAATTCTGACACAGGATATATAGGTGGTATGAGAATTAGTGATGAAAGTATTAATGGAGAAAACTATTATACTATTAACGGTGGTAAGAACTGGCTGCCGGATTTTAGGTTTGCAAATATTAACAAATTCAGAAAAGTCGGAGAACAATTATTCGCATCAGGAAAAAATTTTTATAAAATAACAATCCCATGAAAAAAATAATTATATTGTTTCTTATCATTACATCTCAAAACTCAACCTCACAGATCACACCGACACTTATGCAGGGATTCCCTGTTATTTTGGATAGTGTTGATTATACTTATAACAACGGTCCAATAATAGCTGACTTTAATAATGATGGTCAGAATGAAGTTTTAGTTGGAGTAAATGGTTTATTGACAACAGGAAAAGTAATTCTTTTAAATAATAATGGAGAAATGATGCAGGGATTTCCAAAATTTGTAAGCTGTTTCTCAAGCTATATCTGGACAGCAGCAGGTGACATTGATAATGACGGATTTTTGGATATAGTAGTGAAATCAGATTCCCTGTATGTATTTGATCGAAATGGAAATAATATAAATGGATTTCCTATTTATACTTTTATATCAACTAATTCTCTTGGAGACAGAATATCATTATATGATCTGGATAATGATGGAAGTATAGAAATAATACTTTCACGAAAAAATGTTATGACAGTTGTTAATAATAATGGAATAATAAGAACAGGCTGGCCGGTTACAATAACTAATGGTGCGAATCCTTTTTTATCTTATTTTTCTATTGGAGATATAGATGATGATAATTCTGCTGAAATTATAATACCCTCTTCTAATAATTCGTTAGGAAACATAGATTCAAATAAAATTTTTTTATTAAATCCCGATGGTACTCAGCATAATATATCGCCTATATATTCAGATTCAGGATACTATTTTGATACCTGGAATTATCCTATAATATTTGATTATTTGAACAAATCGCAAATTGCAATCCTTTCAAATTATTCGAAAGTCAGGCTGCCTGGTGATTATAAATCAAGACTTACAATATATAATTCTGATGGGAGTATTTTTTCACGAGGAAACTTTAATTCACGTTATAATACTGAGAGTATGACAATGTATATACCGGAATCTCAACAACCGGTCTTTTTGTGTGCAGAAACATTTTATTCTTATGCTTTAAATATGAATGGGAGCGTGCTTCCAAATTATCCGATATTTCTTGAATCAGATCAATTAAGAAATTTAAATATCGGAAAAATAAATGGTCAATGGAGTTTTATAGGTTCAAAATCACCGGACACATCTGGGGGAAATGGTTTACGCGGTATTGTGAAGTTTTTTAATGTTGAAAGCGGTCAGAGTTTACAGGAAGAGATGAGACCTATAGGAGGTCCAGGCACTGCTGCTAATCTTACCGATCTAAATAATGACGGACAGCTTGATGTCGTGATTACTACAAACAGCGTTACAAAGAATGGTGACGGATGCGCTCTGTATGCGTGGACAATACAGGGAGTTCCATATACTACTGAAAATTTCCCCTGGTCCATGTGGGGTCACGACAGATATAGAACCAATCAATACGGATTCATCCCTCCTGACGATCCAATCGGTATTCAACCGATAAACTCTAATGTACCGACAAGTTTTAAACTTTATCAGAACTATCCGAACCCGTTTAATCCGATTACAACAATTAAGTTTGATGTTGTGTCAAACAATCAAAATCAGGTTTCGAACATTTTATTAAAAATATATGACGTGTTGGGAAGAGAATTAGTAGTTTTATTAAATGAACAGCTTAGACAGGGAACATATTCAGTTAAATTCGACGGCAATAATTACAACAGCGGGGTTTATTTTTATACATTGAGATCAGATGATATTTCAGAAACAAAGAAGTTACTATTGTTGAAATAAAAAATTTAGCCGCCGGTAAATTATGCTATTGGTTTATTTTAGAACTATTATAAAATAAACAAATTGAGGTATTAACTAGGCAATCATTGAAAATGGAAGTACCGGAGAAGAAAATTGTTATGCAGTATAATTTATTAATTGACGGTAGCATAATTTAGACTTATCCAGTTTGTAGTTAATGTTAAAAAGAAGAGAAAAAATTTTATTTTCTAAATTTTACAATTTTAGTAAAATAAATTAACTTGAAATTAATTTTTTTTTATTCATTTTTTGCTGAAAACACATAATTGTAGATATTTCCGCCTGAAAACGATAATATCTAAATATAAATTTTTAAAATTTTTTAACATCTCACATATGAAAAAAATAATTCTAGTTCTATTCTTATATTTACTTACTTCAGTAAATTCTGAAGCTCAATGGATAAAGCAGTTATCTCCGAATCATTTTATTACAGATATTGAGTTCATTAATAGATATACCGGCTGGGCTTGTGGAAATAACTTTATTTATAAGACTACAAACGGTGGTGAAAATTGGGATAATCAACCTAACCCTTCAACAAACTTGATTATGCAAATTCACCCTGTTAATGACAGTGTAGTCTATGCTGCAGGGTGGTGGAACTTTCTAAAAACTACAGACGGAGGTGAAAATTGGGTCTCAATTTTCAGTGGCGGACCCGGTATGGGAATGCCGGCATTAGACGCAATTTATTTTATTAATGAAAATACAGGTTGGCTTGGAGGACAGGTTTCATATCTGAAAACAACAGACGGCGGAAATTCTTTTATAGATTCCGGGAGATTTGAGGGATTACCTATGGA
>JBATSB010000176.1:0-12432 GCA_049293015.1 Ignavibacteria bacterium
CACCTGCACCGTTGATCTGACCACCGGGTTTGTTCATTGAAACATCTTTTTTACCACAGGAAAATAAAACTAAGGTTAGAATAAAAATCGAAATTACTTTATACATAATAATTTTTAAATTTAGGATATACAAAAATAAACATAAATGATTATTAATCATGTTAAGAAATTGTAAAGAAAAGAATACAGAACAATTTCAAATATCAGATTTTAAATTAATCAGCTTAAAGAAATTTTTTCTAATTTGAATATAAATGACACATAATGATATTATGACTGATTAGCATTAAGTTTTTAATGTCAAAGAAGTAATTGTAAAATAATTATTTATGTCAGTATATTGATCTGAAATTTTGAGACCGGATCTATCAGCCAGATCTTCAATTATTTCAAAACTAAATTTACAAGAATTCTCAGTATGAATGGATTCACCTTTTTTGAAATCAAATTCATATTTACCATCACCAATTTCCACAGTAATATTATCATTTGCAGTGAGATACATTTCAATTCTTTTTTTTTCTGAATTATAAAATGCTTTATGACTAAATTTTGAAAGTGGAAAATTACCTTGTAGTTCCCTGTTTATTCTCTTAAGTATATTCAGATTGAATTTTTTCGTATAGCCATCTTTATCATTATATGCACTGTTCATAATATTTTCATCTTTTATCAGATCAAACCCTACCATAAGTCTGTCATCAGTATTCATGAATTTTCTGATACCTGATAAGAATTTTACTGATTCTTTTTTGGTGAAATTTCCGATACTTGATCCAAGAAATAACATTAACTTAGGAGAGTCATCAATAAATTCAATAAGTTTAATACCATTTTCATAAAACGAAATGATACCCGATACGGAAAGTTTTTTATATTTAATAACCAAATTTAATGAGCTTTCATAAAGTATTTCGGAAACATCGATAGGAATATAATGTAAATTAGTACGTTCATTCTGAAATGCATTTATCAAGATTTCGGATTTTTCCGAACTACCGCTGCCAAGCTCTGTGATCAGATTTATTTTCATATTCTTTTGCGAGATCTCTGCAGCTTTTGCAATAAGAATTTTTTTTTCAGTAACTGTAGGGTAATACTCTTTAGTCTTACATATTTTTTCAAAAAGAAGTGAGCCTGTATTATCATAAAAATATTTTGGCGGCAGGAATTTATTTTTTGCAGAAAGACCATTCTTTACATCTTCTGCAAAGGTTTTCCCTTTTTCAAGTTTCAATGAAGTAAATATTTCTAACCTTTTATTGTATTTATTGTATTCAAATTTCTTAAGGATATTGTCTGATTTTTTGATATTTATTAGGTTTAATTCAAGTTTTAAATATAAATAAATGAGCAGGTAAAAGGTAGATAAAGGTTTTGGAATTTGAGTTTTCATAAAATTTAATATGACATAAATCATAACTAAAATTTTGCAGTATATTTAAATTAGAATAAAACAAATAACAATTTATTAATATTTAAACGGAGATTTGTAAATGAAATTTAAAACAATATTTGAACCATTCAAAATTAAATCTGTAGAGCCAATTAAAATGACCTCGGAGGAAGAGAGGAATAGATTGCTTGAAGAAGCTGATTATAATCCATTCCAGCTTCTTTCAAAAGATGTGCTGATAGATTTACTTACAGACAGTGGAACTTCTGCAATGAGTTCAAAACAATGGTCTGCTATTATGGACGGAGATGAAGCTTATGCCGGATCAAAGAGCTGGATAAAAATGGAAAAAAGAATCAAAGATCTGACAGGATTTGAATACATACTGCCGACACATCAGGGCAGAGCAGGGGAAAGAATTCTTTACGGATATCTTGGAGGTAAAGGAAAAATATTTATAAGTAATACACATTTCGATACTACAAGGGCTAACATTGAATATTCAGGAGCTACTGCTATTGACATTCCGATACCTGAATCCAATGAACCAATGTTGTCACACCCTTTCAAAGGTAACATGGATACAGAAAAACTAAAAAGTTTATTGAAAGAACACAGTAGCGAAAATATCGGTGGTGTAATTCTAACCGTCACAAACAACAGCGGCGGTGGTCAGCCGGTCAGTATGAAAAATGCTAACGAGGTAAGTAATCTATGTAAAAAATTTAATGTCAAATTTTTTCTCGACTGCTGCCGGATAGCTGAAAATTCTTACTTCATCAGATCCAGAGAGCCGGGTTACAATAGAATTTCTTACAAAAACATAGCTCGTGAAATGTTCGGACTTGCTGACGGGTGTATTATGAGTGCCAAGAAAGACGGTCTTGTAAATATGGGAGGATTTCTGGCATTAAAAGATCATGAGTTGTATGAAGCCTGTACAAATCTGTTAATTATTACAGAAGGATTTGTTACATACGGAGGACTGACAGGAAGGGATATGGAAGCTATAGCAATTGGCCTTAAAGAAGTTTTTGATAAAGACTATCTGAGATACAGGATCAGAAGTACAGAATATCTTGGTGAAATGCTTTATAAAATGGGAGTGCCTTTAATCTGGCCAATTGGAGGACATGCGGTTTATATCGATGCAAAATCTTTTTATCCTCATATTCCCGTAGAGCAATACCCGGGGCAGGCATTGGTTTGTGAATTATATTTAAAAGGTGGTATTCGTTCAGTTGAGATTGGTTCGGTTATGTTTGGCAAATATAATAAAAAGGGTAAACTGATTCCTGCACCGAATGAACTTGTAAGGTTAGCAATACCAAGGAGAGTATATACTCAAAGTCATATTGAATATGTTATAGAAGTTTTTCAAATGTTGATCGAGAATAAGAATTCAGTAAAAGGAATGATAATTACCAAAGAGCCGGATTTCCTCAGACATTTTACGGCAAAGTTTAAATATGCTGAATAATTATGATCTATAAACAACAGCATCCGGTATCTAACATCCGGATGCTGTTATATCAAAGGGGAACTATAATATTTTATAATGGAATGTTACCGTGTTTTTTCTTCGGATTTGAATCGACTTTATTTTCAAGTATTTCAAAATAGTAAATCAATTTATCCCGAGTATCTTTAGGTTCTATTACATCATCAACAAATCCTCTTTCTGCAGCAAGATAAGGATTGGCAAACTTCTCCGTAAATTCATCCACTTTTTCTTTTAAAGCTGATACTTTGTCCTCTGCAGCTTCAATTTCCTTTCTGAAAATAATTTCCGCAGCTCCCTGAGCACCCATAACTGCAATCTCTGCAGTCGGCCATGCAAGATTAAAGTCGCCTCTGATATGTTTTGAATTCATTACGTCATAAGCACCGCCGTAAGCTTTTCTCAGTATCACAGTAATTTTTGGAACTGTAGCTTCGCAAAAGGCATATAAAAGTTTTGCTCCGTGTCTGATCACTCCCCGCCATTCCTGATCAGTACCAGGTAAAAATCCGGGCACGTCTTCAAGTACAAGCAAAGGTATATTAAATGCATCACAGAATCTGACAAATCTTGCTCCTTTGATAGAAGAATTAAGATCTAATACACCTGCCAGCACGAGCGGTTGATTTGCGACTATTCCAATTGATCTCCCTTTAATCCTTCCGAATCCGACTACAATATTTTCAGCATATTCTGTATGCACTTCAAAAAAAGAATCTTCATCTATCAGAGCATTTATTACATCTTTGACATCATATGGTTTATTCGGATTATCAGGCATAAATGTATTCAAAAATTCCAGGTCTTTGTCTCCTCCGTTATATTCTCTTAAGGGAACAGGATCCATATTATTCAAAGGAATATATGAAACTAATTTCCTGATATTCTGAAAACATTCTATTTCGTTTTCTGCAGTAAAGTGGCTTACTCCGCTTTTCACTGCATGAGTATGTGCTCCACCCAGATCATCAAAAGTCACTTCTTCATGTGTTACTGTTTTTACTACGTTAGGACCTGTGACAAACATGTATGAAACTTTGTCAACCATAAAAATAAAATCCGTAATTGCCGGGGAATAAACTGCACCACCCGCACATGGACCGACTATAGCAGAGATCTGTGGTACTACTCCGCTGGCAAGAGTATTTCTTAAAAAAATATCAGCATATCCACCAAGTGAAATAACTCCTTCCTGTATCCTCGCACCTCCGCTGTCATTTATTCCAATAACAGGGACACCTATCTTCATAGCAAGGTCCATTATCTTACATATTTTTTTTGCATGGTATTCTGCAAGCGATCCTCCGTGAATTGTAAAATCCTGTGAGAAGACACATACAGTTCTGCCTTCAATCTTACCTGTTCCTGTCACAACACCGTCAGTATAAAATCTTTGATTTGCCAGATCAAAATCATATGACTGATGTCTTACAAAAATATCTGTTTCTACAAAACTACCTTCATCCAATAAGAGATCAATTCTTTCTCTTGCTGTTAACTTCCCTTTTTTATGTTGTGAGTCAATTCTTTTTTGACCACCACCGGCTAAAGCTTCATTCCTTTTTTCTTTTAATACATCTATTTTACTTTTCATTAGTAATTACTTTTCTTTTTTAAAATATTTAACAGAAACTATTTATTTAAATAACTTTTTAATCTTCAATTCTCTTTATATCTGCCCCAAGATCTCTGAGCTTTTTATCAATTTCCTCATAACCCCTGTCAATATATACTGCTCCGTTAACAACGGATTCTCCATTAGCAATTACACCGGCAATTAAATAAGAAAATCCTGCTCTGAGATCCGGTACATTTATTTCAGCCGAATGCAGCGGTGTAGGTCCCTTAATTACAGCACTGTGAAAATAATGAGTATTGGCAAATCTGCACTGCAGTCCGCCAAGACAGGTATCATATAATTCTATCTCAGCACCCATTTTCCGAAGTTCGCTTACATAGCCAAATCTTTCTTCATATACAGTTTCATGAACAATTGAAATTCCCTTTGCCTGAGTCATCAGAATTACAAACGGCTGTTGCCAGTCAGTCATAAATCCCGGATGAACATTTGTTTCTATAGGTATAGAATTCATTTCCCCGTCATAATAAAACCTGATACCTTTTTCTTTTACCTCAAATTTCCCGCCAACTCTTCTTATTGTATTAAGAAAAGTGATCAGATTTTCCTGAACTGCATTCTCTATAAAAATATCACCTTTTGAAGCAAGCCCTGCACAGGCAAATGATGCTGACTGATTTCTGTCAGGTATAACATAATGTTCCGCACCGGTTAATTTATCTACACCTTCTATAGTAATTTTTCTGTCAGTATTAATCTCAATAATTGCTCCCATCTTCTGAAGAAATTTTATCAGATCAATAATTTCAGGCTCTACTGCTGCATTAGTAATTACAGTTCTTCCTTTTGCAAGAGTGCTGGCAATAATAATATTTTCTGTTGCACCTACACTTGGATAATCCAGTCTGATATTGTTCCCTTTCAGATTATCAGCCTGCAGTATAAAATAATTATCTTTTACTGTTACATTACATCCGAGTTTTTCTAGTGAATCTATATGAAAATTTACCGGTCGTGAACCGATCTTACATCCGCCTGGAATAGGTATCTCAGCCTTACCGGTTCTGAGCAGCAAAGGTCCTGCAAGTAAAATTGCTATTCTGTTTTTATTTCCAAGTTCTTCAGAAATATGTGATGTAACAATTTTTTTAGATTCTGATCTTAAAATATTTTCATCTAATTCTATTTTACTTCCAAGCGAAGTGCAAATTTCTGTTGTAATTGTTAGGTCACTTATTTTATTAGGTGAATTGTGAAGAATGCATTCTTCTTCAGTAAGGAGTGAAGCTACTAATAATTTTGTAGCCGAATTTTTTGCTCCGCTGACTTTCACTTTTCCGTGTAATGGACTTCCGCCTTTTATTAAAAATTTAGTATTTATACCGGACAATTTTTTCTTTTATATTTTTTCAATTTATTAAATTTACTGATGCTTATCAGTCTTTGAAGAATCCCATCTCGCCGAATTTTTTTATCCTGTTATCAAGAAATTTATCCTTTTTGATTTTACTTACGACATCTAATTCTTCTATCAATGCTTTTTTCAACAATTCAGCAGCAAGCGTATGGTCTCTGTGTGCACCTCCTTCAGGTTCTTCTACTATTCTGTCAATTATTTTTAGCTCGAGCATGTCTTTGGCAGTTAGCTTTAATGACTCAGCAGCCTGTTCTTTAAAATCCCAGCTTCGCCATAAAATTTGGGAGCATGACTCAGGTGCAATTACAGAATACCAGCAGTATTGCAGCATTAATACTCTGTCTCCGATACCAATTCCTAAAGCTCCTCCTGATGCACCTTCTCCTATTATTGCAACAATGATCGGAACTTTCAGACTTGACATCTCAAAAAGATTTCTGGCGATTGCTTCCGCCTGCCCTCTTTCCTCAGCTTCGATTCCAGGATATGCACCGGGAGTATCTATTAATGTAATAACCGGTTTATTGAATTTTTCTGCAAGCTTCATTAATCTCAAAGCTTTTCTGTATCCTTCAGGATTCGGCATTCCAAAATTTCTGTATAGATTAGATTTTGTATCTCGACCTTTTTGCTGACCAATTATCATTACAGTTCTGTCATCCAGATTCGCAAATCCGCCAACTATAGCTCTGTCATCTCCGAAATATCTGTCACCGTGCAATTCAACAAAATTCTCAGTCATCAAATAAATATAATCTAAGGCAAACGGTCGTTCAGGATGTCTCGCTAATTGTACGATCTGCCATGGAGTCAGATTACTGAATATCTCTTTTCTTAATTGATTGATTCTTTCTTCCAGCTTACTGATTTCATGCGAGATGTCAAGATGATCAGACATCTTTCTCATCTCTTCGATCTTATTTTCAAGTGTAATTATTGGTTTCTCAATTTCTAAATAATTTTGAACAGCCATAATTATTTTTTAAATGTTAGAATAAAAGTTTTTAATAGTATCTCAATGTCAAGTATCAAAGACTGATTTTTTGCATAAAATAAATTCATGTTGAGTATTTCATCTGCTGTAACTCCCTTATAATAATTCAACTGAACAAGTCCGGTAAGCCCCTTCTTACCAATGTAATGCTTCTTGATATTATCCAGCCAAACAGGATAACCTACAAAACTAGTGTTTCCATAAAAAACATCCGGCAGCAATAAAAGCTTTGAGAAATGTTTTGAAGGTTTAAAACTGAATAACTTCATCAGGATTATCAAAACGGGGTAAACCGAAATGAGAAGTATTACTGAGAATATTATGTCAAAAGATCTTTTTAAAAATATATTTAATTTATTATTAATATTATATTCAATTTCAATTAGGTTAATCTCATCAATACTGCTTGTATTTAATTTTGACAGCATTAGCTCTTTACCCGAAGGAAATATTCTGAACCTGACATTTCTGTTCCGCATATCCCACATAAGATTCAGCATATCCTGATTTGAAAAAAGATTACCTGCAAATACCACTTCATCAATTTTATTTATTGTGATAATTTCTTCAAGCTCTGAAATATTATTTTTTTTGGAAACATCTGAATATTGAAATATATTATATTTTGAATTCAATTTATCCTCGACATTCTGACTAAGCTTTTCGCTGCCTACCTGCAGAAGATTTACTTTATTAAGTAGAATATTTTTCGATACAAAAAATAAATAGAGTTTATATCCGCCTCGGAATATCAGCAGGAAAAAAATTGACAATACAGTTGATGCAAGTATCACACTTCTGGAAAAAGCATACTCTTTAAAAAAATATGTAATAGAAGAATTTATAAAAAACCCGACGATCACTGCGTTGAATGTATTGCGCAGGGACAGGAAATGTTTTTTAGAATATGATCCGAATATTGCAAGAGTCAAAAGCCATATCAACACATAAATTGAAATGATGAACATGTAATCTTTGTTCGGAAAAATATCAAACCTTATCTTAACAGAAATTATTAGCGAAAGATAAATCAGAAGAATATCTGAAATCGGGAATATAAAAATTCTGATGATCCTCTGAAGATATGAAAAAAGAGATCTCCAGAATATTCCAAACTGAAGCAGCGGCGACAATGATCTTGAAAATCCTGTAAAATTTTTTTTTACAAAAATTATCATGGCACCATAGAAATTATTCACATAAGATAAATTAGTCTTGCGTGTGCTCTCTCCTTTAAAATGGATTGTTGTTACTTCCGGGAAATAATAAATTTTAAATCCATGTTTATTGATTCTGAAGCATAGATCAATATCCTCACCGTACATAAAATAATCCTCATCAAAGTATCCAGTTTTTTCCAATACTTCTTTTGGAATAAACATGAAAGCACCGCAGATAGCATCTACTTCCCATGTCTTGTCTTCGTCGAGATATGTGAGATTATATTTTCCAAATATTTTGCTTTGAGGAAACATTGAAGATAGACCAAGTATTCTGGGTATTGCAACAGATGGTGTCGGAAAGCTTCTTTTACATGCTGAATCAAGTTTACCGTTACCTAGTATCAGCTTTGAGGTTACAGCTCCTGTATTCTTATGTTTCTCACAAAATTTTATAAGCTTATTGAATGTATTTTCTTCAAGGAGTGTATCCGGATTTAATATTAAAATATATTTTCCTGAAGCTTTTCGAATTGCAATATTATTAGCTTTGGAAAAACCAATGTTCTTTGAATTTCTGATCACATTAACTTCAGGATATTTTTTTTCTATATGCTCAGGACTTTCATCTATAGAATTATTATCAACTAAAAAAATTTCGAGACTATGTTCATGATTGTTTGCAGTGTAAATTGAGGCTATGCAGTTATCGACAAGTTCCTTTACATTGTAGTTTACTATTATAACCGAAATGTCGATTGCTTTGGAGTTCATTTAATGAATTTTGATATATCGGAAATTTCATAAAATTCTGAAATTCAATTACAAAAAAATTACAACTTCCCGAAAACAGATTTGAATTTTAATTTCCAGACCATGAAATATGCTTCGTATACTACTTTGCGGGACATCTTGGATTCACCTTCTCTTCTGTCAATAAATAATATAGGAACTTCGATTATCTTAAAACCCTTCTTATACATCTTGAATTTCATTTCGATCTGAAATGAATATCCGTTTGATCTGACATTATCAAGATCTATTTGCTTCAGCGAATTTACTTTGTAACACATAAATCCTGCCGTTGTATCCATTACCTTTAAACCGGTAACAGCTCTTGTATAAACAGATGCGAGATAACTCAGGATAAGTCTTCTTAGCGGCCAATTTAGAACGGAAATTCCGTCAATGTATCTTGATCCGATCACAAGATCATATCCTTCATCAATTTTCTGAATAAAACCTTTAAGATATTTTGGATCATGAGAAAAATCTGCATCCATTTCAAAAACACAATCATACTTTTCTTTAATAGCGTATCTGAAACCTGCGACATAAGCAGTTCCTAAACCAAGTTTTTTTTCTCGTTTTAAAATATTTACATGAACATTATTCATATCTTCGACAAGTTTTGCAGTTCCGTCAGGAGAGTTATCATCAACTACAAGTATATTGTATTCATTATCCTCATCACTGTTTTCAAGAATCAACGGAATTATCTTTAAAATATTATCAGCTTCATTATATGTCGGAATGATCACTAATATTCTTTTCAAATTCAGTGACCTTTCATTAATAAAATTACAATAATAGTATTTATCATTATTTTGAAATCTAATTTTAAACTCATGTTTTCAATATAATAAAAATCAAACTGGATCTTTGATTTTACATCATCCACAGATGTATCATATTTATGTTTTATCTGTGCCCAGCCGGTAATACCCGGTTTTACTGATAATCTTTTATAATAATATGGTATTTCTTTTTTCAGCTGCTCTACAAAAAATGGTCTCTCAGGTCTTGGTCCGATAAGACTCATTTCGTTTTTCAAAACATTATACATCTGAGGTATTTCATCTATATATAATTTCCTCAACAGCTTTCCAAAATTTGTGATTCTCGGATCGTTATCACCTGCCCATTCAGGACCATACTCTTCTGAGTTTACAACCATTGACCTGAACTTATACATAATAAATATCAAACCTTTTTTTCCTACTCTTTCCTGTTTATAAAACACTGGTCCATCAGAGGTCAGTTTTACAAGAATTGCTACGATCAAAAGTAACGGTGAAAGTAATATCAAAGTTATTCCTGAAATTATTACATCAATAATTCTCTTTGTAAGTAATCCTGCAGGAGACATTATATCAGGCATAACTTCAATCAGCGGTACTCCATATATCTGATTTGTCCTTGCCATTCCGCTTACTATCTCATACATGTCAGGAAGTATTTTCAAATTAACTTTCTCTTCACTGCAGTATCTTATTACATCGATAAGTTTTTCCTTTTCATTCAATTCAAGAGCAATTAGAATTTCAGTAATTTCCTTTTCTGCAATTATATTTTTAATTTCTTTCAGACTTCCGTAACTGCTGTTTATATTTTGAGTGTCAGGATCTTCAATACTAATATACCCGGCAAATCTGTATCCAAGCTGAGGATATTTTATGATCATGTTTTTCAGCTCAGATGCTTTTTCACCTCTGCCGACTATTAATGTCTCCCTCAGACCAATTCCCTTTTCGAGTAAATTTCTTTGAATACTTCTGATAATGATCCTGCCAGTACTTATGAAGACAACAGTAAGAATCCAGTATATCAAGATAAGGAATCTGGAAATGATCGGTGCATCATTCATCATGTCATCCAGATAAATAAGAAAGAACAATATGAAACAACCTACTGAAACTGTTTTAAATACAGAAGAAAATTCATCAAATCTTGATCTTACAAACCAGTGCTGATACAATCCTGCAAATGAAAAAATTATCAGCCAGTAAAAATAAATTGCAATAAGCGGCGCGATAAATGCCGGCGGGTTTGTATAAGTGATCCAGCCGGTATCAACCCTGATATAATAATAAACTGTCCATGCCAATGAAATAAAAATCAGATCGGACAGAAATAAAAATATTTTTTCCTTCCTCTTGGTCAAATATTTTTACAAAATTAATAAAAATTTAAACACTGATTAAAAATCGTAACCTGCCGATACAGCATCATTATAAAACATCTTGACAGTATCCAATGAAAACTCATCAAGATCTTTCCCTACATTTTTAAGCTTTTTCAACAAGTCATTTGTAACAGTAATTATATGACAACCACATTCATCAGCCTGAATAACATTAAGTAATTCTCTCGAGCTCGCCCAAAGCAGTTCAATATTTTTGGAATCCTTTACAATATTGAGATTATCTTTCATGTACGGGATCGGGTCTCTACCGGAATCAGCTATTCTTCCCGCAAATACAGAAATAACAGAAGGTGTATTTTTGTCAAGACTATCATAAACTTCCTGTACCTGCTTTGTAGTCATAATTGCAGTTACATTAAGTTTAAATCCTTTGGAAGATAATTTATTTATAAGATCATATGAAGGTTCATTTTTTGTATTTGTTACAGGAATTTTTATATACACATTCTCTCCCCAACTTGCTATTTCATTTGCCTGTCTTTCCATAGATTCAAAATCATCTGTAAACACTTCAAAAGAAATTGGCATATCTTTTATCTCTGCCAATACATTTTTTGCAAAAGCAACATAATCAGTTACTCCGTCTTTTTTCATTAAGGTAGGATTTGTTGTAAATCCGGATACAATACCTTCACTGTAAACTTTTTTCATTTCATCAATATTTGCACCGTCAGCAAATATTTTTATTTTCAGATCTTTTGAACTGTTCATTTATCTTTTATTTTTTCAAAATTATTTTTACTGCAGAATCAAGATCGTCCGATATAAAATCCGGCTTATGTATATCTGTATAATTATTATATCTATTTTTTAAAAGTACAGTCTTTAACCCTGCATTGATACCACATTCTACATCTGTCTCTCTGTCTCCAATAAACCATGATCCGTTTCTATCTAAACCATATTTCTCAACAGCTTTATCTACAAAAAATGTCTTAGGTTTTCTGCATTCACAATCATAAGAATAACCGTAAGTTACTCCGTCCGGATGATGCAAACAATAAAAATCTTCTTTGATAATTACTTCATCTTTATTTAAAATTTCTATAAATTTTTCTTTAACCGCCACAAGATCTTCAAGTGTAGTTTTTCCTTTTGCAAAATCGGGTTGATTTGAAATTAAAAATAATTCGAATCCATTTTTTTTTAACTCTTTTAAAGAATCTTCTACTCCGTCGAAAATTTTTATATCCTCAACTTTGTGAGGAGGTTCATATTCTTTTCTAAATTCACTAAAGATGAGATCATTAATGACACCATCTCTGTCAAGAAAGACAGCCTTTTTCATTTTACTGCTGATTCCCATTTCATCTCAAACTCTTTTACTGAAGGATGGGTGACAAGTAAATGCCAGACAGTTCCCTGAAAAGATTCAGTATGAGGTGTAATAGTATCAGGA
>JBATSB010000177.1:0-5151 GCA_049293015.1 Ignavibacteria bacterium
ATAATATTCTGTGCTACGCTTCTTACATTTTATTTATTTTTAAAACACAGAATAACATTCTGTGCTACGCTTCTTACATTTTATTTATTTTTAAAACACAAAATAATATTCTGTGCTACGCTTCTTACATTTTATTTATTTTTAAAAACATATAATAATATTCTGTGCTACCTTTCTTACATTTTATATATAATCACAGAATAATATTCTGTGCTACCTTTCTTACATTTTAAATGTAGATTAAAGTTGATATTTTCACCCATTGCTGAAAGACATTAAAAATACGATAAGTCAGTCCGCTGTTTATGGACTGAGCAGAGTTGCTACCAAGCTGATCTCATTTATTCTTATTCCACTATATACAGCAAAATTTTCAGCAGACGCAATCGCTAATCTGAACCTACTCGAATCATTCTGGCAATACTTATTCACGATCTGTATGTTTGCATTCGAGACTGCTATTATTAATTTTTGTGCATCAGAAAAAAACCTTTCAAAACGTAACAGCATTATTTTCAATTTCTTTTTTTTAACAGTAATAAATGCTGCAGTATTTTATGCAATAAGTCTGTCATTCTCCGGCAGTATATCTGAGATTATTCTAAATGAAAACAACAGTAGTGTAATTTCTTATTGTTTCCTGATCTCGATTTTTGAATCTCTGCTCATCATGCCGATGACAATTGCCAGACTGAATAACAGACCCGGTCTTTACACCACCATCACAATTTCTAATCTCGTGATAAATCTCTCGCTGCAGTTATATTTCATTCTCGGTCTTGGGGAAGGTATTGTCAGTGTATTCTTTGCAAAATGGATTTCACCAGCGATAGTATTTATTGTTTTCATTCCTTATCTGATAAAAAATCTGAGCATAAATATAGACTTCACAGAAATAAAAAAAATTCTGTCATTCTCATTTCCCCTAATGCTCGCAATGCTGCTTTCGATTTTATTGAATTCAGTTGATCGTTTTTTATTGAATGATTTTGTAAGCAAACAACAGGTGGCAGTTTATACCACCGGATACAGTATCGGTAGTTTTACAAATGCATTTATCATAGCACCTTTTACACTAGCTATAAATGTGATCTTCTGGAATAAAATAAATGATGATAACTTCAGAAGATTTATGACCAAGTCTTCTACATACTTATTTTTTGGAATGATCCTGACTTCATTAGTTATCACATACTTTATAGATTATGCCGTTAAGATATTTGTAAGAAATCCCGAACTTTGGTCATGCGTCGAGATCATTCCCATAATCCTTTTTTCAAATTGCTTTGTAGCTTTATTTGTATTCTCTTCACTCGATTTTTATTATAAAAAAAATACAAAGTCGATCTTACTTATCATGGCAATTTGTCTCAGCTTCAATCTGATATTTAATTTTATTTTCATAAAATATTTTGGGATCTATGCATCGGCTGTAATCACATTATTATCTTATCTGCTGATGACTTTGATTGGAGCAAGACTGACAAAGAAATTTTCCTTTACTAAATTTGAAAAAGAAAAAGTAATTCTCCTTTCCGTAATGTTTATCATATTTTCTGCCTATTCCTATATTGTCAGCATTGAAAACATATACTTGGATATATCTATTAAACTTATCTTAATATTACTATTTTTGCTACTTCTTCACATGTTTAAATTTCTTGAACCTATTGAAATTGAAAGACTGAAGGGTTTTATAAATAAGTATTTTATTAAAAAGCTTAAGCACTGAAATTGCCTGATATTACTTTAAAAGAAAATAAAATTTCTAAAGAAGTTCTGAAAAAAGAGTCACATGATTTTACCGATCTTCCTTTCTGGAATACTTATTATTATTCTTCAGGACTTTTGAAAAAAAAGATGGAAGAGAATATTCCATTACATCTTGCCAAAGGTAAAAAATATAAAGTTCTTGATTACGGATGCGGTGTAAAACCTTATGAATATATCTTTGATGAATTTTCAGAAACATATACAGGCATTGACGTAGGGGAAAATCATCATGCGGATTTTAAAATCGAGCCTGATGAAAAACTTCCGTTTGGTGATGGTGAATTTGATGTAGTGCTTTCTTCACAGGTGCTAGAGCATGTCGAAAATACAAGTCTGTATCTGAATGAATGTAACAGAGTTTTAAAACCGGGAGGCATACTTTTTCTCTCGACTCACGGAACATGGCAGTTTCACTCTGCGCCGATTGATGTTCAGCGATGGACTTCTTATGGATTAAAGAAACATATAAGTGATCATGGTTTTGATATTAAAGGATTTGTGCCTGCGCTTGGACAGCTTGCTCTTACTTCGCAGCTTCGTCTGACTTTTTATCATTCATTTGTTACTGAAGTTGCAAAACCGCTGAAGCTGTTTTATTATCCGCTGTCAGTTTTGTATCAGTTTAAAATGATGATAGAAGATGCCATCACTCCGCAAAGAGTGAAGGATAGAGACTCTGCGTATTATCTTGTCACTGCAGTTAAAAAATAATTTTGAAATTAATTAAGTAATATACAGTCATATTTAGAAATGATAAAAAATTTAGCAAAGAGTATATTAAAAAGTGATACAGGTTATAAACTTTTTCGAAAGTTTTATTACCTTTCAGTCGAAATGGATCAGATGTTTCCTGATGTTGAAAAAGAATTTCTTGAACTCAAAGCAAAGTGCCAGCCCTTCACGATGACAACAGTCGAAAGTCTCTATTATACTTACAGATCCGTAAAGCATGTGATAGAAAATAATATTCCGGGAGACTTTATCGAATGCGGTGTCTGGAAAGGCGGAAATACAATGATGGCTGCACTGACTTTGATGAAGCTGAAAGTCACTGACAGAAAAATTTATCTCTATGATACATTTGAAGGAATGAGTGCACCGACTGAAAAAGACATAAGTTATAAAGATGAAGACGCAAAGATCGAATGGTCTGAAAGTCAGAAGGACAGTCACAATGAATGGTGCTATTCATCGCTTGATGAAGTTAAAAAAAATCTTTACTCCACAGGTTATCCTAAAGACAATCTAATTTTTGTAAAAGGAAAAGTGGAAGACTCAATACCCGGCACTATTCCTGAACAGATTGCAATTCTCAGACTCGATACAGACTGGTTTGAATCTACATATCACGAACTCATTCATCTATACCCTTTGCTTAATAAAGGCGGATTTTTAATAATTGATGATTACGGTTACTGGAAAGGTGCACGTGAAGCAGTTGATAAATATTTTAAAGATAATGACGTAAAGATATTTATGAACCGTCTTGACAATTCTGCAAGAGCGGGTATTAAATTTTAATATTTAATTTTTAAAAAACAGCTTTGTCACGAAAAAGATTATTATTTGTAAATCATATTTCAGCAAAGGCAAAGTTTGTTACCAATGACAAAGAGATTTTAGAAAAAAAATATGATGTAACCCAATACGAGTCAGACCTTTCAAATAATTTTACATTTCTGTTTTCTTTCGTTTCACAATTTTTTTATTTACTTACACACATTCACAAGTTTGATATAGTCTATATCTGGTTTGCAGATTATCACTCATTCCTGCCGGTATTTTTTTCAAAATTGTTTAAGAAGAAAAGTTTTATAGCTGTCGGCGGATATGATGCGACATACATTCCTGAAATTAATATGGGGCTTTTTACAAAGAGCAGTTTAAAGAAAAGATTCAGATGTTTCTGCGCGACATATTCTCTAAAGCATTGTTCGATGATACTTCCAGTTGATAAAAGCTTGATAGAAAATGAGAATCATTATATTTATTCCGATCAGTCCGGAAAGCCTGTATTAAAGGACGGGATAAAAAATTTCATCGAAGACATTCAGACTCCTTTTAAAACAATCCGTCTCGGATATGATCCTGATATTTTTAAGCCGGACAGCATTCAAAAAGAAAATATAATAATAAGCGTTGGTCTGATAGAAAATGAAAATGAATACAGACGAAAAGGTTTTGACATTCTCATTGAAGCAGCAAAGAAAATGCCTGATACAAAATTTATTCTGATTGGATTAAATGAATATTATCTGAAGTATCTTAAAAGTCTAAACTTAAAAAATACCGAGCTTTACGGAAAGGTCAGCTATGATGAACTCATCAGACATTACAGCCGGTCAAAAGTTTACTCGCAGCTTTCGATGTTCGAAGGAATGCCGAGCGCTGTATGCGAAGCAATGCTGTGCGGATGTATTCCCGTAGGTTCGGATGTGAATGGAATTCCTGATATAATCGGTGACTGCGGTATTGTCGTGAGAGAAAAGAATATTGACATTGCAGTCGAAGCATTTGAGAAAGCACTAAAGTTTGAAGATAAGTCATCTGAAAATTCACGAAAGAGAATTATGGAAATGTTTCCTATATATAAGAGAGAAGAAGAGCTTTTGGAAGTAGTGGGTTGAATTTATTTTTCTCAGGATTCAGCAGTAATTCTATTTGTAATTTGAAATTTGTAATTTGAAATTTGAAATTATTTTATCAAAGCCATGCGCCTCGTCTCAACAAATTCACCTGCATCAAGTCTGTAATAATATACTCCGCTCGGAAGATAACTACCATCAAAGGTAACTGAATAACTTCCCGCATTCTGTTTCTCATTTACTAATACTGCAACTTCATTTCCCAAAACGTCAAAGACTTTTAAGTTTACCAAATATTTACCTGTCAATTCTAGACTATAACTTATCACTGTTTTTGGATTGAATGGATTTGGATAGTTTTGATACAATTCAAAATCCTTTGGGATCTCAGAATTTAACTGCTCTATATTTACTATTCCTCCATTTTCCGTAAAGAGAATTTTGCCATTTCCTACAACCCAGACTATTGAATCATTGTATGCGTAAATGCTTCTGAAAAATCCTTGTCCAAATTCCGAACCTTGCTGCTGTACCCAGCTCCCGCCCCCATCCGTTGTTTTGAACAAAGTTCCTGTCGTTCCGCCGCTATAACCCGTATTTTCGTCAGCAAACTCTATACAGTATGCCTGATCATTAGTTTTTACATAATAATCGATTGCACCAACGCTATCCCATGTCAAACCAAAATTAGTTGTCTTAAAAACTATTTCTCCACCTACAAATCCTACACTATCATTTATAAATGATACTTTATTAAAATTATACTGGCTTCCTTTCAATATAACTCTATTTT
>JBATSB010000178.1:0-2411 GCA_049293015.1 Ignavibacteria bacterium
TTAATATAGCAGCGCATGCTTTATCATCAAGAAATCTGGATTTCACAAATCCGGATTTAGTGTATTCAAAACGATTGTCATAAAACACAAAATCACCTGTATCAATACCTAACTTTTTTACATCGGTATCACATTTAACCTGCTCATCTATTCTTACAGACATATTAGTGTACTCCCGCTTTTCAGTCCTGAGATTTTTATTCACATGATCAGCAGGATTATTCATTAGAAAAGTCCCGCGGTAAAGTTTATCTTTGGAATTTCGGATAGTGACGTATTCACCTTCAAAAGAATTCCAAGGATACGATCCAAGCTGTGTAAGTTCAAGTGTACCGTTGTTCTTTACCTCTTTTACCATTGCACCGAGTGTGTCTATGTGTGCAGTTAAAAGCAGTTCAGGATCATCATCAAAAGAGATCAGAAGAGAACCTTTGTTTGTAAGAGTCTTTTTTATATCCTGATTATCAGTAAATAAAGAAGAAATATATTTTATCACATCATTTGTAAATCCGGTAGGGGAGTGGATCTTTAGAAGTGATTCAAGAGTCGCTGTTACGTTTTCCATTATTCTGTGCTGTCTATAATTACTTTATAAATTTTTTCGCCGTCTTTTGTCATTCCGAACTTTTCTCTGGCTACCTCTTCAAGTCTGGTGTCAGATGAACTTAAAGCGTCTATTTCTTTTTGAAGATTTTCTGTCTTAGCAAGCTCAAGTTTTATAAGATTCTCAATCTCCCTTGTTTCTTCTTCGAGTTTCATCTTTTGCAAAACTCCTTTATTTCCAAAAATTGTCATGGAAATAAGTCCGATAAAAAATACGACAACAAGTACAAGGTTTACATTGTATTTTATAAACCGTGCTATGCTTGTAAATATTCCGTCTTTTTCGTTATTCATAAAAATTATATATCAAAAATTATTTTTTAACTGATCCATTTCAGTTTAATGAAAGTTGAATTATTTTTTCAATCAACTGATTAAAATTCATTCCGTTTACCAGTGCCGATTTTGGTACGAGCGAAGTCTCTGTCATTCCAGGCAGTGTGTTCACTTCAAGACAATAAAGATCATTCTTTTCATCAAGCATAAAATCTACTCTTGAATATACTTTGCATCCAAGTGCTTTGTGAGCCTTCAAAGCATTTTCCTTTGCCAGTTTTTCAATATCAGCCGGTATGTCAGCAGGACAAAAATATTCAGTCATGCCCTTTGTATATTTATGCTCATAATCATAAAATCCGTCCTTAGGTCTGATCTCGATGACTGGAAAAGCTTCATCACCGATCACTGGAACTGTTAGTTCTCTGCCTTTTATATATTTTTCAATAATTACTTTATCCGAATAATGAAAAGCCATTTCGATAGAATCTTTTAACTGTATATCCTCCACATCCGGCTGTACTATGCTGAGTCCTACTGTACTTCCCTCATCATTTGGTTTGATAACGCAAGGATATCCGATGTTGGAATTAATTTTTTTATTAAGCCCTTCATAATCAGAAATATTTTTACTACTTAAAGCAAACCAATCCGGAGTAAGTATACCTTCCTCCTTCATTATTACTTTGGAAATGTCTTTATCCATTGCAATAGCTGAAGCAAAGACTCCCGAACCTGTATATTTCACTCCGCGGAGTTCGAGCAGATTCTGCAACTTGCCGTCCTCGCCGAATTTCCCATGAACGCCGAGTACTACTATATCTGTGTTATCAAATATATCAGAATTTATACAATCAAGTATTCTTCTATTCGAAGCCGCTCGCAATTCATCAAGCTCTTTAAATCCGGGTGATTCTTTTTTTACGGCATTTTTAAATATCTCATCCTCACTTACAAGCACTGCACCATTAACAGGATCAAGTAAAGTCACATTATGACCTGATTCTTTTAAAGCTTTTAATATACTTTTAGAAGATGAAACAGAAACTTCTCTTTCTGACGAAGGTCCGCCCGTGATCAATACTATATTCAATACATTAAAAAATAGAGCAAAAATTTTGTTCAATATACTTATTTCAAATTAGTATAAAAATGTTAAATTCATGATAATATTATTCTTAAATTCACAATTTATTAAGGTTGCCTCAAAGTCTCTAAGGCTCTAAGGAGTTTAATTTTAAGCATTTTAAAATTGAGTTTTGGAGTCTTTGTGGCAATTGTAATATTTTCAGTCAACCACTGGAGGCAAGGCCATTAAGTAAAGCGATTTTTTTAAAATAATTTGATTAATATAAATTTTTAATTTAAAAGTTCATGCTCCTCCCCTTTTTTTCGAAAGTGTCTCAAAACATAATTGTAATGATTACCACGAAGACACCAAGGCACAAAGTATTCTGTTTTCAATGTTTTTTTCTTAGTGTCTTTATGACTTTGTAGTAAAAATGGTGTTTTGAGACAGTCTCTTTTCAAAG
>JBATSB010000179.1:0-5722 GCA_049293015.1 Ignavibacteria bacterium
GAGTAAAACTGAACGGAACACTTACCCAGCATTTTACAGGTTGACCATTTTGAAGTGCAGGTGTAAATGTAAGTTCCATAACTTTATCCGAAACTTCATCTCTGAATACTTCCGGACCGCTTATGCCTCCAACTTTTATCACATTTCCATTTGTACCAACAAGAACTTTAGCTACCACTCTTCCTTCCATCCCAGATTGTCTTGCAATCTCAGGATATCTCATAGATCCTTTTACCTGACCTAAATTGACAGCAACCGGAGCTTTTTCAACTTCAAACTGCTGGAATGTATCTTTTTTCTTTTCTTCTTTTTTTTCTACTTTTTCTTCAACTTTTTTCTCCTGTACTTTTCCTGTAAACACAGCATTCGGATTTACCAGGTTTGGATCATCAGTACCTTCTGAAGCTACAGGTAGTTTTACTTCTTCAAGCTCTTTTTGACTTTTTAATTTTACTTCTTCAGTAACTTCCTTTTTTGCAACCGGCTCAGGAGTCAGAGCAGAAAGATCTTTTAAAGCAATGTCTTTTGGCGGCTCAGGTGGAACTTCATCAATAGGAGGAGGTACGTCTAGGTCTGAAAGATTTACAATTCTTTCCTGCCCTTCAAGATCCTGTTCTGCTTTAACTTTTTCATAATACATTGCAAGAACATATCCACCAATTAGAAAACCGTGAAGTACAACTGCGATTATCAAACCTCTTGTTACATATTTCTGGTAAAATTTTTTCAGCTCAGGTGCTCCGTATTTCATTTTTTTATTGATCTCTTCGAAGACCACTTCGCTGTTATCTATGTTTTCATGGCTGGACATATGACCCTCCGCTTTTAAAGTTATAAAATTTCATTTGCTAACTGTGATTTTAAAATTTTGTTCCGGAATTTGGTAAACTTAAAATATTTTTTAAACAATAAAAATGTTAATTTTAATAAAATTTATAATTTATCTTTTTGGTCCAAAATATGGTAACACTCCAATTGGATTATTAAAATATTTTTTTATAAGGTCTTTGGAAGAATCGACTTCCGGATTTTTAACTTCGCCTGAACCGACCTCAACTATTTCTTCATCTATAATTTCAGGATCTTCAGTTTGTAAAATACTTTTGCTTTCAATTATATTCAGATTATCTTTTACCTCTGCGATAGTCAAATGAGTTCTGGGTATAATTTGTTTTTGAGGAATCTTCACATCATAACTCGTATATACACCAGATACAGGGATTACTTTCGGATTTACAACAAACATTTCTCTTTCCTGCATATAGTATTTACCATTAATAATGTTATACAAATTTTCAGCAAGCATTAGTTTATAATCTTCTTTTGAATATTCTTTTTCATTTACAAAACCTTCCGGAGCAAAAGCAACAGTGCGTGCGGAATAACCTTTAGTTGCTAAGACCAAAGTACCTAGAGGACATTCTTTAAAAAGTTTTTTAGCATCATCATGTTTCATTCTGATACAACCATGAGAAGATGGTCTGACACCGAGATGTGCATAATAACCTGTACCGTCAATTGAGTGAAATCCAATTCCCTGATTGAACGGCATGAAATTATACATATTTGCAGCATTAAATTGTGAAGATTGATGATGTTCTACTTTGTGGAAAATAGCAAACAATCCTGGTCTTGACTCAAGTGCTTCAGGATCTCCTCCCTTATTATTTCCAGTAGAAACAGGGTAAGATTTAACAGTACCATTTCTCCAGTGCTGAAATAGCATTTGTTTGTCAATTTTCAATTCTAACCAGCACTCTTTATCTGTATAAACTGTATCCTTTAAACCTGAAGAAAGATCAGCGGGAGATAATATATTAACATTACCTGCATTACAAATTTTTAAACCGCCTGATTCTTTTATAAAATCAGTTGCAACAAATGAATCCTTTTTTCCTGTATTTCCAATAAAGCCTGTAACAGAAAGAAATAAAATAGCTGCAGGTAAAACAATAGAATATATTTTTGTATAATGTTTCAAAATTTTACCGGAAATTGATTCTATCCGGAATATCTTTAGTTAATAAAATTAAGTTAGTTTTAATATTACAGTGTGAAAAATATCAAAAATAATATTAAATTTAAACATAATTAGTAGTTACCCGAATTTTCCGGTTACATACTCTTCGGTAAGTTTTTCTTTTGGGTTTGTGAACATTTTTCTGGTTTTGGAATTCTCAACCAGTCTGCCCAGATAAAAAAATGCGGTTTGGTCACTGACTCTTGCAGCCTGCTGCATATTATGAGTTACAATTACAATAGTAAATTCTTTTTTCAGATTATAAATTAGCTCTTCAATTTTCGAAGATGAAACCGGATCGAGCGCACTGGTTGGTTCATCCATGAGAATGATCTCAGGATTGACAGCAATTGTTCTGGCAATACATAACCTTTGCTGCTGTCCCCCTGACAGACTTAAAGCCGGAGATTTCAGTCTGTCCTTCACTTCTTCCCATAGACCTGAATTTACAAGATTTTTTTCTACTATCTCTTCAAGTTCCGATTTTTTACCAATTCCATTTAATTTAAAACCTGCAGCTACATTATCAAAGATTGACATAGTAGGAAAAGGATTTGGTTTTTGAAAAACCATGCCGACTCTTTTTCTTAATTCTACTGTATTATAGTGAACTATATTTTCTCCATGAATATATATCTCACCAAAGACCTGAGCCTTAGGAGTCATGTCATGCATCATATTTAAAGCTCTGAGAAAAGTAGATTTTCCGCATCCAGAAGGTCCTATGATCGCAGTTACTGAATTCTTTTTTATCTTTATATTTATTTCTTCTATTGCCGCCCTCTTATTAAAATAAACCGATAAATCGGTTGTCAACACAGCCGATTTAGTCTTTATATTCCCGGATCCGTCATCGTCATCTTTTTCCGAATCCGAAACCAATTCTTCAGTTTCTATTAGATCATCGTCATTTTTTGAAAATATGTTCATTTTATTTATAAATTAACTGTATTTTTCTCTCGTTACAAATCTCACGAGAAAGTTAACAACGAATACAAGAAATATCAAAACAAAAGCTCCAGCCCATGCCTGTCTGTGCCAGTCTTCATATGGTGAAATTGCATATACAAATATCTGAAGCGGCAGTGCAGCAATCGGTTGGTCAATATTTGTCTGCCAGAAAGCATTTCCAAAAGCTGTAAATAGTAACGGTGCAGTCTCACCTGCTGCTCTGGCAATTGCCAGTAAGACTCCTGTAATAATACCGGACGAAGCAGTCTTTAAAACAACTTTCAATGTAGTTTTCCATCTCGAGACTCCAAGTGCAAGTGACGCTTCACGTAATGACTGCGGTACGAGTTTAAGCATCTCTTCAGTTATCTTTGTAATAGTCGGAATCATAAGTATCCCAAGAGCAAAGCCTCCGGCAATTGCACTAAAGCTCTGCATTGTTAGTACTATTACACCGTATGCAAAAATCCCAACTACAATAGACGGGACTCCGCTTAAAACATCAGTAGTAAACTTTATAGCGCTGGCAAGAAAACTTTTAGAATATTCAGCAATATAAATTCCGCTAAGAATTCCGATTGGAATCCCTATAAGTCCGCCTATTCCTAAAAGTATTCCACTACCGACAATCGCATTTGCCATTCCGCCTCCTGTTTCGCCAACTGGTTTTGGAAGCTGAGTGAAAAAATCGATGTTCAATGATGAGAAGCCGGACTGTGTTGTATAAATAAATATATAAAGCAGTGGTAGAATCGTTAATACGGAAGCTACCACACAAAGAAATATCATCAGTGAGTTGACAAATTTCCTGCGTTTAAGATTCTTAGGATTTTTAAATATTTTTTCCGCTGTCATTTATATATAAAAACTAATTATCATGATTGTCTGGTAACACTGTATATTAATAATCTTGCCATTGAATTAACAATAAAAGTTACTCCGAATAAAATCAGACCAACCTCAATCAATGCACTGACCTGCATTCCGCCTGAAGCTTCTGCAAATTCATTTGCTATGACCGATGCCATAGTATATGCCGGTTCAAAAAGTGATGCCTTTATTTGTGCTTTATTTCCAATGACCATTGTAACAGCCATAGTCTCCCCTATTGCTCTTCCAAGTCCAAGTACTGCACTGCCGAGTATGCCGCTTCGCGCATTTAGCAAAGCCATTTTTATCCCTTCCCATCTGGTTGCCCCAAGTGCATATGCAGCTTCCTTTTGAGAAACAGGTATTGCTTTCAGTACATCTCGTGTTATTGCAGTAATTATCGGTGTGATCATTATTGCTAAAATTATCGAAGCAGTAAGTAATCCTGTTCCGTACATTGTACCCTGAAAGAAAGGCAGAAATCCAAAAACATCCTGAAGGAATGGCTGAATTGTAGTCCGCATATATGGAGCAAGTACGAATATTCCCCAAAATCCATATATAATACTGGGTATAGCTGCAAGTATTTCAATCAGAAAACTCAGTGAAGTTCTGATAGATTTATGAACAATTTCTGATAAAAATATCGCAACTCCAATACTGATCGGTAATGAAATAAGTAGTGCAAGAAATGATGAAACTATAGTTCCATAAATAAAAGTCAATGCTCCGAACTCTTCTTTCACAGGATCCCAGTTCTCTGAAAAAATAAATCCGAAACCAAATTTTTCTATGCTTTCGGATGAGTCAATAAACATCTCATATATCATGTACATTACTAAACCCAGGATGCTCAATGCAAAAATGAGTGTAAGATTCTCAAAGAATATATCTCCAAGTTTCTTTTTGCCCTTTATTTCATTTTTAGAATTTTCCGTAGCTGATTATATTTATTTATTTTTAATGTTTACTGAACTTTTATTCCTTTTATTTTTGTCAATGCTTTTTCTGTTACGCTTGCTGGAAGTGGTGCGTATCCTAATTCTGTTGCATATGACTCACCTGTAGTAAGCGCCCATTCAAGAAAAGCTTTCATTGTTTTTCCGTTGAATTCATTTTTCTGAGTGTCATAAATAAGAATATAAGTAAAGCTTGAGATTGGATAAGAATTTTTTCCTTTTGCATTTGTGATGGAAATTCTAAGATCTGCGGGCATTTCTGCAATCGAATTATCCGCTGCATTTGTAAGAGTCTCCAGAGTTGGTAAAATATATTCACCATCAGCATTTTTGATCTCAGCATATTTTAGTTTATTCTGAAGCGCATATACCAGCTCCACATAACCTATTGAATATTCAAGTTGTTTAACAAGTCCTGTAACACCTTCATTGCCTTTTCCGCCCTGACCGACAGGAAATTTTACATCTTTTGCTACGCCGATATTTGCTTTCCATTCGGAACTGATTTTTCCCAGATAATCAGTAAATACATAAGTTGTTCCGCTGCCGTCTGTTCTGGAACAAACAATGATCTCTTTATCAGGTAATTTTACTCCCGGATTTTCAGCAGCAATCTTTGGATCATTCCATTTGGTGATCTTTCCCATATAAATACCCGATATGATCTCTCCTGTAAGTTTTAGATTATTTTCAATTCCGGGAAGATTGTAAGTCACTACTACAGATCCTATCACCGTTGGGATATGAATGATCTTATTATTATTTTTTGTATCTGCTTTTTCAATTTCTTCATCGCTCATTGGACTGTCAGATGCTCCGAAGTCAACTGTACCTTCAGTGATCTGCTTGACTCCACCGCCGCTTCCGATAGACTGATAATTTATCTTAGCATCCTTGTTTATTTTTGCATATTCATTAAACC
>JBATSB010000180.1:0-10502 GCA_049293015.1 Ignavibacteria bacterium
CTTTTGATTTACTAATTCTTTTATATACTTACCTGTAATATCATAAATTTTTAATTTTATAAAACTCGTAACCTTCAAATCATACTTGATAGTTGTTACCGGATTGAATGGATTTGGGAAATTTTGAAAAAGTGTTATTGAATTCGGAATTGTTACATTTGATAATTTAATATCTGTTAAGAAAGTTGAATCACCTCCTATTATTGTGTGAATACTAGTTTCGTTACCTGTCAAAGCCCAACCTATATCTTTATTAACGAATTGAACAAAACCATATCCCTGATCTCCGAAAGAAGTATCCGGAATTTGATACAACCAATTATCACCTCCATTTGTTGTTCTGAATAATATTCCTCTTAAACGACCAGCTCCATAAAAAACTTGTCCTCCATCCGACCAAATTGTATCATTATTAATATTTGAAAAACTGAATGCATAGGGTCCTAGAATAATTCCACCATTAATATTTCCAGTTGGTAAAGGTTGCACAATCCAATTTAATCCACCATTTGTTGTTTTTTTAATATTTCCTTTTGCTTTCCATCCTATTAAAGTATCTATAAAATGAATATCGAAAAAACCGTTTTCTCCACTAACAACCGACCAGTTTGATCCACCATTTGTTGTCTTGTTTAGAAATGATTCATTACTTGAACTAAAAAAACCAATGTGAGAATTAATCATATAAATATTTTTTGGAGTATTTCCAGTTGAAAAATATTGCAATACCCAGTTCATACCACCGTTAGTAGTTTTGAATAATCCGCCATCAAAAGAAATATCGCTTGTTAACCAGATAGTATCTTCATTTAATACAAATATATCATCGAATCCATTTCCAAATGGCGTAATCATTTCAATCCAGTTATCTCCTCCGTTTGTGGTTTTAATTAAATAACCGGAAAGTTCGCCCCTGCCCCCAATGACATACCCGGTATTAATGTTTATAAATTCAACACCAGTCAGGTCTTTATAAATAGTATTTATTATAATCCAGTTATCACCACTGTTAGTAGTTTTTATGATATAATTTGTATCGCCGGTAGTATAGTCTCCGGTCACTCCATATCCTGTCAGACTATCAATAAACTGAATATCAGAAAGCGGTCTGTTATTTAAGTCAGGAAGAAACTGCTGCGTCCACCCCGACGGCGGATTATCAGAGAAATTAAACCCGATAAAAAATAAAAGAATACTAACTGCATATATCAGAGATGAGATCTTTTCGGCAATGAGTATTTTGGTTTTCATATTATTCTGTTTCGTAAATTCCTTTGGGTATGGCTAACTTATGTAATTTGTTTTTTATATTCAATTTTAATTTTTGTTTTAGAAAATTTTATAAATACTTTTTATCATTTTATGAAAGTAGATATTTAAAAACAATGGTTTAGAGAAGAATTAATTGCTCTTTCATTTATCATTTACACAGAAAAAATTACAGATTCGTATTAATCACGCAGGGGTTTCCCAAAGTCGCTCAGGGGTTTCCCAAAACCAATTAGGGATTTCCCAAATGTTCTAAAACATTTCCCAAATGTTCTAAAACATTTCCCAAAACCATTCAGGGATTTCGTAATTGTTCTAAAACATTTCTCAAATGTTCTCAAAGATTTCTTTTTATTACTCAAACATTTCTTTTAGCTGTTCAAAAATTTCTTAAATGTTCTCAAAGATTTCTTATATAAGTTCAATAGTTTAAAGAAATGCTTTATTTAAGCTGGAATTAAGGTTTTTTACAAAGGGAGATTAAATGTCAAATATAATAAGTTCTTTATTAACTGGAGATTATGAATCAGTGTAATCATTTAAATCAGCGTAATCAGCGGTTCAGACAAGCCGAAAAATTTTCGTGTGGATTCCCTCTAGGAACACGAGGGAATGACAAAGTTTGGTTAATTTCCGGGAATAACTATTATTGAAGGAGGCGAGAGATCAATTTCAAATTACAAATTTCAAATTACTAATAAGAAGAGCACGTTTCAGAATAATTTAGAAGTATTTCCCCCTTAAAAAAGGGGGATTGAAGGGGGTTGTTGCTGAAAAGAGTTAGTACTTTTGAAAGATCAATTTCAAATAACAAATTTCAAATAACAAATTACAACTTACAAATGCCAAATAGTTTTAATTAAATTTAATACAAAGTATATAGAAACTCCCTCCTAAATTTGTTAATTTTGCCATTATTAAATTTTCCTGATACAGCTTAGAAATGGCAAAGAATATAGCAACTCCAAATCCCACAAAATTGCGGCTTGAAGAGATAGATAAAGAACTTGCAGAATTATCAGAAAAAAGAAATTCTCTTGTCTCCCACTGGAATCTTGAAAAAGATCTCATTAAATCTGTGCGTGCATCAAAAGAGGAGATCGAAAATTTAAAAACTGAATCTGATAAATATGAACGTGAAGGGAATCTTGCAAAGGTAGCTGAAATTCGATACGGTAAACTTCTTGAATTACAAAAGACAATTGATACTAAATCCGAAGAACTTGCGATAGTTCAGAAAGATAATAAAATGCTCAAAGAAGAAGTTGATGCTGAAGATATTGCAGAGATCATTTCAAAATGGACTGGCATTCCCGTTACAAAAATGCTTGAGAGTGAACGAGCCAAACTTGTTTACATGGAAGAGAATCTTCAGAAAAGAGTCATCGGTCAGACCGATGCAGTCGTTGCAGTTTCAAATGCAATTCGAAGATCGCGTGCAGGACTTCAGGATGAAGATCGTCCGATAGGTTCATTTATTTTTCTCGGAACTACAGGTGTGGGAAAGACTGAGCTTGCCAGAGCACTTGCTGAATTTCTTTTTGATGATGAGAAAGCAATTGTGAGAATTGACATGAGCGAGTATATGGAAAAATTTTCTGTGTCAAGACTCATCGGTGCACCGCCCGGATATGTTGGATATGAAGAAGGCGGACAGCTTACTGAAGCAGTGAGAAGGAGACCTTACGCTGTTGTACTTCTTGATGAAATTGAAAAAGCTCATCCTGATGTATTCAATATTTTGCTGCAGGTGCTTGATGAAGGAAGACTTACTGATTCACAAGGAAGGACTGTTAATTTTAAAAATACGATCATCATCATGACATCAAATCTCGGTTCACATCTGATTCAGGAAAAGATGCAGGAGATCACTGATGAAAACAGAGATGAAGTGATAAACGAATTACGTGTCGATCTGATGGATCTTTTGAAATCTACTATCAGACCTGAATTTCTGAACAGGGTCGATGAGATAATTGTATTTAAACCATTGACGACAAATGAGATCAGAGCAATTGTTGATATTCAAATACAGTATCTGATAAATAAAATGGAGAGAAATAATATGAAACTGGTAATCGATGAAGAAGTAAAGGACTGGCTTGGTAAATTAGGATTCGATATTTCATTCGGAGCAAGACCGCTGAAGAGGACTATTCAGAAATATGTGACAAATGTGTTATCAGAAAAAATACTTTCCGCAGAATTTTTACCGGGTGATACTATCGAAGCAAAACTTGACAAGAGAGGACTGATTGAATTTGTTAAGAAAAATTAATTTGATCAAATTATCTTTGTCCGCAAAAATAAATAAAAATTTTAATTGATAAATTACACTGACAATTATTTTGATCTGGAGATATTGAAAATGTCACAGATCAAACTTCACGAAGCCACAGAAAGTATCCGTTTAAGAAATATTTACAACCGTATTTCCAAATCCAAATATCTTATCAACCCTGTGATAACCGGCAGATATAACGATGATATAATTCTTTTAGACGGTGCGAACAGATACGGTTCTTTAAAAGAGATCGGCTGCAAACTTATACTTGCACAGGTATTAGATTATAAAAGTCCGGATCTGCATCTTGATAAGTGGAATCATATTGTCTATGATATTAAGGTCAGTGAGATCGTTAAATTCTGTGATAAGAATGGATTTAAATTTCAGAGAACATCTTATACAAATGGCATAAAGAAAATTAAAAAAGATTTTCATTATACTCTCGTTTGCGATATTGAAAAAGATGAAAATATTTTAATTCAACTTTCAGATGACCTCGATCAAATGGTAGATCAGCTTCATGACCTGACATGTTTTTATTTTAATGCTTATGACTTTGACAGATCTGAAGGTGATATAAAGTTTTCTGACATTAAAAAATACACACGTAGAAAAGGTGTCCTCATTGTATTTCCTGATTTTAAAAAAGATCACATATTAAAAATTGCTGACAGCAAATTTCATCTGCCGGCGGGTATTTCAAGACACAGGATCATTAACAGAGTACTGCATGTAAAGTATGAGATCAAAAAACTTTTAAGTGCGAAAAATATTTCTCAAAAGCAAAAAGAGCTTAAGCAGTTACTAAATGATAAAATCGACAAGAATAAAGTAAGACAGTATCAGGAGTCTGTAATTGTATTTGATGAATAGACTAATTACAATAATAATTAAAATGTATAAGTTTAATTGAAGCCCGAGTATTTCATAGCGCGCCGTTATTTATTTTCCAAAAAGAAATTCAATTTCATAACGATCATTTCACTTGTTTCCATAATCGGTGTGTGTATCGGCGTGGCTGCGCTTATAATTGTTTTATCTGTCTTCAATGGTTTCAACAGTAAGGTTACGAATATACTAGTGAGTTTTGATCCGCACATCAGAGTTGAATCTGCTGACAGTTCTAAACTGACAGATTATTCTGAAGTGCAAAAAAAAATTCAGGAACTTGGAATAAAATCTGCAACTCCTTATACAGTCAATAAAGGTATGCTTGCAAATGAAGAGATGAATGAAGTTGTTTTTATAAAAGGTGTAAAGGAAAATGAAATCTCAGCAGTATCCGGAATTAAAGACATGATAAAGCTTGGAGAATTTGACCTTACAAACAAAGGTGAAGCAGGCGGAATTGTCATGGGTTTTTCACTGCTTGGAAAAATGCGTGCACGTCCGGGCGATACACTGACATTGCTTAGTCCTGTAGGTTTAGAAAATGCGCTTACACAGTTTGTCGAGCCAAAGACAAAAAAGCTTATAATCACAGGAGTCTATGATTCTGATAATAAAGATTATGACGGCAGCATTGCATATATTTCGTTAGAAAATTCTCAGGAGATTTTTGACCTCGGAGATAAAGTGAACGGTGTTGAAATGAGACTGAGTAATATAAATGATTCTGAATCTGAGAAAATTAAAATACAAAAATTACTCGGAAATAATTTCAATGTATTGACATGGTACGACCTGCATGAAGATTTTTATTCAATTCTTAAAGTAGAAAGATGGGTGGCATTTACAATTCTCAGCATTATAATTGCAGTAGCATCATTTAATATTCTTGGCTCATTAACAATGACAGTCATTGAAAAAAAGCGTGACATCGGAGTTTTGAAATCCATGGGTGCTACAAATAAGATGATCACAAATATTTTTATTACTGAAGGATTATCAGTAGGCATCATCGGAACAGTAACAGGAATGATACTCGGACTTGGAATTGTATTTGCTCAGATATTTTTTGAATTTTACAAACTTGATACATCGGTATATAAAATGGAAGCACTACCTGTGGAATTAAGATTTATGGATCTTGTGTATATCCCGATAGCCGCACTGGTGCTGTGTTATCTTGCTTCTATTTATCCATCCAGGAGAGCAGCAAAATTAAATCCGGTAAACTCAATCAGATGGGAATAATTAGAAATAGCACAGATTTAAATTAGTATAGAATAAATTAATTTATGACAACAGAAGATCCTGAAGTATTAATAAGAATTGAAGATGTAAATAAATCATATCCGCTTGCAGGTACAAAAAAACTTGACGTGCTGAAAGGAATTAATTTAAATATTTTTAAAGAAGAAATATGCGCTATCACAGGTAAGTCAGGTGCAGGCAAAAGTACATTACTTCATATTCTTGGAACGCTTGACAGACCTGATACAGGTAAAGTATTATTTGAAGGTGAGAATATTTTTGATAAAAAAGAAAAGCAGTTGGCAGAATTCAGAAGCAGTAAAATAGGATTCATATTTCAGTTCCATCATCTGTTGCCTGAGTTTACAGCATTGGAAAATGTAATGATAGCCACTATGATAAACGGCAAGGATGATGCAGGAAAATCTCTTGAGATACTTAAAGAAGTCGGACTTGGTGAGAGAGCAGATCATAAACCTTCCGAACTTTCAGGAGGAGAGGCGCAAAGAGTTGCGATAGCAAGAGCACTTGTAAATTCTCCCGGACTGATACTTGCAGATGAGCCGACAGGAAATTTAGATACCGAAAATGCAGATTCAATTATGAATTTAATTTTTGACTTGAGAGAAAAATTCAAACAGACATTTGTAATAGTCACACACAATGAAGACTTTGCTTCCAAATGTGACAGGACAATAAAAATGCGCGATGGTAAAATATTATGATAAATAAAACTGACGTATATGGAAATTGATGATACAAAAATTGTAACGGAAAAGCTTAATCTTTACTATGGCACAAACCGTGCATTAAAAGATGTCTCTATCGCTATTGGTGATAATCAGATCACAGCACTTATCGGACCTTCGGGCTGCGGTAAGTCTACATTTCTCCGAACACTTAACAGACTCAATGATACAATAGATAATGTAAGAATAGAAGGTCTTGTAAAGATTGACGGCATTGATATTTATGACAAGCGTGTAGATGTAGTTTCACTCAGAAGAAGAGTCGGTATGATATTTCAAAAGTCAAATCCGTTTCCGAAATCAGTTTATGAAAATATTGCATACGGTCCGAGAATAAATGGCGTGACTAATAAAAAAGAACTTGATGAAATTGTAGAAAGTAATTGTGTCCGTGCAGCAATATGGGATGAAGTTAAAGACAGATTAAAAGATTCAGCAATCGGATTATCAGGTGGTCAGCAGCAGAGAGTTTGTATCGCAAGAGCGTTAGCAGTAAATCCTGAAATACTTCTCATGGACGAACCCGCAAGTGCACTCGATCCGATTTCTACTGCAAAGATCGAAGAGCTTATGTTCGATCTTAAAAAAAATCTTACTATTGTAATTGTAACTCACAACATGCAGCAGGCGGCAAGGGTCAGCGATAAATGCGCATTCTTTTTTACAGGTGAGATAGTCGAGTATAGTAAGACCAGCAGTATGTTTACCAAGCCTCAGAATGAGCGGACTCAGAATTATATTTCCGGAAGGTTCGGATAAAATGTATTTTGATTTTAATAAATGAATTCATAACTTAAATAAAAAAATAATAAATAGAATATGCTTCATTACCTTGAAGAAGAATTAGACAAGTTAAAAGAGAAAATAATTAAAATGGGAAGTCTTGTAGAAGAGCAGATAGACTTTTCTTTTAGAGCTTTGTTTAATGGTGATCTCGAACTTGCTCAGACAGTAATTGACAGAGATGACGAAGTGGATAAATTTGATCTGAAGATCGACAAACAGTGTCAGAGAATATTTGCACTTACACAACCGGTAGCATTTGATCTGAGACTTATTATGTCATCACTAATGATCAACAGTGACCTTGAAAGAATGGGAGATATTTCTGTGAATGTCGCTGAAAGAGTAAAAGTACTTGCTGAGCATGCAGAGCTGTTGAGAAAAATGAGAGTGAATGAAATGGCTGAAAAAGTTCGAAAGATAGTGAAGATGAGCATTGACTGTTTTGTGAATGGAGATGCTGAGCTTGCAAAGAGTGTAATAAATTTCGATGAGGAAATTGACAATCTTGACAGATCGATCTTTATTCTGCTTACGGAAGAGATGAAGTTAAATAACAATATCATTGTCCCCTGCTGTCACATACTTTCCTTAGTTACAAATATTGAACGGCTTTCAGATCATGCTACCAATATTGCTGAAGATGTAATTTTTCTGATCGATGCAAAAATGGTGAAGCACAGTAAAGACCCTGAAAATCTGAAGCCAAAAGAATAACATGTTTAAATGAAATATTTAATTTTTATTTTATTTTTTTTTATTTCATTTGTAAATGTTCATTCGCAGTCAGTCAAAATTGATTCAGTAAAGAAAATTCCTTATGACCGTAACAGGATTTTAAATCCTACACAACTCTCTCGTCAATCCGATATTTTCAGATACGATTCACTTTATATATGGAGTGACAAAAGAACGCTGTCAGAGATCATTGATCAGCGTCCCGGATTTTTTATAAATAATTTCGGACTCGGAGGAAGGAATAATTTAAACTATAAAGGAAACAGTTATTATCAGACAGGAGTATTCCGTGACGGCATTCAGGTCAATGATAATTATTATCAGGGATTTGATATTCAGAATTTTTCCATAAGTGAGATAGATAAGATCGAAGAAATTTCAGCAGTCTCATCTTTTTTTTATGGACTTAATTCTTCTTCCAAAAGTGTAAATGTAATTACCAAAGATATTTTTAATCCTCAGCCATTCTCACAATTCAGATATTCGCAAGACAGAGATGGATCGCTTTTTGCTGATGTATTTCTGACTCTGCCTGTCTCACGGAAAGGTAATGTTATGATTGGTCTTACAAAACATTCTCTCGACGGATTGTATGCAAATTCAGCATTTGATGTATGGCGGGGAAGAGCGAGAGTGAATTTATTTCTCTCACCAAAAGTTAACCTCAGATTAGATTTTAACATGAGCAATTTTGACCGCGGACTAAATGAAGGACTAATCTATTCTCCTGATAAAGATTCGCTTCAGAATCCAATGGAGGCAATGGTTGTAGATTCGGATCAGACAGAAAATCTTGAAAATTATTTTTATAGTGCGCAGCTTACGGCAAAGTTGTTTAAGAATCAGGACTGGCTTACAAAAATAAAATTGTACAGTGTTAATTCATTGAGGACATTATATAATGATCGGGATACAAGTTTTTTAAACCCTTATAATCAAGATTCGGGTTATCAGCATTCAATGGTTTATGGTGGAGAGCTTTTGCAAAATGTTACTTTGAATTCAGGAAGACATTTCAATTCAGATCTGACCTTTGGCGGCAATGTTTATGGTAATTTATTTAATGGGAATATTTCCAGTAGGATAAATAATTATGATAACTCTCAGACTCTATACTATTCTTTGAAAGCAAAGTATTATCTGAACTACAAATTATTTTCAGCAACAACATTAATACGTAATGACAATTTTTCAGAATATGGCTATATAAACTTCGGCGCGGAAGGATCAATAAAAGCTCTTGATAAAAATAATTTCCTTCTTAATTTTAACGGAGGATATAGACGAACTGAGTATGAACTATTAAATGCAGGTATACCAAAAATATTATATTTTGATGAAGATCCCGTTTCCTATAAAATTAATAATTTTTACAATGCAGGTTTTTCTTTTGGATATAAGCAAAGTGATTTATATTTTGAATACAGCTCAGGTAAAAATCAATATGCCGATAATTCCATCCAAAATATTAATGCAGGCATAAATTTAATTTCAGAATATTTTGATGTAATGGTCAATTACAATAATTCAAATGATCCTCTCGTACCTGAAAATTATATCAAATCAGATCTGGCATTCAAAGATATTTTATTCAGAGGGAAACTAAAATTAAGGACAGGATTCAATTTCAAATATTATAACATCAGAGATATTACAAATCAGTATCAGTCGATTTATTCATACGGTGTAACAAATAACACATTCCCTCAGCAGAATCAATACATGGTAGATTTTTATGTAGGCGCGAGAGTCGGCAGAGCAAATATAAATATTACAGTTGCAAATATTTTAAATACACTTGTTTACAATGCTTACCTATTCCCGCTTGATGACAGAGGCGGTCTCTTCAATGCAATATCGAGATTTACAATTGTGTGGGATTTTATAAATTGAGGATTGATTTCTTCATCCCGCAGAGTCCGAAGAGCACGTGACTCTGCGGATACATCTAATATATTACTTATTGTAGTTCTATCTCTTTTTGGTAACATCCCCCTTCGCTCCCTCTTTTTTTTACTGGGGAATTACTTATATATTATTCTGAAACGTGCTCTTCTTATTGAGCCGTTGTTGGTGTTCCAAAAAGTTTGAATGCTGTTTTTGAATTTAATGTATCCGTCGCTAAAACTTTTTGGCCACCAACAACATAACCTGCTGTTTCGAATCTCTACTCATTGAGCCGTTGTTGGTGTTCCAAAAAGTTTGAATGTTGTTCTTGAATTTAATGTATCCGTCGCTAAAACTTTTTGGCCACCAACAACAAAACCTGCTGTTTCGAATCTCCAGTCATTTATAAAATTCAACTTGAATTATCACAGGAAATATATTATTTAACTTCGTTCAACGTACTATTGAACTATGGTTGTTGGTGGCCAAAAAGTTTGCAGTGTTATAATATATAAAATGAGTATTTAAATTCGCAAACTTTTTGGAACACCAACATCTATAAACAAATAAGTCAAGTATATTCCTCACCCATTACAAAAAAAATCTCTTTTTTTGCTGATTGACTTATGGGGCTCACTACTATCAATAGAAGA
>JBATSB010000181.1:0-18448 GCA_049293015.1 Ignavibacteria bacterium
TGAGAAATTTGCGAAGCAAATTTTGAGTTGGATATTTTATTTCAATTTCGAAAAGAATTTAGGCAATTTATTACCAGCGGGCGACTTTTTTTGTTACTTTTGAGCCTGTCCTCGAGTGTTCCTATCGAGGATCGTTAAAAAAAAGTAAGCAGAAAAAAATGAATCTTGAATTTTGTGACTAAACCTTTTAGACGGATGTGATTTTATATAAACTAAATAATGTTTGGATAAATTTTGTTTTGAACCAATTCATATTTTTCCAGTTTCAAAATTCACATCAATCAAATCACATCCCCATTTTTTTATTAAACTCATCTGACTTCCCTCTTGGTATAGAAAGAGGATTCCAGTTTTTATTTCGTATTTGTTTTGCAATATAAATTATCTGTCCGATATGATATGAATAGTGACTAAGCTGTCTGTTAATGGCTTCAATTACACTGTGAGGTTCGTTTCGAATTTTTATTTCTTTTAAAAGATCTTCTTCCTTCAAAGCATCGACAGCATTAAAAACACAGTCCCAACCATTTTCCCATCTCAAAATAATATCATCTTTATCAGTATAAAATAATTTTTCAAATTCTTCATCTCTGTTTCGGAATTTCTTTTCACCGTCTGTAGTCAAAAAGTCTGTCCATCTTGAGAGCATATTTCCGCTCATGTGCCTGATAATTATTGCAATGCTGTTTGACTCTTCATCCGGACTTAGAAAAAATTCTTCGTCTCGTATTTGAGAAAAAGAATTGTCCCCAAGCGATTTAAGTTTTCTGAATTCAGATCTTATATTTTCAAGATAGTGCTTTCCTAAATTTTCCTTATCCATAGTTTTTAATTTTGATTAATTATTTACAGATCTTCTAATTGGTTTATCACTTATGATTTCAAAGCCCGGAAGTATAAGACTGACGGTATTCAGCAAAGATTCAGGAATGTATTCACCTTTTGGATCTGATTCAATCTTTATTTTTGATATCTGTTCTTCTTCATCAAAATATAAATACATCCTACTGCCTTCAATTTTATTTGCACCGTTTGCTTTATTTTCTTCATAAACAAAATAGACACTACTTGAATTATTATCAACTTCTATTTCATTTATCTTATCATCGCTGAATTTAATAATTATATCATCGCCCCTGATCTGATCATATCTGTCACTGAAATATTCATCTTCGTTGGAAGTTAATGCAAATGAAGATTCTGTTCCCGGCTTGTCATTTAATTTTTTGGAATAAATATTACGAATCTTTTTACCTGGCAGCTCAGCATATATAGAATCTCCGGTAAGCTGCAAACGGTCCTGCCAGACTACAGGTTTTTCTGAAAGAGAAACCGTTTCCATTTCCCTGTAAAAAATGCCTTCACCGCATTTCGCAGAAAATTCATTCCTGATCATTTCTACATTTCCTTCTGCAATATAATAATCAGGTTTATTTCGGTAAGCCTTCATAGTGTCACTGTAGATATACATCGTATCCGATTTATTACTTTCTTCGATCTGAATAAGCTTTGCATTTTTTTTCAGTATAGTAAAATTTTCTGTTTCATAATTTTCTATGTAATCTCCATAAATGATAGAACTGTTATTCAGACTTTCGATCTTTACATTTCCTGATGCTATGGATTTTTTTTCAACGGAATAATTTGTAGCAGTATCAGAAGTGATCACTGTAGAATCACTTTCAATAAAAACATTCCCCCGAGCATAAGTCCTGCCGGCACTTTTATTGAAATCAATTTTATCTGCTTTGATAACAGCGGAATCTGTAGTCACAATTACATTTCCTTCCGCAAAAGAATCTTCCGTATTCCGCATGTAAGTCAGTGTAGAAGAAGTGATCTTGTATTCAGGATTTATTATGATCACATCTCCAGTAAAGACTGCTTTGCCTTCATTAAAAGTATAGATCCCATTATCAGCGCGAATGGTAGCATTCGGGTCTTTGAGTGTCACGCCGCCTTCGCATATCGCGCGTTTGTCATTTCCAAAATAAGTTGCCTTATTGGTAAGCAGTGTCAGCGTATCCTGATAAATTTTTACCTCGCCGCGGAGCTCGACACGGTTTGAAGTGATAAATTGTGTAGCAGAATTGCAATAAACTTTTACATTACCCTGCACGAATTCTACATTTCCATTTGCTTCACGTACATTCTCACCATTGACTGTGCTACCTGTAAGCTCTTTTGCATTTTTCAGTTCGATCTTTTCCTGTGCGTAAATTTCATTCAATGATCCAAACGTCAAAAATAATATTACTATATAAAAATATTTTATATTTAAAATTGAATCACTCATTGAAATATTTTGATTGCATTAGCTTGTAAAAATTTTATTGGAGCAGTAATTTTCTAAATTTAACAATTTGCTGTTGTTATTTCTTTCGGCAACAACCCCCTTCGCTCCATTGAAATTATATTAAGGGCGAAATATCGTCGCTATCAGCAAACCCCTCCCAGCCTCCCCTTTGGACAAAGGGGAGGAGCAAGAACTTTTTGTGCTCGTTCCCAATCTCCGGATTGGGAACGCACTTGAAATTGAAACTCCGTTTCAAATAAGACCTGTGAATTATATAGTCAAACATTGGCTATTGAGAATTTAATATTTAACTATCTGCAAACCCCTCCCAGCCTCCCCTTTGGACAGGGGGGAGGAGCCAGAACTTTTAAATAATAAATTTATTGTATTCATTTAATAATAAAAAAAATCCCTTCGCTTAATGGAAATGCTCCTTACCCTCCCCTTACCAAGGGGAGGGCAGGGTGGGGTAACTTATAGAAAGAAATAAAATTCAAAGATCTATAAATATTTTGTTTAAATTTATTCAATATATAAATTATTTTGAACAGCATTGCAAGCATAAATTAATTTCCATTAAACACACCGCTGACTTTATATATTTTATAATTTTTCAAATTCTGATCCGATTCAAATCCTGTACCTTCGATAGTTTCATCGGGTGTAGTAATTTTAACAAATTCATCAGAGTAAACTTTCTGTTCAGAATTTTTCCAAATGAGTTTTTCAGTTTTGAGCTGACTGCCTTCTGTGTTTACCACTGTTACGCTGTCTGAAATTTCAATATCCTTTGTCTTGTCATCAATTCTTCCTCTCAATCCCGTAAGCACTGATACAATTTCACCCTCTTTGTAAAACTCAACCTTTGCACCGCTGTCAATTAATGTAAAACCTTTGGTTGTAAACACTGCGATATGTCCTGCTGTCAGTACAGCCCTGATATTTCCCGAATCTGAAAACACAACTGTAGAATTCCAGCTTTCCTGTGTCGGCATGTCGTTGCTTTCAGAATTATTTGTTGCTGGCTTAAATTTATCTTCGCATGAATAAATGCAAATTGTTAATATCAAAAAAATAAATAATGTGGAAGGCTTTGACATTTTACAATCCTTCTTCAATCAGTCTGTGCATGTGAATCATCCCGACCGGCTTTTTGGATTTGTCCCCTACTACAAGCTGCGTGATCTTATTTTTTTCCATAATCTCAAGTGCTGAAATTGCCATCATATCTTTTGAAATAATTTTTGGATTAGCATTCATAATTTCTGATGCAGTAATTTCATTCAGTCCATCGAGATTTTTTCCCAATAATCTTCTTATGTCTCCGTCGGTAATTATTCCCGCAATTTTTGATTTGTTAGTTACACATGTACAGCCGAGTCTTTTTGAAGAGATCATATATATGACATCTTTTAATTTTGAATCAACTTTGACAACAGGTACATCATTATTTTTTGACATTATATCTTCTACTTTTAATAAAAGTCTTTTGCCCAGATTACCGCCCGGATGTACTAATGCAAAATTATCGGAAGTAAATTCATTTTTTTCAAGCAGTGCAATCGCAATCGCATCACCTAAAACTAGTGATACAGTAGTAGAAGAAGTCGGTGCCAGATTATGAGGACAGGCTTCTTTTTTTACTGAAGCATCAAGTACAATATCGGAAGCTTTTGCTAGCTCGGAATCAAGATTACCTACGATTGAAATTATTTTCACTGACATTGATTTCAATGCAGAAATAAGATGTCTGATCTCTGTAATGTCGCCGCTTTTAGAAATAAGCAGAGCCACATCACCTTTCCTGATCACACCCATGTCTCCGTGAATACTGTCTGCAGAGTTCAGAAAAAAAGCATACGTACCTGTTGAATTAAAAGTCGCTGCAATTTTATATGCAATAATTCCCGACTTACCAATTCCAGTGACTACAACTTTACCTTTGCTTTTATATATCAACTCGACTGCTTCTGAGAAATTTCCTGAAAAGTTTTTATTTGAAAATCTTTTATGAAGATCTTCTATCGATTTCTTTTCAATAGAAACTACGTTCCTTCCATTCTTAATATTTTTAACGGTAGAAGTTTTTTGCATTAATTTAGAATAACATTTATAATTGGCATTATAATAATTATTATAGACCTTTATTAAAATATAATTAAAATTGGTATTTGGTTAAGAAAGGTGATGAGATCGAAGTAAAGATCCTTGAGTTAAATTCTGAAGGAAAAGGCGTTTCAAAGATTGAGGATGGATTTGTAATTTTCACGGATAAAGCTCTGCCAGGTGATGAAGCACTTGTAAGAATAAGAAAAAAGAAATCGAAATATGCTGAAGCTGAATTAATAAATTTGATAACTCCTTCAGCTTTCAGGATAGATCCCGTCTGCAGTTATTTTGGAATTTGCGGCGGATGCAAGGTCATGAATTATGAATATGAGAAGCAGCTTGATTTCAAGACTAATGCTGTGAAGAATGCTTTTGAAAGAATCGGCAGGTTTACAGATCTGACTATTACGAAAGCAATTGGAAGTAAGGAGATTTATTTTTTCAGAAATAAAATGGACTTCTCTTTTTCGGATGATGAATGGGTGGAAAATTATGAAAGACCTGAAAAAGTTTCAGGTGAAAAAAATGTTCGACAGCCTGGTTTTGCTTTAGGACTGCATGTTCCCAAGTTTCATTCCAAAATAATCAGCATTGATAAATGTTATTTGCATTCAGATCTTTCAAATGATATTTTAAAATTCACTTCTGATTTTTTTAAAAAAAGGAATACTTCTATTTATTCAACCAAGACACATGAAGGTTATCTGAGATTTCTTGTGTTAAGGGATGGAAAAAATACCGGTGAGTTTATGCTGAACCTAATGACAAACACTTATGACAAAGAACTTTTTGATGAATATTCGAATGAGATAAATGAACTTTTCCCAAATATATCAACGATCATAAATTCCGTCTCACGAAAAAAAGCTCAGATAGCAGTAGCTGATGAGGAGTACATTGTGAAAGGCAGTGGATACATTTACGAAAAGCTTATTCGCGGAAAAGACAGCAGTGAATTAAAATTCAGGATATCTGCCGGTTCATTTTTTCAGACCAACAGTCATCAGGCGGAAGTTTTATTTGATGAAACAGTAAGGATGAGTGATCTGAAAAAAACGGATAATGTGCTGGATCTGTATTGCGGAGGAGGATCTATTTCTCTGTTCATTTCAGAATATGTAAATAAGGTAACCGGTGTTGAATTAATCCAAAGTGCGATTGATGATGCAAAGATAAATATGGAATTGAATAATATTAAGAATACAGAATTTTTAGTTTCTGATATAAAAGACTTTCTAACAGATATAAAAAATATCGGAGAGTACAACAAAGTAATTCTCGACCCGCCGAGATCCGGACTTCACCCAAAGATCTGCGAGATACTTTCAGCCACGGATTTTGAAAAGATAATTTATGTAAGCTGCAACCCGCACACACAAGCACGTGATCTGCAACTCATCTGCGCCGGTGGAAAATACATTATCGAAAATATCCAGCCGGTGGACATGTTTCCGCATACATATCATATTGAGAATATTCTGACATTGGGCAGTACTTGATTCCTTTGAGGATAATAAAATTCAGGATCTGATCGATGATACGAGTTCTATTAAAGGGATTAGGATGAGGTTCAAAGATTTTGATTTGAGGATGGTGGTGGAAACTTATCGTAGGTGAAATGTTTGAGGATTTTGGATTTATAATTTAAAAAAAAATAGTTGTTGAAATTATTTCGAGTGTGATATCTCAGATAACAATTGTTGCTTTGATTATTTATATATGGATAATGTATAATGAGAAAGTTAAGAAGCTTGATGAAAAGGTATAGGAGATTGAGAAAAATTATCTGGATCGGTTTGATGAACTGAAGAAGGTTATTGAGGAAAGGTTAAAGCCTATTAATGAGAATCTGGCTACCTTGCTTAAGAGGACGAAGAAGATATGATGACAATATCAATTTTATGATTTTTGCTTATTAAATTCAGATTACAATTTTGATTTAAAAATTTTGGATTCTAATGAATCAGAAATAATTAATTTCTTTTACGTTTTAATAAAAATTCAATTATGATATCTTATAGAAATAAAAACATACACTTATGTTAATTCAAATCCATATTTTAGCAATTTTCGGATTAGGAACATGGGAGATAGTTCTAATAGTTCTTATTCTACTTTTATTTTTTGGCGGTAAAAAAATCCCTGAACTGTTAAGAGGTATAAGAAAAGGTGCAAAAGAATTCAAAGATGCAGCGAATGGAAGTGAAGAAGATAACAAAGCAAATGAAATTGAGGGTAAGGATAAAGTATAAATTAATTTTTGTACGTTACACTTTTTTCTATACAATAAGTATAAATGCATTTATTAGTGTAGAACCTCCTTTAAAAATAAATGGGCGATCGTATCTATGATGCTTGACATTTGATGAGGTAGTTGCTTCAAAAAAGTCGGTATCCTCATCGTTGAAATTTTTTGTATATGAGAAATCAAATTCAATATTTTTCTTTAATTCTTCTATTTCAACCTCGTTTTCAAGTATGAGCAATAGTTGATTTCCATCCGAATTGAAGATAGTAACTACATTTTGAACAACTCCATTTACTTTTATATCTAAATTAGTTCTTGCGTAAGGATCCTTAATACCTGAATCGATTCCATTATTATACTTCATATATAAATTTTCCGGAGATTTAATGTAGATATATAAAAGCTCATCATTTTTCTTTAATCCAAAAATATTTAATCCTTCTTTTGCTTCAGTAAAAAACTCACCTCCGACTAATTTTAAAATCTCAGCATTGAATAATTCATCCATAGCCTTCTTAGCATTTCTTAAATTCAATCTGTATTTTTCAACTGCTTCACGATCATACAAAATCGGTTCATTCCCAACCTCGTACTTTGCCATTCCATATTCATAATCTATTGAAGTCTTATAGAATGCTAAAGAATTTGCCGCTACAGATTCATACAAATCTCTAAATCCAGAATTAACAATTGTTTCTCCAATTGCTTCTTCAATTTCAATAATTTTCATTTCATGAGTGGCATTATCATTCATCGGTTTAAACATTTCTGTCCTGTTTTTAAAGCCTGTAGAATAAAATGGAATACGAAGTAATTCCGAACTCTTGACACCAATGTTTCTCAAAACAGTATAGGAAGTTTTAATTGAAGCACCAGGAAATTTTTTAGATGGACCTGAACCTATTTTTTTAAATCCAACGCTACCCAAAACATTATTCTCCATTTTTACAAGATTGTTGACTTTATCTTCAGTATATAATTTTGCTAAATCAAATCCATCAACTTCCTTCAATATACTTTCTTCAAAACAGAAAAGTTTTACTAAATTTCCTATGATTCTGATTTTATATTTTTTCCACTCCAATTCATTATATTTTACCAAATCTAAAATTAACTCTGCTTCAATAGTTTGAGTTTTATTTGAATCGGTTAAGTAAAAACTCACCTTTTGAGGGCTTGACACTTTCTTTGTAAGCTTATTGAATCCTTTTTCCAATTTACTTACAGGTTTGTTTATTCCATCAAATTTTATACCGTAATAAATTTCTTTACCGTCAGGAAACTTTTTATATCTAAATATAAAGTCCAGTACACCATCTCCATTTATTTCAAAAACAACCTCAATATTGTCATAATCATTTTTAACAGATAAAAACTTCTCTCCCTTTTTATAAATATTTCTTAATTCTTTTGAATCTGAATCATACATCCACTTTGAAATATTATATTCCCAATGCTTACTCATTTCGGTTTCTTCAAGTTTTGAAGGTATTAAAATTTTACCCCCATCTCCTCCAGTCAATAACAAATTATACCGTTGATTTCTTAAAAGCTCAAATGGAGGGAGACTTGATATCCTTAAAATATTTTCCTTTCTTGGATCTGAATTAATTTGATTTTCTATTTTATGAATCTCCCATGTAAGTTCATCCGGAAATAAAGTAATACTGTTTGAATTCTCCCAGGTGGTATTGTATCTTGTAAGTTTGTTATTTGAATCTTCAACATAAGCCATAATTTCAAAATTCTTCCAATCACCATTAAGTCCTCCAAAATACTTTCTCATATAATCTCTTTTGAAACATATATTAAACTGTGCATCACAAAATACACGATTCATTTCCTGGTTAGGATATGTCCATTTTATATATGGAAGCAGATTATTGGGAGGAGCTTCTGTTTGGAAATAGAAAATATCTGTGAATTCTCTTGTCCCTTCAGTCCTTGAACCAAATTCTTTTTCTAATGCATCTCCATAAGGTTCTAAAAATACGTCTCCTTTTTTTGTTGCATGTACAGAAGTTTTAGATATAATTTTGTAATAACAACCCGGATTTAATGGTGTTAAATTTGATTCATCAAATGAAAAGTCCTGATTGTTTTGATAAATATCTCTTGCGGTTTCATAATCATCATAGTCTTTTTTTGTTCTGTAACATAAGCTTGTTATAATAATGTTATCTCTTAACATGACAATCTTATCATAAGATTTTTTCCTTTCAGCTGAATTATTGCTTTCAATTGGTTTATATCCTGACCAAATATTACTTTCATAATCTCCTATTTTTATCTCCTCATCCATAGATATTTCGCTAAGTAAGTATTTAATCATTGAGCCTTTCCCTTTTTTGGGATCCTTTGGGTTTTTAGAATCTTCCTTTTCACTTGGCTCCTCAATAATTATATCATCACTTTTTTTTATGTTTTCCGGTATGTGCTGACTACAGTATTCAATGGAGCAATAAACAACGTCTTCCGGAAATGTAATTTCCAAATTACCTTGAGCATATATTCCAAGACATACACCGGATTTAACTTCAAATGACCCTATATAGAAATCTTTATTACTTCTTAATTTTAGACTTTGAAAAATATGATCCTGTCCGCCAATAAATTTTTCTACTAAATGTTCTCTGGAATCTTCATTTTCTGAATACATATAGAATGTAAGACATCTGTCCTTTGGCGGTGCAGGTGGTTCAAACATCAGTCCCGGATAATCTTGAATGAGAAGTTCCGAAAGATGATGCTCAATTACGTTTTCATTATAAAACATTGCACCTAACATAATAAAAGAAAGTGCAGTATTTGCCACCGGACTGTCATTAAACAAAAGTAATTTTCTTGATGTAGGAATTCCGGGATTCTGCGGATTGGATTCAGTAAGCCAGACTCCGAATAGTTTTGTTGAATCGTAAGCTTTAGTTGAAAAAATTTCATTACCCCAGAGATTATCTACATCCCATGGTTCACTTTTTTTCTTTTCGTAAATTTTTACATAAAGTAATTCTGGTGTTAATTCTATTTTGCCTGACGAGTATGTTTTTGTTCCACCAGGATGCATTAAAAAATTATCTCCGTTAAAATTCATTTCATGATCAAAGTCTATAATGGGTTTTGCATCAACCGGAACAACAATGGAATTTTCAGCTCTGATTATTTCTGCTCTGATTATTTCTGCTTCAAGATCTTCACTTCCACTTTCATATTTCAAACTTTTCTTACTCTCATTGGTGAATCTTGAAAATAATGAAACTGTCTGAATGGAATCTTTTATAACTAAATTCACTGCCGGAATTTTCAATTCAAAATGAGCCTGTCCGTGATAATCAGGAACTGGCCAAGGAAAATCGAGTCCGAATTCAACATCTCCCTGTAAAGAAAATGGTCTTGGACCTTCAAAAGCTGCTGTTGCCTTTCCCGAAATTCCAAACTCTATTCCAAAAGCACTTATAGATAGCTCCCCGTCGATGTGAACTCCTCCCGAAAATTGATCGGGATTTATGGAAGCATATCCGTCTCCTCCGATTTTAAGCCATGCATCAATATCAATACCAATACTTAAATCAACACTTACATCATATTTTAGGGGGGGAATCTTTGGTTCTATTTTTGCAGTAACTCCCATTCTGGCTCTCGGACTATCTGCGTCAACCATATCCATCATTAGATATGCATCAGCTGTCATAATGTCCATCACGTTTGCCTGAATTCTTCTGCTGTAAGGTTCATCCTTCCCTAAATACAAATGCCAGTTTGTGATATCATTGAAATCAAAAAAAGCTTCAACACCTGCAGATGCTTCAAGCATGTCTTTTACTAATTCCGCCTGTGCTTCAATATTGAACTGGACGGTTCCTGCATTACCATCAAACACAGCCAAAGCTCCAAACGGACCTTCGCCTTCACCGGATGGATTCAATATTATTGCTTTACCTTCTATTACTAAAATTGGTCCCGGTACTGCCAAAACAATTAAACCTTTTGTACTCTTTACAACTCCATCTGCAGTTGAGATTGTTACACCGATCCCGATTGCAAATGCATCTCTTTTGTCTGTCCATTTTGTTGTTTGATGAACACCAGGAGCCGGTGGTCCTTTATACCAATCATAGAACCAATTTTGTTCGGGAGTCTTATTCGGTGCAACGTTCATTCCAATAAGACCCATTGCTCCTTTTAATGCTAAACCTGTTTGTGCCAAAGGAATACCGGCTGAAGATTCAAAACCGAAATAGACATACAAAAACGGATATGCAGGAGAATCAAAATTCATTCCAACCATTAGCCCTGCTTCAGCAGTGAATCCGGCAGGTATGACAGCTAACTTCATATCACCGGCAAATCCAACTTTTTGTGCTTCCTTCATGAACCTGATCAAACCATCTATTTTCATCACACCGGGAGTTGCAATATTTATTTCGACACCTGCGAATCGTATTTCAATTTTTTGTAATTCGGAAATTAAATCGGGTGCAGATAAATTCAGTTCTCTTGGCCAGGTAATACGAAAACCTTCTACATCGAGACCTAAAGGAATTTGCTCAATAAGCTTGACTCCTCCGGAAATATCGATCCATAATTTATCGTCCTGTGATGTACCGAATCCGATTTTCCGAACTTCAAAATGAAATCCCCATAAATTAAGATTTACAATATCCTTTAAATCAAGCCATGCTTCATCAATGGATATTTTTCCATCACTTGAAATCTTAAAATTCTTTACATCCAGCCGCGGCCACTTGATGCCGTCTTTGGAGAAGAGGAGGGGTTCGATACCGCCGGAGATTGTGAAACTTCCTTCTTCTCCATCCTTTTTAAATTGAAGAGACTGAATATATAGGGCAATTAAATCGTCTTTGATAAGAGGTAATTCATTTTCTACACTCTTGATAGTTGCTGTAACATCGCCGTTATCATCAATTTTGAAAAGTACGTCAACAGGTTTTTCAAAATAAGGAACGAGAAGTTGTCCTTCTAAATTAAATGTAGTGGGAATGTTATTTTCAATTACTATTTCGACATGCTTTAAGCCACCGGGGATTCCGAAGATTGTCGCATCTTCGGTTCCATTGGAGAAATTTTTATCACCATCATACAAGAGCGGGACATCAACAGAACAACTACCGGAAAAACCGGTTGAAGAAATTTTAGCATCTTTAAGAATTATTTCCGTACCATCAGGTATAATAAAAGATTCAGGAAGTGATACTGTACCCTTTTCAAATACAAATTCAGGTGAACCGTTTGTCGATCTGTATGAAAAGTTTTCAAGTTCAACTACAATATTGGAATTCCCTATAAACGATTTTTCTAGAGTAATATTAATATTGCTTTCCAGAGAAATATCTACATTATTAACTAAAATACCTGTTCCACCCAAAGTAATAATTGTTTTCCTATTTATATCTTCTATAGGTTTTAAAATTGAATTTGGAATTACTAAAGCTATTTCTCCATAAAATCCTATCCCAGGAATTGCGTTGTTCAGTAATTTTAATTCAACTTTTCCAAATTCGGGGATTTCATCGTTTCCTAATCTCAATAAGAAATCACTGAACAATGGAATTTGTGTTTCAACAACCCCATTAATGTATAAATTAATCACCCAATTACCATCTTGATCTTCTCCTCCATCACTTCCGACAAATAAGTTATATAAGAATTCTGGACTGCCTGAAGGAATTATTGACGAAATGTCAAAAGGAAGCCAATCTAAAAAAGATGTTAAAACTTGTTTTAAGGGGGTGTAAATTAGCATTAATGTGAAAAATTATTTATTATAAGGATTCAATATTTTTGTAAAAGTATAACCACCACCAAATCTTTCATCAACTTTTCCATCAGCTAATAGTTCAAAATATTCTAACTGATTATTTTCTTCATCTACTTTTAAATTATGTAATGCAACAACATGAACAGGGCTTGAATAAATATCTAAGTATGGCCAAGTGTTGGGTGCTTCATATCTTTCTGGAGATCCATAAGGACTAAGTAGGTGATTCCAGATATCTTTTCTTAATGATTGTGCAAAACTTTCATTTACAATCGTAATTGCAATTTCCGTATCTGTAGTCATACTTCTGTCGTTTAGATTTGCAGATCCTATAGAAACAAATATATCATCAATAATCATTAATTTAGAATGCACATAAATCTGGCGGAATCTATAATAATTCTCTCTATTATCATAACTTAATCTCTCCACTTCATCTTCTCCAAAATCAGAAGGATCCAAATGATAAATAAAACAACACTTTCCTTTACCTACACTTATACTTGCAAGGTTAATCAATTCAAAATTCGTCATCCATGCTCTATGATGGGCGATGCGTTGATTTACCCAAAAATCTCCTTCATTAGAAGCATCGCTTTGTTTAACAGTAACGACTATTATTCTTACACCCTTTCTCGCAGCAATTTTGAAAGATTCAATTAAAGATCGGGAATACCAAAAATATTGATCTTCTATGTAGATATAATTCTCAGCTTTTTCTATCGCTTGTTTGAAACCAATCATAACTGAATAATCCCAATTAATACCTGGAGTTGAGTTTTTACCGATTGTTCTTAAAGCCTGAGTATAAAATCCGTCACTTGGTTCACTTATGGAAATATCATTTTCAATCTCAGAATAATTAGGAGATGTGAAATGAATAAAATATTTGTCACTTTCATCTGATAAGTTTGCATTAAGTTTAGTCATGTCTAAGTATATGCCAGAATTAAAAATAATATTCATCATATTTGCCACCTCGGACTTTGAGACTTCTAAGAAATTATCGCTTCCTCTCATTGCATTCCATCTTTCTTTAAAGTTATTAAAGATTTCAGTAACTGCCGGACCTTGAATTAATGTGTGAATATCATGCCATCCAAAAAAATCCTTATGATTTCTGTTAGATCCATCGTTGTTATGATTATTTGTGTCCCACCTATCGCTGGCAATATCAATTCCACCTAAAAATGCAAAATATTCGTTATTTTTTTTTATTATAATAAATTTTTGGTGATGACTGCCACCCCCCAAATTTTGAGCAGATAAGCAAACTTGAAATTTTGGATTATTTACTTCATAGCATTTCAACATAAGAGCTGTATGTTGTTTCGCATTATCTTTAATTATGTATTCTGCAATTCCTGTTGGCATCCATGGAAGAATTTTTACTAAGACTGGATTTATAGTTTGAGTAGCTCTGCTAATTAATAAATTAATAAAATTACTTGAGGAATCCTGTTGTCCTCTCAAACATTGATTGAGACTAAATAGCCAACCAGTAACAAATATGAAATCACCTTCAGTAATCCCGGTTTCATTAATCACTTCATAAAGTTTCGACATATAAGATTGTCCATCTATAAAGCATTCCACTTTATTTTTTTTAGAACTCCTCGTTGAAAGATGCCAATAAGCAGGTGAATTTCTATCTATCAATTGCATAAACGATTTTAATTTATTGAAATTATTTCAGAATATTCGCTACTCAAGTTATTTACTCCTATAAGCTTAGCCCTATAGTCATATCCTATCTCATCATAAAATACTGCTTCTGTTAAGTCTTTTGTTAACAAATCGGAATCCCAATCAATATATTCTTTTTTTACTTCTATTGTTTCTCCAACGGAAATTTCAATACTTAAAACTTCCCATTTATCTGTACCAATTTTCCTTTTTTGAATAAGAACTTTACTTGGTTTTGAAGTAACTTTTACTGTGAACTTTGGTCTTGAATCAGGTATAAAATCAGAATTTGAAGTTCCATCTTTTAGCCAATTAATTTCCTTTATTATTGGTTTTTCAGGAACAGACTTATCAATCGCAACAATTTTCAAAAGTGAGGTTGAGTCACCATTAACTTCTTTTTCCTGAAGTACACCATTCATAGAATATCCAATCTTATCAATCCTCCTGATTGCATAAAAATAATTATTCGAACCAACTAAACCACCATCGAAAAACTCAAACCAGTTTTCATCTCTTTCCATTAGATTATCACCGATCATTACTCTAAGTGGAATTCCATCTGGCACTTTGCCATTCTTATCCCTTATTGTTTTAATAATTATATTATTCTCATCAATTTTTTGATGAGTTATTTCAAAGTCGGATAAATTTGTATAAAGATTAACAGGATTATCAATTGTTTGAATTGAAATGCTTAATAAAGATTTTGTTAATGCGATTCTTTGCTGTAAAATTCCTTCCGGTGTTCCGGTCATATCCGTTGTTCCCGTCACGATAGGAAAATTTAGTATTTGTGGAATTACAATTGAACCTAACATTGATCTTACTTTTCTAAAAGGAACCGGTTCACCGGAGATAGTTGCATAAGCACCGGCAAAAATTTGTTCCTGATCATTTTCGAATCGGAATATCTCATAACGCTCAAATGAATTATTTAAATTTGCTTTTCTCCAAAGTAATCTTGAGCATCTGTCTCCCGTCTCAACATTAAAATCCTGAGGAACTTCAGGAATTTTTATATCCACCTGATAAAATGCTCCACTGCATTCACTCCATGGTGATCTGTTCTCAGCAGGATCCACTGCCCGCACTTTATAAAAATATTTTCCGTGTCCTTGACCAGGAACATTATCTGTAAAACTTGTTCCGCGAACCGGTACTTTCGTTACCATACTGAATGCTTCAGGACATTTATCTGCTATCATTTTTATGCTGTCAATGTTATTCATTAAATCTGGCTTTTGCAAATCTGCTAATGACTCCAAGTTAATATTAGTATTTCCGGTTTTATTAGCAGTGCCGCTTTTAAGAGGTGTAAGCAAACGAAATAATATTTTACTATCAACAAATCCGGTAACACAAAAATATCTGTTGGATATTATTGTACGAGTGCTTATAAATTGTTTTCTTTCATCTTGAGTTAATGCATCATTTGAAATTTGTGCAGAATATATTCCGGTACTTTCATTTAGTGAAAGATCTTTTATTGTTAAGTTTTCTTTTAGAGTTACATCAGAAAGAAAAGGTCTGACAGCTTCGGGAGTATCATTAATCATCCACTTTGCCTTCAAAGCAGAAATTATTGAAACATCAAGTGCTCTTGTAAGTTCGTATCTTAAATGTTCACTATTTGGGGATACTGATGCTGCCCATTGGAGACAAACTGATGAACGACCTTCTTTGTTTGGTAATGACAAATAAACTTTTTCAGGATTCGATGGGTCGGTACCACAAAGATATACTGAAGCAGGTGATCCTGGAATAACTTTTATATAATCAACATACTGAACCGGCAGAGCAAGTCCGCTCTTATTATGTTGATCGCTTTCATCAATAGACTGCACTGTAAAATAAGCCGATGCATTTCCTTTACCCGGTTGAATATCCAACTTTGAATGAGCAGTTATATCGACTTCATAGTTTCTGAAATAAAATACTTTGGGTGAAGCAAGAATTTTATTAACTCTTTTGGAAATGAACACTAATGCTTCGGCTTTCAGACCGGTTTCAGAAGACTTAATGTCTGATAACAGTTTTGCTGTAAGAGGAATTGTTTCATGAATTCCAAGATAATCTCCTTCTATGTTTTTAAATAATTTTGCCGAAAGTAACAATTCCCCTTCATTAGAAATTGGAAGATTTAAATTATTATTAAAATATAGCTTTACTAGTCCAACTACGGAATTCATTCTTTCATCCTCACTAAAAGGGTATAGTGTATGACTCTCAGCTAATTTAGGAAATAATCTAACACTACTCCCGGTATCAAATGTGATGCTTCCTTCAATAAGCAATTTAGTAACTAAATCTATCCCTTGATTTTTAAAATCTTGATACATATCCGGTTCATCTATTTCGGATGGATAACTTGAAAATACAGATGCCTGAGCCAGTATTTTATATCCGGCATTACCACTGGACTTTCTTATAGTTCCTTCTTCAAATATTCCTGATTCAAATATTGACCGGTTTACATAAATCTCGTTACATTTTTTTGTTTTATCATTTCTTCCTGCTTCGTCAAATACGGGAATATCCACAATTCTCGAATACAAAATCTTCGCGCTAATATAGTTATCACTTTCAATAACTGATAAATCTAATTCTACAGGCTTTACAAAATTCTGACTTAAACCTGTATCTATCCATGCTTTTGGGATATCGGGATTGGAGAAGATGTAACCATATCCGGTATTCTTAATTTCATAAGAATTATTCTCAGATTCTATCTCGATCCGGTTGTCTTTTAAAATTTTACTTATCCTGAATTTTTTTCTGTCCTTTGCGGGAAGTATTTTATTGTTCTCGTCATCGCTAAACTGAAAGTAAATATATGAAAAATTATTTTGAATACTCAGCGGAAAAGTGATTTCAGCTCCGTTAGCATCCTTAATTTCAAAATCCGGTTCAGTAATTTCAATCCGAAAGATATGTTTATGAACTATACCTTTATAACCCTTATAACCTAAATTATCTCCACTATACAGATACTTTACTTTTTGCTTGGATTTTTTTGAAGTATCCTTCTTTAATACTTTGAAATTCAGACAATCCGGACTGTTCAAATACTGCATCGCTCCAAAACTAAATTGCAGGAAATATTTTGAGATAATCTTTGGCTGCCCATCTATATTTACTTGTGATTGTCTTTCCTTAATTTTTAGATTTACAGGAACAGAAGGCAAACTCTTATCCGAAATCGGAATGACACTTCTGCCGGGTGGACCAACTCTTCCAAATAAATCAATACCGAACAGAAAATGCTGAGACAAATATTTTTCTTTTTCAACTTTTACCATTCTGTCATAATAAATATTATTTCCCGGATTGTCTTTTTCCTCAATTGGAAGAATCAATTTTCCTTTTGCAGAACCATAATGAATGATATTCTTATCAGGAGTTCCATATGATAATTGTAAGTCGGGCAGCTTATGGAAGAAAAAGGAAACCGGGTTTGTATTTTTATATTCTACGGGTTTTTGCCATTTCAGAATTGTTGTTCCCTGCTGTTCAAAATTTTTATAATCATTGGAAAAATTAAAATACGATTCATTACTTTGCGTAACACTCAATCCTTTCACTTCCGGAAGAGGGTCATGTATTTTACCAAGATTAAAGACCGATCCACATACCTGCCCTTTATTTTGGTAATTGGCAATAACTTTATATGAATACTTTTCTGTTTCAGAAATACTCTTGTCTATGTAATAGAGCCCCAATATTCTTGCTATATTTGGATCCATAATAATCATAAAAAATAAGCCTAAAAACCTGTCGTAATTGTCTCTATCTTTTTTACTTAAATTTACCCTACTGCTGCTTCCTAATCTCAACTTTTTAACGAGCCCCTGATAATATCCATTTGAAAAATTTTCAATATACTTTCCATATTCTCTTTCAGGTAAATAAAAATTATAACATCCTTCAAAAAATTTGTCGAAATCAAAATTCAAAAATCTGTTGGAATATTCAATTGTGTGTATTTTCTCAAACCCATTTAAATCACAATCATTTCCTCTGTTGACTTCTATTGAAACAATAGTCCCTTTAGATGCAGGAAAACTTATGCGATTAATTTTTTTTTCATAGAATTCAACACTAGGATATTCGCCTTCACTACCTGAAATTTCTTTTTCATCAAGGAAATTCAGGTCTTCGTATATTTTTACTTTGAAAGTGTTTTTAGTTTTAAAAGTAATTTTTATGTAAGAATATTCTTCTTTAAACTTAATAAAATCAATTCCATTTTTTTCTTCTTCTACAAAATCTTCATTTAGTTTAATTTTTATCAAAGAACACCCATCACCTTTACACCTGTAAACATCAAAAG
>JBATSB010000182.1:0-49969 GCA_049293015.1 Ignavibacteria bacterium
GCACATACACTTGATGGTTCATTACCTTTCGGTGCATTTCAATACGGTTTTAACACTGATGACTCATACGGCTATCCCGGTGGACTTAATTTAGCTCCAATAGCAACAGTATCGAGTCTTGATGTAACTCCAGAAACTGCTACAAGATTTATCAACACACAACATTGTGTTGACGGACTTGTTCTTGATCAGAATAATACCCCTGTAGTCGGAGTAAGGGTTGATTATCTGAGAAAAGGTGTAAACCCTGGTGCAGGATTTGCATTTACAAATGGCAGTGGAATAGCTCAGTATTGTTATACAGGAACTAATATAGGAAAGGATACTATAATTGGATCGACAGGTAATCTCGTTGATACTGTTTTAATAACATGGGATGATCCACTTCCAGTTGAATTAAATTCGTTTGTTTCATTGGTCTCTGAAAAGAATGTAACTCTTTCATGGACTACTTCCTCAGAAACAAATAATTCCGGATTTGATATTGAACGTTCAACTATTAACACAGAATGGTCAAAAGTCGGTTCTGTAAACGGAAGCGGTAATTCAGCAGAACCAAGAAGTTATAGTTTTGTTGATAAGAACTTAAATAGTGGAACTTATAATTACAGATTGAAACAGATTGATTTTAATGGTAACTTTGAATATTTCAATCTTGAAAATGAAGTAATTATAGGAACACCTGGTAATTTCACAATATCACAAAATTATCCAAATCCATTTAATCCTTCTACTAAGATTGAATTCAATTTACCGGTTGACGGAAATGTAAAACTTTCAGTTTATGATATTAATGGTAAGCTGGTTTCTGTTCTAACTCAGGGATATAAAAATGCAGGATATTACACAGTAGATTTCAATGGATCGAGTTTGTCGAGTGGAATTTATTTCTACAAGATCGAATTCAACGGTATAAGTAAAGTAATGAAAATGTCATTATTGAAATAAAATAGTGATAGTATATTAATCAATATATATGAAAGCCGGGCAGTGATGTCCGGCTTTTTTTTTATCAAGTGTGGTTTTGGGTTAAAGATATTTATCCGGAAGATGATGAAAATAAAGCAAACAAAACGGGGAGCATGTATGAGTTCAGTCGGGTTCATTTTTCAAAACCTGACGGGTTTAACAAGTTAAATATAAATTTAAAAATGTACTTTCCAAACCCGTCAGGTTTCGATGGTACAAAACCTGACGGGTTTAACAAATTAAATATAAATTTAATAATGTACTTTCCAAACCCGTCAGGTTTCGTCTTCTGTAAATTCTGTTTCAAAATTTATCCGGAATTAAATGATTGTTCAAATAGTCAATTACAGTACTAAATCCTGACTATATAGTCCGGCTTCTATAAAAATGAGTTTCATTTATGTTTAAGGTCTCTTAGTCGAAATAAAATTAAATGAGTTATTATCAGTTATTTCGAGATATGTCAGATCTGCTACTTCGTCTCCGTATATATCCTCTAACTATATCCTGTAAAAAATTAAAACTTGCATTGTCTATATTACCAAGATCTTTAACGTCAATTACATCATCCTTATTTATATCTCCCGAATAAAAACAATACCTACTGCCTTGAAGAGTTAGATTGTTTCCGTAAGCTTTGTTTACCGAATTTGTAAAATCATATATCATTCCAGCAGATTCAAAATTAACAGCAGACGAACTGCAGGTTTTCACTGTATTTCTAAGATCTACAACTAAAAAATAATTCTGTTATTCTGATCATTTCTAAAGTACAAAAGTAAATTTCCCGAAGATCCGGATAAAGATTCTGTCGAATCAATATCATTGTATGGTTAACTCAAGTTCCCGATAAATACTTTGATCGTATCAGATACATTTATATTTGTGCTGCTATTATAATATCCTTTCAGTAGTAAAGAGTGATCAAGCAAATAACTTTGATTATGTTTCATGGTTACAAAATCAACTCCTCCACCAATTCCTTTACTGGATCCTGTCAGATAAAAAGTATCATATGATACCAAATCAAGTTACGTTTTTTGATCAAAATGAAGTACCAGATAAGCTGGAAATTTATAATATAGAAAACATTGAAAATATAACTTTTGTCAGAAACTGGCAGCCGACAGTTATTACAGCTTCAATTATTCACAATGTTGAAATTTATGGAATCTATGCCATAGTTGCTCATTATTCTTCAGGAGTCAGGATCCTTGACATTTCTGTTCCTGTAAATCCTGAAGAAGTCGCAAGCTATGGCACCAGACAACAAGTTAATTCGAAAATGTACGAAGGCTGCTGGGCTATGTATTTATTTCCGTACGGTAAGATAAGCACCTCAGATATTTTAAACGGATTGTTTGTAGTTAGATCTGCAGGTCTGACAAATATTAATAACATTATAAATTAAGATCCGGAAAAATTTTATCTGAATCAGAATTTTCCAAATCAATTTAATCCTGAAACTTCATTCAAATATGAAATTCCAATACATGGAAATGTGTTGATCGAACTGTATGATTCTAAAAGGGCAATTCATCTCTGAAATTTTAAGTGAATTTAAAACTGCCGGTTCACATTCTATACATTATATTGCTGCATCTCTATGCTGCGGAATTTATTTCTCTAAAATGAACTTTATCGGATCCGGCAAGTCTATTAAAATTTCTTTGATTAAGTAATTTATTTTAAAGTGAAATTAAAAAACAGTTTTAATTCTAAGTAATAATAATTAATTTGCTAATAGAGTATTAAATAATTTTTAAATCTTTAAGGAGGTGAATATTTAACTTCATACATTATTTTAATAAAGCAAAACCCAGTATATGAAATTGAAAAATTTTCTGCTTCTCATTATAATTTTTATTGCTTTTCCTGATTTTACCTTCGCTCAAAATTTTAATTGGATCACTCCAAATAAAACTTATCTTAAATTGTTTATTGCTGATGATGGAATTTACAGAATATCAAAATCCGATTTTACTAACGCAGGCATAAATACAAATTCTGTTGATCCCAGGACTGTAAAAATTTATAATTTAGGTGAACAAAAACCTGTATATTTTAAAGGTGAATCTGACGGCTTATTTAATGATTCTGATTATGTAGACTTTTATGGCAAAAGAAATTACGGCGGTCTGTCCAATGTTTATAATGCAGATAACCAGTTTATGTTTACAACCAATGAATGGTATGATCTGAATTCAGATACAAATGTTTACTGGATAGAATGGGGCGGAGCAAACGGCTTAAGAATGGGAAATTCTTCTTACAATGCACAGGTTAATTATCTGCAGAATTATTCTGAACAAATCCTTCACCTCGAAAAAGATAAAATTTACTGGATTGGTCAGAGTGCAAGTGCAAATGATTTCAGTAATTTTACAAATGAAAGATATTTAGGAGAGTCTTGGTACTGGAATCTTTTATATAATGGACAATCTTTATCAGATACTTTTTCTTTACCTCTCTTAAACAGGAATTCCGCCGATGTCTCCCTAAGAATATTTGCATATCCGCAAAGTGCCAGTTTTACTGTTAACAATGAGCATAGCGTCGAAATTATGATCAATGGAAATGTCATTACAAATATTGTAAGAAATGATTTTAACAGAATTGATACTACAGTAACTTTCCCCGCCAATATGCTTTATGATTCAACGTTTAATACTGCTACTGCTAAATATACTTCTTCAGGTGGATTTTCAGGTACAATGTTCTTTGATCTTTTCGAATTTAAATATCCTCAAAAATTAAAATTCAGAAATAATTTTGCTAAAATGAAACTCATCGGTGAAGATACAACGTCAAGAAAGATTAGAGTTTCAGGATTTAATCCGGGTAATCAAACTTTTATTTATGATGTTTCTAGTAACATTAGAATTTCATCTTATTCAAATAGTGCCGATACTCTTATTTTCTCAGCAAAACAAAATTCCAGTATTGAGATCACAAATAATTTTATTACCAAAAAACCTGTCAGAATAATCCAGAGACAGGTACCTGATCTCGTTTCTTCTTCGAACGGAGTCGACTATCTTATTATTTATCCGAAAATATTTGAATCGCAGGTACTTCAACTTCAGAATCACCGTGAAACATATGATAACTTCAGAGTAAAGAAGGCAGAAATACAGGATATATATGACATTTTTAATTATGGAATTGAAAGCCCTGATGCAATAAAAAATTTTAACAGACATATTTTTTATAACTGGCAGCAGCCAAGAATTAAATATGTTTGTCTCTTTGGAAGAGGTTCACTCGATCCGAAAAAAAGTTCGGATGCTACTATTTACTCTGAAAATTTTATTCCTGTAAAAGGAAATCCTTCTTCGGATAATTTTTATTCTAATGTGAATACAGGAACATTTACATTTTACAATCAGATATCTATTGGAAGATTACCTGCTTTGAATGTAACTGAAGCTCAAAGTATGGTAAATAATATTATCAGTTATGAAACAATGCCTCCTCAGTCATGGTCAAAAGATTTTACATTTATCGGAGGCGGTGTAAATCAATCAGAACAAGAGTTGATTAATTCTCAACTAAATGACTCGCTTATCAATCCTCATATACTTCCAAATCCTTTAAAAGGGAATCCGGTTCGAATAATGAGATATGATCTTAACGGTGCACTTACTTTTAATATTTCTGATTCAGTAAAAAATCAAATAGACAGGGGAACTATAGCTGTTAATTTCATTGGGCATGCAGGCAGTCAGGATTGGGAAGTATCAATGAGAGATCCTGATGTGTTGAATAATAACGGAAAGTTTCCAGTAGTTTTCAGCATGACATGTTATACAGGGAAAACAGGCGAACCAAAATTCAGATCTTTTGGAGAAAAATTTGTGAACAAAAACAACAGAGGAGCAGTTGCGTTTTTTGCTTCTTCAGGGTGGGGATTCGTGTATTCCGGATCCTGGCTCAACGCAAATATATATAGAGCATTTGCAAAAGACACTATAAGAAGAGTCGGCGATATTATTTCTTATGCAAATAATATAATCAAAGCAGATTCATTGGGATTTTCTATCAGACATACTATAAACTGTTATACTCTTATGGGTGACCCGGCTTTGAAGCTACAACTACCAAATCAACCTGAGTTCTCAATTTCTTCTGATGATTATTTACTATCGAAAAAAAATCCGTCGATAAATGAACCGGTAAATCTAAAATTCTATCCTAAAAACTTTGGTCTGAATTCAGATTCTGTTAGTGTCTCAATGAGCATTCTCAAAAACTATCAAAAATATTTTTATAAAGAAAATATATTATATAATTTCAGCAGCAATGATACTCTTTCCTATGATTTTAAACTTGATTCTAAAGGACAGTATCAGATAAAGTTTATTGTAGATAATTTTAATTATTATCCGGATGAAAATAAAAATAACAACACACTGATATTTAATTTAAATATTAATAATATTTCGTTTGTCCCATATAAACCTGTTTTAAATTCAGTTGAAAAAAATGATAGTGTGGAATATATAGGTCTTAATCCATTTATCAAAAAGAATGAAAAAGCAATAACACTTTTACTGCAGACAGATACAACAGATAAATTTAATTCACCCGTTAAGCAGATGTTTGTTAATAATGCACCGCAGGGAGTTGTCACAAAATTCAAAACTCTGCTGCCTGTAAAAGATACATCAAAGCTTTATTTCTGGCGGACAAATTCAGTGGTGAATGGCGATAGTTCAGGATGGTCGGCTGTTCAGATGTTTAAATATAACCCGCAGTTTACATCTTCAAATGCAAATGAAAAGGATGGTGAAAATATTCTTGACACAAGTACTGTAATTTATAAAATAAATTCTCAGCAGTTTCCCTCTTATGAATTGAATAATGTTTCCTATAATACTGAAAATAATTCAAGCGGATTAAAAATAAATGATTTTTATGGAGACATGATTGTAAGGTCATTAGGTAGCAGTGGTTCTGAAGCTTCTCATTTTTCTGTACTTGCTAAAAGTATTCATATTGATGGAGGCGGGAATACCGGACTCAATTTACTTAAAGTAAGAAAACTTGACGGAGCGATTCTTCAACACAGAAATTTCAAAATGACCTTTTCAAATTCTAATGATTCAATAATTAATTTTCTGAATACTTTTGACACGTCACATTATTTAATGGGACTCAATGCATCTTATGTAGCAAATACTTTTTTACTCAATGCAAATACTATTGCAAAGTTTGCACAGTTTGGAAGTACTAAACTCAATAACTCAAATGTAAGAATTGGTTTTTTTGATACATGGAGTTTTATTGGATATCTGGGTGCTCAGCAGTCAGATGTTTCAGAAAATTTCAATAAATACGTCTCAGTATGGACTGAATCAATATCTTCGCAAAATAAAAAATTCAGACAGTCAACTGGAACTGTTAACTTTAGTGCCGGTCCTGCAAAACAATGGCAGAGTTTTTCATGGAATAATACTTTACTTCCATCTAACAAAATTTTATTTGATGTGTATGGAATAAAGTCTGATGGAAATTCAGATCTCCTGCTTCAGAATATTTCCACTAATAATAATACTGATATCTCTTCCATCAATGCTGTCATTTATCCAAATTTAAATTTAGTAGGAAAATTCAGCATTGATACAATTACCGGAAATAAATCTCCTGTGCTTAATTCGTTTAAACTATTATATAAAAGTCCGGCTGAGATGATAGCTGAACTTGACGGACTCTGGAAATCAGACTCTGTTGCAGTCTCAGGAAAAGAAGTCAAAGTAGGTTTCAAAATTTATAATGCAGGAGATTTATACATTCCAGGTTATGTAGCCAAAGTGTATTATCTTAAAGATCTGAATAATGTTCTGATTAAAACTGATACTATAAATAATCCAATTCAGATCAATGGAAATATTTCACATGAATCAAAATTTAAAATTCCAAATTTGAGATATAATATTTCAAATGATGAAACTTTCTTTGTAGAGATCCTGCCAAAGGGAAATTTAAACGAAGCCTTTACTTATAATAATTTTGTGTATTTTAATATGCTGCCCGGTCAACAGAATTCTGCAGCCGGTCTGGATATATTTAGTGACGGCAGGAAAATTCATAGCGGAGATATTGTGAGTCTTAATCCTGAAGTAAAAATAATTGTAAAAAATGATCCTGATCTGAATAACTCTGATCATTATAATGATCTCAAAGATATTTATCTGAATGGAATTAGTATTAATAATAAATCAACGGCAGATAGAAATTCAGATCGTATTTCTAAAAGTGAAAAGAGTTTAATCAAAAAATTCACTTTCAGTAACGAGATTAATTTTAATCCCGATCTGAATAAAGGTGAAAATCTTCTAAAGATAATAACCGGTAATAAAGACGGCTCATTTGATACTACAGATTTTGTGCTGAATGTCACTGATGAATTATCAATTGGTGATCTTACTAATTATCCGAATCCTATGAGATCAGAAACGAGTTTTATGTTTGATGTCACAGGTTTTGAGAATCCGGGGAAAGGCATGATTAAAATTTATACTATTGCAGGCAGACTTATACAAGAGATCGAAATTCCTGTGAATATAGGGTTTAACACGATCACATGGGACGGCAAAGACAGCGACGGGGATCTTATTGCAAATGGAACTTATCTCTATAAACTTTCTGTAACTGGTTCAGTGCAGCTTGAGTCTGAGGTTATGAAACTGGTAGTTTTGAAATAATATAACAAAGACAGATATAAATTACTCTTTTCCGACTTTAACTATCTCAGCATTCAGATATTCGATAAAACTACTTACATTGTCTTTCATCATCTGAACTTCAAATTCATCCTTTATCACTTGGTCAGCAGGCAGATTTTTATCTTTTAAAATTTTAACTGCTTCTAAGTCACTGTCTATCAGATTTAATAATTGCTCCTTTAAAGCATCGGATTCACCATAGTTTTTTACAGTTTCCATTTTATTTACTGATGCATATAGATTATTGATCTTTGATTCAAAAAATTTCAGATCTTCAATCTTATTAATTCCAGCAGTATATTCTCTCAGTAAAGAAACATCGTTATTCATCCTGTAAAGAAATTCAAATTTGCTTCTCTGTAGTCCCTGACTGATTTTATCACAGCCGTAAACTGAGAAAATTATTTTAACTGCAATTAATATTATAAATAGTTTACTGAATTTAAAATGCTTCATAATCCAATCTGGGTTTAGCTAAATGAGTTAATGATTCATTCTCAAAATAATTTGTATCTATTGCATCTAATGTATTTTGAGAATATTTATATTTAAAAAAAGCTGTAATGCCTATCATTGCTGCATTGTCAGATGAGTATTCGGGTTTTGGGAAATAGATGCTGTAGCCTGAATTTTTTAGCTCATTAAATTTTTCCTTTAATCTGCTGTTCACGGATACACCTCCTGAGATTGAAATAATTTTAATGCCAAATTTCTTAGCCGCTTTTAATGTAGTCTTGAAAAGACTTTCCGTTGCAGCTTCCTGAAAGGAAGCGGCAATGTCTGAAACAAGTTTATCATTTTTTATATTTTCAAAATCAATTTCTCTCAGAAAATAAAGTACTGATGTTTTTATTCCCGAAAAGGAAAAATTGAATTCGCTGTCTCTTACTATTGCAAGTGGAAACTTATGAAAGTCTTTATCTCCTTCCTTTGCAAATTTATCGATCATCTGTCCGCCCGGATATCCAAGCCCGAGAAGTTTAGCTGTTTTGTCAAACGCTTCACCTGCTGCATCGTCAACTGTATATCCGATAATTTTGTGTTTGAAAAAATCCTCAACTAATATAAGTAAGGTATGACCGCCTGATACTATCAGCCCAATAAAGGGAAATTCATATTTCTGACCATTCAGAAAATTCGAATAAAGATGTGCCTGAATATGATTAACAGGAATAAAAGGTTTATCAAGTGTGAATGCTAATGATTTCGCAAAATTCATTCCAATTAATAATGAACCAATCAATCCGGGTTCTGAAGTGGCAGCTATAATATCTATATCTTTAATAAGCTTACCTGATGTTTCTAAAGATTCACTTACAATTTTTGTAATGTTGCTTAAATGTTCGCGGGATGCCAGTTCAGGTACTACGCCTCCAAATTTTCCATGAGAGATCTGTGATGAAATTATATTGGAAAGTACATTCTCATTCTCCAATACTGCTGCAGATGTTTCGTCACATGAAGTTTCGATAGCTAAGATATTCACAAAAAAATTAATTATTTTTAAATATTTTTAAACATTAATAGAAAAGTATTGTTACAAAAAAAAATAATTACGTTTCTATTAATTTTACGAATTAACATATTTTAAAAAATAAATTCGACCTATAAGTTTATGACCCAAAAAGTAAAAATGTATAATAACAGATTCAAAAATTTTTTAATACTACTAATTTCATTCCTTTTTGTACTTCCGGCTTTCACACAGGTAAAATTACTGATACCAATGGAATCCACTCAGTCAGATCATCTAAAAGCTTACGGAATTGCATACAGACATTTAATGAATACAAAAGAAGTTGACTGGCTTTTGAATTACAGAGGCGGCTCATTCATGTTTGGATATTCGACTACACTTGAAGAAGAATGCAAAACGAAAGGTGTTTCATACGAACTGCTCGACGGTACAATGACTGCTCAGGTTTATTCCGATTCCAAAAATGAAGAGAATAATACTGATGTAGTAAGACTGGAAAAGGTTGCTAAGATCGCTGTGTATGTTCCGCCAAATGCTCTACCGTGGGATGATGCTGTTCAGATGGTTTTGGAATATGCAGAGATTCCTTATGATAAACTCTGGGATGAGGAAGTTCTTACCGACAAACTAAAAGGCTATGACTGGCTTCACTTGCATCATGAAGATTTTACAGGTCAGTATGGAAAATTTTTTGCGTCATACGGCTCAGCTCCATGGTATCTGAATCAGCAAAAGATCAACGAAGATATGGCAGCTAAACTCGGATATAAAAAAGTCTCACAATTAAAACTTGCAGTTGTAAAAAAGCTCAAAGAGTATATTGCCAATGGAGGTTTTTTATTTACAATGTGCTCGGCGACTGATACTTATGATATAGCACTTGCTGCACAGTTCACAGATATTTGTGAATCAATTTATGACGGTGATCCTGCCGATCCTCAGGCAAACAGTAAACTCGATTTTACTGAATGTCTTGCATTTGAAAATTTTACTGTCGATCTGAATCCGCTTGTTTATGAATATTCGAATATTGATGTGACCGGTCAGCTTTTGCAGATGGGTCAGTTTAATGACAATTTTAGTTTGGTTGAATTTTCAGCAAAGTATGATCCCGTTCCTTCAATGCTTACTCAGTGTCATACAGCAGTTATCAATGGTTTCCTTGGACAGACTACAGGCTTTCAGAAAAACTTATTGAAGAAAAATGTAACTGTAATGGCTTTAAAAGACGGAACGGATTATGTCAGATACATTCACGGAAATTACGGCAGGGGAACATTTACATTCTATGGCGGACATGATCCCGAGGATTATCAGCATGCAGTCGGTGATCCAAAGACCGAACTAAAAGAATTTCCACATTCACCCGGATACAGATTAATTCTGAATAATGTATTATTTCCGGCAGCAAAAAAGAAAAAGCTGAAAACGTAAAAACATTTAGTAGTTAATAGTTAGTAGAAATGTTGAAAATTTTTTATAATAAAATTCTTTGAGTCTTCGAGTCTTTGAGGCAATCATATTGAAAACTTAATCAAAAAATAAACTTCACAAGTTGCTGTCTGAAAAATTCCTAATCGATCATCATAAAATTAAATTTTTAATATTCGCATTTGCATTCAGTTTACTTTTATTCTCCTGCACCAAAACTCCCGAAAAAGTTGAAAAGAAATTTTCTGTAAAAGATGACGCAGGTATAGATGTAAAATTTTCATCACACCCCGAAAGAATAATTTCACTCGGTCCGAATATTACTGAAACCATTTATGCATTAGGTGCAGATACATTATTATATGGTGTTACAGAGTTTTGTGATTATCCTGAAGATGCAAAATCAAAAACTAATACCGGCAGCTATCTCAGCCCCGATTATGAAATCATTTCATCCCTTAAGCCTGATCTGATTATTGTAAATGTAGAGTCTTCGAATAATCCTACTTATCAGTCGCTGAAAAATATGGGCTATAATTTATTTCTTTCTCATGCAAAGGATATTGAAGGAATTTTTAAAATGATCAATGATATCGGCATGATCACAAACAGGGAAGATAATGCTAACATACTTTTTAATTCTATTTCGGATCAATTAAAATATAAAGACCCTTCATCAGTTCAAAAGAAAGAGAAAACAGTATTGATTCTGATAGCAATTAATCCGATGATGACAACGAATAAGAATACTTTTATAAATGAAATTGCATTGCTCGCAGGTCTGAAGAATATTTATTCAGAAGAAGATCAGGAATATCCTGTGATAAATTATGAGGACGTCGTCAGCAAAAATCCCGCGTACATTATTTTTCCTGCTGATACACTCGATACAGAAAAGATTGAAATTTATAAAAAAGAATTGACTGATAAGCTTTACAATTCTGACGCAATTAAGAATGGTAATTTAATTTTTATAGATGATGATATTATGTTCAGACCCGGACCGAGGATCACTGATGCAGTGAAGACTTTGAGAGCGCATATTAAATCTGAATTTTAAATCAATATTTTTATTTCAACAAAACCATACGCTTTGTATCCATGAAATCTCCTGTTTCTATTTTATAAAAATAAACTCCGCTTGGCAAATTACTACCGTCAAAATCAACCTGATATGTTCCCGCATTTTGCTGTTCATTAATTAAAGTTACAACTTCATTTCCTAATACATTATAAACCTTTAGCTTCACATCACTTGTATATCGTAGCTCGTAACTTATCTTTGTATTTGGATTAAATGGATTTGGATAATTTTGATACAGACTAAATTCATTAGGTATTTCAGTTGAAATAGTTTGAATTCCTACCGGTCCGCCTCCGTCAGTTGTCTTGAGAATTGTTCCGTCTTCACCGACTATCCAGCCTGTGTTGCTGTCTGTTAAATAAACTGAATTCAAGTAATTATTAGTACCACTTTTTTGAGTTATCCAGTTTGAACCGCCGTTAGTAGTTTTGAGAATTAAACCTCCATAACCAACTGCCCAGCCTGTTTCGCTGTTTGTGAAAAAAATCGAATTCAATTGAAAGGATGTTCCAATAGCTTGAGGTGTCCATTCAATACCGCTATTTATTGTTTTGTAAAATTTCAAAGGACCTCCAGGCACATATCCTAAAACCCAGCCTGTGTTACTATTCACGAAATTTAACGAAACATATGCTACATATTCTCCACTCATTTGAGTACTCCAGCTAAATCCACTGTTTGTAGTCCTTAAAACTATTCCAGGAAATCCAGCTATCCAGCCAGTATTGTTGTTTGTGAAATATACTGAATAAAAAGAATAACCTATTCCGCTGTTAATATCTGCCCAGCTATTTCCGCCGTTTGTTGTTTTAAGAATTATAAAGCCGAGACCTGAACCCACAATAAAACCTGTGTTGTCATCTGTAAAGTAAACTGATGAAAGATAGTTTTGAGTCCCGCTGATTTGAGGTATCCAATTATCTCCACCGTTAGTTGTCTTTAGAATAGTGCCCTGAAAACCAGTTGCCCAGCCAGTGCTGGAATTTGTGAAAAATACTGACAGCAGCCATTCAGTTGTTCCGCTTGTTTGAGTTAACCAGTTCAAACCACCGTTTGTTGTTTTGAGAATTATACCTGATGTACCTACAGTCCAGCCTGTATTGCTGTCCGAAAAACAAACTGATTCTAATATTGGAATTGTCCCGCTTGATTGAGCCGTCCAGTCATTTCCACCATTTGTTGTATTTAGCATAATACCGGAATTTCCTACTGCCCAGCCCGAGTTACTGTCCGTAAAATACACTGACTCAAGAGAAAGTGTTGTACCACTATTTTGAGGTATCCAATTTATACCACCATTTGTTGTTTTGATAATAATTCCTTGATCACCAGAAATCCAACCAGTGTTACTGTCAATGAAATTTACCGACTCTAAATTATTATCTACACCACTTATATTTGTTATCCAATTTGTTCCTCCATCTGTTGTTCTGCAAATTACTCCTTTACTGCCAACAGTCCAGCCTGTATAACTATCTGTAAAGTAAACTGAAGTGAAATAACCATTGATATGATTTGTTTGAAAAAACCAGTTTGTCCCACCATTTGTTGTTTTTATTATTATTCCATCACCTACAGCCCAACCGGTATTATAGTCTATGAAATATATAGATAACTCACTACGAAGAGAAGGATTTTCCTGAGGTGACCAATTTAAACCACCATTTGTTGTTTTGAGAATTTTAGCAAAATCAGCCACAATCCAACCAGTATTACTATCAATAAAAAAAACTGAATTTAATTCATAAATTATCCCTGTATTTTGTGAAGTCCAGTCTATACCTCCGTTTGTTGTTTTGAGAATTCTTGCATGATCTCCTACAACCCAACCGGTATTGTTGTCGATAAAAAAAACTGAATTCAAATCGTAGTTTGTATAGCTTGATTGATAAGTCCAGTTTGATCCGCCATTTTCTGTTTTTAGAATTGTCCCTCCACTTCCCACAGCCCAGCCCGTATTGCTGTCTGAGAAATGTACGGAATGCATTACATTTCCTGTTGGCAGCGGATTTTGCCAATACCATCCGCTTTGGGAAAAAGCAGTTGAACTTAATACTTGTATGCTGAATACTAAAATAATAAGATTAAACTTTTTCATTATTAAAACCTCAATTAATTTTTTTATATCTTCATTATATTTTTTTATAATACAAAAGTCTATGCTTAATTTCTATCTTATGGAATTAAGAATATTTTAAAAAAATGAATATACCCCAAATTAAACTTAAACCTCTTTCCTCAAATCACTATATTGTCACTTACCAAAAATTAAATTAAAAAAATAAATTGTCAGATAACAAAATTATATTCTCAATGGTGGGAGTCAGCAAGACTTTCCCGCCGCAGAAGCAGGTGTTAAAAAATATTTACCTCTCATTTTTTTATGGAGCAAAGATCGGCATCATCGGTCTTAACGGTTCAGGAAAATCTACATTGCTGAAGATCATTGCAGGCATTGAAGAAAAATTCGAAGGTGAAGTTCATTTCACAAAGGATTATTCCATCGGATATCTTTCACAGGATCCTGAACTTGATGAAACTAAAACTGTAAAAGAAATAGTACAGGAAGGCGTGCAGGAAGTTGTTGATGTATTAAAAGAGTATGAAGAAGTAAATAATAAATTCGCCGAGCCGATGGATGATGATGAAATGACTAAGCTGATTGAAAAGCAAGGTGAGCTTACTGAAAAGATCGAGCATATGAACGGCTGGGAACTTGACGCAAAACTTGAAAGAGCAATGGATGCGCTCAGAACTCCTGAAGGCGATACCTCTGTGAAAAATCTTTCAGGTGGTGAAAGAAGAAGAGTTGCACTTTGCAGACTTCTTCTTAAAGAGCCGGATATTCTTTTACTCGACGAACCAACAAACCATCTCGACGCTGAATCTATCGACTGGCTTGAGCAACATTTGAAGCAATACAAAGGAACAGTAATTGCGATCACTCACGACAGATATTTCCTTGACAATGTTGCAGGCTGGATACTTGAGTTGGACAGGGGAGAGGGAATTCCGTGGGAAGGAAATTATTCCTCATGGCTTGATCAGAAAACCAAACGTCTTGCAATGGAAGAGAAACAGGAAAGTAAAAGACAGAAGACTTTGCTGCATGAATTAGAATGGGTGAGAATGTCAGCTAAGGCTAGACATGCAAAATCCAAAGCGAGACTTCAGGCTTATGATAAAATGCTGAATGAAGATACAAAGAAAAAAGAGGAACAGCTTGAGATATTTATTCCGAACGGTCCGAGACTTGGAAATAAAGTAATTGAATCACTTGATGTGAGTAAATCATTTGGTGAAAAACTATTGTATGAGAAACTGAATTTTTCACTTCCCCCTGCCGGAATAGTAGGTATCATTGGAGCTAACGGCACAGGAAAGACAACATTATTCAGAATGATACTTGGCACAGAAACTCCTGACAACGGAAAATTTGATGTTGGTGAAACTGTAAATATCGGATACGTAGATCAGGCACATGCGAATATCGATCCTGAAAAAACTGTATGGGAAGTGATCTCAGAGGGAAATGAATTTATTGAGCTCGGAGGAAAGCAGTATAACTCAAGAGCTTACGTCGCAAGGTTTAATTTTGCTGGCGCAGATCAGGGGAAAAAAGTAAGTATGCTTTCAGGAGGAGAGAGGAACAGACTTCATCTTGCGCTTACTTTGAAATCAGAAGCTAATGTACTTTTGCTTGACGAACCTACTAACGATATTGATGTGAATACATTGAGAGCATTAGAAGAAGGTCTAGAAAACTTTGCTGGATGTGCGGTTATAATTTCTCACGACAGATGGTTTTTAGATAGAGTGGCTACACACATACTTGCATTTGAAGGAGATTCGGTTGTCGATTATTTCGAAGGCGGCTATTCTGAATATGAAGAATATAAGAAGAAAAAGTTTGGCTATGTCGAGCCAAAAAGAGTGAGATATAAAAAACTTGTAGAATAGACATTATAAAATTTGTATAATTAAAATGGGTGATAGTTTTAAACTGCCATCCATTTTTTTTACAACATTCCGCAGAGTCCGAAGATTACGTGACTCTGCGGAAACATCAAAATAGTTTTGCTTAAATTTATAAAAAATGCGTGACTGAATATATCAGTCATCCATTTTTTTTATAGCACTCTGCAATTCAATTCAATTCAATCTAATATATTCCATTGCATTAGTGCCCAAAACATTTTCAAATGTAAATGATAGTTTAATTTATTTTTAAAAAGCTATCTATTGTTTAAAATAAAAAACCAAACCTCAGTTTAATTCTGATAATTAACTTATATAGAATAACCCGCCTGTGATAAATTGCCGATTAGAAATTCTGAGCAATGGCGTTAAGCAAAAATATACTGTTTGACGAATCCGTTAGTGTTTTTCTAACGGATGAGGAGTTTATATTTTTGTAGGCATTGCTCAGAATTTCCGGCAATTTATCACCGCGGGCGACTTTTTTTGTTACTTTTGAGCCTGCCCTCGAGTGTTCCTATCGGGGGTCGTTAAAAAAAAGTAAGTAGAAAATAATGAATCTTGAATTTTGTAACTAAACGTTTTGGACTGATGTGATTCCAATGATATAAATCATATTACATAATCCACAAAAAATTTATTTTGAGTAATAAAAATTTATTGAAAAATTTTAAATTTAATTTATGAAGAAATCAAAGATCAAGCATTCATGGGCTGAGCCATACAAAATAAAAATGGTTGAGCTTTTAAAAATGACTTCTAAAGAAGAAAGAGAATCTGCAATAGTAAAAGCCGGGTATAATACTTTTCTGTTAAAGTCGCGTGAAGTTTATATTGACCTTCTTACTGACAGTGGCACATCTGCCATGAGTGACAGGCAATGGGCTGGAATGATGTTAGGAGATGAAGCATATGCGGGTAGTGAAAATTTTTACAATCTGGAAAAAGCAGTAAGAAAATATTACGGATATAAATATGTAATACCTGTTCATCAGGGCAGGGGAGCTGAAAATATTATTTCAAAGATACTTATTAAAAAGGGAGACATTATCCCGGGCAATATGTATTTCACAACTACACGCCTTCATCAGGAACTTGCAGGCGGTACGTTTGCTGATATAATTATAGATGAAGCTCATGACCCTGATAGTTTACATCCTTTTAAAGGAAATGTAAGTATTGAAAAACTTGAGAAACTTATAAGAGAATTTGGTGCAAATCGAATTCCATACGTGTGTATTGCAACTGCTGTAAATATGGCAGGAGGTCAGCCTATTTCAATTTCAAATCTTAAAGAACTTCGGGCGTTTACAAAGAAGCATGGTATCCTAATAATTCATGATATGACACGAGTTGCTGAGAATGCATATTTTAATAAGATTAGAGAAAAGGGTTATTCTGATAAAACAATTGCTGAAATAGTAAAGGAAATATGTGATCTTACAGACGGTGCTACGATGAGTGCTAAGAAAGATGCACTTGTAAATATCGGAGGATTTCTTGCTATGAACAGTAAAAAAATATATGAAGAGGCGAGTAATTTAGTCGTCGTTTATGAAGGACTTCATACTTACGGTGGTCTTGCAGGAAGAGATATGGAAGCTATGGCAATTGGAATTGGTGAATCTGTAAACGATGATCATATCAGAGCAAGGATCGGTCAGGTTGAGTATCTGGGAAATAAACTTCAGGAATATGGAGTACCGATAGTAAAACCTATTGGAGGTCATGGTATTTTTCTGAATGCCAAAAAATTTCTGCCTCATATACATCAGTCTTTATTTCCTGCTCAGACACTTGCTGCTGAGATCTATTTAGATTCAGGTGTTAGAAGTATGGAAAGAGGAATTGTCTCGGCAGGAAGAAATAAGGAGACCGGTGAAAATTATTTTCCGAAGCTTGAACTGGTTAGACTTACTATTCCCAGGCGTGTTTATACTCAGGCACATATGGATGTAGTCGCTGAGTCAGTAGAAGAAGTTTATTCTTACAGAAAAAAAATAAAAGGATTAAAGCTTACATTTGAGCCTAAGTATCTTAGATTTTTTCAGGCAAGGTTTGAGAAAATAAAATAATTCAGAAAACTTTTAATAATTATAGTACTAAGATTTTTAAATTTCTTAGTGCTTTAAATTTATTACAAATATATTAAATAGATTTCAAGTTTAAGATATAACTGATGAAGAAAATTTTGAATATCCAATTTTTAGATTAACAAATTGGATCACGATCATTTCCCTGTCAGCCAACCTGTCTCATATATTAGATTAAACAGGAAGTTGTGCTGTTTGATTCTTTGTCTCATTCCATAATCTACATTATATTTTAAAGCGGTATAAAGTTTGTTCGTTACCGGCCATGCTCCTATCTGAAAACTTACATATCCAAGCTGGTCGTGAACCGATGGATCCCACCACACATCAGTACCGGTATCATCTGTGATCTGGAAATTGTATCCGCCCATTATTCCAATTTCAAATCTTGGACTCAGATATTGACTTATTCCATATTCGACAGTAAGCCTGTTACCCGGGGAAACATTGACATCTTTAATTTTACTATTCATTTCATAAGTAAGTGAAGCCATAATAGCCATTGCCTGACTTGACTTTCCCTTGATCTTCATAGGATATACATATCCAAATGCCTGAAACATATTTGTCCAGTATCCGAGTCCTACATTGTCACTGCCGCCGGGAGTATAACTTCCTGTCGGAGCAACCACTGAATATGCTAAAGTTAAATTCAAATTTTCCGATGCCCAGCTTAAACCAATAGGCATAAATGTCATATCACTGAATCCGCTGACATTTCCGTTTACACCTCCATCTTTAGTTATCGTATCTATGAATACTTTTGCAATTGCATCATAAGCCAGATCAATATTAACTGTAGAATATGGAGGTGTAAATGCAGCGAGGTAAGTACCGCCAAGTAATTTAAAAGGTGAAGCATAAAAAAATGTGGGAATGTTTACATATCCGTTTATATCAATATCTAAAGATGTCTTACTGTTTTGACGAACTATCTCAGTCACCTGATTTCCATCACTGTTAAAAAATTTTTTCCCGCTGATAAACATATTATAATCAAGCACATAAAATCCGGGTGGGGGAGTTGCATAGTCTCTTATATCCCAGATACCCGGAACGTAATGCCCGGCTGTAAAAGGAGAAGCTCCTTTCAAGGTGTCGAGACCCTGCGCTAAAATAAGTTTAGAAAAACTGAACATCGATATCAATAGAATTAAAGCAATTGTAAATTTTTTCATTTATAATTTATTTAGTTAGTTAAATTTCCCGCCAATTATTGCAATGGTTTATTAATTTAATTACTTAAAGATACTTTGCTTTATACATCGAGAAGTTTTAATCTTTTTTATACATCTCAAGACTATCCAGATTTAGTCTGCTCTTAAGCCAGTCCTGAAGTTTAATTTTATCGGAAGGCTTTAAATCTTTTTCAATATTATAAATAAAAACAGGTACTTTGAATTCTGATGTGTCATTTTCTGTATAGAAAGTATGATTGGCAATTGAGATAGAATTTATATCGGGATAGAGAGAATTAACTTCTTTTAAGATCTGTTCATTGTCAAATTTATTTTTAGTAATCGAATCCTCTAGCAATTTTATTTTGGCATCTTTTTCACTGAATTGTATTTCACTGGATTTTACTTCATTTAAAATATCGCTTTTAAGCTTTTTCATATTTATATTTGAGTCCTGCATGACAGTAAGTTTAGTATTTGAAAGACCGTATTTATCCATCTCTGATCTGGCATTTTCGATAGTTGTATCCGGCAGGTTTGAAATAAATGCCAGTTCAATTGTTTTCGGATCGCTGCCATAACTTGATTTTTTATAAATAACTGTATTTCCCTTAAAAGTAAATTCTTCATTTATAAAATCATTTACAGACTGCGAAAATTTCTGCTGCTGATAAAGATTATAAGCAAAGTAAGCACTTGGCACCAGCATAAGGACAACAATTAAAGTTATACTGTATTTCACTTTTTTTCTTTGCTTTATATCAATTTCTTTAGAGGGATATTTTAAATATTTAACAATAACAAAAGTGGCAATGCATATAAAGACACAGTTGATGCTGTATAAAAAAATAGATCCGAAAAAAAATTTTGCATCACCAATTGATAGTCCGTAACCGGCTGTACAAAGTGGAGGCATCAGAGCAGTAGCAATTGCAACACCGGGTATAGGATTTCCTTTTTCTAATCTGGTCACTGCTATTACTCCTACGAGTCCGCCAAAAAATGCAATGAGAACATCATAAATATTCGGTTCAGTCCTCATAAGTATTTCAGACTGAGCTTCTTTGAAAGGACTTATGTAAAAATAAATAAAAGAAACTACCAATCCGGCAATTGTAGCAATAAATAAATTTCTGAGAGATTTTCTTAATAAAGCAAAGTCATAAATTCCCAGAGCAAAACCCGAACCAACAATCGGACCCATTAAAGGAGATATAAGCATAGCTCCTATAATAACTGCTGTAGAATTTACATTTAATCCGATCGAAGCTACCAGTATTGCACAAGCAAGTATCCAGAGATTAGCTCCTGTAAAAGAAATGTTGTTCTTAACGCTGTCTAAAGTTTTACCTTTATCGTCTTCACCTTTTTGGAGATTAAATAATTCGTTTAGGTATGACATTTATTTGAAATATTCATAAAGATATATTTAGATTTGCTGAAGCATTATTAACTCAATCAAATTGGTCAGATTGATAAGAATAGTTAACAATATGGAAAGTCTTAAAGAGTAAAGCTTATATAATTAATTAAGAATTTTTAAATAAATTATATATCAAAATATTTATTTTAAATCGCGGTCTTCATGCCAAATACCATGTAAGTTCCCATCTGGATCAGTAAAGTAAAGTACCCAGCCAATTGAAGGCACAGGGAATTTGGGAATGACAATTTTCCCTCCGTTCGATTCTATCTTTTTCACATATTCATCAATATTATCTACTGAAATTGTATTTACAACAGTATGTTTCTGATCTCTCTTTTTCATTATAGCTCCGTTTATACCCTGTGTATCTTCATTCCCGGAAAATGCAGACCAGTAATCATCAGCAAATTGTTCATACTCCCATCCAAATACTTTTTCAAAAAAATTCATCAACCTCTCAGGCTCATCACTTGGTATTTCAAAATATACCACTCTGTTATTCATAATTATTAATATGAATTTTAAAAAGTATTTGTCAAAAAAATGTATTACAATATAAAATTCCTTATGGAAATATTCCTAGATTTGCATAAGAAATAGCGATTTTGTTTATAGCACTAATGAAAGCAGCAGTTCTGAGAGAATCTACTTTACTGTCATTCATTTTAATTTCTCTTATTTCATTATAAGCAGACATCATGGTTTCTTCAAGTCCGGAGTCGACCAGTTCTTTTTCACTGGCTCCTCTGATAAGAGTATCTCTTTGAAGCTTTGATAATGGGACGTTGCTTGTAGCTTCAAGGACATTGACAAAATTAAGATTTGCAAGTTCTTCATATCTTTTATCCATTCTTCCAAAGGAAACGTGAGAAAGATTTTTTAACCATTCAAAATATGAAACAGTAACACCTCCAGCATTAAGATACAGGTCAGGAATAATTAAAATATTTTTATCAAGCATGATTTTTTCTGCTTCAGGAGTGACAGGTCCGTTTGCACCTTCTCCAACAATCTTTGCTTTGACCCTACCTGCATTGGCAGAGGTTATTTGATTTTCAAGTGCAGCAGGAATAAGAATGTCACACTCTAATTCAAGAGCTTCAGATGTGTTATTTAGATTCTTTGCATTTTTGAAATTTAGAATACTCCCTGTATTTTTTCTGTGATTAAAAACTTCATCAAGATCAAGTCCGTTAGGATCATAAATAGCACCTTCGAATTCCGCTATCGCAACTAAAACAGATCCCGCTTCCTGACAATTTTTTCCGGCATAATATCCAACATTTCCAAGTCCTTGTAATACAACAGTTTTTCCTTCCATTCCTGTGGAAAGACCGATCTTATCCATATCTTCCTTTATGTTTACAGCTTCTCTTAATCCAAAGAAAACTCCACGACCGGTTGCTTCTCTCCTGCCTCTTATTCCGTGCTGACTCAGAGGCTTCCCTGTTACACATGCAAATGCATCAATCTGACCAGTATTAAATGTTGCATATGTATCTGCTATCCATGACATTTCTCTTTCACCAGTCCCATAATCCGGAGCAGGTACGTCAATACCGGGACCGATAAGATTTTTCTTAATAAGCTCTGTTGTATATCTTCTGGTTATATTTTCAAGCTGTCTTTCGGTGTATCTCTTAGGATCAATTTTGATCCCTCCTTTTGCTCCACCGAAAGGAACGTCAACTACAGCACATTTATAAGTCATTAATGCAGCAAGAGCTTTTACCTCATCTTCATTAACCATCAGACTGTATCTGATACCACCTTTTACAGGATTCTTGTGGTGAGAATGTTCGATCCTCCAAGCATCTAAAACTTCAATATCTCCGTTATCCAATCTCAAAGGAAAATTGAATTTATATATACAGTTGCATTGTCTGATCTGGTTTAAAAGACCGGTAGGATGTTGTGTGAAATTTGCTGCTTTGTCAAAATAACTGCAGACATCTTTAAAAAAATGTGTTTCCTCTTCGTGATGATCAATATCACTTTTGCTCATAATAAAATTAATTTAATTAAAATTTTGTATAAAAAAATATGTTAAAACTTTGTTTTATTAAAGTTAATTTTTTTTATACAATATAAAAATTCTTTATCAGTTTTTTGTTTGATTTAATTTTATAAAAATATTTTTTACAAAAGAGTTAAAAGCAAATTTATAATGACAAATTTAATTCAGTTCGAAATTCAAATCTAATTTTAAGATACTTCAGGTATATTGAATTTTAAAAATAGAAATTGTAACTTTGATAAAAAAAAGTCAACCCCGACGGAGGTAAATAATTATGAAAACCAAAAGCTTTCTAACAGTTTTATCTTTAATCTTATTCTCAATTTATTCTTTCCCAAAAATAATTCAATCCCAAAATTCCTGGTATTCCATCAACGGTTCTGAAAACAGTTATGAAGATATTAACGGACTTGATATTGTAAATTCAAATGTCATGTATGCTGTAGGCGGCTTAGGTTTTATATATAAATCTGTAGATGCAGGAAATAGCTGGGTTAAAAATGCAAATAATGTTACCAATCAGTATCTCTGGTCAGTTTCATTTGTTGATGAGCAAACTGGTTGGGCTGTTGGATATGGCGGAACTATCATTAAAACTATAAACGGAGGTACATCTTGGCAGATTCAGAATTCAGGTACTTACTCCGGATTGATTGATGTACAGTTTCTTGATCAAATGACAGGATGGGTAGCTGGACATAACGGTACTGTCTTGAAAACTATTAATGGTGGAATGAACTGGATTACACAAACAACTGGAAATCAATACAATATTTTTAATATCAAATTTATAAATTCTCAAACAGGATATCTATCAGGAGATACAGGAGTTTTTAAAACTACAAACGGTGGAGATGTATGGACAAGTATTTTAAATGAACCCTGGGTTTATTCAGTGGATTTTATTAACGCAAATACCGGTTGGGCAGGCGTTAGATTTGGTAAAATGTTTAAAACTATTGACGGCGGTGAGTCGTGGACTGAGCAAAACAGCGGAACCGGTGCTACATATTATTCAACAAAATTTTTGAATGAAAATACCGGATATTCTGTAGGTGATTATAATACAATTATAAAAACTACAAACAGTGGTATAAACTGGATCAAAGAAAACAGTGGTGTTGAAAACAACTTTGCAAAATTCAGCCGGATTGATTCATATGATGATTTAGGAAATATTTGTTTTATTGTAGGTTTTAACAACACAATTCTAAAAACTGAAAACGGTGGAGCAAACTGGGAAAATTATTATAGTGCAACAAACTCCTCTATCCCAGGCAATATTGATCTGTGGTCAATATTTTTTACAAATGATAATTTAGGCTGGACTACAGGCAGTTATGGATCAATTTATAAAACTACTAATGGTGGTGAACAATGGAATATCTCCGGTCAGGGTCTTGTAAACGATTTACTTATTGATATTTATTTTGCAAATGAGAATGCCGGTTGGATTGTCGGACATAACGGCAGAATTATAAAAACTTCAGATAGCGGACTTAATTGGGAAATCCAAAACTCAGGCACTCATGATAATTTATTTAATGTTTATTTCATTGATGAAAATTCTGGCTGGGTCGCAGGTGATACGGGTATTATAAAAACTACAAATGGTGGATCGAACTGGGAGATTAGTTTAAATTATAACTGGATGTATTCTGTATATTTTACTGACACAAATACCGGCTGGGGTGGAGGCAGATTTGGTAAATTAGTGAAAACTACTGACGGGGGAAATACCTGGACAGATCAGCAAGGCGGTACCGGTGCCACTTATTATTCTATGAAATTTTCTGATGCATTTACAGGTTGGGCAGTCGGAGATTATAATACAATTATCAGAACAACAGATGGGGGAGAAACATGGACTCAGCAAAACAGCGGAATTCAAAGCAACAGTTTAAAATTAAGTGAAATTCAAATTGCAGTTGATGATGCTAACACAGCATACATTTCGACTTATGAAAACCATATTTTGAAAACTACAAATGCAGGTGAAAACTGGTATAAATCAACATTGCCCGGTTATTCCAGTTACAACTCAATTTTCTTTTCCTCTCCAAATGTAGGATATGCTGCAGGTTTTGGTGCTTCAATTCTTAAGACTGAAAATAGAGGTCTTACAGGTTATGTAAATGAAAATATTAATTCACCGGAAACTTTTACACTGAGTCAGAATTATCCAAATCCATTCAATCCGAAAACTGTTATCAGGTATAAAATTACAAATTCTTACAATGTTAGTTTAAAAGTTTATGATATTCTTGGAAATGAAATAGCTGAGTTGGTAAATAAAAAACAAAATGCCGGCAGTTATTCAGTAGAATTTAACGGCAGTGGTTTTTCAAGCGGGGTTTATTTTTACAGACTTGAGTCAGGAAATAATCTTGATACTAAACGGATGCTGTTGATTAAATAGTTCTCTGATTTTATCTGAAATTTAATTGGTATGAGATTAATTCTTATACCAATTTTTATTTAAATAATTCTGAAAATGATCATCCTAAATTCCTGTCATATAGAATTATCTTATCCCATTCATCAGCGCTGGATCTTGCAACAACTGCAACGACAGGTTCTGCATCACTCATATTAAATACTTCGTGAGGTACACCTGATTCGATAAAAATAAAATCACCTGCTTTATTTTCAACGATTTTTTTACATCCAGGTCCGTATTCGTGTCGGACATTTCCTTCCAGAATATAAAGCATTAGTTCAAAGCCGTCATGAATATGAGCATAAGCCACACCACCCGGCGGTATAGTTGCAACGTTCATTGAAAGTTCTTTTGATCCGACATTTTTAGATGACATTCCTGTCTTATAATGAATGCCGTTCCAGTCACGGCAGATGCCGCTTCCTCTTATAACTGTAATGCCGTCACCCTTCTCTACATTTTGAGTAAGATCGATCTCTTCTTTTGACATATTATTATTATGATTTCAATTATTATAAAGTTTTAAAATTTTAAATTATATACAAGATTCTTTCATATTTGCAAAAAATTTTAACTAATGTTGAAAGGATATAAATTTTATTAAATACTGGTCATCACCAGGTTAAGAATGATTCTTATTGAAATTTTTCTAAAATACCCTAAATTAGAATTGTAATTCCTCATTAAAATCAATAGATTACACGACCTTTTTAAAAAATAAATTTTTCAATGAAAAGAAGTACTTTCAAAAAATCAAATTATAAGTTAACACAGCAGATAACTGCCAAAAAGAATCAGCCTAAAAAAAGAGATCCATTTAAAGAAAAAGGCGTAAAAGATTATATTGATATTTTCGATGCGAGATTGCTTACCAGATTTCTAAATGAGCAGGGGAAATTATTGCCTGCAAGGATAACAGGAGCTACATCCAAAATGCAGAGAAAACTTAATACTGCAATTAAAAGAGCCAGACATCTTGCCATCATTCCTTTTGTTAGTGAAGGTACAAGATATTAAATTATACGATCTTTTAAAATAATTTCTAACTATTTTTTATAAACTCTTTCGCTTTGGCGTTAGAGTTTTTTTAATTTATGAATATGCAAAAAATATTATTTACAATTCTCATCAACCTCTTTCTATTTTCAGGGATAGCTTGTTCACAAACATCTGAAGATCCTCTTACTTTAGGTACTTTCAGAATTACTAAAGTAGTGGACGGAGATACTTTTAAGTTTGAGAATATGGATGGATCTTCCAGATTGTTGGGCATTGATACAGAAGAAACATTTAAGACTGACGACGCCGAAAGAAAAACCGCAGAGATCGAGGCTAACTGGGATGAATATTATAAATTTGAAAAAGGTGACAGTAAAATGCCTGTGAAAACAAATTCACCTCTGGGATATGGAGCTATGATATGGGCACAGGAATATTTAAAAGATGTTGAGTTTGCCAGACTTGAAAAAGAAGATGAAAACAGATCGCTGGATATTTTTGGCAGGTATCTTGTTTACATGATTATTGAAAAAGATGGCAAGGAAATAAATTATAATGTCGAAATTGTAAGACTAGGTTACAGTCCTTATTTTAATAAATACGGTAACAGTAAAAAATATCATCAGGATTTTTTGGAAGCTCAGGAATATGCTATGAATAATAAACTTGGCATCTGGGATCCTGAAAAGAAACATTATCCAGATTATGAAGAAAGGATTGTATGGTGGAATAAAAGAGCGGAGCAGCTTGAAAACTTTGAATCAAAATATTCCGGAACAGAAAATTATTTTAATCTGGCAGATGATGGTGATTATAAAAGATTAAGTGAAAATGTTGGTAAAGAGATTATAGTTTTTGGAAATATCAGTGACGTTCTTACAAAAAAGTTTCCTTATCTATTAAGGATACCTCATACTAAAAATGAATCATTTGAAGTTGTTGTATTTCAGGAAAATATAGATATTTTAAATGAAATCGAAATAGAATCTAAAAAAGATTATTACACTTATATTAAAGGTACACTTAAGGAATATAAAGGAAGATATCAGATAGAACTTACTGACAAAGAACAGATCTGGATTGAATAATTTTATCTGATAATTAAGTTGTCTTCTTTAAAACGATTAAGGTAATGTCATCATACTGAGGCATGTTTTTGCTGAATTCTAATACAGAATTTTTTATTGAGTTCAGAATCACTGATGGGGAATTATTTCTTTCTTTTAATATAATATTCTTCAAATTTGTCTCTCCATATTCTTCTTCTTTGGTATTTAATGCTTCCGTGACTCCGTCAGTGTAAAAAACAATAATATCATCTTTTTCCATGTTCACTTTTCCTATCTCGTAATTCATAGGAATATCTAATATTCCAATAATAAATCCTCCTTCAGAAAGTTCTATAAATTTATTTCCCTTCAGCATTTGCGGAGGATTGTGACCGGCATTAATATATTCAAAAGTATTTTCTTTTGAGTCCAGAATTCCCCAGAAAAAAGTTATGAATTTTTCAGATGATGTGTTTTCATATATCAATTCATTAATTTTCTCTGTTACTTTTGCAAAATCAAAATTCCCTTCTTTATATAATTTCAAGTAAGAATGAACCGCAGATTGAATACTTGCCATCAATAATGATGCCGGTGTTCCTTTGCCGGATACATCAGCAATAACAATTACTAATTTATCATCAGAGATCTTTATGAAATCATAATAATCACCTCCAATCTGAAGTGCCGGATTGTTCATACCTGCGATTTTGTAATTATTAATTTCAGGAATTTTATCCGGGAGAAGTGCCTCCTGTATTTCTCTGGCGATTATTAATTCACTTTCGATCTTCTGTTTACTTAGATATTCCTGAAACAGGAAATAATTGTGAATAGAAATCAATGACAGATTCATTATAGATTCCAAAAACTCAATGTCTTCTTCAGAGAAAGGTTTTTTGCTGATTTTTTTACCTAGACAAATTATACTGTCTATTTTATTATTAATAATAGTCGGAATAAATAATTCAAAATCTTTTTCGAAAAGATATTTAATAAATGGAATTGTTGAATCCTTATTAATTGCAATAGTTTTTCTTAGTACCAAAGGAATATCGTCTCCCGATAATAGATTATCCAGATCGAATTTTTCAATTTCAAGATTTTTGTTGTCCTTAACAATAACAAACTTGTCGCTATTGTCTCTGGATAATATTACAAAATCTTTTATTCCAAAATTACCAAGTAAAGAAAAATTAAGTAATTTTATAATATTTTCTTTATCAATAAAGCTTGAATTAAATTCTTTGCCAAGCTCAAATAATGAATTGAGTTGTCTTACTTTATTGTTTAATGTGTTATTAAGATTACTTACTTCTTCGAACTTGATAGTGTTTTCAATAGCAGATGCTGAAATATTCAGCATTGTTTCAATAAAAATTATATCGTTATTCGAAAGATCTGAAAAATTAAGTTTTTTCCCCAGGCATAATATTCCAAGATATTTATTCTGAAAATATATTTTAAAATAATATTCAAACTTATGTTCATTTATAAATACGCTATTTTCTGAAATCTCATTAAAAGAAAAGACCGATAATTTTGGAAATTTGGCTTCAATAAATGTATCTATCAAAGAAAGGTTGATTCCCTTAGCAGCTTTTACTTTATATATATTATCTGTACCCTCAGTCTTTAAAAGTACGACACCTTTTGAAATTAACATTTTCCCCATAACGCTCAGGAGGATATTGTTTAGAATATAATTCAGATCAAGTTTACTGGTGATGAGCTGAGAGAACTCAATTAAGGAATTTAGAACAAGTTGTTTTTTGGCGGGATCATTATTTTCCATTTTCAAATTTTGATTATTATGAGTTAATTAATTTCTCATATTATTTTAATCAAAGATTTTTTATTAAATTAAGCCGGTTTGAATCAGGATTAAGATGCAGGAACTCAATTTTATTCATAAATTTTTTCATGATTGGTACTCCGAGACCACCTACTTTAAATTTATTAAAGTAATCATTCATGTCAGGGTTACTGATATTATTTGGATCAAATGCTTTTCCTTTATAACTAAGTTTAATTATAAACTGATTGTCGTTTGAATCTATATCTACTTCAATAATCTCTTTTTCATTATACTTATGAGCATGTTTAATAATGTTGGTGCAGGCTTCATCAACTGATAAAATTATCTGATTTATTGAACTTTCATCAAATCCAAATGCCAGAGCTTTATCCTCTATAAACTTTCTTAACAGGGATAAATTCTTAGTAGAACTTTTGAACAATATTTTATTTGTGTTGTCCATTGATCTCAATCAGTTGAATTTTTCAACAGCAGTATTTTCTTCTTTATAAATTTCAAACAATATCGGAAAACCTAACATATCAAATATGTTGTATATTTTGTCACTCATAGCGCAAAGTTTTATATCGCCGGCATTATTTCTGGCTGTTTCAATAAATGCCATAAATACTCCCAATCCTGCACTGCTGATATAGGATAATTTTTCAAAATTTACAATAATTTTGAATTTATTTTCCGAAATTATTTTCTCAAAACACTTCTCTAATTCAACAGAAGTGTGGGCATCCAGATAACCTTCAAGATCTAATATTGAAATGTTATCCTGTTGCTTTGTTTTTATTGAAAACTCTTCCATTATATATATAGTTTAATTTGAGCCAAAATCAATAAAATTATAATTAAAATAAATGGTAATATTTTAATTTATATTTTAACAGATTTATTTCAAGGATATAATTAATTAAGTTGTTTGAATTATATTTATATGTTCTGTAATTCTAAAAATTGCAATAAGTCTTAAATAAGAAAAAGAGTTTTAAATATTAATTTTGTATACCAAATAACATAGATTATAATTCGTAATTAAATTATATTTGTTACATTAATGAACATTTTAAAAGGAATTGTAAATAAGTCCTGCAGAAAAGTAATCGGGATTTTATCGGGCACTTCAATTGATGCAGTTGATGTGGTATTAACTGAAATTTACGGGTCAGGAATTAAATCAGAAATCAGAATATTAGCTTTTGATTCTTTTCCAATAGATAAAAAAATAAGGAATTTAATATTACGTTGTTCTTCCGAAAAGACAGGAAATACTGCTGATATTTGTAAATTAAATTTTATAGTTGGCAGATTATTCGGAAATAAAATTAATGAATTTTTAAAAAATAATAAAATCTCACCTAACGAAATAGATTTGACAGGTTCCCACGGGCAAACAATATTTCATTATCCGGTAAAAAATAATCTATACGGATACGATTCCAAATCAACAATGCAGACAGGAGATCTTTCTGTGATTGCCAATATTACTGGCATAACAACAATTGGTGATTTTAGGACAGCAGATATTTCTGTTAATGGAGACGGTGCGCCTCTTGTTCCTTATCTTGATTATATTCTAAGCAGAAAGATAAACTGCCGATCTGTATTTCTGAATATAGGCGGTATTTCAAATATTACTTATATAAAAAGAAATTGTAATCTAAATGATGTGATAGCATTTGATACAGGTCCTGGAAATATACTCATTGATCTGATCTCAAGAAAATATTTCAGTAAAAAATTTGATAAAGACGGAAAGATTGCCGGTAAAGGAAAAATTTTACCTGGCTTATTAAAAAGTATAATTTCTAAGGATAAGTTTATAAAAAAATCACCTCCTAAATCTTCAGGAAGAGAATATTACAATGAAGATTTTATTGAAAGTATTGTAAAAAAGAAATCGTATGATCCATATGATCTGATGGCAACATTTAATTATTTTACAGCATATGCAGTCTGGTTTAATATTAAGAACTTTGAAATTGATAAAATTTTTATAAGTGGTGGTGGTTCTAATAATCTAACTCTAATCAAAAATATCAGAAATTTATTTGCAGGTATTGAAATAGAGAATCTTAATATAAATGGTATTAACTCATCAAATAAAGAAGCTGTACTCTTTGCTGTTCTTGCAAATGAACTAATTTCCGGAAATAAGACAAATATAATTTCTGTAACTGGTGCTGATAAAAATGTTTTTTTAGGGAAAATATGTATAGCTTAATTTAAATGACTGAAAAAGTAGCAATTGTAACGGGTGGGACAGGAGCATTGGGCAAAGTAGTCGCTGAAAAATTAGCTGATGATGGTGTTAAGATTTATATTCCTTCCAGAAGTCTGGACTCTTTTAACAATGTATTTGATAATTCTCAAAATGAAGACTCAGAAGAATTTAATTTAAAAAAAATATTTTCTTTTGAATGCGATATAACTAATGAATCTTCTGTGATTGAATTTGTAAATAATGTTGCTGTACAGGAAAAAGGGAAAATAGATTATCTCATAAATACTGGAGGAGGAATTGACAGTCCGGTGAGTACTGGTGATCTTGAAACATCAGCTTTTTTGAAAATGTTTGATTTAAATTTTATGTCAGTATTTTATTTCTCAAGAGAAGTTTTGAAAACTATGTTGAAAAATAATTACGGCAGAATAATATCTTTTGGAAGTAAATCAGCTACTGAATTAACTCCAAAAAAATTTGCATATTCTTATTCCAAACTCGGAGTAATTCAGTTGATGAATGTACTTGGAGAAGAATATAAAAAAAATAATATAAGGTGCAATACGATAGTCCCTGGAATAATTGATACACCTGCAAACAGAGAATGGGGATCGGCTGAAGATTTTAAATACTGGACAAAACCTGATGACATAGCGGAGATAATTTCTGATATTGTTTCCGATAAATTTATTTCATTAAGAAACAGTGAGTTGAAACTTTATAATTCGTTTTAATTAATTAAACAATTTAATAGTAAATGAAAATAGTTGTAACAGGAGGTGCAGGATTTCTCGGATATCATATTTCTCAAAAAATAAACAGGATAACCGAATTTAAGGACTGTACATTTTTTGATATTGCTGAGTTTGAGAAAGATGAATATGATCCGGCGATTAATTGTATATATGGTGATGTAAGAGATAAAGTTCGGATGGATGAAATGATGAAAGATGTCGATGTTATAATTCATTGTGCTGCCGCTTTACCACTTTGGAAAAAGAAAGACATTTTCGAGACAAACGTAGATGGTACAAGGAATGTTATGGAAAGTGCTCTCAAGAATAATGTAAACAGAGTTGTACATATTTCTTCTACTGCAGTTTACGGTGTACCTGATGTACATCCTTTATTTGAAGATCATCAGAGAGAAGGAGTCGGACCCTATGGTACAAGTAAAGTACTTGCTGAAGAAGTATGTGAAGAGATAAGAAAAAAAGGTCAACCTATTTGTATTTTGAGACCTAAAAGTTTTATTGGTACTGCAAGATTAGGTGTGTTTCAGATTCTTTATGACTGGGTCGAATCAGGCGTGAAAATACCTATTATTGGAAACGGTAAAAACCGCTATCAACTTTTTGAAGTGGAAGACCTTGTCGATGCAATTTTACAAGGAGCGACTTTGCCACTGGACAAGATCAATGATACATTTAATGTTGGTGCGAAAGATTTTAAAACTGTAAATGAAGATGTAGGTGCAATGTGTGTATATGCCGGCACAGGATCAAAAGTAATGAAAACCCCAGCTTCACTTATTAAACCTCTTTTGAGATTTTTTGAAATTTTAAATGTATCTCCCCTATATAAATGGATCTATGGAACTGCTGATACTGATTCATTTGTGTCAATCGATAAAGCCATGAAACAATTAGAGTGGAATCCTAAATATTCCAATTCAGAAGCTTTGATAAGATCATATCAGTGGTATCTGGACAATAAACATAAGATACAGCAAGGTACTGGAGTCACACACAGAATTGCATGGAAGCAAGGTGTGTTATCTTTTTTTAAAAAGTTTTTATAAATAAATATATATATTTAATTTCATGAGAAAATTTATAATGGATATTAATCCTTCAACCGGTGAGTTAATTGAAAAGATTAAATGCTCTTCACCGGGTGAAATAGCGTCAGGAGTAAAGTTAGCAAGAAAAGCTTTTAAAGTCTGGAGTAAAACTCCTTTAAAAAAAAGAATTTTGTTATTTAAAAAAATAGCGAGAGATCTGGATAAAGAAAAAAAACAGATTGGAGAACTGATTACTAAAGAAATGGGAAAAGTTTATTCCTCTGCAGTAGGCGAAGTAGCAGGAACTGCTTATGCTATTGAGGAAAATATTAAATTGGTTGAAAAAGCTGCTTTAACAGAAATTCATAAAGATGGTCAGCTCGTTACTGAAGTTCACAGAATGCCATTAGGTGTAGTTGCAGTAATTACTCCATGGAATTTTCCGGTTGGAATGCCTGAGTCGTTACTTACTCCGGCTATATTAATGGGAAATACAGTAGTATTTAAACCATCTGAAAACACACCTTTAACTGGAAAAGCAATTTATAATATTTTCAACAGATATTTACCTAAGGGAGTGATAAATTTGCTTCAAGGTGCAGAAGAAGTTGGGGAAGCTCTTTTGACAACAGACATAGATATGGTTTCATTTGTTGGATCTCAATCTGTTGGAAAAAAAATTATGGAAGCATGTTCCAAAAAACTAAACAGACTTGTGCTTGAATTAGGAGGAAAGGATCCTATGATTGTATTGAAAGATGCTGATCTTGAAAAGGCGGTAAATTATGCAGTAAACGGATCGCTAAGAAATTCAGGTCAGGTATGTGTATCTGTCGAAAGAATATATGTTGATCAAAGTATATTCGGTAAATTTGAAAAGCTTGTCCTAGAAAAAGTTAAAACATATAAAGTAGGTGATGGTTTTGATGAAGTCGATATGGGACCTATGGTTAGCGAAGCTCAAAGAAGTCATGTAATTGGACAGATCGAAGAAGCAAAGAAAAAAGGTGCTAAAATATTGTTTGGTGGAAGTATAATAGATGGAGACGGATTTTTTATTGAACCTACTGTGATCAGCAATTTAAATCACAAACATGATATTATGATGACTGAGACTTTTGGTCCGGTTGTTTGTCTGCAGAAAGTAAAAAATGTTGAAGAAGCTGTAGAGAAAGCAAACGATTCTACTTTTGGTTTAGGTGCAACTGTATGGACTAAAAGTACAGACAAGGGAAGAAAGATAGCGGAACAAATCGAATCAGGTATGATCGGTGTAAATCAAGGAATCGGCGGTGTCTCAGGTACTCCGTGGGTTGGTATTAAGCAAAGTGGTTTCGGTTTTCTTGGATCTGTGGAAGGTGTAAAACAGTTTACTGTTCCAAAGAAAATTTCATATAAGAAAAAATAAACAAAAATTTATATAAAAATACTTACTTTTTATAAAATAGTATTTGCTAATTTAAATTTTTTTTAAACATTGATAATTTATATTAAAAAATTTCAATGAATTAGAATTTGAAATTTAAAAGTGGCTGAAATATTTTCAGCCACTTTTTTTAATAGCATTATTTTTAGCAATTACAGGAAGGTAAATGTTTTTCTTTGGATAGTTTTCTGTTTATGTAATGGCTAAAAGCTATGATAACAGCACCGATAGGTGCAAATATAATAAGTAATAAATTATCTATAACATCATGTTCATGATGTCCATGAAATAGAAAATGACTTATCACAATAATGATTAATCCGGAAATAAATAAAGATGAAGGTAAAAGACTCCGATGATGATTTTTATATCCGTGACGAAACGTAAAAATACCTATTAACAGACTTACAGAAATAAAAATAATTTCTACAATCGGTTCATTAAAAAAGGTCATTCCATAGTAAGTGAGTGTGATGATAATAAATGGCATCAGGAAACAATGAACTGCACATGCTGCAGAAGCAATTGTTCCAATCAGATCTAGTCTTAACGATAATTTGTGGTTAATATTCTTTAACATATAAAGCAAATGATTTGCAGTTTATGACTATTTAAGAAGTTTTGCAATTCACAAAATTCCCCTTTTTATTAATGAAGTAAGTTAAAATTTAGATTATATATATAATCCTGCATTAAAAAATGATATTAATAATTTTCAAACGCAAATGGTTTACAGAAATAGATGATGATAAATCAATAAATATCAAACATCAATTTATATCGGTTAAAAAATTCAAACAGGTTCAATTTTATTTGACTTTTATTAAAAATTCAAAAGTACAAATATTCCCATTACTATAAAATTAGAGCTCATATTTGCATTTTATTATTTATAAATAATTAGAAATAATTTCTGATGTAATATTTATTTGTTAAGTGAATGTTTGACTGAAATTTTTAATATTAAAAAATTGAAAACGGATACGTTGTAAAATTGGAAAATTTACTAAGTATATTTATTGGAATTGGTTTAAGTGCTGCCAGCGGCTTTAGAATCTTTATTCCGTTTTTGGTTTTGGGAATTACTAGTACAATGGGATTTGTAGATTTAGATGATGATTTCAAATGGATTTCTACAGCACCGGCTATAATAGTATTTGCTGCATTAACTATTGCTGAAATTATCGGATATTTCAACCCATGGATTGATAATATGCTCGATACTGTAGCGACTCCGTTATCAATAATTTCTGGAACGATTTTATCATTATCAGTTATTACTGGATTTGATCCATTAATTCAATGGTCAATTGCAATTATTATAGGTGGAGGTATAGCAGCGGATTTTCAATTTCTTTCTGTAAAAGCCAGGTCTGTATCTTCGGTATTTTCAGGTGGAAATGGCAATCCAGTCATATCAGGGTTGGAATTAGTTTTTTCAGTAATACTTTCCATTTTATCCATTTATTTACCTGTTATTACTTTTGTAATTGTGATTATTCTAATGATTTCACTTTTTATAATATTGAGAAATGCAAAAGCCAGATTAAATGAGAAGTTTTAATGTATTTTTCGTTCATCTGAAATTATATAATATTTTTAAAAAGTAAAAAATTAGTATTTAAATTTATACTAACATAAGTTATTTTTGCAATTCTCAGCGGAAGTGGTGGAACTGGCAGACACACCATCTTGAGGGGGTGGCGCTCACAAGGCATGCGGGTTCAAGTCCCGCCTTCCGCACTTTATAATATTATTATCATAACAATTTTTGGGATTAAAGCTATTTTAAATATCTTGATTCTTAGCTTTAATCGTGATATATTTGTAGCTTTATAAATTAATACTTAGGAAATTTTGTCAAAAAAGTTTTATGAATCCTATGTTATCTTTGACGGTAATTTAGATGATTCTTCAATTGAAGATCTAATAAAAAAGTACGAATCTTTATTTTCAAAAAATGAAATTGAGATTCATAACGTAGTGAGAATCGGCAGAAAAAGATTAGCATATGAAATTGAAAAAAAACAAAATGGATTTTATGTCTGTTTTGAAATTTATTCTCCTGCAGATCTAATTACCAAGTTTGAAAGATCTTATGTCCTGGATGACAGTATTCTCAGATATCTCACTATTTTTGTATCTGATAAAACCAGAAAGGAAAAGGATGAACATTTTAAGCATAAAGCTATAATGCAGCAAAAATTTGAAGATACTAAAGCAAAAGAGTTAAAAGAAGAAGAGGAAAAAGCTTTAGCAAAGACCGAAGCAAAAAAAGAAGATGTTAAGGAAGACAGCACAAAAGTTTTAGAAAATAATTAACTATTAAGATTTTAAAATCTAATTAACAGTAGAGGGAAATTATGGCTGACTATAAGATGCCGGAACTGAATGCAGTAGTGATCGCAGGAAATCTAACGAAAGACCCTATTTTCAGACAAACAAACTCAGGAACTCCTGTTGTAAACTTTTCTATTGCGAGTAACAGACGGTTCAAAGACAAGAATGACGAATGGAAAGAAGATGTTTGTTATGTAGGGATAGTAGCATGGAACAGGTTAGCTGAAAGTTGTAAAGACAGACTTAGAAAAGGAAATGCAGTTTTAGTTGACGGAGAGTTGCAGAGCAGGACCTTTAAAACAGATGACGGATCTAACAGAACAATTGTAGAGATCAAAGCCAGAAGAATTCAGTTTCTGAATAAAAAAGGAACTGAATCCGATTATCAGGATTCAGAAGTTCATACAGAAAGAGAAGAAGATATTACAACTTTTACAGATGATTCATTTGATTCATTGCTTTCTCCTGAAGATTCTGATTTACTTAAAGATAAATAAAATAAGTTTTTCGTAATAATATATTGGGTGAGAAAGTTTTTCACCCTTTTCTTTATAAATAAAAAAAAAAATGAAAGTTATATTAAAACAAGATCATGATCTTTTAGGTGATGATGGTCAGATTATAGATGTAAAAAACGGATATGCGAGAAATTATTTGATCCCAAATGGAATTGCTATAATGGCAAATAAATCAAATCTGAAAAGTCACGAAGAAATTACGAGACAAAGAAGCAGGAAGACTGATAAAATTGCAGCAGATTCAAACAAACTTGCTATTACTTTAAGTGGTTATTCCTTTGATTTTAAGGTTAAAGCAGGGGAAGATGATAAACTTTTTGGATCTATTACTTCTCAGATGATACATGAGCTTTTAGAAGAGAAAGGATTTGTTACTGTAGAGAGAAAGAAAATTCTATTAAAGGATCCCATTAAATCGTTAGGTGAACATGAAGTAGAAATTAAACTTCCTCAATCGGTTATTGCCAAAATAAAGATTAATGTAATAAAAGAAAGTATAGAACCTGAATTAAAAGTTTCAAAAACTTCTACAGATTCTATTATTGAGCCAGAACCTTTAGTTGAAGAAGTTGATAATGCTGAAACAAACTCAGAAGCAAAAGTTGATGAAGTGAATTTATCAGATGATAATACAGAGGAATCCTCAGAGGAAACAAAGTAAGAGACTGAATTATAGTTATTAAAATTTAGAAATAAAAAAACCCGGTATTTGCCGGGTTTTTTGTTCTAATGATAAATATTAAAAACATTAAAAATTATAACCTAATGAAACATAATATTTAGGACTTGAAAATTTATCAAGGTTATAATTCCAGGCAAGATCAAATTTAAGTGGGAATCCGAAAATATTTGCTCTGGCTCCAAATCCGGTTCCAAGTAAAAGATCATTAGTAACAGTTTTTCCATTATCTGTAGTTGTCAATTTCAGAGCTTCATTTTCCGACCAGGCTGTACCAGCATCTATGAAAGTTACTCCTTCTATATTTGCAAATCCAAGAGGTAACGCACCAAAAATCAAATATCTGAATAACGGAAATCTTAGTTCAAGGTTAAGTATAGAATACTTAGAACCTGATAATCTGTCATAATTAAATCCTCTTAATGGTAAACCGGGTGATGAGAAAGCAAAATCCTGTATATCGGAAACAGGTAAGTAATAATTTTCATAAGTCGGATCTATCCAGTTCTCTGTACCACCAATAAAAAAACGTTGAGGATTATTTCCATAACTTACTCCGCCGGAAAGCCTCATAGCAAAAGAATAATCATTATTTAATTTTAAGTAATGTCTGAAATCAAGTAATGTACTTGCAAATCCAATTCCATTTTCTCCAAGATTTGGTGAACCTCCAAAAGTAATATTGTATCTTGTTCCCGAAACTGGCGAAGTATAACCAAAAGTTGTATTGTCGTGAATGAAACTGAAATAGGGAAGTAAAAGTGTTTGCGTTTCTACAGGTTCAATTGTTAAATCCAGATTTTCCCGGGTTATGTACTGCATACCTAAATTTCCTTCAATTCTTTTGAATCTGGAAATTGGTAATGAAGCTGAAACCGTTCCTCCGACCGTACGGTAACGGTATAAATAACTAACAAACTGATTTCCAAAATCAACAAATCTTGCAGTATGATATATCTGGAATCCATAATCAATTCTCTTTGGAAGATAAAGATATGCAACTGCATAATCACTGTTTTTAAGATCTATAATAAGTGAAGTCTGAATATAAATTCTGTGGTTACCCAATACATCACTTAAAGCAATCTGAGCAACACCTCTTAACCCATAAAATGTCGTATAATCTGCATTACCATATACCAGATCAGGCGTAAATTTGATCTTATAGTTTTTTATCTTATAAGATCCGTCATCATTTACATTATTTGAAATCTTAAAATTTGAATTTCCAAAATAGGCAGAATCTTTTGTACTCGAAGAAATATTTTTCGGAGTTTCAAAACTAATTTTTACATCATCTCCATATGTCTTAATACTATCACCTTCGGCATTTACTTTTTCATTTAAAGAAAGAAATGATGTGTCTTTAGGTGTTACTTTTTTAACTTCATTCTTTAAAGAATCTACACCTTCTACACTTAAAGAGTCTTCAACCATTTCTGCAACTGCCATTGTATCATTTTGAAAGTTTGCGGAATCTCCGGTGAGATAAAGTGAATCAAAACTAACATTCGTATCATTCACAGCAAGATCTGCACTGTCGATATATTTGAACTCGAGTCTTCTTCCAAATCTTGTATCAAATTCTTCTAATCTTAATGCATAATCTGTTGGTTTCAGTTCATCTAAATTCAGGTCAATATCAAATGGATTATCCAAAGAGAAAATATTATACCCTCCATTATATAAAGATACAAATAATGCTTTTTTACCGTCTTTAGATAAACTAAGCTGGTCAATAGGATTAAGAGAATTTGTTACCGGTCTGTCTGTTACATTTCCTGAAGAATCTCTTTCTCTTACATATAAATTTTTAATACCATTTTTATCAGAAACATATAGAATCTTATTGCCATCTTGATTTATCTGAGCATAACTTTCTTTAGCATATTTTGAGTGACTTAATCTTTTAATTTTTTTTGTGGAAATATCAATACTGTAATAATCACTTCTGGAATAATCATATTCCCACATTTTAAAGTCATGAGGTATTGTAGATGGATCAGTATAGCTTCCTCTGTCTGAAGTAAAAAATAGTGATTTCCCGTCGTTTGCCCATGTTGGATTAGCATCAGTAAATATATCACTTGTCAAAGCATCAAGTTTTTTTGTTTTTACATCATAAACATAAAGATCAGCATAAGCTTCTTTTACACCAATGAAAGCAACTTTGTCTCCTTTAGGTGACCAGCCAATATAATTTATCCCATCAAAATCAATTGGGTATTCTTTCTTATCATCACTGAAAATATCAATTACATAAATTACATCTGACCCTCCTGATTTGACGCTGATTGCAATTTTTCTGCCGTCAGGTGACCAGGCAAGTCCGGGTGTTAAAATATGCAGTTCTTCAAATTCAGTAGATAAATTTCCTTCAATTAATTTTTTAAGAATCTTACCGGATTTTGTACTTGCAATATATACATCAAAATGATCATCCTTATTTGAAATGAAAGCAAACTTATCTCCTTTAGGTGAAATGACGGGTGAAATATTATAATTACCTCCGTCTCTTTCGTGATTCGTCAACTGTTTTGCAAAGTCAGATACATCTTCTCTTATGTTTAATTCAGTCCAGTACATTTTTTTAAGATACTTATGCCAGTTTTTACCCAGCTCAGGTAATGGCATTTGATAAGTCTTATAAAATCCTTTATCTACATCACCATAAGCTTTTATATTATTCATAAGCATTCCTAATTTATCTTCTCCATATGTATCAGCAAGATAAGCAAAAAAACTCTGACCGCCTCTGTAAGCAAAATATCCGCCAAGATAAGGAAGTTCGGGAACATAATTGTTTATAGTCGCATCTCTCATAAACATATCTGTCTCAAGGTCAAGCCCGTATCTTGCCTGAACTTCAGCCATACCTTCACTAAACCACAATGGGAACTGCAGGGAAATATTTTTTGAAATAATATTCTGAATGGAACCTCCGTAATACATGTCATTCATAAATGCATGCAGAAGTTCATGATGAATAACATGTCTGAACTTTTCATAATCACCTTCAAAAGGAATGTTGATCCGGTTCTTAAATAATTCAGTTACACCGCCTATTCCTTCTGAAAGGAATTCGTCAACGACATTATTTTGCTGAAAGTCTATATGAGAATTGTAAACTATTACAGGAATTCTGTTGGAAACATTATAATCTATGTTTTCAGTCATGTTTCTTAGAGCTTCTTCTATAGTATGTGCAGTAAATTCAGCAAGCATAAATCCGCCTTTGCTGAAGTAAATATCAAAATGTTTGGTCTGAAGATAGCTCCAGTCGAAAGTTTTGTATTGAACTTTATTCTGACCAAATACTGCATTTGCCTGTGAAAATGTTTTTCCGGTTATAAGAAAAATCAAACCTAAAAAAAATATTACACATACAGGAATTTTAAATTTTTTCATAATCTCCTGAGTTTATTTAAACTTGAAATGTTTAGTTTTTTGAACATCATCAGATTTAAATAGTTTCACACTTTAATAAATTAATACGTCTATTTTTTACTTAATCAAAAGCATACTCTTTGTGGAAATATTACCTTTTGTTTCTAATCTGTAATAATAAACTCCGCTTGGAAGATTACTTCCGTCAAATGTAATTTTGTAAGTTCCCGGAGTCTGATTCTCGTTTACTAATGTTTTTATTTCGTGTCCAAGAATATTATAAATTTTAAGATTTATGAAATCCGATGCCGGAATTGAGTATTCGATTACGGTCTTTGGATTAAAAGGGTTCGGATAATTCTGACTTAAAGTAAATCCGCCGGGAATTACAGATGAGATCTGTTCAATGCTGATCGTTCCACCTGCAAGTGAGTATCTTTTCGCAAAATCCTGCAGATACTGATTTGCAATTAGAGAATCATAAAGTAACAGAAAGTTTTCATCGTTTCCTGTAGTAGCTGCTGTTGAATAATTATAAGATCCGGTTTCAACAATAGGATTACTTGAAGGCATATCAGAATCAATTAAAATATATTTACTATGCATTGTTCCGGATTGATTATCTAAATATACCGGTGCAGGAGGATTCCATGGGAAATTACCACCAATACCCTTCATCTCAGGATACACACTCGATGGATCGGTTCCGTTACCATCGTCAAACACTCCTCTTACCATTTTAGTAGGAGGATTGAATTGTGTTTTCATTTTATTTGCAATTTGAAATCTTGTGAATGCAAAAGCACAAAAGAAAATAGAATTGTCTGTGTAATTTCCAATAATATCATCAAATACAGCTGCAGTATTATCAGAAGGTGAAAAATAACACTCAACATTTTTTCCGTTAATGATAAATATATGAGGTGTGTTATCACTTTTCTCTGCACCGAATTTTGCCTGTGAAGGATTGGCTGTATTTCCATGCGAACCGAACATCTCTTCAAACTCTCTTGTGTAAGTATTGCATAATGCCTGATCCTGTATAAAGATCACATTCTGAGCATCATCATAGAACTGTGCATTTGTTATATTTGCTGAGCCTGTCCAGAGCCAGTCATCGGAAAATGAGTTATCATTTCTTGCATCAAATATAAAAAATTTATTGTGCATTATATTTGTACTCTGAGGTCTCTGGGAAACGCTTATTCCTGCATTGATAAGATCCTGAACAAGTGCCTGTGTATTTCCATCTCTGTGATCATAAACCATTCTGATCTTTACACCTCTTATTAAGGCGTTGATCAGTTTGTCTTTTACCTGAGTTACTTCATTAAAAGAATACATTGCAAAATCAATAGAGTATACTGCTGAATCTATTCTCTGACCAAGTCTGATTTTTAGATCTGCATTTCCGACTGCAAGATTATTTGGCATGGCAAAAGAGTTATCAACAGCTTTGTTAAAATAAATTTCATATTTACCTGTTGATGCCGGATTTGATGATGTTGAAAAATATTTTGTTGAACTAACACTTGTGCCTGAACCATTAGTCGATGTAGCAACTGCGCAATAGATCTTTCCTGCTGCAAGATTGCTAAGATTAAAGCTATGATTTGTAGAAAGAGTTGCACTGTACATTGAATCCGTAAAAACCAACGGCTGATTAACAGAATCAGATCTGAAATATTTTAATTTACTGTCGCCTGCAGTCTGTGTTGTCCATGAAAGTGTTACACTGTTTGGAGTAATATTTGTCTCAGCCGGAATTGTAAGAATGATAGGTCCGCCGGACTGAAGTATGTCAGATGTAAATCTCGGCAGAAGTTGATAACCCGAACTATATGGAGGTGATGAGTCAAACTGTCCGCATGCTCCGATACAGTCAAATGTTCCAGTTGGAATTACCGTACCTACAAGATTTGAATTATTATCAATTCTAAGTTGTCCGGTTCCCGTCGCATCTGTAATAGTATAATTTGTATTTGCCGCAAATGTACCTGATCCTGTGATTGTCAGTCCGTTAATTCTAACTAATTTGCCTTCATACTCTTCTACACTTGCAAATGACTGAGTATTGAACTGTGAAATTGTAGCAACTACCGGCTCAGGAACTGAGTGTCCGCTACTTATTAATGAAAATGAAGGTGTACCTCCGTCAGTGGAATACACAAGTTCCGAAAGTCCGTTGAAATGACCCATCTTGGCTGTAACAATTATGCTGTCACCAATTGAAATTGCTGAGGAAAATTCTGTATAAAAAACTCCCAACCCACCAGTGACATCCTGTATATAAGAAGGACCGCCGAATTCATTGGCAACTGTAACTATGCCGCTGATGGTTTTAAACTGTCCGTTAAGCAGAGGTACTCCGCTCGCGTCGTTCATTTTTAAATCTGAGATCGGGACTATCTGAGATTCTGAAATTGAAAATGACAGAATCGTTAATAACAAAGTTAGTAATGTTTTCATTGATATATTTTTTAAATTAATTTTATTTTTTTTTTTTAATATTTATTAAGGCTCTTTGAAAAAGTGTTATTTATAGTATTAATTATCAATCCATTTTGCTCTTCTTTTAATTTTCTGCCTATCTCGGATTTTACTCTTTCGGGGTCACTTGCAACAGCATTTTCAATTATTTTCTTCTGATACATATAATTATAAGGAGTGACATATTTATATTCAAATTTATCAATAATATCCTGATACTTCGGATCATTTTTTAAATACAAAAAAGACTTATCATCCCAGAAAACTAACTTCCACTGATCCGGATTTTTGCTGAAGTATGAAATAATTGTAGTTTCCATTTCATTAGGAGCTCTCACCAGGTCGGGTGCAAGATACAGCGAATAATCAAATTCATATTCATTTAGTTTCTTTTCAAAGCCGGGTCCCTTGCCGATTAGTGTATTGTATTCGTTGAATATCTCGTCATTCAGATTTCTGCTGTCAATGAAATTTTTACTTTCAGGAAAATTCCACACAAGATATCCACCGCTCCCAAAATGATTCAAAGGTCTTTTACCTATTTCAGGAATTTTATTCTCCTTCATAAAATCAAACATCTGTACGGGAATGAAATCTGAATTAATTCCAAATCCTGAGACTCTGTAATACTTCATATGTTCGAGATACAGTTTGTCATTTGGTAAATTAAATATAAAGAACAATAATAAGACTTCCAAAAGTACTTTCGGAACGGGACTTAAATTGATGAAATTTTTTATGCCTTCACTCTTTAAATTATTTATAATAAAAAATAAAGCCAGTCCGAGAAAGACAGATATAATAATAATATAATCTACTGTAAACCTGACAGCTCTGACAGAATATATTGCAAATACGAGAAAGAGCATTCCAGTAAAAAGATCTTTTTTCTTAAAGGAATAAAAAAGAACAAGTAGACCACTGAAGAGAAATATTTTATAGATCGTAGTCACAAATCCAGTACTGAACATTTCATCAAACGGCGACCTCCATTCATTGATCGTCTCAAGAAGTTTCATCTTGGTATGTCCGTAAGCATAAAAATACGTTGCAATGCCGTTTGGATTTATTAACATCACGATCATTGAAATAATAAAAATTATGCCAAGTAATTTTATTTCAGATATTGATAATACAGGTATATCTTTTGATGAAAATTTTGCAGGCTTAAGATAGATGATTATCTCACTTAACAAAAAAATAAAAAGCAGTAACGCACCTGCCAAAACTCCCATATGAATATTTGCCCAGAATAAAAAGAGCAGCGGAATAAAGTATAGTATCTTTGAATTTCGTTTATTGAAATATTTATATTCAGTGATCTGATATAAAAGTATTGCAATAAATAATAGGGACATAATATGCGGACGGGGAGTGAGCCTGTCTATGATCCCGAATGCAGTCAGAGTAAGAATGAGAAAGATCAGTGTGTAGCTGACATTGAATTTCCGCATTATCCGGAAAAAAATAAAAAATATCAGAAGGAAAATTATTGTTCTGAAAATTGAGATCGCAGTATAGCCGCCGATATTATATAGTCCGAATGTAATTATATCCCAGCCCCATTCGAAAGGCATCCATTCCTGCCCTTCAGTAACAAATCCAAAAATATCCTCAGAAGGAACGTGCCCCGTTTCTACAATATGTTTGCCTGTTGCAAGGTGCCAGAAGACATCGTCGTCTCCTGATATTTTGAAAGTTGTGAAAAAAATTATAAAGATCGTAAAGATCAGCATCAGTCCGTAATTGTATAAAGGATTATCCTTAAACAACTGCTGCTTTTCCTGAATTTTTATCTGAGTCTTTTTTTGCTTTTTTGCCAAATTAAAACAGATCTGTTGAAAGTTTGTATCTTACTATTCTATTGTTTTCTGTGTCAGCGATGTATAGTACTTTATTGTAAAATGAAACTCCCATCGGTCCATTTAGCTGATTTGTTCCGCTGCCTTCACCGCCGAAAGATTCCTTTTTATATTCACCGAGATTTGTAAATTTATATAACGAGTCTTTAGTATTATCGACTACATAAATATTGTTAGATGGATCCAGTGCAACTGATTCAGGAGTGCCGAGCTGATAATTAAGAATATCAACATCTTCGATAGGCAGGAATCTTGGATCATATGTACCTTTGACATCATCATACACAAACCATTCGACCTTAAATCCAAACTCGGGAGTGTTTCTCGTTATGATAAAATTTGTAAGTCCGTTAGTAAAAGTTGTAATGCCCGACATTTGATCTATTGAGTAAATTCCGTTTCCTGTCGGCTGAAAACCACCGAGTACTGTTACAGATGTAACAGTGTTTTCTCCGGCTACTTTCAGCAAAGCATTATCAGGATCGAGAGAACTTGTATTATTCGGACCTCTCCTTGTAAGAATATAAGTATTGTCAGAAAAGACACCAACTCCTGTAAACTTCCTGCTTCTGCTCGAAAGGGGAGTCGCATAGTCGGAACGCAACAGAGGAATTAGTGATGCATTGGATAAAACGCCGCCGACTTCCACTAGATTTATTCTGTACAGCATGCTTAGTGTATCAGGGAAAAGCGTAGTGGTGGTATCTGCAATTACAAGTAAATCAAAATTGTAATCTTGCGCAATTGCTCTTGGATTGAATACTGAAATATATCCAATCTCTCCGCCGGAAATATCGAGCTGCACTATCCTGTTGTTTTTTGTATCGCACACATAAACAAGTGGTTCTCTTCCGACTAAAACAGCCTGCGGTTTATTGAATTGTGACCAGACAGGCGACTGCTGTACATAGGTAGTCTCCGAAACAATCGGACCGCCTTCGTTTGAGATTGGAAATTGAGACAGATTTGTCTTGACACCGCATGAGGTCAGATAAATGACAGACGTTATAAATAAACTGATAAAGAAATATTTCATACTTTTATAAATATAAATTTACATTATTTAAAATTCGGGAATAATATGTTCAGAGAAAATCTCTGTGTAATGCCAAGCTGATCATAACTTGCAATCGAATAATCCAGCTCTGTATGTGCAAACGAAATATTTGATTTGAATCCCACACCTGCTGAAAAAGTCTCGGAATCTACATTTATTTTATAGCCGCCTCTGAAATAAAGAAATTTCTTATATGAATACTCTGCGCCTAAGCTTATATTCTCTGCATTGTCAGTCGGACTATTGAGCTGAATAGAAGTAGTCAGCATATTCTCACCATCCATGATCGGCTCTATTGCAAAGCCAAGCTGAAACGAAGTAGGCGGTGGAAATTTCTGATATGTATTTAATACGACTCCGTTAACCTGTGTGACTTCACCTGCGGGATTGATCTGTCCTCCGAAGTTTGAGATCATAATAGCAAATCTCGATGTACCCAGACCTGTCCAGTAAAAAGTAGCAATGTCACCGAGCACTCCGTCAATGCTGACCTGTCCGAGATCTTCACGAACATACTTGACAGTCGCACCGAATGAGAACTGTTCCGTCATCTGTCTAGCATATGAAAGACCGATGCTCAGATCAGAAAAATTAAAATACTCGCCTGTACCATTCGGTTGAAATTCCGTAGTAACCTTCATGTCTTCGGTCTGAAGTGATGTGACGCTTAAGCCGAGAGCATTACTGCCTCCGAAGTGATACACACCACCGAAGTTTGCAAGCTTTGTATCCACGAACCACTGAGTATAACTCGCAGTAATGCCATTTTCCTTAAATGAGACAAGTCCTGAAGGATTATAATGCAGCGAGCTGATGTCGTCTGATACAGCCACAAAACTTTCACCCATACCCGTTGCCCGTGCGCTCGTACCGATCTTAAGGAATTGCAGCGAAGTCGTTCCCGTTCTCTGTCCGCCAAGATTCGGAAAGAGCTGAGCATATGTCATTTCCGAAATGACGCTGAAGAGAAACAGAAATATTAAAATTAATTTTGTATTCATTTATTTTATTAAAATCATTTTTTTATCTGGTAAAATTTCATTGCTTAAAAAATTGCAGCTGCTGATGTCAAGTTTCCGTTTGTTGATGGTCACGTTCGCTCCGCTTTTTTAGGACCAACAACGGCGTAAATAATTTTACATCTTCAAAGAAACAGTAAACAATATATTCCTCGGAGAAAGATATCTCGAAGGATTATATGGATAGGGGATCAGCGGTGCCTGAAGATCCGGATACAGCGGATCATTATAATAATTCGGTGTCGGCTGTCCGTACTCATAAGCTTCGCCGGTCACAGGATTTATTATCGTTGAATTCTGAGTATCGAATACATTCTTTATAGAAATTCCTACTACCATCTCCATTGAATATATTGGGAAATATTTCTCAATATCCAGATCCACCCAAAACCAGTCAGCTCCAACCTTGCCGTTAATGTTGTCAATGTCTGATCTGTATTCAGGTCTTCCGCTTTCAAGTTCACCGATATATATCTGTTCAGTATATCTTTTTCCCGATTGGAAAAACATTCTCGCTTTAAAAACTATATCATCCAATACATTTCTACCCACTCCAAAAAGCCCCTGACCTTTCTGCACATTGAAATAAAGATTTGCACTTGCCTGAACTGGTCTGTCCCATGGCAGATAGGTTTCGGATATAGTCTCGGCTGCACCTGTTGATGCAACTACGAATCCCTGATCAGAAGATGCGCTTTTTCCTGTTGCTACTGAGTAAGCAAAATTAAATCTACCATTGAACCAACTTCCTATCCTTTTCTTATACTCTATTTCAATACCTCGCGATCTTGCATAGTCCTGATTAAAGTATGTAATGAATGATTGTCCAAGAAGTCTGCCGCTGTTTATAAGGATACTCTTCGTTGCCACATAATCATAAATGTTTTTATAATATGCAGTTAATGTAAATACGTCGTCATTAGTAAACTGATTTCTGATACCAAGCTCATAAGCTACCGTCGTCTCAGGATTCAGATTTGGATTTCCGTATTTCTGAAATGTGGACTGGGATGATTGAGGATTGATCTTTGCATATACAAACTGCGGCTTTGGTCTTTTGGAAAAATGTCCGTATGAAAAAAACAGTGTCTGATTATTTGTAATTGGATGAGAAATACCAACTCTCGGTGCTAATCTGAATTTCACTTGTCTTCCGAAAATTGTATAAGAGTCATCATAATAAGCTGCTCTGATCTGCGGTGTAATGTTAGTAACAGAAGTATCATTTACAGCATCGTCAACATATTTACCGGGCAGCCAGTAATCAAGTCTCAGTCCATAATTCAGGATCATCCCTTTGAATGTAATGCTGTGCTGACCATATATATCACCGAATGCGGGATACACCTGATAGGCGTCGTTATTCAGACCAAACGGTTTTATCCACGGCTGATAGATATCGACAAGCTGCATCTCCTGAAAACTCGCTTCGACACCGGCTTTGAGTTTACTCTTTGGGGAAAAATTATATACGTAGTCAAACTTAGCCGAATATTCATTCACAAAATGGTCATGCCATGTATAAGGACTTCCGATATCATAAAATCCGTTCCCGGGTATAAGACCCGTCCTTAGACTGTCTATATAATAATACTGAAACGGCGGCTTGGTAACATCAAACGGTTCTGTATAATCTGTCCAGTTTAAACCGTTAGCATCCTGTCTGAGCTGTGTAAAAAAATTATTTAATTTTATTTCATAAAAAGATTTCGGACTTGTAGTGTGTGTCCAGCTTATAGTATTGAACATACTGTTCTGAGTGTAAGTACCTGCATTATCGAGAATTTCCTGATATTCATACTGATAGCCTGGAGTTGGTTCGATATATTCAAGATTGGTCTGCAGTGAACTTGAATTCTGATTTATTGCAACTGACTGATTGAAAGAGTAATTAAGTTTCATGGTCTCCGTAAGTCTCCATGTAGCTTTGGCATTCCAGTACCAGTTATTATCCTGACGAGGTGCGAATTTTGTTCCGCCAAATATTGAAGAGTTTAACTGATTAGCAACATCACCGCCTTCATTTACATAAAATCCGTCAGACAGCCCCATGTAAAGATTTCCAAATAAAGTGATCTCGCCGAGTGTCTTTATATTTAATGCATTAAATAAATATTTAGTAATAGGTTCAGGACCGCTGACATTCATTTCAAGAATGTCCGTATTAAAACTCCATCCCGAATTTTTTTCTACTCCAAAGTTATCCCTTTTATAAGAAAAATAAAAATTAACTTCATCATAACGTCCTTCTTTTGTCCTGACATTAACAACACCACTGGTCGCCTGACCATATTCGGCATTGTAACCACCGGTAATAACTTCCACTTCCTCAACTGAATTTGCTGATAATTGAAGTCCGTAACCTGTTCCTGAAAGAGGATCCTGAACTGATACTCCGTCTATGATATAAGAATTCTCATAACTTCTGCCACCCCGAATATGAATTTCATTATCATCTTTGACAACACCTGCCTGCTGTGTAATAATATCAGTAACATCATTCACAAT
>JBATSB010000183.1:0-1737 GCA_049293015.1 Ignavibacteria bacterium
TTCACAATTATTATTTAAGGCGATATCGATTAATATATTTCTCCCGCGACTTTGGCCGACATTATTTTTTCCCTTGACATAAATGATATTTGGGTCATTCCTTAATTCATTTGCATATATTTGTTCAAGATCGTCATTGCTGGCATCATCGTATATATAATGAAAAACATTAGATAAGGTCTGGGATTTTACGCTATTAAGCAATTTAAATAAACGATTTTGATCGTTATAATAAGGAGTAATTACCCCAATCTTTTTATTGTTCGGTATTTTATTCAGCCAAAAATATTCTTCATTCATTTTAATTTCACCAAAATATTATTTGTTTATAGATTCATCTTTTTTTGTAATTGAGAAATTTCGCGTAGAATTTCTCGCCCCGGTCTATTTTTATTTATTTAAGTTGTTTTGGATCAAATCCATAATATCGACATAATTCAGTATTATGAAATCCAAAGCTTTTTCCTATCCAATAATTATAAGCCTGTTTTGGATAGGCATAAGGCGTTTCCATACTAAATTTACAAGCGATATCTTCTGGCGCAAATTTAATCCCGTATTTTTCTTCTAATATTGGGCGAAAAAATCTGCAAATTATATTATCTTCTGGGTATTCATATAAAAGATAATCATCAATTTGTAAATCTAATATTGCTTTATGTAATTTCGCGGATTTTATACAAAACCCGCCATTACCGACATTTTGATGTTCCGGATAAAATGGCCAGGGTGCCCCAATATAATCATAAGATAAAAAATTATCTTCCCAAGCATTTTTATTTACTGGGAATCCATCCGAATGAATATATAAACCATAATCCGTAGTTATTGTACTTGGCATCAATTTGGTGTAAATTAAGCCATTTTCATACATAAAATTGGTTTTAGTTAATTTATCGATTTTAGTCCAAATTACGGGAATCCCAAAATCCACATTTAAATCGATATCCGAAAACCAATAAATTTTATCAACGGAAATGCATTCTAAAGTTTTAGCTATAGCATTGTGGGTTTTATCATACCAAATAGTGTCTAAACAAATTAATCCAATACTCATTATTCTATACTCAAATTTGGATAATATCTTACATATAGATCATTAATATCGCCCCGAAGCAATTTAATTTTCATTTTTATTTCATCATAAAAATTCCACGGTAAAATAACAAATACTATAGGCTTGTCTATTTTTTGCAATATTTCGGATGATACTATGGGTATATTAGATCCCGGAGTAAATCTATTTTGTTTTTGTGGAGTATCATCAATTATATAATCCAAATTAATGCCCGAATAATTAATAAAAGTATTGCCTTTAGCCGCCGCCCCATAACCTATAATGTCATAATTTAATTGTCTAAATTCATGCAATAATAAGGTAGTTTTATTTACAATATTATTAGCCATTTTAACGAAATTTTTATAAGTTTCATCCTCGAAAATAAACGATTCTTCAATTTTCGAATCTTGGGTATTATTGGGAACCCTTTCGATAGTGAATATATAACTTGATCCGTGAATTTCTGTTTTCATTACTCTAGTTAAATATAAACCGCATAAATTGCATAGATTCTTCATTGAATTTATATTAAAAAATGATACATGCTCGTGGTAAATAGTATCTATTTGACCATATAATAACATATCAGATTGGGATGTTTGAATTATAAGTTTAGTTTCATTATGCATTAATCGTTTAATATCAGTCAACATATCAATATGATTAGCGGTATGAGC
>JBATSB010000184.1:0-8270 GCA_049293015.1 Ignavibacteria bacterium
CATTGAACATTGAACATTGAACATTGAACATTGAACATTGAACATTGAACATTGAACATTGAACATTGAACATTGAACATTGAACATTGAACATTGAACATTGAACATTGAACATTGAACATTGTTACTTGATCAGCATCATTCTCTTAGTCATAGAAAAATTATTCGTTGTGATTCTGTAGAAATAAACTCCGCTCGCCATTCCTCTGCCGTCAAAAGAAAAACTATAAGACCCTGCATTGAGATTATCTTTTACAAGTGTGGCAACTTCCTTTCCGGAAATGTCCATAAGTTTTAAAGTAACATTACCACTTTCAGGAATGTCAAAATTAATTTTTGTTGTTGGGTTAAATGGATTCGGGAAATTCTGTGAAAGCTTATATTCAGCGGGAATTCCTGAATTGTTGTTTACTATTGATACCTGTGTAGAGATTATAAAATTTGTATTTGAGATATCAAAGAAAATATTTCCGACTGACTCTACTTTGATCCTTGCATTGGTAACATCTATGATAGGAAGAGTTACAGACTGACTTCCGTCATTTGGTGTGTTGGCAAGAAGCATTGTCGGGAAAGTCAATCCGCCATCAGTAGATAATTTTATGTTAACATCAGAGACGCTCACCGGTGCTGTGTTTGTGTTTGCAACATCCCATGTTATTGTCTGTGGAACATGTGCATTCCATGTAACATTTGTATTTGGCTGTGAAACGACAAACGGTCCAGCAGCATCAGTTACAGTATAGCTGACATAGTCATAATTTACACCGCCGCCTGCAGTATTATTATCTCTCACTGTTAATCTGAAACTTAATGCTCTGGCATAAGTCGGGAGCTTTTCTCCGGTTGCAAAAGTGTTGTTTACTAAATTACTTACTCTTGGAATAATTCTTGTAGAAGATGTATCAGCTCTGAATGATCTAATGATCGGAGCATTTCCTGAAGGATTGTTTAATGTACCTGCAGGTCCGAGATCGTATTGTTCCCAGCAGTAAGTAAGTGAATTCTGATTTTCAGCATCAGTTGCACTTCCTGTAATCTGTAGCGGAGTACTGATCGGAATAGTCAAACCACTTACAGGCATTGTGATAACAGGCGGAGTATTTCCGGTAGCTGTGATCACTGCGCATGTATTACCGCCGCTGCTTTGAGTGTATGACGCAATCTCAAGAAAACTAATTGTATGAAAATAAGGATCGCTGTTATTTTGTAAATTGTCAGATCCGCAAATTCCCGCATAAGCCATTATAGTACTTCCGCTGCCGGGTTCGTAAGCAGTATTGCCGTTCCTGTTACCGCCGCCGCAAGCACTGGTTTGACTATTGAACGAATGATTACCGCCGTACTGATGTCCCATTTCATGTGCTACATAATCAATATAGAACGGATCTCCGATCGGTGACGGCAGACCGGTTACTCCTCTTGCTTTATTGCCGGAAATACATACTACTCTCAATCCTGCTACGCCGCCGCCGCCTGTACTAAATACATGACCGACATCATAATTTGCAGATCCAATTACCGCATCAATATTTGTCTGATTCTGACCAAGCATTGTACCACCGTTATTGTTTGTGTAAGGATCAGTTCCGGAATTTGTATAAACAAGCAGATCATTATTTGCAACTAAAACTGTTCTTACAGAAAATTCAAGTTCATAAACTCCCGATACTCTGTTCACTGCAGTTACAATAGCAGCCAATCCTGACTGAACTGTACCTCCGTGATAAGCTGTGTATTCACCGGTCGCTGCCATTGCCAGTCTGTATGTCCTTAATTCCGAACCGGATAAAATTCCACCCTGCATATAATCTTTTGCTTTCAAAAAACTGTCAGTTTCATCTTCTGTCAGGCATTCATAAGACTGATTAGAAAAAAAATCTTTTTTAAAATAACTTATGTAAATATTTTTTTCATTAGTACTAAATGGATCAATAAAATAATCACCTCTTGGAGTTAAGATCATTGCATGAAATCCGTGCATTGTAATATCAAGTTTACCGGTTGCATAGGGATCATCAATTCCTTTTACGTTAAAAGTTTTTATCTCCGGATATTTCGCCGCAAGACCTTCTTCCATCATCGAATATTCAGTGATGGAAAATTTTGACATGCTGCCGTCAGGCATCGGCAGCTCAATGATCATCGGATCATTCTTTGCTCTGTCTGTAAATTCAAATGGTGCTGAGCTGAGCACTGTACTTAGTTCAGTAAAATTTGTATTCACTGTCCTGTAAACCTGCGGGATTATTCGTCTCTCTCCTCTCAGGTCAATATTGCTTTCATTTATATCATTCCAGAGTGTTGAACCTGTTTTTGCATACAGATTATTTCCGGTCTGATCAAGACTCCCGCTTATTCCCACAAAGAGAATAAAAGCTGAAGTAAAGATAATTGTCAGAAGTTTCATTATGATTGGTTTATGTTTAAAAAAAGATATTTATTATTTGTAATAATATGTATTGATATTATAAGAAAATACTAACACACAGTTATTTTTCGTCAGTGTATTTTTTAAATTCCTTTAAAAATTTATCATGAGATGTGTAGTGAATTGCATTCAGTCCGTGAGATCTTGATTCCTCTATATTAGCTTTCAGATCATCTATAAATAAAGATTCTTTGGGTTCGAGTTTGTATTTTTTTATTAAATGTTTATAAATTTTCTTATCGGGCTTAACTGCTTTTACTTTATATGAAAGAACTCTTTTCTTTATGTGATTGACGTATGGATAATTTTTGTTTACAAAATTTATGTGAGAAGCATCTACATTTGAAAGCATGTACAAATTATAATTACTGTCTAACATTTCGATTTCAAGAAAGTCTTTCATTTTTGTATTCTCCTGAAAAATGTCGCAATATAAAAAAAGAAATTTTCTGTAACCGGTTTTAAGATTGAATTCTTTTTTAAGTAATTCATAAGCTTCTTTTATTGTAAGTTTACAGCTTCCGATCTTCAGATCAATATCATTTTCAGAAAAAAATTTCTTGAGTTTATCTTTGTTTGTATTTTCTTCAAGTTCGGACAATCCGTCAAAGAATCTGTCATAATCAAAAAACACCAACGTGTTTCCCAGGTCGAATACTATATTTTTTATTTTATATCGGGAGTTAGAATGATTCAATAAATATTAGTTAAAGATATTTTGTTTCAATAACGTTCATCGAATCATCAAAAATATATTCTTTTGGCGAGCCGGTAGGTATTTCAATCTGAAGAATCTCTTCTTTACTTAGACCTTCCAGATACATTATGAGTGCTCTCAGACTATTTCCATGTGCTGAAATAATAATATCTTTTCCTGCTTTTAATTCAGGTTCTATCTTTGATTTATAATAAGGTAATACTCTGTCAGCGGTATCTTTCAGACTTTCGCCGTTAGGAGGAGGTGTGTCAAAACTTCTTCTCCAGATCTTTACCTGTTCTTCTCCGAATTTTTCCCTGCATTCGTCTTTATTCAGTCCCTGCAGATCCCCGTACATTCTCTCGTTGAGTGCTTTATCTTTTTCCACAGGAATATTATTCATGCCGGTATTCTCTAATATTATATCAAGAGTTCTTTGTGCTCTCAGTAGATCAGATGTAAATGCTTTGTCAAATTTATATTCTTTTAAAATTTCCGAAGCTTTATTTGCTTCATCAATTCCTTTGGGCGAAAGGTCAACATCTATCCATCCAGTGAATCGGTTTTCAAGATTCCATTGTGATTGTCCGTGTCTGACTATAACTAACTTGGGCATTAAAAGTAATTTTTATTAATTAAGAATCTTACAAATTAGTTTAAATAATTTTTTCTTACAATTTAAAACAGAATTGAATATTGGGTTTGTGAATTTAATAAGGAAGTTTAAACAATTGTTATATACTCAGTCAGCTTTCCACTTTATCGAACAGCCCATAGAAGGTATCTGTTGAAAATCTATTTCCTTACCATTGAGTAATAATTCAGTTGCTTTTTGAAGTTCTTTAGAAGTGATATTAGAATCATCTTTCCAGTTGTCATCTAATCGACCTCTGTATTTTAAAATTCTATTTTCATCATATAAATAGAAATCAGGTGTACAGACAGCTTCATATTTACGGGCAGTATCCTGAGTTTCGTCACACAGATACGGGAAATTCATTTTATATTCAGAATAAAATAATTTCATGTTTTCAAAAGAATCTTCAGGATAGGAATCAGGATCATTTGAATTTATTCCGACAAGCTGAACACCCTCATCATTGTACTTATTCTGAAAAGCAACAAGTCTGTCCATAATGGCTTTTACATACGGACAATGATTACAAATAAAAATTATTATGAGAATTTTCTTTTCTTCAAATGCAGCAGGTGAGTAAAATTTACCGTCAGTTCCTTCAATAGAAAACGGTATAATTAATGTGTCTAGATTGTTAAGATTGTTTTGTACTGCCAAAATAAATTTTTACTGTTAATAAAATTCTTCATCGTCATCGCTGTCATCCATCTCCGGATGATAATCCTCATAGACAAAAGTTATGTGCTGATTTTTCTTTACTTCTATATCTTCATTAAAAATTTCTTCAGTTATGAATCTGTATTTTTCCCTGTCGTCAGGATCTCCGTGTGAATGTACAATAATATTTTTTTTATCTAAAGCTACTATCAACTTTCTTAATTCATCTTTAATATCATTTTTGTTAAGTTTTTTTAGTTCAATGAATTTAGGTGAACCGATGTATTGATATACTTTAGCTAATTTACTTTTTAAATGTTCTTTTTTAAATTCTTCCACCTGATGAATGAATTCATCATCGTCTTCAGCATCAAGCTCACCAAGCGATTCGTTATTCAGCATATCGTCTATTTCTTTATCACCGATAATATCTGAGTCTAAAAGATTTTCATCATCATTTAAAATGTCGTTATTATCCTCGGTAGATTTTTTCTTGATTTTTTTTGTAGTCTTCGGATCTTTGTTTTGAGATTTCTTTAAAGTCATTATTCTTGTTTCGCTAAGTTGGTTTATTGATTTTCTTGTTTAATTAATTTTATAATAATAATTCAATTTATCAATAATAAATTTATTATAAAATATTTAAATAGGTTTTATCTTCTTTACAATTTCAAGATACAAAAATTTATTTGAAATTAATATTTTCAGAACCTTTTTAAAACCGACAGTAAAATAAAAATTACAGGAACGACAAAGATCAGACTGTCAAATCTGTCTAATATACCGCCATGTCCGGGGATCAGGTTTGAAGAATCTTTTACTCCGCAATATCTTTTTAACATAGATTCAAACAAATCACCTATTTGTGAAAATATTCCTGTGATTACTCCAATCACTATAAAATTTGAAAGAGTAATATCTGTTGGAAAAACATAATACAACACTACTGAAATAATAACAGTAAAAATAAATCCGGTAAAAGAACCTTCCCATGTTTTATTCGGACTGATAGAACTGAGTTTATTTTTACCATACATTCTGCCACCAAAATATGCCATCGAATCACATGTCCATATTAAAATAAAAAGTATTATCATAATCATATCTCCTGATATAGACTGAATATAATTCATCAATATGAATGGAACTGTAATGTATAAAATACCAAATATTGAAATAGCCGGATTCAGAGGACTTCGTTTTTCTTTTCGAAATATTTCTGCCGAAATAATAAAAAATAAAGTTATTAAAAAAAATGTAAACGAAACGGCTAAAAATTCAGGAGGCAGGTGTACAAATGAAAAAAGAAAATCTCCTGCGAAAACAGTAAGAATTTTCAGAGGATATATATTTTTATTCTCAAACATTGAACAGAATTCCCACAAAGCAATTGTATTAAGAATCAAAGTAAGTCCAAGAAGTAAATAGCCACCTGAATATGAAATGTAAAGCAACAACGGAACCCCAAAAATTCCTGCGATTATTCTTTTTGTAAGATTACTCATTTAAATTATTATTTGAATCAAGATCGAGAGAAACTGCTGATGAGTTATTTTTTATCCTTTTACAAATATAAAGAAATGCTGCAAGCGAGATAATTCCTAAAAGCAGGAATTGCAATTTCTCTTCCATGCTAAATGATTTTTCAGTTCCCATAGTAGAGAATGTCTCTGATCCGTATAGATAAACTGCCGTTGCTGAAATGAAATTATTCAGAAAATGACAGATCACCGCTGTCAGTATACTTCCCGAATGATAAACCATGAAAGTAAGATATGCGCCTAAAATTATCAGCGGGATCAGATTAAATGGATGGAAATGAAACAAAGCGAAAAGCAGTCCTGAAAAAAATATAGCTTTTGATGCCGGCAATATTTTTTCAAAATTTTTAAATACGAGACCTCTGAATAGAAACTCCTCACAGATAGCGGGTGTAATTGCAATCACCAAAACTACCAAAAGAAATTCAGGAACTGAATCTGCTGTGACAAGCTTTACCGTTGTGGATTCAAGCATGTCAAACATTTCTTTCATTTGATTTAAAAACTCAGTTCCAAAAGGAAGAGAGAATATAAGTTCATTCTGAAAATAAAGAAACACCTGCAGAAACGGCTGCACAAATATTAAACCTATTATAGAATATACCATTAAATTTACTTTTGGTAATTTCAGTCTGAATGTTTCTTTAATATTATTATCCTGCAGCATTACAAGAATTATGGCGGGTGCAAGTATAAACATGAACTGTGCAAAGGTAAGAACGATCCTGGTCACATTCAGATTTTCACTGTTGATCTCCATATTTTCTCCAAGCATAAAATAAGAGATAAGTCCTCCGACGATCTGATAGAGAAAGAATACCAGTGCGAGAGATAAAAATATAAAATACAGTGGAGGGATCTTTGACAACGGTCCTTTTTTATTCTGAGGTGCAGGGTCTATAATTTCAGGTGAATTATTATCCAAGTGCTGTGACAAATTTATGATTTGATAATTTGCAATATCACAAAAACAGATATTTAATTAAAGAGTAAAGATAGATTGAATTTAATATTCATTAAAATTATTTTGCATCAATGAAATCTTACGAACAATCAGAACCAGTCGAACCATACTCAGGGGACAAACAAAACGAATTTTATTCTGATCATTACGAGCACGAAGAAGTGAAAAAAGAAAAAGGAATTTGGCTTAATATTCTTTTATTCATTCTTACATTTATTAGCACTACGTTAGCCGGTGTTTACTGGCTGAATCTGGATCCGTATCATTTAGAATATTTTCCACTTGGTCTGACTTATGCATTCCTTATCTTACTTGTTATCACAGCGCATGAATTCGGTCACTACTTTGCTGCAAGATACCATAAAGTTCCCGTCACTTTACCATATTACATTCCATTTCCTTTTATTTTTTTAAATCCATTTGGCACAATGGGAGCAGTAATCAAAATGAAAGCAAGGTATTACAGCCGGAAAGCTCTTTTTGATATTGGAGCTGCGGGACCGATAGCCGGATGGATCACAACTCTGATAATTTTAGTGATAGGATTTCTAACTCTTCCATCGATAAATTATATTTACGAAATTCATCCTGAATACAGAGCAACAGGAATTCCTATCGGCGGATTTTCTTTTGGATATAATATATTATTCTGGACCTTTGAAAAAATATTTGCATCGTCACCGGATGTTTTCATGCCGCCGATGAATGAATTTTACCATTACCCGTTCCTCTGTGTCGGATGGTTTGGACTACTGATCACTTCGCTTAACATGATGCCGGTCGGACAGCTTGACGGAGGACATATTTCGTATGCAATGTTTGGCGACAAACATAAATATATTGCATATGCTACTTTTGCACTATTGCTTTTCTTCGGACTCGCCGGACTTCTTCCTCTTTTGGAGATCAACATGAACTGGGGTTCTATCAACTGGCTTGTCTGGGCGTTACTCATTTTTTTTGTTATTAAAATAAAACATCCACCCGTATTTCCTGATTATGATCAGCCTCTCAGCAGCGGCAGAATGATGGTCGGCTGGTTTACATTTTTTATATTCATTGTTTCGTTTTGCCCGGTACCTGTTTATGAGTTATGATCAATTTTAAAACTCATAACAAGCGAACTACTCTGTTCATAATTTTCCTTACAATATTTATTGACCTTCTTGGCTTCGGGATCATACTTCCTTTACTACCGACCTTTTCTGTAAGTGTACTTCACATTAATGAATTTACAATTGGTCTGATGGTCGGAATATTTTCTCTTATGCAGTTTTTATTTACACCAATATGGGGGACACTTTCAGATAAGTACGGAAGGAAACGTGTACTGATTATTAGTT
>JBATSB010000185.1:0-3591 GCA_049293015.1 Ignavibacteria bacterium
GGTTGAATGTTTCCGATGAGTGTTACTTTGTTTAGGCCTCGCATAGCAATATCCTCCTTAGTTTAATTTTTGCCTCCACAAACTTAAACTTTTTTTTCCTAATAATAAATACCTTTCATTACTCAATACAATAATATCATTAAATTTATATTTCTTGTTACTTTCGGGAAGATATAATTTATTAACTATATTTCTTGTATCCAGATCATAAACTGTTATGGCTTTTCCATCAAAAAGATGAATTTTATTATTTCTGATTGCAAATGTCTCAAGACCAATTATCTGATATTTGCTGATGTAATTTCCCAGGTTATCGAATGCAACAATTGAACTCGATTCTTTATCAAGTACATAAATAAAATTCCTGTCATCCTTAAGCATCTTTATCGGTCTGCCCAACTGACCCTTTCCTGATTTATAATCTCCAAATATTTCTACAGGAACAGCACCATCTGCAAATATAATTATTCTGTTATTATCACTATCGACAATATAGATCTGATTGGAATTTACAATTAATGTAGAATACGGTGTATCAAACTGAAACAAAGCCGGAAAATCTGATTGTGCAGTATTAAGAGTTGAAATATAATTCAACTCCAGATCAAATCTCTGAACTCTTTTATTTTTCGGATCAGACACAAAAATATCAAGACCTGATGATGCGTCTATGTAAGTCGGTGAATCAAACTGCTCCTTGTTCCATCCCTGTTTGCCGTTTCTTTTTTTGAATTCAAGATCATTTCCATATTTAAGCATCTCATTTTTATCCGCGTCAAGTATGTATAAATTTTCTTTTGCGTCAATCGTCATTGAGACTGCATTCATAAAACCTGTGATCTCAGTTTCCTTTACAAGAAGACTGTCCGTTGCACCAAATAAAAAATTGAAAAATAATAATAAAATCATGATTTGAATTTTAAGTTAAAAACTGAATTTCATTCCGAATCCTGTAAAGTTAAAATAACCTCCGTAATACTGTCCCCTGTAATCCTGTCCGTCATAATATCTGAAATAGACTCTGAACTTTCTCGAATTTCTATTGCCAAAAGATAAACCTGTTTCGAGATTTTCATTTAAATTCGTATTGCCGTTTACAGTAGCCAGATTAATATCGTTGGAAAAATATGCTCCTAAAATACTTGTGAAATAATAATCAATTTCTAATCCAAGCTCTCCGGAAAACGGAGATATATTATCAGGAATGGAATGAAAAATATAATTAAGTGTAAGCATACCTTTTAACTCTGTATTTGTTCCCGGTCTGAGAGTACCCATTCCCGATATTTCAAAAAACTCTTTGCTGAAAACTACCGGTGTAAAAATAGTGTCTGACCTTTCGTAAATATGACCGTCTTCAAAATGAGATGAAATATGCGAGATCCTGAACCTTCCTGACAGATCAAATTTTTCGCTAATTTTTTTTTTCATATTAAAATTAACTCCGAATAAATAATCTATTGCATCAACAGGAAATTTAAAATTGTCTTCACTTCTTAGATTTGAATATGTAAAAAAGTCTACACCAAATGAATAAGTTGTATTCTTTTTTTTAAGACCGACAATGTCTATAGTAGCGCCAATATCTAATTCCAACAGATCATTGTTAGTATATTTTGTTACACCTGTTCTTGCTTCTATAATGCTTGATTCTGTCGGGACAAATACTCTGTCCAGTGAAATAAAATACAGACTGTCATTTACTGCGAATGAATTTTTTGCAGATAAAAAAGTAGAGATTAAAAGAAAAAAAAACAGAATGACAGCTAAATTTTTATTCACCAAATCAGTCAAATCTTTTTCTGTTTCGAAGGTAATCTACGAATATATGTTGTCCTAAATTATCAAGATCAGAGTAGTAAGCTTTTCCGTTGTTGGCTTTTGTAAATTCCTTTATAAAATTTACAAGATATTGATCCTGAGCGATCATAAATGTTGTGATCTTTATTTTATCTTTACGACAGGCAACGGCTTCATCAAGAGTTTTATTGACGATCTTTGGATCCAGACCAAAAGAGTTTTTATAGATCCTTCCGTCCTCTGTAAATAGTGCTGACGGCTTACCGTCAGTGATCATTATAATCTGTTTATTTACATTACCCTTTTTCTTCAGGATCTGTCGAGCCAGTCTGAGCCCTGCTTGTGTATTTGTATGAAACGGACCCACAGATAAGAATGTAAGATCCTTTACAGAAATTTCTCTTGCATCATCTCCGAAGACTACAATATTCAGTTTGTCTTTCGGATACTTAGAAAGAATAAGTTCTGATAATCCAAGTGCAACTTCCTTTGCAGGAGTGATCCTGTCTTCTCCATAAAGTATCATGCTGTGAGATATATCGATCATTAAAACTGTTGCACAGCTTGTCATATGCTCGGTCTCAAATACATCAATATCGTCTTCGGAAAGTCTTAAATTATTTATATCTGATTTTAAGAATGCATTTTTAAAGGTAGATGTCATATCGATATTTGTAACCTGATCACCGAATTCGAATTTTTTAATTTCATTTAATTTATCAACTCCCCTGCCTGACTTCGTTGATTCATGAAATCCTGTAGTTCCCGGCTTTAATCCTGAAAAAATTTTCCTCAAAGATTCTGATCTGATTCTTTGAGAACCTTTTGCTGTAATAATCTTCATTCCTTCCTGTTCAGCAATATAACCCTGCTTTTTTAGCTCATCTACGAAATTACTAAATGTCATATCTTTATCAAAAAGTTTATAACTGTCGTTCAGCTCTTCCATCCATTCCAAAGCTTCTTCTACATCACCATTTGTCTGTATAAGTAAATAGCTGAACATTGAAATCAGATTTTCAAGTCTGCTCTCATCCGTCATTGAATCTTCACGCCATTTTGAATAAAGAATATTCATTTTTTAAATATAGTTAAATTACTCAGCTATCATTTTAAATATTCTGAAAAATAAATTCGGATCTAATCCAAATACAATTGTTCCAATGACTGCAAGTGAAGTTGCAAAAATACCTGACCTGCTTACAGGTACTTTTTCATATTCAGCCATTAGTTCTTCTGTGGATTCACTGAACCACATATAAACTGTTATCTTTAAATAATAGTAAACACCTATCAGACTTAGTAAAATACCTATCACTGAAAGCCAGATCAGATTTGCCTGTATCGCTGCATAGAATAAATAATATTTTCCCCAGAATCCAGCGAAAGGCGGAATGCCTGCAAGTGAAAAAAGAAATATTGTCAGAAAAGTAGCAAGTACCGGATTACGTTTTCCAAGTCCTTTATAGAAATCAAGATCTACATATTTATATTCTCTTGAGCCGTCATCTTTCTTTTCAAGAATTGATACAATTATAAAAGCACCAAGCTGCATAAATGTATAAGCGATCAGATAATATGCGATTCCCTTTAGTGCAAACTCATTCATCGCAGCTACACCGACAAAAATATATCCTGCACTTGCAATTGATGAATAAGCTAAAAGTCGTTTAATATTTGTCTGAGCGAGGGCAATTATATTTCCGTACATCATTGTCGCTACAGCAGCTACGGAAAAAATAAGTTTAAAGCTTACGATATTCACTGTCAGAATTATTGGAAGTACAGTAC
>JBATSB010000186.1:0-18339 GCA_049293015.1 Ignavibacteria bacterium
GGTAAAAGATCACAGGACCGATCATGAAACAAGCGACACACAGGGAGTTATGGACGGCGATATCCATGAATTTATAAAAGCATTTTTACTTGAGAAATAGTTTGAAGAATTATAAACTTTTAATTGCCAGGCGTTTTCTTTTTTCAAAAGGTGAATCAAAATTCATTTCTTTCATTACTTATATTTCTATAATCGGAGTTACACTTGGAGTGTCAGCTTTGATAATTGCTGTTTCTGTACTTAATGGATTCGAAAAAGAGATACGCGATAAAGTAGCCGGTCTTGTTTCGCATATTCAAATTTCATCATTTGTAACTGAAGGATTAAGTAACCATGAAGAAGCAATTGATAAAATGAAAAATGAAATAGAAGGTATTAAAGGAATTTCACCAATTGTTCAGAAGGAAGCCGTGATCAGATTTAAATCTACGGTCGAGGGAATAATTCTTAAAGGAATAAATGTTGAAACCGATCTGTCAACTGCTAAAAGTAAAGTTGTAAGTGGAACGTTTGATCTTACTCCTGTTGACAGTACTTTTTCAAAACTGATAATTGGCGACAAACTTGCAAAAAAACTTGGAATAGAAACAGGGAACAAAGTCATTGTTTTCGGACTCAACGGAGTACCCGGTCCGATGAATCAGCCAAAGATAAAACAATTTATAGTAAGCGGAATTTATGAAACAGGTTTGAAAGATCTCGATGATATAATAATTTATACAGACATAAAAACTACACAGAATCTCTTTGATTTTGGAAATAATATTACAGGTATAGAGATCGAGCTTGATGATGTAAACAAAGCTGAAGAAGTTGTGAAGATCATCAGGACTGATATAGGATATCCATATTTTCCAAAATCACTTTTCAAATTATACAAACCACTTTTTACATGGGTAGAACTTCAGAAGGCACCGATACCGATAGTGCTTGGTCTGATAATACTTGTAGCGACATTTAATATTGTCGGAACGCTTTTGATGCTTGTACTTGAAAAGACACAATCCATTGGCATATTAAAAACACTTGGTGTAAGCAGATCAGGAATCGTTAAGATATTTTTATTTGACGGGATGCTGATAGGAATTATAGGGATCCTGCTTGGAAATTTGATCGGTCTTGGTCTTTGTTATTTAGAAATGAAATATAATTTCTTTGCATTGCCTGAGATCTATTATATGAAAAGCGTACCGATTCTGCTTAATTCTGAATATATTATTTTCATTTCCGTTCTGACATTTATATTAACAATAACTGCAACTCTGATACCATCTTTTCTTGCTTCCAGACTAGAACCTGTGAAATCAATAAGATTTAGTTAGTAAGTATGCAGCCTGATAAATCAAGAAAGAATATAGAGGAAATGTTTGATGAAATTGCACCTACTTATGATAAACTGAATCATTTGTTTACTGCGAGAAGTGATATTATCTGGAGGAGAAAGATCGTAAAATATCTAAGATCGACAGGTAAGAATTTTTACAAAATTGTTGACCTCGCATCCGGAACCGGTGATCTGACAATTGAACTTTTAAAACTTGATCCTGAAAAAATATATGCAGTTGATATATCAAAGAAAATGCTTGATATTCAAAAAGGGAAAGTTGATGATAATAGACTGGATCTAATTCAGGCAGAAGCAGCAAACATGCCGTTTGATGACAATAGTGTTGATCTGATAACGATAGGATTTGGTATCAGGAATTTTGAGGATCTGGAAATTTCCTTAAATGAAATAAAGAGAGTTTTGAAAAACGACGGGTATCTGATCGTACTGGAAATGTTCAAAGCGGAGAAAATGAGTTCTAAACTTTTTAATTATTACTTCAGCAAGATCATGCCCTTTCTTGGAAATAAATTATCAAAAAGTAAGACAGCTTATAATTATCTATCTGATTCTGTACAGAATTTTTTGACAGTTAAAGAGTTTTCAGAAATTTGTAAAAAAAATGGCTTTGAAACAGATAAAACTGTAAACAATTTTATGGGAGTAGTTAACACTTTGTATTTCAGAAAGAAATAATAGTTTGAAATTTCATTCGGAAATTTAACTCTTCGGATTATTTTTATTATTTAGATACTATCATTTTTTTACTGATTGAATTTTCGTTGAAATTTAATCTGTAAAAATAAATCCCGCTTGGCAGATTTTCAGCGCTGAAATTTATATTGTAATATCCTTCATTAAATTCACCTTTCAAAATATTTTCTATCAGCATACCTTTTATATCATATACAGATAACTCTAAATTACCATTAGACGGAAGCTGAAAGGATATTTTAGTATTTGGATTAAATGGATTTGGATAATTTTGAAATAATTGAAAAGAAATTGGATTTCCGATAAAAACAGTTTCATACAAATTCAGGTATTCAAAGTTACCGTTGAAATCAATCTGCTTTAATCTGTATGAATAAGTACCCGTATTCAAATTATTATCCGAATAAGAATATTCATGCACATTTGTAGAGTTGTTATTACCTTCGACAAAACCAAGTACCTGCCATTGATCCTGAGCATTATTTTTTCTTTGCACTTCAAATCCTGAATTATTTATTTCAATAGAAGTTATCCATTTTAAAAGAACATTATTACCTGAAAGGGAATAAGAGAATGATAATAATTCTACAGGCTGAGGTTCCTGATACAGACAATATATAAAGACTTTATCGTTAACATTGAAATAATTACTTGTAAGAGTACCTGAAGTAGAAAAAGTAGTATCTAAAACAATTCCGCCAAACAGATCTACAAACCTTAATGAAACACCGGTTGGAAATGCAGGAATTTTAAACTGTATCACATTGCCGGATCCTTTTTTATACTGTACTTCATGTGTTCTTGGAGTTACAGTTAAACTGCTTCCCTGTCTGTAATCCTTTTCCAACCCCTGAATTATTCCCAGAGCAAATTCTATACTGTCTCTTAAGTGAGTATCAATAAACCTGACATCAAAAACTCCGGAAGGGGGAGAAGGAGGTAATTCCTGTTCACCGAAACTTGCATCAATCCCGTTTGTTGCTACTGGATCAATACCGAAATATAAAGTATCGACACCTAATGCTGAGCCATCAGAAATTATTAATGGCATTTTTACATACTGGGATGTAGAGATATTGCTTATTAAAAAGCAAAAAATTAAAGTGATAAATATTTTTTTCATAATTTATTATTAAAATTATTTTAAAAGTATCATTGATCTTATTTCATTAAAACTGCCGGATTCGATCTTATAGAAATAAATACCGGAAGAAAGATCTGCAGCATTGAACTCAATATTATAACTGCCGGACTGTTTGAACTCATTCACAAGTATATTAATTTCCTGTCCCAAAATGTTATAAATTATAAGTTTTACATTCCCGCTTTTTGGGATCTGATAATCTATTGTAGTATTAGGATTAAAAGGATTGGGATAATTTTGTGAAAGTTCATAATATAAAGGTAAATTTGAATCTGATGTAATCAAAAGTTTATCTAAAGAATTATTTATTCTTACAGAATTGTTTTCAACTAATAATTCATTTAACAACGAACCCCCAATATTGTCTTTAATTCTGAGCTGTTTACCATTAAGATTAAATGCCTTGAGATAGACCGGATTATTGACAGAATTTATCTGGATAAGATTATCCTGCTCAATAGATTCAACAGATTTATCAGAGACAAAGCGTGAATCGAAAATACCTGCCGGTGGAACTGGTGGAAGTTCATAATCTGACATGATTTCATTTTTTTCAGCAAGATAGAGTTTAGAAACACTTCCGGAATTATCTGAGATTTCAATTCTTACCCAATCAGTAAAAGAATTTTCTTTTTTGACAGGATTTGATCTGTTAAAAATTATATTTGTATCCAAGTAAAAATTTCCAGTGTCATTAGATTTGATCCAGTAACCTTTTCCGGGAAGCAGTGTATCTTCAGAAAAATATCCATTTTCGTACCCAAAGAAAGGTGATGCTAACAGCCCCGGAGGATCAGTAATTAAATCACTTACAGGTATCTTCTCTTCAAAAGGTCCGATAATATTCCATCCTGTAATAACATTAATTTCTTTGTTTATTAAAATGTCACCATTTATTAAATAATCTTTATCAGCAGGAAACTTGATCCAGTATCCAACACCATTTGATAAAATATTTGCATTATTATATCCATTATTGTAACTGAATGAGGTCGATACATCAGAATCAAATAAAGCAGATAGAGACATATCATAAGTCATTAAAGGAATAGAAACAATATTCCATCCATTTAAAGCATCGATATAAGATGCGTTACTTTTTTTATATTCAATTTTCAAATATCTGATACCGGAATTATTTATTACAAATTGTTTTTGCTTTTTCATATCAATAGTAATTCCATTTATATCTTCCTTCAGTAGTACAATACTAGAATCAGGAAATGAAGTAGAATCCCATGAAAAGGTGACAGGACCTAAAACTGACGGTTGAAAATTCAACCAAAAAGTTGCCTGTGTTACTCCTTCCCATCTGATATCTGTTTTAGATGCGTCAAGAGTATAAGTAGGAGGAAAAACTATTCTAAAATCATAAATCCCTTCCGGTGGTGAAGGTGGAATCAAGTATTCTCCAAGACATGTATCTATCCCGTATGTTCCCATTGGTGATGTTCCTATCCTCACAGAATCCTGTTTATTATTTGCGTCAACATTAGTGATTAAAGTCTCCCAAGAAGTCTGACAGGTATTTGAATTGATGTTCAATTCTTTTGCTTCAATACTTTTGTATTTATTCGTCATTGGAATATTCAAAAATAAATTAACTGTATTTTGAAATAATGCAGGATTAAATAAATTATGATAATCAAATTCTGTAATTTTATTTTTCTGTGCATCCTTAGATACTTCTTCTGAATTATTTGTAGATAAAAAAGCTTTACCAATGCAAACTGAAAATAATAAACATATAAACGTGAATAGTACTTTCATAAATTAATATTTTAAAAAAAATCTATTTTAATAAGATCATTCTTTTTAGATCCGTAAAATTCCCTGATTCTAATCTGTAAAAATATACACCTGAAGAAAGATCAGAAGCGTTAAAATTAATTTCATATCTTCCTGCCTGTTGTACTGTATTTACAAGAGTAAACACTTCTTTTCCCAAAACACTATAGATTGTAATTTTTACTTTACCTTCTTCCGGCAGTTGATATTTTATCTTTGTAGAAGGATTAAACGGATTAGGATAATTCTGACTCAGTTCATAACTTTGTGGGATCTGAGATTCATTAATAATAGTAAAATTATCTAACGCAGGATTAATTGTTATTTCCTGATTTTCAATCAGCTCCATATTCAAAATGCTGCCATCTATATTATCCTTAATTCTGAATTTATTTCCATCCAGATTTGAAATTTTAAATTTTATTGGTCTATTAATTGAATTTAACTGTATTATTTGATTTTTATCTGAAGATTCGATAAAATTTCCTGTATTATATCTTACGTCAAATACTCCTGATGGAGGTACAGGCGGAAGCTGTGCAAGCTCAACAATTCCATTTTTATTGGTCAGATACAACTGAATTGATTTTCCTGATTCATCAGAAAAATTTAGTGATACCATATCTTCAAATGATTGAACAGTGCTTACACTATTATTATCCAAAGATCCATTTTCCAGATAACCGTTTCCATTGGATCTTATCCAGTACCCAATACCAGCTCTCAAAGTGTCAGCTATAATATAGCCATCATTAAAACCAAAGAAGAATGATGAAATAAGACCTGAAGGATTTGATACAATGCTGTTAACCGGCATGTTTTTATCAAATGGTCCAATGAGATTCCATGAATTTGTAACATTCATATGCTGCAGATCTACAAACTGTCCGTCGAGAGAATAACTTCCTGCTGTATCAAACTTCAGCCAGTATCCCTTTCCGTTTTCAAGAGTTGGAGAATTTAAATAACCATTATTAAATGAATATGCAGGCGAAGTAGCATTTGGAAATATACTTGTTACAGCCATGTTCTGTAAAAGTAAAGGTACACTTACTAAATTCCAGCCGCTTATAACAGAAATATTTTTGGTCGTGTCAGAAATATATAAAATAGTTAAATTATTCAGAGCAGATGAAGTTAACACATAGCTGTTTTGATTTCTCATATTTACATTTACCAAAGCGCCTAAAGAATCTTTTAAATAGAAGAATCCATGTGAAGGAAGTTCAGAAATATTCCACGAAAATGTCATTGGATACCCGGAAGTCGACGGCTGAAAATTCAATTTCCATGTATTGGTTTTAAGTGTATCATTTCGGAAGTCCGTCTTAACATATTCACCGTTTAAAAGCTTAGATCTGAAATCAAATATTCCTGTAGGCGGAACGGGCGGAATAATATATTCGCCCAGACAAGTATCCAAAAGGTCAGTTCCGACAGATGACATTCCAAACTTTATACTATCAGATTTATTACCGCTGTCAGATGCTATAATATTTGTCTGCCATGTAAACGGACAAAGAGTATTTACTTTTATGAATGCAGTTTTTTTCAGTGTATCAGATCCAAATGAATTTGTACTTATTAATGTAACATTATAAAAACCGGGTAAATTATAAACAATGCCAGTTGGATTTTGGGATGAAGAGCTTGATGGAATTCCTCCCGGAAATAACCATTGCCATGAAGTAGGAGAATTGTAAGATTCATCAATAAAATCTGCACTTTGACCCATAGAGATTATTTGATTTGGAGTACTGAATAAAGTTGTTGGAGGTATTGCAAAAATTAAGTTTGTCGAATGACCTGCACATCTTGTCACTTCTGTATTTGTAATTCCAATATAAGTGGTTAATTTTGATCTGGTAATTGAAATTGGCGTATCACAACTATCTCTTATTACAAAATGACCGAAACTCTGAGCAAGATTATTTGAACTTTTTAATTTCATTCTTCCAATCAGCGTAGGCACATTTTGAGGAATGATCAGTCCATTTCCGGCTCCTGGAAGATTATTACCTGCAAGTCTTAGCTCATGATAACCCGGAAAATTACCTGCAACCACTGCCTGTGGATTTCTCGGTCTGAAAGAATCAGGCAGATCTGAGACTGCATCTCCACCAAGGGAATCATAATCATAAGTGACTGTACCGCCTGAAAAGAAATCACTGTTTACTCTAAAGAAATACTGCCATGCAGCAGTTTCCCATACATTAGAATTTGTATGTGTAAAAACAATATCGAAAGTAATTGTCTTTGAATCTACTGAAATTAAATTTTTTAGCTCCAGAGAGTATGTTGGAATTTGTGCAAAACTATTATTCATATAAAAAAAGAATAATAAACAAAGAGACAAGTAAAACTTTTTCATAAACTGATTATATTTTAGATTTTTTTAAAATAAAATTTATTTAAGATAACTTAATAGTATATTAGATTACTTAAATAAAAAATTAAAACGTTGTTACTAATAATAAAATTTTCTTTTTGAACTGCTAAAGATAAATACTCTATATTAAAATAACAGCATTTTAATTTATCACATTTTTTTTGCAGAAATTAAATTCTATCAAAAGATTAATTTGAAAATTTCTTCAGGAATAACAGTACTGCTTAAGATGAGAATAGTTTAAATACAAATTAATGTTCATGTAGAAATGTCATTCCTGTATTCAATATTTAAAAAAGTTAAAGAGAGTAACTATTTTGGTAATATAAAATATTATAACAATAATTAAAATAAATCAATAAGTCTGTTTTCTCAATTGAATCACAGATTTAAAATAATTAAATTGCATTTTCTTAAATTAAATTTTATTCCAAATGAATTTTCCTGCTGCACTTAAATATACAAAAGATCACGAGTGGGTAAAGCTTGACGGTGATGTATGTATAGTTGGAGTTACAGATTATGCACAAAGTGAACTTGGGGATATTATATATTTAGATATTACATCAGATGCAGGCAGCGAAGTAAATGCCGGTGATGTAATTGGTTCTATTGAAGCTGTTAAGACTGTATCAGAAGTGTTTTCACCGGTATCTGGAAAAATGCTTGAAATAAATGCAGGCGTTAATGATAATCCGTCTGTAGTAAATACAGATCCTTATGACGGAGGGTGGATTGTTAAAATTCAGCCGGCTAATATGGACGAAGTCAGCAACCTTCTCAGCTCAGAAGATTACAAAGCTCTGATCGGAGTTTAAATAGATCTTTCGGGAAACAAACATTAATTGTTCTTTAAAATAAGATTAGAAATGAAAATCAATATTCACAATTTAAGAGAGACCGAAACTGATTTTGAATTTAAATTTTCAAAAGAAGATCTGGATATTGAAAACATTAATTTCAATTCAGATATCACAGTAAATGCAAAGGTCATTAAAACCGGCAGTCAGGTTGACATAAAGGTAAAACTGCATGGTTATTATGAATATGAATGCGACAGATGTCTTGAGAAGAAGGAAGGTAAAATTGATAATAATTTTGAATTAATCTATAAATTAGATCTGAGAAATTCAGAAATTGATTTTGTCACTGACGATGATATAAAATTTATTCCACCAAATACTCAGACCATTAATATAAAAGAAGATATTAGGGATTTTGTGCTTATTTCAATTCCAATGAAAAATGCACCTGATGAAATTGACGGTAAATGCAGCGGATGTAATAAAAGCACAGAAGAAATATTAATGTTAAATAAAGAAAAAGAAATAAATCCCGTTTGGGACAAACTTTTAAAAAACAAATAAAAATAAATATAATATAAAATGCCAAATCCTAAAAGAAGACATTCCAAAGCCAGAGGACGAAAAAGAAGGACTCATTATAAAGCTACTGCACCGACTTTAATGTCATGTCCGAACTGCAGTGAAATGAAACCTTCTCACAGAGTCTGTCCGTCATGTGGATTTTATGACGGTAAAAGCATAATGCAGCCAAAAAAGTAAATCGTAATTTCCAGCGAACTGCATTTCTAAAATTTCAGATATTTTGAAGTTAATATTTACAACCTGATCAGATGAGTAAAATAAAAATTGCCGTGGATGCCATGGGTGGTGATTTTGCTCCTTTAAATGATGTTTCAGGAGCTATAATTGCTGCTGAAGAAAAAAGTGAAACCCTTGAAATAATTCTTGTCGGTAAAGAAAAACTTATACAGGATGAATTATTAAAGCATAAAGTTTCTTTAAGCAATATTTCAATTGTCAATGCTGAAGAAATAGTAACAATGAAAGATTCTCCGACAGAATCTTTGAAATCCAAACCTGATTCATCTATAAGTGTTGGTTTGGATCTTGTTAAACAGAAAAAGGCAGACGGGTTTATAAGCGCAGGAAATACAGGAGCTGTAATGACAGCTTCAATTTTAAAATTAGGAAGGATTAAAGGAGTCGGAAGACCGACAATCGGATCATTATTTCCAACTGATAAAGGAAAGACAATGGTATTTGATGTCGGAGCTTCAGTTGACTGTAAAGCAGCTCACCTTCTGGAATTCGCTGTAATGGGCAGTATATTTATGAAGAATGTTCATAAAATAGATAAGCCCAGCATAGGTTTACTGAGTGTAGGTGAAGAAAAATCCAAAGGTGACAGTCTGACAATAGAGGCGTATGAACTTTTAGAAAGCTCGAATTTAAATTTTGTCGGCAATGTCGAAGGACGGGATGTACTAAGAGGAAAGACAGATATTATTGTATGTGATGGATTTGTGGGAAATGTAATTCTGAAATTTGCTGAGAGTGTATTGGATGTAATGAAAAGCAAATTTAAGACTTATGCAGAAAAAGGATTTTTTCATAAGTTATGGGTTGGATTGATGTATGGTACTTTGAAGAATGTTGTATTAAAAGATTTTGATTATCAGGAATATGGCGGTGTACCATTATTAGGAGTAGATGGAGTTTCAATCATCGGACACGGAAAGTCTTCACCAATTGCAATAAAAAACATGATCTATAAAGCAGAGGATATGGTAAGAAGCGAAGTGAATGAAAAGATCAGAAAAGAACTGAGTGTTAATAAAAGCTGATTTTTTATAAAATAAATACATTAGACTTTATTTTTAAAGACCATAAATTTATATTTGTAAATTAAATTCGAAATTAATATATAATGGCTAAACAACAATCATTTGCTGATAAGGCAAATAAACTTGGTAAAAAAAATGATTTAATTGTGAAGTGTCCTGATACAGGTGCTGACACAAAGATAATCAGTGTAAGAATTGTAGATACAATCAAATCAGATAAAGGAACATTCAAATTTCTTGACAGAAATATGAAAGTTTACGAATCTACTTATAAACCATATAAACCGTAGTAAAAGAAAAATATTATGTCAAAAATTTGCAAAGTTACAGGAAAAAAACCGTTGGTGGGAAACAATGTTTCTCATGCAAATAATAAAACAAAAAGAAGACAGCTTCCAAATCTTCAGAAGAAAAGAATCTGGCTTGAAGAAGAAAAGAGATGGGTAACGGTGAAAATTTCCGCAAAGGGAATAAAAACCCTTAACAAAATTGGTACACAAGCATTATTAAATGCCTGAAAAAAGTTTATCCGTAAAAAAGATAAGCTTTATTATACCTGCTCTTAATGAAGAGAAATTATTAAGGAGAACATTATTACAGTTCACAGAAAATTTTAAAAAAGATAATGATCTTGAGATCATTGTCAGTGACGGAGGCAGTTCGGATAAAACATCTGAAATTGCAAATGAATTAGCTGACAAAGTTATCTTTAAAAATGAAAATATTCCGCAGAACATCTCCCGGGGAAGGAATGCAGGTGCAAAGCATTCTCAGGGAGATGTTCTCGTTTTTTTAAATGCTGATACTTATGTAAAAGATCTTGAACTTATGCTGAAGAAGATCAATGAAGAATTTTTAAATGAAAATCTGGCAGCGATCGCATGTAAAATAAAAGTATTTCCGGAAGAAGAAATTGTATCTGATAAAATGTTTCATACATTTTACAATAATTATGTGAGGTTTTTAAATAAATTTCTGATGGGAATGGGCAGAGGGGAATGTCATATTGTTTCAAGGAAGAATTTTTTTGAAGTGAACGGATATGATGAAGAAATGGCTGCCGGTGAGGATTTCGATCTTTATTTGAGATTAAGTAAAACCGGTAAAGTAAAATTTGAAAATGAACTGATCGTATTTGAATCACCCAGAAGATATAGAAAGTATGGATATATAAATGTATTCTGGAACTGGACAATAAATGCAATTTCCGTTTTTTTGTTTAAAAAATCTGTTTCAAAATCATGGGATCCGATCAGATGAATTCTTTATTGTTAAATAATTTTATCAGGTTTAAGAATTTTATCTGCCGGCTAAAATTATGAATAAAGATTTTTTTAAAGTTCTTTCACATAGTAATGAAACAGGTGTAAAAGCCAGAACAGGATTAATCAAAACCGGCGGTTCGGAAATTGAAACACCGGTCTTTATGCCGGTCGGAACTCTCGGAAATGTAAAAGCTCTTGAAAACAGGGAGTTGCTTGAGTTTGATACAAGAATTATTCTTGCAAATACTTATCATTTATTTCTGAGACCCGGAATGGAGGTTATGGAAAATGCCGGAGGGCTGCATAAATTTATGAACTGGGACAGAACGCTTTTAACAGACAGCGGTGGATTTCAGGTGTTTAGTCTGGCAAAGCTCAGGAAGGTTTCTGAAGATGGGGTAGAATTTTCATCACACTTAAACGGAGATAAACATTTTTTTACTCCTGAAAAAGTAATTGATATTCAAAGATCTATCGGGTCTGATATTATGATGCCGCTTGATGAATGTTTACCTTATCCAAGTGAACATGAAAAAGTAAAGAAGTCAATTGCTCTGACTTACAGATGGGAAAAAAAATGTTATGAACATTTGCAAAAGACAGAAAGTCTTTACGGTAGAAATCAGTTTTTATTTTCAATAAATCAGGGAAGTGCTTTTAAAGATCTCAGAAAGGAAAGTATTGATATGTTATCCGAAATTGATTTTGACGGAAATGCGATCGGCGGTCTGGCAGTAGGTGAGGAAAATTCTTTAATGTATGAAATTACAGATCTTTGTACTGATCATCTTGCTAATGAAAAGCCGAGATATTTAATGGGAGTTGGGACGCCGGAAGATCTGCTGGAATGCGTCGAAAGAGGTGTTGACATGTTTGACTGTGTAATGCCAACACGTAATGCAAGACACGGAAGACTTTTTACAACATTTGGTGAAATAAATTTAAAAAATGCGAAACTTAAATTTAACAATAATTCACCTGATGAGGAATTCAGTTCTTATACATCGGAGAATTTTTCACTGGCTTATTTGAGACATTTATTTATTTCAAATGAAATATTGGGATTTCAACTGGCGACAATTCATAATATTGGATTTTATTTAAATCTCATGAAAAATATAAGGACATCAATCCGAGATAACAGATTTTTGAGTTTTAAAAAAGATTTTCTAGACAAATATAAAAGTAATAAAACTTTATAAAAAGCAGTAATAAATACATATTAAAAACTTAAAATAATAATAACTAAAATGAACAATTTAAATCCTATATTTTTGCAGCAAGCTCCCGGTGGAATTGAATCAATATTATCTTCCATAGTACCATTTCTGCTTATAATTTTTATATTTTATTTTTTGATCTTAAGACCACAGCAAAAGAGACAAAAGGAAAGAGCAAAGCTTCTGGAGTCAATTAAAAAAGGAGATAAGATCATAACGGCAGGCGGCATGCATGGATTGGTAGAAGGACTTGATGATAAGACATTACTTGTAAAGATAACAGATAACGTAAAAGTGAAGATGGAAAGATCAGCAGTAACTACGATCATCGGAGTTACAGATCTTGAGCCGGAAAAGAAATCTTTATTAGGTTAATATTTATATAATTGAAAAATAAATCCAAATATAGTCTAAGCACAATCGATTCAGCATTAAGCGATTTTAAAAAAGGAAAGATCGTAATAGTGGTCGATGATGAAGACAGGGAAAATGAAGGTGACATGATATTCTCTGCTGAGAAGACTACGCCTGAGCTGATAAATTTTCTTACAAAAAATGTCAGAGGTTTGATCTGTGTTCCAATGGAGGATGAAAGGCTGAGAGAGCTTGATCTGAACATGATGACTACGCGAAATACATCTTTGCATGAAACAGCATTTACTGTCAGCATAGATTATTTACATGGTACGACAACAGGTATTTCTGCTTCAGACAGAAGTAAAACTATTTTGTCATTAGTAAATGAGAAAACAAAACCGGAAGATCTTGGAAGACCCGGTCATATTTTTCCATTGAGATCTTCACCCGGAGGAGTACTGAGAAGAGCAGGTCATACAGAAGCAACAGTCGATCTTGCAAGATTATCGGGACATTATCCGGCAGGAGTTTTATGTGAAGTGATGAAAGAGAATGGTGAAATGGCAAGACTTCCTGATCTGTTTCAGATCGCTGAAAAGTTTAAGATAAAAATAATTTCTATAAAAGATCTTATTGAATTCAGGTTGCAGCGTGAAAAATTAGTAACTCAATTAATAGATTCCAAATTGCCAAGTGGTTTTGGAGATTTTAAAATATTGTTATACGAAAGTAAAGTTGACAGCAAAGAACATATCGCAATTATAAAAGGTAAAATAAATCCTAAAGAACCAGTACTTGTCAGAGTACATTCTGAATGTATAACAGGTGATGTCTTTGGTTCTCTCAGATGTGACTGCAGAGATCAGCTTCATCAGTCATTAAGAATGATAGAAGAGAATGGATCCGGAGTAGTTTTATATATGAGGCAGGAAGGCAGGGGGATTGGACTTCATAATAAACTGAAAGCATACAATCTTCAGGAAAAGGGTAAAGACACTGTAGAGGCAAATTTAGAACTTGGATTCCTTCCCGATCTGAGAAATTACGGGATCGGTGCACAGATACTCATAGACATAGGAGTAAGAAAAATGAAACTAATGACAAATAATCCAAAAAAAATTATCGGATTGAATGCATATGGTCTGGAGATAGTAGAGAGGGTTCCGATTGAAATAGAAGCAAACAGTACAAATAAAAATTATCTTGAAACAAAAAAAAATAAACTCGGACATTTACTTCTTGTTAATTCTGAGGAATTAAAAAAAAGTAATGTAAAGAAAATTAAAAGAAAAAATTTAAACTAAAGAAAAAAGTAAAAATGGATATCGTATATTTAACAAGAAACAGATTAGTAGAAATTGAAAATGAGTTAATGGCATTGAAATCCAGCGGTAGAAAACAGATGGCTGAAAAAATTGCAGAGGCTAGATCACACGGAGATCTTAGTGAGAATGCTGAATATGATGCTGCAAAAGAAGCTCAGAGTCATCTTGAATTAAAGATCGGTAAACTTGAGACTATGCTTTCGAGAGTAAAAATAATATCACCGGATGAAATGCCAAACGATGAAGTATATATTTTGTCGGTAGTGAAAGTTCGTGATATAAAATTAAAAGAGGAATATACTTATACTTTAGTTTCACCTGAAGAAGCTGACTTTGAACTTGATAAAATCTCAGTCACTTCTCCCATTGGGAAAGCTTTGCTTGGAAAGAAAAAGAATGAGACCGTTGAGATCACAGTTCCTGCGGGAGTTATTAAATATAAAGTAATAGAGATTTCTAAATTAGATTAATTATGCAAAAGAAAAAATCATCGGAATTTAAAGTCGGGTTGTTTGTATTCATAGCAGCATTAATAGTACTGCTTTCGATATTCTGGGCTAAAGGATTTTCTGTGAGTTTATCACTGCAGCAATATGAAGTTTACTTTACAAAAGTAAGCGGAATCAACGAAGGTGATATGGTAAGTTTAAACGGCGTCAGGAAAGGGCAGGTAGATAAGATCGAACTGGTGGGTGATTCAGTAAAGATTCTGTTTAGTATTGATAAAAATATCAGACTAAAAAAAGATTATGATATTTATATTGCATCTACAGAATTAACAGGAGGAAAAGTTTTATATATAGAGCCGGGTAAAAGTACTGCGGAAGTGCCTATTGGAACACCATTGCATGGAAATCCAGGTGCAGATTTTGCTTCTCTCATGAATTCATTTGCAGATATTACAACTGACGTAAAATTATTAATTGGAGAATTTAAAAAATCCACTGAGCACCTAAACGGAGTGATTGCAAATGTAAATGATATTGTAGGTGATGAAGGGATGAAGAGTTCAATAAAAACTACGGTCAATAATCTTGCAACAACTTCTCAAAATCTGAATCAGCTTGTAAATGAAAGCCGCAGCGGAATAAATAATCTGACAAGTAAAGCAGGGAATACACTGGAAACTCTTGATGTGACAATCGGAGACAACGGTGAAGCACTTAAAAATACTTTGAGAGAAATACAGGTACTTACTAATACAATTGATACACTTGCTTTAAATCTTAATTATGTAGTAATGGATATCAATAATAAAGATAAAGGTATAGGAAAGTTTTTGACCGACGATGAGTTTTTTAATAATCTGAATGCAACTCTTGCAGAGATCGAAAAGCTTTCAAAGAATATCAGAAAGAATGGAGTAAAGTTAAATATTTTTTAATCTGAAAATTTGATTTTAAAAAGCCGGACAGTTTAGATTGTCCGGCTTTTTTTATTTTGTATTCGAACCGTTGTTTGTGTCCCCAAAAGATTTATTTGTACCAACAGAATCACATGCTCTTCGGACTCTGCGGATGTCAGAAATACTTACCGCATAATCTTATCTTACAGCAGATTAATATCTGCATTTGTTAAGGAAAACCAGATTTCGTTGATATCTGAACTGCTGATTTCACTGATTAAATTGATTGCGCTGATTCGGATTTTTTATTTAACAAAATTAATATTTAAAATTAAATCCTACTAACCCCGTAGGGGTGACATTTTTATAGATTAAAAATAATATACGGGTTACCCCGAAGGGTGATATTATTTAAACAATTTATTTGTCACCACTTTTGCTGATAATTACAAATGATAATGCCAACCCTTCGGGGTTTTATAAATTTATAAAACGTATTTCTAAAATAATGTCACCCCTACGGGGTTTTATAATCATTAATCTATTTTCTGATTAAAATGATTTCGCAGATTCGGATATTTATTAACAAAATTAATATTTAAAATTAAATCCTGCTAACCCCGAATGGGTGATATTTTTGTAGAACTGAATTAACACACGCACTAACCCTTACTGGGTTTTATATTCATTAATCTAATTTCTGATTAAATTGATTTCGCAGATTCGACAACTTTAAATTCGTTAATACAGAAATCATGTTAATCAGCGTCATCAGCGGTTCAGACAAACCACTTTTCCCCCAAAGGGAACGAATGGAATATCGAATTGTATAATATAGTAGAGGGGGGAACTTACGAAGCAGACAAAAAATCTGAAATGAATACTGAAATCCACACAAAATTCACAGAATATTTTAAGATGAAAAGTAAAAATGATAAGATGACTTCCGGAAATGATGTAAAACAAAAGGAAGACAGTTCAGAGAAAAGTGAAGACAGAACAAAGCTCCGTGGACGTGAAGCAATTTTCAGTGAAAGTAATTCGATGAACAATGAAAGTCTTCCAATGAAGACTGAAAGTAATTCGATGAACAATGAAGGTCTTGCAATGAAGTGTGAAGGTAATTCAATGAACAATGAAAGTCTTGCAATGAAAAGTGAATGTAATTTGATGAACACTGAAGGTCTTTCAATTAGATATTAAAATGAAGCAATATTCAGTAAAAGTGAAACAATTTTCAGTGATGATACTGCAGCAGAGAGTAAAAGTAATTCAGAGGATACTAAAGGTCTTTCAACAGACAGTGAAAATGATATAGCGGGATAAAATTGAAAAATTTTTCAGTAATAGTTTAAAAACAGCAAAAAATTTAACAAAGAAATACAAAGGAAATTTAAAAGTTAAAAAACTTTACCCGGATCCTGAATAAAAACCAGCCGGCATTAAATGATGGATCAAAAGGTAAGGAAAAATAAAATAAAAAATAAAAAACCGTTTATCGGTGAAAGGAAAATTAATCAAATGATAAAGAATCAAAAAAATAAATTTACTATGTATGAAGCAGTGACAGCATACTTAGGTGAGAATAATTTATTGTTCTCAGATAATGAAGAATTCACAGATCATCTGAACTCATTCAGGGCTACAGTTTCAGTGATTGCAATTATGGAAGATGAAAGAAGTAAATCAATAACAGGTAAAACAAAAAATAAATTAATATCAAGAAAAACAGTAACAGATGAAGCATTGGCAGTAGCCGGCGCAATATACGCCTACGCAAAGAAATCCGGAAATGTCACTTTGATGGAATCAGTAAATCCGAGAAAGTCAAAGTATGACAGATTCAGAGAGAATGTGCTGGTGATCGAACTGAACTTTATAAAAGATAAAGCCATCGAAAACTCTCAGGCACTTGAAAGATACGGGATCTCAGCGGATAAACTATCACAGTTCACAGATAACATCACTGCATTCTCCAATGCAATCGGAGCGAGAGCAGCCGGTGGTGCCGCCAAATCAAGCGCAACTAAAACGCTCTTCACACGATTCAATGAAGCCGGAGATATATTAGATTCGATCGACAGACTTATGGAAATTTATAGAGTCAGTAATAATGAATTCTATCAGGGCTACAAATCTGCAAGAGTGATTTGGGATCTTGGGATAAGGCACAAGGTTCAGGATAAGCAGCCGGTAACAGCCGGGCAGTTTCTGACTGAGAAGTTCTGAGGTAATTTAATAGCATTGTGATACTAAAACCGCATCGGATAAGGTGCGGTTTTTTTTGTAAAAGAAAAATTGTTCTTCGAAAATTTTTAAAATGTACTGAACAGTTTAATATTTATTGATCTCAAACTTTCAAGTCACCAACAAGCTGTGATCAATAGCTCGACCGGCAAGAGGCTTTGTTTTTGGAGACCAAAAAAGTTTGATCACTTCCAAATTTATTCTGCACTTTAAATTCTTCAAACTTTATTTGAACTCCAACAACAGCAAAAATATTCTAACCATCTTTTAAATTATTGAATAGTTTGGACGCTAAAAAATAAACCCCTTCCAACCCCAATCACCATTTTTTTTCTCCGCATTAATAATTATTTTGTAAACACTTATTTCAGTTTTTAGGAACAGATTTGAATATATTGCGAACACCCCATTCTTTTGATTTGCTGCGATGAATAGATGATCCGATTAATTAAATTTTATTTATTATTTATTAAACACTTCAGTAATTTATTTGAATCAAAATCCTGAACAAATAGCAAGAGACAATATCGACCGGCAGCTTATTGCCTGCGGTTGGATCATTCAGGAT
>JBATSB010000187.1:0-8519 GCA_049293015.1 Ignavibacteria bacterium
GTGATCAGCATTACATTAGGAGATTCATGCGGATCGTGATCGTATTTTTTTTCTTTATTCCAGAAGACTGTGAAATACAATCTAAACATATAAAAAGCTGTAAGACCTGCAACCAGGTATTGTACTACAAAGAGAAATAAATTCTTTTCAATAACAGCTACTAAAATTTCATCTTTACTGAAAAATCCGGACATTGGAGGAATACCTGCTATTGCCAAGCATGCAATTAAAAAAGTAATGTGAGTAACGGGCATATACTTTCTAAGATTTCCCATTTCACAGATTTCATTTGTATGAATGGCATGAATAATAGAACCTGCACCGAGGAATAGTAATGCTTTGAACATCGAATGAGTAAACAAATGAAACATTGATGCCATAAATCCAAGACCTTCTTCACCTCCGTATCCTGAAACTCCGAGTGCAACCATCATGTAACCGATCTGCGAAATGGTAGAAAATGCAAGTACTCTTTTTATATCAGTCTGAGTACAGGCAATTACAGCAGCAAAGAGAGAAGTGAATGCTCCGACATAAGCTACAACTTCAAGTGCCTGCGGAGAAGTAAATATATATAATGGAAATAATCTTGCAATTAAATAAACACCGGCTACAACCATTGTAGCAGCGTGGATCAAAGCAGATACCGGAGTCGGTCCTTCCATTGCATCCGGCAGCCAGATATGCAGCGGGAACATTGCAGACTTTCCCGCACATCCCATGAAAATTAAGATCAATGCCCAGGTGATCGCAGACAGTCCCATGAAAGTAACTGATGCACTTTGGAGAATTGCATTTCCCTGTGGGTTTGTAAGTTCATTAAAATCAAAAGAACCTGCAAAAGCTGAGAGTAATAAAATTCCTATAAGAAATCCAAGGTCAGCAAATCTGGTGACGATGAATGCCTTCTTTGATGCTGAAACTGCCGAAGGCTTGTCATAATAATGTCCGATGAGTAGGTACGAAGAAACTCCGACAAGCTCCCAGAACATGTATGTCATAAAAATATTTACAGACAAAACCAATCCGAGCATTGAGAAAGTGAACAAGGACAAAAATGCATAATATCTTGAAAACCCGCTGTCACCTTTCATATATCCGAGACTGTAAATATGCACCATCAGGGATACAGTTGTAATGACAACGAGCATCATTACAGAAATAGGATCGAGTAAAATTCCGATATCGATTGAAAGGGTTTCATTAAATCTGAGCCATTCGAAATTGAAGACATTTATTAATTTGTAAGCTCCGTCAACTTTCCCGTGAACAAAAAAATACTGATATGCTGCATAATAGGATAATATTGTGGAGATAAAGATAGATGCAGTACACACTATTCCTGAAAACAGGGGTTTGAATTTTCTGCCGAACAGCCCTGTAAATACAAAGGTAAAGAAAAGTATAACAGGTATTATTAATGTGTAATAAAAATTTTCCATGTAATTAATTTAAATATATAGAGATCAATATTTCATCTCATTTACATTTTCAACATCTATCATTTTTAATTTTCTATAAAGACTTATAATTATTGCTATTGCTACTGCTACTTCTGTTGCAGCGACTGCTATTACAAACATTGCAAAAAAATGTCCTCCCAGATTTTCAGGGTAAAGAAATTTATTGAATGCAACAAAATTTATATTAACCGAATTAAGAACCAGCTCAATTGATAAAAGAATAGTGATCAGATTCTTTCTCGTAAGGAATCCATAGACTCCGATAAAAAACATCAGAGTGCTCAAAACCATGAAATGCTGAATGCCGACGACTTCGGTCATAACTTTTTATTTATAAAATTATTTTTCTGTATCTGCTTTTTTTGCAATGATAATAGAACCGATCATTGCTGCAAGTAATAATATGCTGATGACTTCAAATGGCAGCACGAATCCATTATCCTGATAACCTAATAATCTTAAACCAATTGTTCTCATACTGCTGTCGAGAACTTTAGTAGTCATTGCAGGAAATTCATAACTCAATATTGTAGAAATACAAACTGCTGCTCCAAAAACAACAGCAATCAAAGAAAAAAATATTTTTTTAAACCGGATAGCTGGGAGCTTGTCCTGAAGATCACTTGTAAGCATAATTGAAAAGATAATTATGACTACAATTCCACCTGCATAAACAGTAAGCTGAACTGCTGCAAGGAAATTGAACTCCATTGCAAAATAAAATCCGCAAGTGCCGAGCAAAACAAACAAAAGATAAACTGCTGTTCTCAGTATCTTTCTGCTTGTAACAGTAAGCACTGAAAAGATCAATATAAAAGAAGCAAGTATGTAAAATACAGTTTCGCTCATTATTATAAATTATAAAAAATATTTTATTTCACACCAGGCATGATTTTAGAGCCTGGTTTATTTAAAACTTTTGTTAATTCAGATCTGTCAAATACTGAGTGTTCAAAATTTTGTGCCATCTTAATAGCATCAGTCGGACAAGATAAAATGCAGAGATTACAAAATGTACACATTGACAGATGGTAAACAAATGTATCAATTATTTTTGTTGACTTACCTGTTTCGGGATCAACTTCTTTGTCGCTGATAATTTCAATAGAGCCGTTTGGACAGGCAAGTTCACATGCAGAACAGCCGGTACATTTATGCAGATTATTTTCATCATGGATAAGCACTACTTCTCCGCGAAATCTATCAAACATCTGCAGAGTATCTTTATTCTCAGGATATTGCTGAGTAATAATTTCCTTTGGATTTATAAAGTAATGTCCGGTAACTTTCATGCCGGTAACAAGGGATTTTACTCCGTGATAAATATCCGATATGTAATTTTTTAAACCCAGTTTAGATAATTAAGAATTAATAATTAAAAATTAAGAATTATGTTTTATTTTAAAAATCAAAAATGCCATCCATTCAAAGAGACCAGTGACATTAGCAAAAGATTAACTAAATTTATCGGCAGCAAATATTTCCATTCTAAAGTCAGCAGCTGATCTATTCTTAGTCTCGGGAATGTCCATTTAAACCACATTATCAAAAAGATCAGCATCGCGATCTTTCCGAAGAACCAGATGATCGGCGGAATGAAGTCCATTATGTTATTAAAGAATTCGAAATTGCCGATATGCAGCGGCATCCAACCTCCGAAGAAAACAGTTGCGCCGACTGCTGCGATAATAAAAAGATTTATATATTCAGCTAGAAAAAAATAAGCAAATTTTATTCCCGAATATTCAGTATGAAATCCGGCAGTAAGTTCAGATTCAGCTTCAGCCATATCAAAAGGTCCGCGGTTTGACTCGGCAGTGCTTGCAATTATAAAAATAAAAAAAGCTATGATCGCAGGAATGTTCCCTTTGAAGATCCACCAACCGTCACGCTGACTTTCTACAATGACAGACAATTGAAGACTTCCTGTAAGTACAATAATTGTTAATAATGAAAGGACAACTGATAATTCATAGCTGACAATCTGTGCACCGCTTCGCATTGCGCCGATGAGAGAATATTTATTATTGCTTGACCATCCGGCGAGAAGAATTCCTGTTACGCCTATCGAAGAAACTGCAGTAATAAAAAACAGTCCAATATCAAAATCAAGAACGTGTAATCCTTTTGCAAAAGGTATAGCTGCTATAGCCATAAAAGGTGCAACAATAACTATAAATGCTGCAAGATTAAATAGGAATTTATCAGAATCTTTAGTGATAAGAGGTTCTTTGAAAATGAGTTTGATGATGTCAGCAACTGTCTGAGCTGTTCCCCAGAAACCAACTCTCATTGGTCCGAGACGCTGTTGAAAAAATGCGCAGACCTTTCTTTCTATATATACAAGTGAAAGACCGAGAAGTGTAATGAATGTAAGAAAGCATACACCGATTATAACAAAGCCGGTAAGGTCAGCAACTATTGGAGGAAATGTAGATCTTAGCCATTGATCAATCGAGCTGACAAATCCTGTAAAATCGTATATATTAAAATTCATTTAAGTGTAAAATTTATCTGTATATCTGTCTATCTGTCTATGTCAGGAATAACCAGATCCAGAGTTGACATAGTCGCAACGAGATCTGCAATTTTATTTCCTCTTGCCATTGTATCAAGTGCCGAAAGATTTGAAAATCCGGGTGAACGGAATTTCACTCTGTACGGACTTTTTTTATTATCACTTACTATATAAACCCCAAGTTCACCGCGGGCTGTTTCTACTCTTTGGTAATATTCTCCTTCAGGTAATTTAATAACAGCTTTTGTTTTTTCTTTGTATTCACCTTCAGGGATGTTGTCAATTAACTGTTCAATGATCTTCATGGATTCCCACATCTCATCAATTCTAGCTTTGTATCTTGCAAAGCAGTCACCTTTAGTATAGATAATTTCTTTAAATTCAACTCTATCATAAGCTGAATAGGGGAACCGCTTTCTGACATCACATGCAAATCCTGACGCCCTTCCTGAAGGACCTGTAACTCCATAAGAAATTGCATCTTCATTTGAAAGATAACCAATATCCTTTGTTCTCTCTGTAAAAATTATATTGTTTGAAAGCAGGTCATCATATTCAGGAAGTTTCTTTTTGAAATATGCAATAAAATCTTTAGTTCTCTTTTGGAAATTAGGATGAATGTCAAACATCAGACCGCCCGGTACATTATAGTTCATTGTAAGTCTCGCACCGCAAGTCTCTTCAAAAATATCAGTGATCATTTCCCTGTCTCTGAATCCGTAAAGGAAAGTTGTGATCGCACCGAGATCCATTCCCATTACTCCCCACCATAGCTGATGTGAAGACAATCTTGTGAGTTCGCTGATTATTGTTCTGATCACTTTTACTCTTTCGGGAACTTCCATCTGCAGACCGGCTTCTACACAGAGACAAACAGCTTCATTATTAATGTGACATGAAAGATAATCCATACGGTCAGTAAGATGAACGATCTGTTGATAAGAATCTTTTTCACACATCTTCTCTATAGACCTGTGAATATATCCGAGATGCGGTTCGACTTTTTTAATAATCTCACCATCGAGGGTAAGAAGTAATCTGAGCACTCCGTGAGTTGAAGGATGCTGCGGACCCATATTGATAAAATATTCCTGAGTCTCGGGTTTGCTTTCGTCTATTATAGTTAAATCATCTTTATAATTCTGTGTGGTCATAATTCTACAATGTTAGCTTCATCGGTATAATCTTTTCTCAAAGGATAACCTTCCCAATTGTCCTCAAGAAGTATCCTTCTTAGATCAGGATGGTTGTTAAATTTAATTCCAAAGAGATCATAAACTTCTCGTTCATGAAATTCAGCAGTCTTCCAGATATCACAGACTGAATCTACTGAAGGTGTTTCTTTATCTTCAATTTTTACTTTGACAACGAGGGAAATAGTTGATTGAGAAGAAGTCATATGATATACTGTAAATAAATGTGTCGGATAATCAAGAGCAGTCAAGCAAAAGAGATAATCAAAATTTGTATCAGGATTATTTTTTAAAAATTCACAAAGAGAATGAAGTTCTTCAGGTTTTATAATAACATTTAAAAACTGAGATTCACCTTCAGGAAATTCAGCATCGGGTAATTTTGAAATTAAAAGTTCTTTAAGTTTATCGTTATTCATCATTAATAATTAATCATTCTTGATAATCTATATAATCTTTAGCAGGATCTTTTTTTATTTTAATCGATTCTTTTTTTATTTTTTTCTGTAGCTCCATAATTCCATAAAGTAAGGCTTCAGGTCTTGGCGGACATCCGGGTACGTAAACATCAACAGGTATTACATGGTCAGCACCTTTTACTACTGAATATGAATTATAATAAAACGGACCACCGGAAATTGCACAAGCACCCATAGCTATCACATATTTCGGATCAGCCATCTGATCATAAAGTCTTTTTAAAACGGGAGCCATTTTGTTTACTATAGTTCCGGCAATTACAATCAGGTCTGCCTGTCTGGGAGTTGCTCTTGCCACTTCAGTTCCGAATCTCGACCAGTCATGTCTTGAAGCACCTGTCGCCATCATTTCTATTGCGCAGCAGCTCGTGCCGAATACAAGCGGCCAGAGGGAATTTGCACGGGACCAGTTTATAATTCCGTCGATCGTAGTTACAACAATATTACCTCCCGGGGTTGGAGTTACCGATCCCGGGAAATCTTTTATTCCATTATTTCCATTATTCTCTAATCCCATTTCAAAGCATTTTTTTTGTAAGCATAAAATAAACCTAAAATAACAATTGATAAAAATATCAGAATCTCAATGAATGCAACCATGCCAAGCTCTTTCATGACCACAGCCCACGGTACCATGAAGATTGTTTCCACATCAAAAATGAGAAATAAAATTGCAAATAAATAATAACCGACTTTGAATTGAATTTTTGAAGTGCCCTGAGTGGGGATACCGCATTCATATGTTTCTTCTTTAACAGTATTTTTTGAAGTAGGTGCAATGATATGAGAAATTATCATTCCTCCACCTACCATTACTATTCCGACAATAAAAAATAAGATCAGTAACTCATTGCTCATGATGATAGTAAGATATTTTTTATTCTGATTGTTTAATCAAAATATGTATAAGGTGTAAAACAATAAAGTTAAAATTTTTTATCTTTCAGTTATTTTTAGTTTAATTAGTTATGAATAATTTAATTAAGCAAATTTAATTGTATACTATCTTTTACTTGTAATACTATTTTAAACTTGATATAAAAAATTGTTTGCATTAGTTTTGTAGCAAGGGAAACATACATTATAGCAATACCGACATCGATTAATGATTAGGTTCTGATTACTCATAATATTATACTCAAAATAATAAACTCTTAAGAACTTTGATATGATCTACATTCACAATTCAAATACTTTAAATCTACATTTTTATCGAAACATTTTTAAAAATTAAAAAAATATTTTTTATAAATTTATTTTTAAAAAATATCAGTATTAAAAATTAAAAAACTAACTATTAATCAAACCGAAAGGAAAAAATGAAAAAATTTACAAAAGTAATTTTTGTTTTAAGAAATTGAATGATCTTCAGATATTTAAATTGTCAGAAAATACTTTAATTTTTTAAATCAGTTGAAATCGTGAAAGTCTAATTGATTTTTTTAAACGGTATTTAATATTTTATACTATTAAGTATGTACACTTATTGTTTATTCAGATAGAAGATTGTAATTTTGTATTAAATTGAAAGTAGGATAATAAAATATTTAAATACTTTTTTAAAAGTATTAAAAAATTTTTAATATTAATAAAATTTCTATTATTAATTTTAGAAAAAAAGGTTTAAGTTCGGCAACATAATTATGCTTTACAAAACAATTAATTTAATTTTTAATTAATCAGAAAGGAAAAAAAATGAAATCGAAAAGTTACATCTTCAGAGCAATCATTATTATCATGATGTTTGCTTTCATTAATACCAATTCTTCAAAAGCTGCTTTAGACAGCAAAGGTACAGATTTTTGGTTGATGTTTAACGGAAATATCTTAGCTCCAACAATTACATTATTTATTACTTCAAATGTAAATACATCAGGAAATGTTGATATTCCCGGATTAGCATTTTCTGCGCCATTTGTAGTTGTTGCAAACACAGTAACATCAGTAGTTATTCCCAGCAGTGTGGCAACTCATACCAGTGATGTGATTGATAATAAAGGAATCCATGTTACTTCATTAGATGAGGTAACGGTTTACGGTTTGAATTACGCACAATACACAACAGACGCATATCTTGGACTACCGACTGATATTCTCGGGATGGATTACACTGTTCTGACATATAAGAATTCGAGTGGTAATGGTGTACAATTTGGTATTGTTGGAACAGTTAATTCAACTACAGTTACAATTACACCTTCAGTAACAACTGGTCCGAGAATTGTAGGTGTACCTTACAATATCACTCTTAATCAGGGCGAAACATATGAATTAAGAAACACAGTCGGTACCAATGATCTTACAGGTACAACAATTACTTCAGATCAGCCAATTGGTGTCATGGGTTCTAATCTATGTGCCAATATACCTACGGGCTATGGATACTGTGATCATATATGTGAAATGTTGCCTCCAAATTCAACATTTGGACAGAATTTTGTTACAGTTCCTCTGGCTTCGAGAACAAACGGAGATACGTGGAGAATACTTGCTTCACAAAATTCTACAACCGTTTCTATTAACGGTGTTGCACAGCCGTTAATCAATGCCGGTCAGTTTATTGAAACTTTATTGACAGGACAATCAACTATTAATTCAGATAAACCAGTTCTTGTTGCACAGTATTCAAATGGATCTAATTTTTCAGGAAATCCAGGAGATCCTTTCATGATGATTATTCCTTCATATGAACAATATCTTGCAAATTATACACTTACCACAGTAACTGGTTATGCGACTCATTATATTAATGTAGTTGCTCCAAATGCAATAGTCGGATCACTTACTCTTGATGGTGCACCTGTACCGGTTGTGGATTTTACACCAATCGGAGTGACCGGTTTTTCCGGTGCTCAGTTAGCTGTAG
>JBATSB010000188.1:0-1644 GCA_049293015.1 Ignavibacteria bacterium
GTGGTATGTTTGCATCAAAACACTATTTTCGAGATATTGCTATTAATTGCAATAATTCAAATGAGCTTGCAAAAAAATTATTAAATAAGAATTGGTCTGACTTTCCCAAAAACACATAATGATAAAAATATAAATTAGAATTTCTTTTAAATTAATCTACATCTATCAATCCAGTATCTCCAAATAATCACCATAGCCATTGAATCCAATTCACAATACTGAAGCAATAATTTTTTTAGGTGTTCTTTTCTATCAGGATTATTTGTTGATGTACCGAACATTAATTCATGATATGCCCGCATCGCGCCGGTTCCGTCAAATACGACATCTTCTGATTCTAATTCTGATATAATCGGCGAAAGTGTATCGTATGGATTAACTATTACAGTTGGATCAGAAGAAGAATATTTCTTAAACCAGGGAATGGAATGCAGATATTGGTTATGTTTCATATAGTAGGTAAAACTTTTTTGATAGATGTTTTACCCTAATACTCTTCACAAAAGAGTTATTCCCAGTTCACGCATAACTCGTTCGGAATAGTTATATATATCCTTTACCTTCGCATGTCTGGCATTTACCAGTTCCCTTACATGTCTCGCAACTTTGATCTTGACCTGTAAGGGCATCACCAATAGCATCAAGAATACCTTCATATCCAGTCCCATTACATTCTGAACATTTACCATTTCCAGGAAAATCACAATCTTGACAAGTATTGTCTGCCATTTTTGACTCCTTTCTTTTATTTTTTAGTTCCTTGAGTGAAGACTTATCTTTCTTAAAATGTTACCAGATACAAAGTATGAATTTCCATTCAATTTTTCAAGATTTGAATTATACTTCATCCCCAGCCACAAAAGCCTTCAGGGCTTTTTCGAGGACTTTGTTTCTTTCTTTGAGTTTTTGGGATTCTGTGGTGAGTTTTAAGTTTTCCTGTTTGTATTTTAATACTCTCTGATTCTCATCCTGGATAGTCTTGTTGCCTGTGATCAGAAAATCCATGCTTACATCAAATACTTTTGAGATCTTGTAGAGCTGCTCCGCCTGCTTCCAGGCGTTTTCCGCTTTTAAGGTCCTGTTTAATGTACCTCCGGTTATGTCTGCCTTCTGTGTTAGACGGTATTCCGTAAATCCGAAATCTTTCATCAATTTTAAAATTCTGTCAGATATTTTGTTCATGGTTTAGTTAGTTTAATTAAGTGTAGTTTACTATTATAGAATTGACAATTAAGTAAATTACTACTAATTTGTGGTAGGGTAATTTACTGCATACAAACTACATCTAATTAAAGAAACTAAAAAGGTTAAATTTTATGTCTGACAAAAAAATCCGAAAGTTGTTCGTGAACAGATCCCTACCAGTTGAAGTGGCGGAATTAATTGACGAGATCCATTCCAATATTGAACTGAACAGAGAAAATTTAAGTAAGTCGGGATTAGTCGGAAAAGCTTTATTGGAATACAAAAATAAAAAAATAAGCCTGATCAATGAGCAGATTAAAAGTAAGCAGCTTAATCCGGATGGATTTGAGCAGACTTTTTAAAAAAAGAAGATTGAAAATGAATAACGGGATTTTCATTCACGGTAATGTGCCTTCATCCAAAAATTCAAAAGTGTGGACAGGTAAGATGCTTGTCAGC
>JBATSB010000189.1:0-5635 GCA_049293015.1 Ignavibacteria bacterium
GGTTGGGGGAGGTAGCGAAAACTTGTTTTAGAAAACTCAACTTCCAATTTCAAAATGATTTCTTTTCTATTCCATTAATTAGATCAATCTCAATTCCTGCCAAAGAAAAATTTCTCAAAACCTCTTCCTTTCCAAAGCTTTTAAGCCCCCTCCTTGCTTTTAAGGATGGGGTTGGGGGAGGTCGCAATTAAGCTGCCAACTTCCTCGCCATCTCCAGCAACTCCTCAATTTCCTCCTTATTAAAATACTTCTCCACTGCATTACTACCGAAATTTGTAAACGGCTCTTCGTAGAGATCTGCAAGTTCAAGTTTCCTTCTGTCTAAGAACACAGTCTGCACAGCCCTTAAGAATCTTGACTGATCAGCATTATAATTATGTTCAAGTATAAATGCATCAAATGACTTTCCGATAATGTCTTTGAAAGACGGAAGAGATTCGAGATTCAGAATGTGTTTAAGGAAATCCACAAAACTACCGACTCTTATGCCGAATGCTTTTAGCATATTTTCTTCATCGAGACTTATGTCTTCATTATCGAATTCTGTTTCGAGAGTTTCTTCCAGACGAATTAGATCTTCGGTTCTTACTTCCTGACCTTCAATAAGTTTTTTAATTGTGGGATGCTCTGATGCAAGTTTGTTTATCTTATCTTCAATTTTCTTTCTATATTCTTCCACATAAATCTTTTTAGAATCATTTTTCAGGACAATCCATTTTCTGGAATCAATTATATCATCAAGACCAAGCTCAATGACAATAGAAGGTTTATCTCTTTTATATTTCATCAGCGGTGCAAGAGCTTCTTTTGCATCATCTATTCTTTTGAGGTTTAGATCTTCCCAGAAAGAATTTGTAAGAATATCATTTATCAGTATCTTTTCATTTTCCACCTGCGGCAGATTTAAGTGAAGCAGAGACACATCTTCTTTTATTGACTCCTTCATCAGATCGAGATTCTTTTTTTCCAATTGCGAAAGTCCAAATCTTTCCATTTTACTTGTAAAGAATGCTTCAGCCACATTCACACCCGGTACAAATTTCAGAAGCGGTGCAGCTCTCAAACGGAGAAAAGCAATTTTGTCAGGAGAAATGTAATTCCAGAACTGATCTTCCCAAACTTCAGAAACTTCCTTCAGAGCTTTTTTGACTGAGAATGACTCAAGCGGAATATCAGCTATCTGTGAACGCAGATCTTTGATTATTCTTTTTGCATCATCTGATGACTGATCTCCAAGAAATCTTACAAGTTTATTCAGACGTGTATTGAAAATTGTAATTAATACAGGAATCTGTCTCTTACCTTCATCATCGGGGGGCATCATCTGGAAGTGTTCGAAGTTTTCCCAGAAGTCAACTATCAGGAAATTATCTTTATGTCTGTCAGGAAGCAGGTCATATTTTTTACATGCATCATGATGTCTTGTTCCCCGCCCAATCATCTGCCAGAATTTAATCTGCGAATTCACGGGTTTCATAAATCCAAGATTTACCACTTCAGGAAAATCAAAACCTGTATCAAGCATGTCGACTGATATTGCTATTCTTGGAAAGTTTTGTTTTTTAAAATTATCAATTAAAGTTCTGCTCCTTTCCATTTTGGAATCTATCACTTGTACAAGTTTACCTCCGTATTCAGGATACATCTTATCAAAGCTTTCTTTTAATCTTACTGCGTGATTATGAGAAATAGAAAAGATTATACTTTTTCCGGGGATCTGCCCTGTGGAATCTTTATAACATACATCCATAAATTCTACCCATTGCTTGTTCAGAGTGTCAGTATTGGTAACCTTTTTTTCAAGATCTGTTCCTTCGAAATTTATATCTTCCGGATCGAATCCTCTGTCAATTAGAGACTGTTTATCTTCATCCGACATATCAACATACTTTATTCCTTTTCGCTGAAATTTCGTCTGAGCGGAATACACATTATAATCAGCAAGATAATTTTCTTTAACTGCAGTATCAAAATCATAAAGAAATGTCGGCGTCACTCCGTCACAGTTAAAAAATCTGAAAGTATCTCTGTCGATGAAATTAGCAGGCGTAGCAGTTAGTCCTATCTGAACTGCATCAAAATATGAAAGTACATCTGTAAATTTATTATAAATGGAACGGTGACATTCATCTGAGATTATCAGATCAAAATCAGCAGGAGTGAATTTATTATAACAGAGTTCTAAAGTCTGAATGGTAGATACAAATACACGTGCAGTTTTATTTATGTCGTAAGTTCTTATACGCGCTCTGGCTTCGTCAGGCAGATGAACTTTCAATCCATCCGTAAGAGCTTGCTCTACTAATGTATCTCTGTCAGCCAGGAATAAAATCTTTTGGGCATTATTTGACCGGATAAAAACGTCAATCAAAGCCATTGTTGTTCTGGTCTTTCCTGTACCGGTAGCCATAACGATCAGAGCTTTTCTTTTTTTCTTTAGCTCTATTGCTTCAGCAGTTCTCCTAACAGCTTCAATCTGGTAAGCTCTGTTAACGATTGAATCTTTTATTTTTATTTCATTGACCGGCTTTCTGTTCTTTTTGAAAAACAAAAGTCTCTCGAGATTTTCTCTTGAGAAGAAACCTGCTACTTGTCTTTCGGCAGAGTCTTCACTATCCCAGAAAAAAATTTCATGACCATTGCTCATAAAGGCGAATGGACGGAAAGGCTGATCTTTTTCAATTGATTCCACATAATCTAGAACCTGCTGCTGTCCTACACGTGCATCTCTGCTGGTTCTTTTTGCCTCGACTACAGCTAATACTTCACCATTTTCACGGTATAAACAATAGTCAGTAAATCCGTTTATTAAAGTCTTATCATAATTTTCTGTAGGAATTTCGAATAGTACCTGTGTGCGGTCGTATAGATTCCACCCTGCTTTGGTAAGCATTGGATCTATGAGTGTATAACGGGTTTCTTTTTCACTAACTGTATAATCAGGCAATAATAATAATTTTATTTCTAGTTAAGCTAAATGAAATTGATATTACATGCACATAGATACGAAAGATTATATTACATAAGTGTTGGGGGATTACAAGTCGTTCTTAATATTATCACAGTAATTAATTTTGTAAAATTAAATAAATATATGGGTAAAATCAATTGTGATATGTGAAAAGGGCTTATTAATTAAATTAGATCAGATAACATAAATGTCCTTCATAATTAGTATTCTGTATAATTTTGGAAACAAAAAAAAACCGCACCTTATCAGATGCGGTTTTTAAATTATGAAATGATTTATTTACTTAGTGCTTATTATCCTTAGGCGGATGCGGGTCGTTGCCGTAGGAGTCTTTGTCGCTGATCTTTCCGTCGCGGTTGTGAATTACGAGTTCGGATTTTTTATTTTTTGCGATCTGTCTGGCACGGTCGATCGCTTCTTTTTTTGTTAGGGTGATCTTTGTACGGCGTTTATTGTTTTCACCTCTTACTGCCCAGTCGTTTTCGACCGGAACTACATGCTGAGCTTTACCTGATTTTATTTTTGTTTTTGCTTTTGATTTATTTTTCGTTTTCATCTTATTTATAATTTAAAATTTTTAATTCTTAATTTTTAATTCCTAATTTTTCTAAAAGCCCTGTCACTTTTTTAATTGCCTGTATAATTTTAAATGACAGGGCGGGGTTTATTTTAATTTATTCAGAACTTTTCCGGCTGGATTATTCCGGAATTCTCCGGCTGATTCTGTCCGGTATTCACTGTCTTATTCTGTCCGGTATGTCTTATCCCAAGATCCTTTACAACTCTTGCGGATTTGTATCCCTGATAGAATTCCTCATCGCTGGATCTGTAGATCTCCATAAGTCTGTCTATCGAATCCAGAATATTTGATGCATCTTTGAAAAGCGTTACAAGAGACTTTGAAGCACCTGATTTTGCAGCTCCTCCGGCAGCTTTCGCTCCGATCGCATTTGAGTATGCTGTGATATTATCAGTGAACTGTGAAAGCTTTTGAGCTGTAAATCCGTATCCTTCCATTGCCTGGCTGTTTTCCAAAGCTTTCTCCTTTATGAAATTCAGTTCGATCACAAGTACAGTATCTCTGAATCTGTCAAGCTTGGACTTGTTCTGGTCAGTGGATTCCATAAGAGAGACATTCCCTGTTTTTTTAGCGAAGGCATAAATTGCGCCTGCTACTGCCAGAGCCTGTTCTGTGACCTGCTCTCTCACGATATTCTTATTCTTTGTCTTTCCGGTCACTGCTTTGCTTCTCTGGTCTTCAGTCAGAGCGATCTCTGTCACGGCTGCCCTGTATGAACTGAAGTGGTCTGCGAATTCTACATTATCTGAATATTTCGAACTGTTATCCTCTAAGTATGCTGTCACTGCTTCATACATAGTGTATCTGTTTTTTTGATTCTTTATCATTTGATTAATTTTCCTTTCACCGCTTAGCGGCATTTTAGTTTTAGTTTGTTTTTTTTTGCTTCACCTTTTCAGATCCTTCTTTTTACTTTGCCGGCTTGTCTCATTTAATTTTCAGGATCTCCGGGGTCAGCTTTTTTATTAATCAGTAAATTCAATTCATATTTTCAATATTTTTATGGCTTTTAAGAATTTTACTGAAAAATATTTCACTTTTATCTGCATTATTGAATTTCACACTATTTTGATTGGTGTTCACTTCATTTTGATTGACGTTCACTTCGTTTTGATTGACGTTCACTTCGTTTTGATTGACGTTCAGTTCATTTTGATTGATGTTCAGTTCATTTTGATTGACGTTCACTTCGTTTTGATTGACGTTCACTTCATTTTGATTGATGTTCACTTCATTTTGATTGACGTTCAGTTCATTTTGATTGACGTTCAGTTCATTTTGATTGACGTTCACATCATTTTGATTGGTGTTCAGTTCATTTTGATTGGTGTTCATTTCGTTTTGATTGACGTTCACTGAAAATTGTTTCACATTCACATCGCTTCGATTGGTGTTCATTTCATTTTGAACGGCGTTCACTTGTTTAAGACCGTTAATCTGGTTGCCTTGACTGATATTGATTATTGAGTTTTTCATTGTTAATTAGCTTTTTATAAAATTTTTAAAATATCTATTTTTTTTAGTGCTTTTATCTGATCATTTTCATTTTCTATGCAGGAGATTCAGAATTTTTTGTTTGCTTTGTTAGTTCCCCCCTCTATATAGTTAGACAATGAAATTTTCCATTCGTTCCCTTTTGGGGATTTGGACATGATATTCTTTAAAATTTGGTATGAATTTTTTAGTTAAATAAATTTTCAAATATGCAACCCCACTCTGCCCTCACCGCTTGCGGGGAGGGTTCTTGGAGTTTTTAAAGTGGAAAGATATTTTTTAAAGCAGGTTCGATTCTCTTTAATTTATAAATGTAAATTAACTCTGCGACTGACAAAGCCCTCACTGCTTGCGGGGAAGGTTTGGGTGGGGTTGGAGAAATAGATAAAGCTTCATTTGAAATTTTGGATAGTATTTAATTTATTTTCAGATCTGATTCTCTCTCATTCAAATTCATCCATCGCTCCAGCAACCCCACCCTGCCCTCCCCGAAAGGGAGGGTTCTTTTCGGTTTTAAATTTGGAAGGACATTATTTCAAACAGGTTCGGTTATCTTTTATTTATAAATGTAAATTGACTCTGCGACTGAC
>JBATSB010000190.1:0-8695 GCA_049293015.1 Ignavibacteria bacterium
GAAGGATACTATCCCAGGTGCTACTTTAGTAGGAGGTACTTTCATAGATACAAATGGTGTTGGCTATACTAAAGTTATTGATGGAACAATTACAATTCCATCGGGACTTGCCGAAATTAATATTGACGTACCTGCAGGTGGTCCCGGGACTTCACCTTATACGCCTACTCCGGGGAATGCAGTATTATATATCGTAGTTTATAAAACAACTTCTGCAGTTTCAGGTCTAGATGCGGGAGCTTTTCCACCGAGAGTATTTTGTAATAGTGTAGGAGGGTCGCAGCTTGTTTATCAATCTACTACTCTTCCCGGTTCAATTGGAACTGCTAACGCATTCCGACCGGAAACAAGGTTTGGAGGAGGACAGCTTATCGATATAGCTGCTGTAACAAATATTTATTCATTGGGAAAAGTACCAACTCCATGGGGATGTCCTGATACTATTTGTTACAGGGTAAAAAGGATTGTTTCTGATCCCAACCCATTTTTTATGAGAATTAGAATTATTAACAGAAACCCTTTCCCCGGAACTACAAAGTGGGATACGAATTTTGTTTTTAATCATTATGACCCAAATCCATTTGATACATTATTTACTTTTAACAGACCATGGAATTATACCGGCTGGAAAAAGGATTCTATTATCATTGAAATTCAGCCGCTTGCAGGAGAAGATGTAATTGCTAATAACAGGTTATCATATAACTCAATGGTAACATGTGATGCATGGAACTGGGCTGAAGATGACAAGCCAAATGACGGAGGAGTCGGATTGAATTCAGCCGGAAATTTTGTTGCTTGTTTCTGGAATCGCTGTCCCACACCTGTTCCATTATGGGCAGTAGATCTGAATTTCAATTCACAATTTACCGGATCGCAGCAATATCACGTGAAAGTATATTCAGATAATAACGGTCAGCCTGGACCTGTAGTTTATAATTCACCTATTTATTTATCACCTCCAATAGGACCACCATTTAATGTATCCGTTCAGCAACTATTACCAAATATTCTTGTGCCGGCGAATTCCAGATTTTATATTGGTATTACACAGCTTGCTATAACTAATATTGGATATAGTTATCAGGCTGAAGCTCCTGTGAAAACAGGTAGATTTTTCTATTCAACAGAAGCTGCAGGTGTCGGTCCATGGACGGATTTCGGAAATGCCGGTGCTAATTTCCGATTGGATATTTGTCCTAGAACGATATCCAGAGTTAATCTGAGTGCTTATCTTGAAGGATTTTATAATGGAGTTACTATGGTGGCGGATACTGCTCAATTGTTTGCAAGAGCAAGTGGTTCTCCTTATCAGGTCGTAGATATTGCTAAAAATACAGTTGCTTCTAACGGAATGTCATGGTTTGAATTCTGTCAGGTTCAGTGTAATGTTCCTTATTATTTTGAATTCAGACACAGAAATCATATTAAAACCTGGACTTCTCAGGCTCTAGTTTATGATTGTGAATTACCATATGATTTTACAAATAATATTACTAAGGCATTTGGGAATAATATGGTATTTGTTCCTTTAGATGCTTCTAATGACGGAGCGGGAGGAGGTTATGCATTCTTCACATCGGACGTAAATCAGGATGATGTCGTTGATCTTGCAGATTGCAGTGATATTGAAAATGATGCATTTAATTTTGTTAACGGCTACGTTGTCACTGATGTAAACGGAGATCTGGTAGTCGATCTTACTGATCTGGCTTATTGTGATAATAATGCCGGTAATTTTGTGACTGTAATTCAACCATAAATTTAATTCTTTATAAAGCTAATAAATTAAGCAGGGAATATTAATTTGTTCCCTGCTTTTTAATTAAATTCTAATAAGAATAAAATCTCATTATTGCCTGCCTTTTTTAAAATCATCAAAGTTTTAAATTGAAAAATCTTTAATTCTATTAATTTTTTTGAGTTGTATCTTTAAAATAATTAACTTATGATTGAAAAAAATTAATTGATATTTAGGTATATACATCGTTGGAAATTTCCATCGATATTTTTTTATGCCAAAAATAAGCTTTTATTAAAATATATTTATAAATATCCTATACACTGCTTAGTTTGAAAGGAGGCAAATTAGTGGTGGTAACATCTTACTTTATTGAATTTGAAAATTTTCGATAAGGTTTTTAAAAACTTTTATTAACTTAAAATACTAACAAATGAAAAAAATCGTATTTACACTTTTCTTTGTCTGTTTATTTATTTCTCTAACAGGAAATTCTTATTCTCAGAGTTTTAAACTTGAGAAAGTAAATCAGACAGATCTTACAAAAATTAACAACCCGTTTGATGCAGTTTCAGACGGACCAATTCAGCTTGACGGAATAAATCCGCCAAGTCCACAGGCAGCAATACTTACAGCATTACCGGGAGGCACTGGTACTTCAGGTCTTGGAAGAGCACCACAGTCATCTACCAGATATCAGAGATGTTATTATTATATTTCTGCTGAAGAAATGAAACTCTCTGGGTTTCCTACTGGCTCTATTACTTCATTAGGTTTTACTTATACAGCTTCCACTTTTTCCGCAGCAGCAGATACATTTAAAGTTTATTTCGAAAATGCAGCAACTTATGCAGATAAAGGAACAGACTGGACACTTGCAACTGGTACCATGACCCAGGTACATCAGGGACCAATAGTTACTCTTGGTGCAGCAGGTTCAATAGACTATACTTTAAGTAACCCTGGTGCATTTAATTATACAGGAACTGGATTATGGGTAGCATTTGAATATCAAAATACTTTAGGTACTATCGGAGCTTCAAATACAGTATCTTGTAATACAACTTCTACTTTATCTCCATTTCCTTTAAGAAATATGAGTTCAGGAAGTAATGTTGCACTTGCTAATATTATGACTAACAATTCAAATTTTAGACCAGCTACCAGGCTTGGTACCAATGCAAATGACATAGTTTTAGTTTCAAATGTTATTGCTTATGGAGAGAAATTAAACAACTGTATAGATACAAATTTCTATAGAACTAATTTCATTCATATGAGATCAGGAATAGATACAATGACTTTTAAATATGTAGTAAAAAATGTTTCAAGCGGCTTTATAAAAGATTCAGTATCAATATCTTTTATCTTAAATGATACAGGTGCAACAACAAATTATTATCTGACTTTACCATTTGCAAAACAAGATTCAATTAAAGCTGATTCAATTATTGTAACAGCTACTACATCAGGAAATGAAGGTATTACAGGAAATAATAAAGCCAGAGCATATACATCAAATACTTATAAAACAATTAATCAGGCAGTTACTGGGCAGGCTAATGGAGGCGGTGCAGGATTCATTTCCGCAGGTTTAGAGCTAGCAATGGCGCATTCTACCGGAGATTGCGATGTATATATAAGTAAAGTTAATTATTTCTTTGGAACTACAGGTCAGCAATATGAACTAAAAGTATATGAAGGCACTGATACTACTCCTGGTGCACTATTATATAATTCAGGTACTTTGGTGAATACTACCGGTGCTAATTCTCATACACTTACATCGCCAGTTAAATCAACAACCGGTAAGTTTTTTATTGCTTTCAGACAAATTGCTGCAACTAATTTTTCATTACAATTTCAGTCAGAGGTTCCTGTCAGAAGAGGTGTTTATTATACCGGTGATGGAACACAAGCAAACTGGGGCGAATCCGGTTCCGGATTTAAATATAATGTACAGGTTGAAACTACTGTAAATCTTGATCTTGCTTTAAACCTCGAAGGTTTCTTTGATGGTTCTACAATGGTAGGTGATACAGTAACTGTAAATTTAAGAAGCCAAAACTCTCCTTATCCGATCATTGTTACAGAAAAGGCTTATGTAGATGCAACCGGAAACGGCACATTTAATTTTACAAATGCTTCTCCGAATACTTGTTATTATTATGAAGTAATTCACAGAAATCACATAAGAACTTTCAGTAATTCATCATGTAATACTCTTAATAATAATTCTAATTCATATGATTTCAAAAGCGCAAACACACAGTCATATGGTCCAAATATGATATTTGTAGCAGGAGCTAACAGCGGCTGGGCAACATATACTGCTGATGTGAATCAGGATGATGTTGTTGATCTTACTGATTATGGTATCATTGATAATGATGCATTTAATTTTGTAGGTGGTTATGTTGTAACTGATGTTAATGGTGACATGGTAGTTGACGTTACAGATCTTGGATTTTCCGATAACAATGCGTTTAACTTTATTGGTGCTATAGTTCCTTAAAATAATAAGTAATTTAAGTAACAAAAAATTAAAAGCAGGGATCGAATTTCAATCCCTGCTTTTTTTATATTACAAATGAAATTTTGAATCAATTACATTTTATTATATCTCTCTTCAAGTTTATTCAACTCATCTGTCAGTGCAGCCGGTAACTTATCTCCGAACTTTTTATAATATTCTCTTAGCTCATTTACTTCTGCAAGTCCTTCTTCTTTTGTAATTGCAAACAACTTATCCATATCTTCCTTTGAAAGATTTAATCCGTTTGTATCTAAAGCACCTTTTGAAGGAATTCTGCCGTAAGCTCTGTCTTCAAATTTATCAGAACCGTCTAGTCTTTCAAAAACCCATTTAAGGACTCTTATATTATCACCATATCCGGGCCAGATGAATTTACCGTTCTCATCTTTTCTGAACCAATTGACATAAAATATTTTTGGCAGATTTGATGCATCACTTTTCTTACCCATCTTCAGCCAGTGTTCAAAATAGTCACCCATATTATATCCGCAGAAAGGCAGCATAGCAAACGGATCGTGTCTTAATTGTCCAAGACCTCCCGCTGCTGCTGCAGTCATTTCTGAAGAAACAGATGAACCTAAAAATGTTCCGTACTGCCAGTCAAATGCTTCATTTACCAACGGTACTATCGATGCTCTTCTTCCTCCAAATAATATTGCAGAGATCGGCACGCCTTTTGGATTTTCCCAGTCTTTGTCAATCACAGGACATTGTGAAGCCGGACAAGTGAATCTTGAATTCGCATGCGATGAAGGAGTTTCAGAATCCGGTGTCCAGTCTTTGCCGTGCCAGTCGATAAGATGTGCAGGTTTTTCTTCTGTCATTCCTTCCCACCAGACATCTCCGTCATCGGTCAGAGCTACATTTGTAAACAGAGAATTACTTTCCATAGATTTCATTGCATTTCCGTTTGTGTGATAAGATGTTCCAGGTGCAACTCCAAAGAATCCGTACTCAGGATTGATAGCATAAAGTCTTCCGTCTTCACCAAATTTCATCCAGGCAATATCATCACCAACAGTTTCTACTTTCCATCCGGGAATAGTAGGTGTGAGCATTGCAAGATTAGTCTTTCCGCATGCACTCGGGAAAGCTGCTGCTACATATTTCTTCACGCCTTCGGGTGAAGTAATTCCTACTATCAGCATATGCTCAGCCATCCATCCTTCATCTTTAGCCATTGCTGACGCAATTCTCAGCGCAAAACATTTTTTCCCTAATAAAGCATTTCCGCCATAACCGCTTCCATATGACCAGATACTTCTTTCTTCAGGAAACTGAACAATATATTTTTCTTTATTGCAAGGCCAGTTAACGTCTTCCTGACCCTCTGAAAGTGGAGCTCCGACTGAATGAAGACAATGAACAAAATCTCCGTCACCTAATACATCAAGAACTTTGGACCCGATCCTTGTCATGATTCTCATGTTCATAACTACATAAGGTGAATCAGTGATCTGAACTCCAATGTGCGCAATATCTGATCCAAGAGGTCCCATACTGAATGGCATTACATACATAGTTCTGCCTTTCATGCAGCCGTCATAAATTCCTTTTAGCAGTTCTTTCATCTCAGCAGGATCTTTCCAGTTATTCGTCGGTCCTGCGTCCTCTTCATTTTTAGAACAAATAAAAGTCCTGTCTTCAACTCTCGCTACATCTGAAGGGTCAGAAACAGCATAGTAACTGTTTGGTCTTTTGCTTTCATTTAATTTTTTAATTGCACCTTTTTCGATTAACATATTTGCAAGACTCTGATATTCTTCATCTGAGCCGTCGCACCAATGGATATTGTCAGGTTTGCACAGTGCAACACATTCGTCAACCCAAATTTGTAAATTTTTACTGATAGTCATTTTATCTCCTTATTTATTATTTATTTATAAATGTTTTTTCGGGCTTATTACTCATTAAAATTGCAATTGGCTTTGTTGCAGGAATATTCATAAAAATTATTTTAAGCATATTCATAATTGGTACAGACAGTATCATTCCAATTACTCCCCACAGGTATCCCCAGAATACTAAAGAGAAAAATAAAAGTAACGGGCTGAGGTCTAGTTTAGCTCCAATGAATTTTGGTTCAATTACATTTCCTTTTAAATTCTGAATGAGAATCAATATCCCCAGAATAATAACAGGATAAACTATTGCTTCAAACTGAAGGACCATAAACAGACCCAAAAAAATCGACGCGATCAGAGATCCTATGTTTGGAATAAAATCAGTAAGGAAAAACATAAATGCCCATACTACATAAAACTCAACTCCGCAGATCCATAAAATAATGCCTATTAAGACTGCCTGTGTAAGGCTAAGAATTGTTTTACCGGAAATATAATCCCTAAGACCTTCTGTTATATGTGTCAGTGTAATTCTTAAAGAAGTATTCTTTTCTTCTGAATATGCAATCGAAAGCCTCCTCCCAATGTTGGCTGATTCAGAGATCATGAAAATCACATAGAAAATTATAAGTATAAAATTTCCTAGTGCAGAAGTAATATTGGTTAGTATTCCCTTTATCGCATCTGTAAGATTTCCTTCTATAATTAATTTTTTTACGTCAAAGAACTGACTGATCCTTAATTTTTCATCCTGACTCAAATTCAGTGAAATTACAAAGGAATCATAGAACTGAACAAATTTTTGTTCATATTTGGGAAATTCATCCGAAAATGAATTAATGCTGGTATAAATAAAAACACTTATTGTATTTGCAAGTAGCAGTATGATCAGAATAATAATGATCATTGAAATTACAGCAGGAATTTTCTTGCTGTTTAAAAAATCATAAAGAGGTAAAAATATAAATGTTATTATTATAGCTACAAACAAGGGGAGTAATATTACTTCTAACTCCTTTAATATGAAAACAGTCAGAGAAATAAAGATTAACCCTGCTACTATATTAACAAGTCTTAATGGGTTTTCTTTTTTAATTTCAGGAATTTTATCCAATCAGTTATATGAAATAATTTTTTTATAATTTAACGGATCTTTAATTCCCGCAGACTGAAATCCTCTCAGTCTCAAAGCACAACTGTCACACTCGCCGCATGAAATTTTATTTTCTTTGTAACATGACCAGGTAAGGTGGAGCGGAGATTCAAGCCTGATTGATTTTTCTACTATTTCTTTTTTCGTTAGGTTAATGATCGGCGTCACAACTTTTATTTTTGAACCTGCTTTACTTCCTTTGCTTATCATTTTATTAAATGCTTCAAAAAAATCTTTTCGGCAGTCGGGATATCCACTTGAATCATCTTCCACTGCACCAATAAATATTCTTGAAGCTTTTATAACTTCAGCCCAGCTTACAGCAATTGATAAAATATTCGCATTTCTAAATGGTACATAACTTGTTGGAATATTTCTATTTTTAAGATCTGCTTTATCAATTTTCAATTTAATGTCTGTCAGAGAAGAGCCGCCTATTGATTTCAGATAGCTAATGTCAGCAATAAGTCTGTTTTTTACTTTGAAATAGTCAGATACATCATTAAATGCTTTGAGTTCTCTCCTTTGAGTCTTCTGTCCATAATTGACATGAAGAAAATTCAGATTATATTTTAAACCGGCAATTGCTGCTGTAAGAGCACTATCCATACCGCCGCTGACGAGTACCACAGCATCAGGTTTTATTTTTATCATTAAAAGAAATTACTTAATTATGCATGAAATTTGTAGTCAAACATCAAATATTCTTTCTTAGAAAATTAACTTCATAAGCATATTTTTCCAATTCTTCACGAAAATCCGGATGAGCAATATTTATTAATTCTCTGGCTCTTTCTCTCACAGTCTTTCCATAAATATCAGCAATTCCATATTCCGTTATTACATAATGAACATCGGCCCTGGTTGTAGTAACACCTGCACCTTGTTTTAGAAATGGAGATATTCTTGATAAAGTACCACCTTTTGCCGTAGATGTGAAAGCAATAATTGGTTTACCGTCTTCACTTCTGGATGCACCTCTTATAAAATCAAGCTGTCCTCCGAATCCTGAATAATTTTTTGCTCCTATAGAATCTGCACAGACCTGACCTGTAAGATCAACCTCAAGCGCTGAATTGATAGAGACCATCTTATCATTTCTTGCTATTACAAACGGATCATTCACAAATAAAGTCGGACGGAATTCGAAAACCGGATTGTCATCCATATATTCGAATACTTTTTTTGAACCCAGAATAAAAGAAGAAACTACTTTACCAGGTAACAGAGTTTTTCTTTCTCCGTTAATAACTCCTGAGTCAATTAGGTCTATCAGATTGTCCGAAAACATTTCGGTATGTACCCCAAGATCTTTTTTATCATTTAGAAATTGTAATACCATATCTGGAATTATCCCTATTCCCATTTGAAGTGTAGAGCCGTTTTCAATAATAGAAGAAATATTATGTCAGATATTTTAA
>JBATSB010000191.1:0-17958 GCA_049293015.1 Ignavibacteria bacterium
GATAAGGATTTACTTCTGTTAAAGGAAACTTAACTCTTAATAAAGCAGGAAATTCAAGCATTCCAACTGTTGTATTAACATCAAATGCACCAGCAACTCCTGGAAATTGTTTATTATTTTCTTTGGAACCTTTCTGAATATATCTTAATCCTGGTACAATAGAGATCTGTTTTGAAAGACCAATGTCAACAAACCCACCAGCAATCATTCCTGCTTTTGAGCTTAAGTTTTGATCTATGCCTTGAATAGTTTGTGAAGCACTTCCAAAGTTAACACCTGCCTGCAGACCTAAAGCGATCTTTACTTGTGCATTTGAACTACTTGCGAAAGCTGTAAAAATTAGTAATAAAACAAAGTACTTTAAGATTTTCATTTTTTTTTTTAGTTAATTAAAGAAATTTATTTTTTCAAAACAAATTTTATTACTTTATACAATTTAATTATTGAATAGTATAATTAGCATTCGCAGTATATACTGCACCGGTAGAGCTTCCTTCTTTGCCTTCAATTTTAAAGGTCCACTGTTGACCATTCGCTAGAGTAATACCTTGAGTGCTTATTGTTGGTCCTGCATTCGGCATATATACTGTTGTACCATCACCTGTAAATTCTTCATTATTAACACCGGCAGCAGCACAATTGACTGTGACCTTTGTAATTGTAGCATTGGCACTTGGATTTAAAACAAAAGCAGGTACATTTGTATTAGGATCATTAACTAAAGTAATTGTGTAAGATATATTTCCCGTACCACCACCTCCACCACCTGGAACAAACGGATTATTTCCTGTACTTGAATCACTACCGCAGCTTGATAAAAATAACGCGAAAAATAAAGATAGAACTAAATAGATTGATTTCATTACATCTCCTTTTATGAAATTTATTTTGATAAATTAGTAAATTAATTTTTTAAAGTAAAGTTAAGATATTTTGTTCAAAAACTAAACCCCCGAAAATTCAAAAAGCATTTTCAGGCGAAGAAGATGCAATATCATGAACTTTGCGGGGGTAAACTAAATATTAAATTTCGTAGTGCATCTTCTTAATCGCCTTTATACAAAAGTATTATTATTGAATTTAATTTCCAAAGAAAAAAAAAGTGTGTTTTAGAAGTTTTAAGCATTAATTTTTTCAAATAAATTTCATAAAAGTCAAAAAATTGACAAAAAACGGGTTTTATGAATCTATGTTTTTAGAAATAAATGTTTGGAAATTAAATTCAATTTGATAAAATATCATACATTTTTATGCTAAAAAAAAATTAATTTACAATTCTGCTTCGGAAGTAAGCAGAATCCTGCGGAAACTGTTTAACTGCTTTTTTGTAAAGTTCATTATATTCAGATCTTTTATCAAGATTCTCAAGTAATATCCCGATCTCTTTTGTTGTTTGATTATCATAATTTTTTTTCAGGTCAATCTCTTTAGCTAAGTCAAGTGCTTCATCATTTCTGTCAATTTCACTTAATATCTTCGAAGCTTTCAAAAGAGAGATAATATTAGATGAATCCAGATTGTATGATTTCAGATAATTGTTTACAGATTCTTCAGGTTTATTCTCAATGTAATTTAGAATTCCAAGATTAAAATATGCCTGGGAATTATCCGGTCTGATCCTCAAAATATTTTTTAAACTAATTTTGGCATCACTTATTCTGTTTTGCGAAATCAGAAAATTACTATAGTCGTTTGCTGCTTCAAAATTATTTGCATCAAGTGAAACTGCTTTCTTATACAGACTATCTGCTTCTGAAAATGACTTTGTCTTTTCTTTGAGCATAGCATAGTAATAATAAGTATAAGAATCATCCGGATCTGTCTTAAGAGCTTTTTTATACATTTCCTCAGACTCTTCAAACTTATTCATTTCAAACAAAGAATAAGCCCATCCGCTGATAGCATCAGTAAAATTCGGATCGATCTCAAGAGCATTTTCATACATATTTATAGACTCTTCGTATTTTTCCTGATCAGAAAGAATGTAGCCATATAAAGTATAAGCCATCACGTCATCGGTTTCAGGAGGATGTGTTATGGAATGGTTAATCATATCCATTGCCAATTTGGTATTTAAGTGATCCGAACCATACGAATAGTAATAATAGTATGCAAGCATATATGGCTGAGTATAGAGGATTATATATTTTGCCGATTCATAAATGAGAGAATCTATAGTATTCAGATCACCAGTAAATGTCATTGACGGTTCACCGACAATACGTGTGGTCAGATTAATTTTTTTATCAGACAACACAATTTCCCCGGTTATTTTAATTTGTTTTTTACCGAGAAAATTTTTGACATGTCTTATCAGAGAGTTAATGGAAATTCCTGAGCCGGGTATAACAATTTCCATTTGCGCATCATACATAACAGGATTAAAGTCGAGAAGAGGAAATGAAGTGTCAGCCTGGCTTTCGATCTTTACAATATTATCGAGAAGTTTATTAACAACTGCCTGGCCTGTAATATTTTGCTTTTCGAGATCCATTGGTACCTGGAAGACTTCAATCACGACTTTATCTTTATTAAATTCTTTATATACAAAGATACAGATCACGATAATCACTGCAATAATTATCATATCAAGAGCAATTGATCTGAAGGAGCTAAGTTTTTTGGAAGCTGATTCTATTTTCTGAGGTTTCGGATTATTTTCTGTATTGGTTGAAATAATAAATATTAAAGTTTAAAAATAATTTGAGATCAATTTTAAAAGATTAAAATAATTAATTTAAATTTAAGATTCTTTCATTTAATCTCACTCTTGAAATATTTATATTTGTTAAAAAAACTCATGGAAGGAAACGACAAAGATCTTTATGGAAATCATTTTCCTGAAGATCCGAAGTCAGCAAACATTGAAAAGAGAAATATTCATAGTGTTATAGGCAAACAGAATAATTCTAATTTTGATGTTTTTATATTTTTAGTTGTTTCAGCAATCACAGTATTTAATATTGCATTATCATTATTTATAGTAATAAGAAAATTCACTTAAGAAAAAATAATTATCATTTCATTGCCCGTCAGCTATTTCATTAATAAATCAGGTTTAATAAAAGCATCCGGTACAGACCTTACGGATTTTTTAAACAGAATGTCGACAAATGACTTCAGGAGTTTTCACGAAGGAGAATTCAGATATACTGTACTTACCAGTGATAAAGGAAGGATAATAGATCTTGTAAATTTTGTTAATTTCGGAGAAGAAAAATTTCTTATATGTACATCCGGATTTGAAGAAAAAATAATTGAACATCTAGATAAATATATTATAATGGATGATGTGAAGTTAGAAAAAGCTCATGGTCATTATTCGAAAATATCAATATTTACAAATGAGCCTGAAACTCTCTCATCTGAATTATTTAATATTAAATGTGAAAAAGATAAAGCATATAAAATAAATGAAAAAGATATTCTTTTTTTTAATGATGGAAAAATAAATACACTTAATATCATCTGCGAGGAAAAGCATGTCAGTGTTTACAGAAATCTGATGAAAGATATTACTGGGCTAAGCTTTGATGAATATGAATTCAAAAGAATCAGTAATCATATTCCTGAAGGTGAGAATGAACTTAATGATCAGATCAATCCAATGGAATGCGGATTAGAGAAATTTATATCATTTAAAAAGGGATGTTATATCGGGCAGGAGGTAATTGCGAGAATTGATTCCCAGGGAAAGATACCGAAGAGCATGGTAAGTATAGTTTCAGACAATGAATTTAACAGAGGTGATAAAGTTTTTAATTCTGATAATAAAAAGGAAGTCGGTTTTATTTCAAGTGTAATAAAAAATGATGATAAATATTATGGACTGGCATTTTTGAGAAGGACAGAGCTTGATGGTGAAAACAAATTCTATATTGAAAGGGAAGGAAATAAAAATGAGATCAATATTCTGAAAAAAGAAATTGAATCTGAAGTGAAAAGTGAGAGTAATTGAAGTTACATAATTTTAATTCAGCATCCGCAGAGTCCGAAGAACACTTGACTCTGTGGAAACAATAAATACTTTAGAATGATTCTCAACTATATTAAATGGAAAGATACTGAACATCAATTTAGTTTTCGTGATGATTGGATTCCCGCTAGGAGCATGCGGGAATGACAAAATTTGTAGAAAAATAAAAGTATTTTACTAACTATTTTCTGCTATAAATCATACTGCACCATAAATTTGTTTGTGGAAAGTTTAAGAGTTTGGAAACGAGCATTATTCATTTTTTAGTCTTAATTAGGAACTAGAGTAACTTTAGTAAGTAAGCAGGATACAGAAATGAATTCAACAAGAATATAAAAAAATATATAATTTATATAATTAAAATCTATCATGAATAAAAAAACATTAAAAATCCTCGGCAAAGAAAATGAATATCTGCTGAGTCATAAATGTAAAACCATTAGTAAAGAAATGCTGCACCTACCCGGAAATGATTTTATAGACAGGGTCTGGAAAGATTCAGACAGAAGTCCAAATGTCCTCAGGAATATGCAGTCGATCTATAATTCTGGAAGACTCTCGAAAACAGGATATGTATCGATACTTCCGGTAGATCAGGGAATTGAGCATTCAGCCGGTGCATCATTTGCACCGAATCCAATTTATTTCGATCCTGAAAACATAGTTAAACTTGCAATAGAAGGCGGCTGTAACGCAGTAGCTTCGACACTAGGAGTGCTTGGATCAGTGTCAAGAAAATATGCTCACAAGATCCCGTTTATATTAAAATTAAATCACAATGAATTTATATCTTATCCAAATAAATATGATCAGATAATGTTTGCAGATATAGATCAGGCATTTGACATGGGAGCAGTTGCAGTAGGTGCGACAATTTATTTTGGATCTGATGAATCAGCGACACAGCTTCAGGAAGTCGCACAGGCATTTTCATATGCGCATGAGCTGGGATTGGTAACTATACTCTGGTGCTATCTGAGAAACTCTGCATTTAATGTAAAAGGAGACAAAGATTATCATGTATCTGCAGATCTTACCGGTCAGGCAAATCATCTCGGCGTGACAATAGAGGCAGACATCATTAAGCAAAAACTTCCTGAAAATAATGGCGGATATAACGCTTTGAGTTTTGGTAAGACTCACAAATTCGTCTATGATAAATTATCTTCCGATAATCCTATTGATCTGACCCGTTATCAGATCGCGAACTGTTACATGGGAAGATGCGGTCTTATAAATTCGGGTGGAGCTTCCACAGGCAAAGGCGACTCCGATCTGAAAGAAGCGGTTAAAACCGCTGTAATAAACAAACGTGCCGGAGGCATGGGTCTTATCTCAGGCAGAAAAGCATTTCAAAAACCAATGAAAGACGGAATTGAACTTCTGAATTCCATTCAGGATGTATATTCCGATGACAGTATTACAATTGCATAAAAAAAATATTAACTAAAATAAAAAATGAATAAACCAAAAAAGAAAGCGATCGCGAAACACAGAAAGAATGCAAAAAAAGTAAAGGCAAAGATCAAAGCTTCACTTGCTAATAAGAAGCAGTAAGTATTTTAATCAGTATCCGCAGTCTGAAAATGTTGCTATGCCACAAAGGCTCTAAGACTCAAAGGTAAAAAAAATTTTGAGATTAAATTTCTTTGAGTCTTCGAGACTTAAAGGCAAACTAAATAATTTTGTTTCGGACTGTCTGTGAGTTTGGAAACGAGCATTTTCAAGTTTAGTAAATATCGGTTCCTGCGAAAATTCAATTAGAAATAATAATTTGATTTATTATAAAAATAAATATTTAGAATTGTTTTCGAATATGTTGAGATAATTCCTAAAAATAAGATTTTTATATAAAATTATATTTTAAGGAATTCTGGATCTTTATATAGTTATTTATCTTTCATTTTTAAACATTTCAAATTCACTAAAGCTGTGAATTAAATGAAAAAATTTATCTTAGTATTTTTTTTAACATTCACAGCGGGTTTTACACCGATTGCTGCAAAATATGTAGTCGGTGCTATTTCACCACTTTCACTTGCATTCCTGAGATTTGGAATGGCAACCTTACTCCTATTAATAGTATTTTATTACAAAAAAGGAAATTTTAAAATTGACCCAAAAGACAGGCTTAGATTTTTTATTCTTGGAATGCTCGTCATACCTGTTAATCAATTTTGTTTTCTTGTCGGAATAAATCTTTCCGAGGCGTCACATTCGGGAATACTTTATGCCTGCACACCTTTGATAGTTTATCTGATCTCAATCAGGCAGAAGGATGAAAAATTCGAAATGAAAAAACTTATTACTATTTCTCTCACGATAGCCGGGATTCTTGTTATCTTTTATGAAAATCTAATCACACCGAAAATTCCGGGTGTGAATTACATGCTCGGAGACACATTACTTTTTATGGCAGTGGCTTCTTGGTCTATGTATCTTGCATTCAGCCAGCCGATGATAAAAAAATACGGAGCATTGAAAACTATGACCATTTCTTTTGTGATCGGTATTGTAATGTACATACCGGTTTTTCTTTTTGATGTGAAAAACCTGACATTTGAAAATGTAAATTTGTATGTCATATTAGGATATATTCATCTTACTTTACTTGTAGCATTTGGAAGTTATTTTCTCTATAGTTATTCTACAAAGATAATAAAGACTAGCACTTTGACAACAATGACAAATACTGCTCCGGTTATAACTATTCTGTTTTCTTGGTTATTATTAAATGAAAAATTATCTTATTTTTTTATCGCAGGTGCAATAATAACTATGACAGGTGTTGTGTTAACTCAAAGACTGAAAGACGAAACTTTAATTTCTGCACTTGAAAAATAAGATCAATCCAATTGAATAAAAGCAAAAAATTGAATGACTGAAAGCATTAAATCAATATCAGATAAGAAAATAAAAGTTGCGATACAGTCTCTTTATGCTGCGGTATTTATTACTTTGATAAAGATCGTAGCTGCTTATTTCAGCGGTAGTCTTGGTATTCTTACTGAAGTATTTAATTCAGGTATAGATATTTTTGTTTGTATCGTTACAATTATTTCCATAAAATATTCTTCCAGACCTCCTGATAAAGATCATAATTACGGACATGAAAAGGCGGAAAATTTTTCGGCTCTGTTTCAGGTTTTCATTTTGTTTATTACTTCATCGTTTATAATTTATGAAGCTATTAACAGACTTTTTATTAAAGATGAAGTTGAACTAAATATTAATATCTGGATAATCGGTTCGATCATTTTTACAATTTTAATAGACATTAACAGAGCTAAAAAGCTTAAAGCTATTGCAAAAGAAACTAATTCAAATGCCTTAGAAGCAGATGCACTTCATTTTTCAAGTGATATCTGGAGTTCATCAGTAGTACTGATCGGTTTACTCCTGACTTATCTTAACATCAGCAAGATCGCTGATACGATCGCCGCTTTAGTTGTAACTGTTTTCATAATTCATCTGGGATATAAGCTGCTACGGAAATCTGTAAATTCATTAATGGATAAAGTACCGGAAGGATTGTATGAAAAAATAAAATACGAGACGCAGCTTATAAAAGGAGTTGAAGGAATACAAAGCTGCAGGGTACGTACCTCAGGGTCGATCACATATATTGATATGACAATTGAGATCAGCAGGTTAGTACCATTTTCCAAAGCTCATGACATTATGGATAATGTTGAAAAAAGAATAAAAGAAATTTCAGAAAATACCGATATAGTAATTCATTCTGAACCAGTAGAAACCAAAGATGAAACGATCAACGACAAGATCAGACTAATTGTAAATGATTTTGGATTAAAATGTCATGACATTTATTCTCATAAAATTAATAATGAAATTTTTTCTGAGCTGCATATAGAAGTCGTTAATACAAATGATCTGACAAAAGCTCACAGCATAATTACTGATGTGGAAAAAGTAATACTTGAAAAGATCGATGTGATCTCACAACTTAAGATCCACATTGACGAACCAAGCGAGATTGTATTTGATACGACTGACATTACTGATAATTCAACTGAATTAATCCGTGAGGTAAATAAAATACTTGATGAAAATGAAAATGTTCTTTCCAGTAATGACATTCAGGTGGTCAGTACAAACGGAAAGATCAGGGTATCGCTTAACTGTGTTTTTGATTATATAAATTCATTTGATGAAGTGCATGATATTGTAACTCAGCTTGAAAGTAAAATTTATCTTAGCTTAAAAGAAAATTATCCGAAACTGTCGAATGTGATCATTCACTCAGAGCCGTCGGGGACAAGCTCGGATAAATTTTAGATAATAAATATTAAATATTAAATAATTAGTTTAAGAAAATGGAAAAAATAAAAGCGGGACTATTTGGGCTTGGTCATCTGGGAAAGACTCATTTAAAACTTATAAAAGAGATTTGCAGTGAGCGGGAAGACGTGGAACTTGCAGGGATTTTTGATACAGATTCTGAGAAGAATTCTTTGCTTTCAGAAGAGAATAGTTTAGTATTGAACAACACTGCCGATGAACTTTTAAAAAAGATAAATACTGCTGTGATTGTGACACCGACCTCTACTCATTTTGAACTTGCATCAAAATGTATTGAACAGAATATTAATACTTTTATTGAAAAGCCTGTAACAGAGACGACTAAGCAGGCAGTTGAATTATTAAAGCTTGCCGACAATAAAGAAATAAAAATTCAGATCGGACATATTGAGAGATTTAATCCGGCAATACTTTCACTTGATTCATATAATATTTCACCTTTATTTATTGAGACGCACCGAATGTCACAGTTCAATCCAAGAGGTACAGATGTTTCTGTAGTACAGGATCTTATGATACATGACATTGATATAATTCTGAATCTTGTCAAATCACCTGTGGAGTCAATTCATGCAAATGGAGCTTCGATACTTAGTGAAAAGATTGACATAGCGAATGCCAGAATTCAATTTAAGAACGGATGTGTGGCAAATATAACTGCATCAAGAATTTCTCTGAACAAAATGAGAAAGATGAGACTATTTCAGAAGAATGCTTATTTATCGATAGACTTTTTACAAAACACTTCAGAAGTATTCAGACTGTCTGATAATAAAGATGATACAGGATTTGCAGTGACAGAGGTAGGACAGGGTGATAAAAAGCTGAAGATATTTTATGAGAAACCTGAGATACCGGTAGTAAACTCTTTGAAGTATGAGCTGAACAGATTTTTTGATTCGATAACTAAAGATGAAGAACCGCTTGTAACATTGACTGATGGCTTGCAGGCACTAGAGGTTGCAAACAAGATCATTGAAGAAATAGAAACAGCACAGATAAAAAAATAATATTATTTTACAAATTAAGATTAAATTTTTATGTTCAAAATTGCGCACATATCGGATACTCATCTGAGATTGGATGACATAAACGGCGGCGGTAAAGCTTTTGTAGAATTAATGGAAGATATAAAATTGAGAAACTGTGATCATGTCATACTGTCAGGTGATCTGGTGGATATTGTAAAAGAGGAGGACTTCAGATTTGCAAAAGAATTACTGAAAAAATATGATTTAGTAAAGGGTGATAAATTTACATTAGTACCCGGGAATCATGACATCTTTGGCGGGGCTGAAATGGGATTAGAAGGAATAAAATTTATTTATAACTGCAGCAATGCTGATTATGATCTTAATGAGAAAATTTTTGCTGAGCATTTCAATGAATCATTTCCTGAAAAAGATGAATTTCCTTATCTGAAAATATTTGATAATGTTGCTATCATTGCATTGAACAGTATTGACAGATGGGATATAAAAAAGAATCCCGAAGGATCTAACGGCAGAATTGATGAAAAAGAATTTCAAAAACTTGAAAAGCTGCTTGGTAAAAAGAAGTTAAAAAAAATGATAAAGATAGTTGTTCTTCATCATCATTTCGGACTGCCTGAACCAACGGAAGAAAATCCGGCTCATCCAGTCTGGCTGGCAGGTATTGATGTGAAAATGAAATTATATGGGAAGATGAAGCTTCTGAAATTATTTGAAAAGTATAATGTGAAAATGATATTGCACGGGCATACGCATATTTCAAATATTTATACAAAAGGAAATATTGTAATTATAAACAGTTCTGCAGCAGCGATCCCGCTTACAGATGACAGGGTTCGCAGTTATCACATAATAGAGATCCCCGGAAAAATTGATAAAGAAAAAGAAATTAAAATAGAAAAGGTGATCATTCCCTGATGAAGGTATCAATTGAAAATAAAATAATAAATAAGATCGGCAGCATAGCTGACAGGAATAAAGTTTCAGCATATCTTGTCGGCGGGTACGTACGTGATCTGATAATGTGTAATGACGGTAATGACATTGACATTATGGTGACCGGTGACGGGATAGGATTTGCAAGGTCAGTATCAAAAGAATTTGGCAGAGAATTAAATTCAGTTTACAAAAATTATGAAACGGCTTTACTGAATATAGATGAATTTAAAATCGAATTTGTCTCTGCAAGAAAAGAAAGTTATGACAGAGGTTCACGCAAACCGGTAGTAGAACCGGCCTCATTAGAGGAAGACATTTCGAGAAGAGACTTTACTATTAATGCACTTGCAGCTGGAATTAACGAAACAAACTTCGGAGAGGTCATCGATAATTTTAACGGATTAAGTGATATTGAAAATAAGATTATCAAAACTCCTCTGGATCCATATAAAACTTTTGATGATGATCCGCTCAGAATAATGCGTGCAATAAGGTTTGCTTCGAGATTTGATTTTAAGATAGAGGAAAATACATTTAATGCTATTGTAGAATTGCGTCACAGATTATCTGATGAAGGAGTAGTTTCACAGGAGAGGATAACGAATGAATTTCTACTTATACTCATGACAGATAAGCCATCGATCGGACTTGATCTTTTATACAGGTCGGGTGTTATGGAAATAATTTTCCCTGAGGTAGCAGCACTTGAAGGTGTGGATCAGCGAAAGGATTTTCATCATAAGAATGTATTTTATCATACATTAAAAGTAATAGATAATATTTCTCCAAATACAAATGATGTATGGCTGAGATTTGCAGCGCTTGTTCATGATATTGCGAAGCCAAGGACAAAGAAATTTGTAGAGGGAACAGGATGGACATTTCATTCTCATGAGGAAGTCGGAGCAAGGATGATGAAGAAAATATTTATGAGATTAAAGCTGCCGATGACAAAGCTTGATTATGTGGAAAAGCTTGTACGGATGCATCTCAGACCAATTCCTCTTGCTAAAGATGACGTAACAGATTCGGCGATCAGAAGACTTGCAGCAGATGCAGGTGAAGAGCTGGTAGACCTGTTGACATTATGCAGAGCAGATATCACTTCGAAAAATCCGGACAAGGTAAGCAAATTTTTAGATAATTATAATAAGGTTGAGAAGAGGGTAATTGAAGTTCAGGAAAAAGATGAACTAAGAAATTTCCAGTCGCCTGTAAGAGGTGATGAGATAATGGAATTATTTGATCTACACCCGGGCAGGATAATTGGTGTATTCAAACACAAAATTGAAGAAGCAATATTGGAAGGGGAGATTCCGAATAATTATGATGCAGCGAAAGAATATTTGTTTAAAATAAAAGAAGAAGTTCTTAGTAGTTAATAGTTAGTAGTTAATAGTTAATAGTTTTTTTAAGTTATTATAGTTTTTTTCTCATTCTCATTCTCATTTTCATTCTCATTTTCAATTCTCAAATTAACCCGGCACATAAATTTTTTGCAGTCTCAGAAATAAATTAAGCAATATCGCATTGATTATAATGGGTATTTCTAAGTATTGAATATTCATTAATTATTAGGAAATTGCAATATTACAGTATTTAAATTGGGTATTCTATTAACAAACTGTCTTTGAAACAAAATCATCAAATTGTTAAGTTTATAAAATTTTTATAAATCTAATATAATCAAACTAATGATTCGCAAAATTACTTTTATTTTTGTAATGATCCTGATGGTTTCAGGAACATTATTTTCACAAGACAAGCAGGACTGGAAATGGATGCATCCATCTCCTCAGGCTAATTTATTGAGGAAGATCAAAATGGTTGATGCAAATACCTGGGTAACTGCAGGTGCTAACGGAACATATATGCAAACTACCAATAGCGGTAACAACTGGTATTTTCATCACTTTGCAGGAGAGACAGATGCAAATTTGAAAACAACTCAAAATTATGACATGTGGTTTTTTAATCAAAACACAGGTATTGTAGTTGGAGATCAGGGTTACATTGGAAGAACAGTAAACGGCGGTGTAAGTTTTGATACAGTAAGCGGCGGTCTTATTGAGACTAATAAAAGAAACTGGGCAGTCTGGTTTGCAGATGCAAATACCGGCTATATTGCTTCAGGAGCTCAGGGAGCATTTAGAACTAAGCTTTTAAAAACTACAGATGCAGGGTTAACATGGCAAATAGTTTTTGAATCAAATACAAACTATGCAGTATCAATTGGTGGATCTGATGCAAACAATGTAACTGCATCATATTCAAACGGAGTTACAATCACAACTACAAACGGCGGAACGAGCTGGACAGAATCTGCTGGAGTTGTACTTTTCACTGTTCCAAATAATATTTCATTTCTTAATGCAAACACAGGTTTTGCTTGTGGTAGTGAGGGTAAATTCAGCAGGACTACAAATGCCGGAGTAAACTGGCAGGCTATTGCAACTCCTCAGGTTGACTGGGCATATTTTCAGGTAAAAATAGTTTCAGACACAGAAATTTATCTTGTTGGAGATCCAAATTTCCTTTACAGATCTTCAGATCAGGGGTCAACATGGACACCTTTATCTTTAAGTGTATCCGGACCTGCAACAACTTTTATCTGGTATTCACTTGATCACATTGGATCTACATATGTTATTTCAGGAGATTACGGTGTAGTTGCAAAATCGACTGACGGTTGTGCTACATGGTTTTCAGAGTCAAATATTCTAAAGACAGCTTTAAATTTTAACATCACAACTGTACCAGGTACAAGCAAATACTGGATAATAGGAAGACCTCATACATCAACAACCGGTCAGGTTATGTATTCTGCAAACAGCGGAACAAACTGGACTACTTACAGCATTGGTGTAACTGGTGATTTCAATGATATAGCTATGATCAATGAAAATACAGGATACGTAACAGGAACAAACAGTCAGGTTTATAAAACAACTGACGGCGGAATTTCATGGATAGCGAAAACAAAACCTCATGCTACAAATTATACACTATATAATTGCGATTTTATTGATGAGAATACCGGATGGGTTTTTGTGAATTTTGCTACTGTACCCGGAGGTAATGTATTTAAAACTACGGACGGTGCAAATACCTGGACTCAATATACCACAGGTGCAACAAGTGAAAATATTTATTCAGCAGAAATGCTGAATGCAAATACAGGTTATACTACAATGAATCAGTCAAACAGACCTGTTTATAAAACAATAAACGGCGGTGTGAACTGGTCACCTTTGACAACAGGATTAACAGGAAGTATCAGAAGCGTAACATGTCCTGATGATACAACTGTTTATATCTGTCAGACAAGCGGAACCAACAGAGTTGCAAAATCAACTAATGCAGGAGCAACATGGACTTTAATTACAATGCCTGCAACAGCGGATTTTACAAGTATTGATTTTAAAGATGCAAATACAGGATATGCTGTAGGTAATAGTACAACTGCCGTATGCAGAACTTCAGACGGTGGTGCTTCATGGTCATTTCAGAATACACATAATATAACCAACGGTAAAATATATGTAACTCAAGGTGACACTGCGTGGGCACTTGGCGGTAATGCAGCGATCATGAGATTTGTTGGATTTAATTCGCAATTGAAATTAGATCTGACTATGCTGATGGAAGGTATGTATTCGAATTTTGATAATGAACTTTCATTATCTGATGATGTGAAAGTTTATTTAAGAAAATCTACTGCTCCTTACAGTATAGTAGATTCTGCTACTGCTACTATTGATTCACTTACATTTACTGGTTCTTTTACATTTCCGAATGCACAGTCAGGTCAGTATTACATAGTAGCTAAGTACAGAAATACGATTGAGACATGGAGTAAAGCAGGCGGTGAATTGATATTGGATAAAGGAACTATAAATACTTATGACTTTACTACTTCTGCATCTCAGGCATTTGGAAACAATCAGATTTTAAAAGGTTCAGAATACTGTAATTACAGTGGTGACGTAACTAATGACGGTACTGTTGATTTGGATGATGTAGGTTCAATTGATAATGACGTAATTAATTTTGTTACAGGTTATGTCACTACTGATCTTGACGGAGATGGAATAGTTGGTATCAAAGATATGAGTATTTGTGATAATAATTCTTTTATCTTTGTAGTGAAAATAACTCCATAGTTAATAGTTAATAGTTAATAGTTAGTTTAGTTGGTAATAAATGGTTAGTAATAAATAGTTAGTAATAAATAGTTAGTAATAAATAGTTAGTTAATTTAGTTAGTTAGTTAGTTGGAGAAAAAGCGGGTCTTAGGGCTCGCTTTTTTTTTGTGAAATTTTGTTTAAAATTTATCATTTTTTTGCAATGTAATTTACAATTTTTTTTTAAAATTAATTTAATTAGATTGAACAACCCCAATTAAACCCCAGACAAACTTTTAACATTTTTATTTTTTTAAAAATTAATTTTTTACTATGAAAAAAGTTATTTCAGATTTTAAGAAAGGCAGATACTATATCCATTTTAGTCTGCTGGTAATTTGCACTGTAATTTTCTTTGCATTTAATTCTGCTGAAGACGCAGTTGTAAGCAATAACAATATGAGTCCTGAGTGGAATGCATTTCATACAGTATCACTTCAGGATGACTACACAGTTGGTATTCCCGTTCAGGGTGAAGATGGAATCACAGTGACAGTTCAGGAGATTATGGACAGAGAAGCGATGCTTCCTGCAGATTATTATCAGAAACCGAAACCAAAGACCAATCCTGAATTTGAAATTGAGATGCCCGAAAAGCAGGTCAATCCAAATGCACCTGATGTTTCTCAATGGCCGCCTTTATCTGAAGATGAAGCTCAAAAAGAAATTCCGCAGTATGACAATCCTCAGACTATCGGTGCTAATTTTCAGGGACCGAAATTATCAGAATCAGGATATATTCCACCTGATACTCAAGGAGATGTAGGACCTACACAGGCATTGGTCTGTGCAAATGGCAGAATAAAAGTTTACAGTAAAGCCGGTGTAGTAGGCGGACTGAATTCAGATCTTGATGTGTTTTTTAATTCTGTAAGAAATGGATCGGGAATTTCAGATCCTCATATAAGATATGACAGACTTACTCAAAGATGGTATGTAGTTGCTATTAATACTCAGTCTGCTCCAAACAGAATTGTAATTGCAAGAAGCTCGGGACCTACTATTTCTAATTTAGCAAGTTTTACTTTTTTCCAGTTCACAGCAAATCTACCCGGATCACTTTCAGGTTTTGCTGATTATCCAACTTTGGGAGTTGATAAAAATGCTTTGTATATCGGCATGAACATGTTCAATGCAGCACTTACTGCATTTATAGGGTGTAATGGATATGTGATAAATAAGGCAAATCTGAACTCAGGAACTCTTACAGCAACTGGTTTTACTTTATTTACAAACGGCGTAGATACCGGACCTTATACTCCACAGGGAGTTCAGAATGATGATCCAACTTCAACAGAAGGATATTTCGTTGGTGTAGATCCTTATGCTTATAGTTCACTTTGTGTAAAAAGAGTTATCAATCCGGGTGCTACTCCTTCTATATCATCAAATTATTCTATAACCGTTCCGACTACAGTAGGACCTGAAACAGCCAGACAAATCAGCAGTACAAAAAGACTTGACGGTCTTGATGACAGACTATTTGCTGCAGAGCTTCATAAAAATAAAATCACAGGTGCTCAGACATTATGGACTGCGCATAATATAGAAGTAAATTCAAGCGGTGTCGCGAACTCTTCAGGAAACAGAAACGGCAGCAGATGGTATGAACTTACAAATTTGACATCTACTCCATCATTACTTCAGTCAGGTACTTTGTATGATGCTGCAGCTTCAAATCCAAAATATTACTGGATCCCAAGTGTTGCTATGTCCGGACAGGGACACATGGCACTCGGATGCAGCGGATCGGGTTTAGCAAATCATCCTGAAGCATATGTGGCAGGCAGATACAGGACTGATGCATCAGGCACTATACAATCTCCTACCTTAGCTCAAAGCAGCTCTACAGTTTATGGAGTTGAAAGCGGAACTACTCAGAGGTGGGGCGATTATTCTCAAACTGTAGTCGATCCGAATGATGATATGACTATGTGGACTTTTCAGGAATACTGCGATGCTACAAATTCATGGAGTGTAAGAGCAATTCAGTTAATTGCTCCGCCACCTGCGACTCCTTCTTCTTCAAACATTACAAATATTATGCAGGGACAGCCATCAGTGAATATTGTTATCACGGGCACATCAGTTTCAAATTCTGAATTTTTCGATCCGGGCAATGACGCAGGCGGACCCGGTTATGCTAATCGCATTGCTGCATCAATTTCAGGAACTGTAACTGTAAACAGCATTACATTTAATTCTACTACACAGGTTACTTTAAATATTTCTACAGTTGGTTCTCCGGCAGGACTGAAAAACATTACCGTTACAAATCCTGACGGACAAAACAGAATCGGTAATAATCTTATCAATGTAACTGCTCCTGCTACATTAAATCTTACTGCTTTCATACAGGGATTTTATAATGCGGGTTCTAATACAATGGTAAGAGATACTATGACTGTTTTTTTAAGAAATAATTCTTCACCTTATGCTGTTGTAGATCAGGCAAAAGCTTATCTTTCAACTACCGGAACAGGTACATATGTATTCAACACTGCTGTAAATGGTGTAAATTATTATTTGCAGCTTAAGCAAAGAAATCTGATCGAGACATGGAGTAAATCTCCGGGTCAGAGTTTTACAGCTTCTGTATTGAATTATGATTTTACTTCTGCTACAGCTCAGGCATATGGAAGCAATCAGATCATCGCAGATAATTCACCAGTAAAATATGCTGCTTATAATGCTGATGCAAATCAGGATGGAATTGTCGATATAGCAGACGGATCAATGATAGATAATAATGCATTTAATTTTGTAACAGGATATGTAGTGACAGATGCTAATGGAGACACATTAGTTGATATATCTGATGCTGCATTGGCTGATAATAATACGAATAATTTTGTGCAGAAGAACACACCTTAGTTAGTAGTTAATAGTTAGTAGTTAATAGTTAGTAGTTAATAAATTTTTTAGTTAGAAAAAGGCGGGTCTTAGGATCCGCTTTTTTTGTTTAGCACCGTTGTTGGTGTCCAAAAAGTTTGCGAATTTAAATACTCATTTTGAATATTATAACACTGCAAACTTTTTGGCCACCAACAACCATAGTTCAACAGCACGATGAACGAAGTTAAATAATATTTATCCTGTGATAATTCAAGTTGAATTTTATATAAGACTGGAGTTTCTAAACAACAGGTTATGTTGTTGGTGACCAAAAAGTTTTAGCGACTGATACATTAAATTCAAGAACAACATTCAAACTTTTTGAAACACCAACAACGGCTCAATGGAATTAAAATTTCTGTTCTCTGATGATCTGTATAAAAATAAAGATGTTACTGAAACCAATAACGCCACTGTAAAAATTATTTTATTCATTTTTTCTCCCTCCGCATTTAACGGAATTTTTAAAAATTATTAAAATTTAATGAGTTAAAATTCTCCTTTCGTTCATTAAATAAAATTAAATAATTATTTTAAAATAATCATTTTTTTGGAATTCACTAATTGCCCGTTTATAAATAGGCTGTATAAATAAACGCCGCTGGAAAGTGAACCAGCGTCAAACTTTATTTCATAAATTCCCTCCTTT
>JBATSB010000192.1:0-5199 GCA_049293015.1 Ignavibacteria bacterium
AGCCCCATAAGTCAATCAGCAAAAAAAGAGATTTTTTTTGTAATGGGTGAGGAATATACTTGACTTATTTGTTTATAGATGTTGGTGTTCCAAAAAGTTTGATTGTTGTTCTTGAATTTAATGTATCAGTCGCTAAATCTTTTTGGTCACCAACAACAAAACCTTATGTTTAGAATCTCCACTCATTTATAGAATTCAACTTGAATTATCTTAGGATTAATATTATATAACTTCGTTCAACGTACTATTGAACTATGGTTGTTTGTGGCCAAAAAGTTTGAAGTGTTATAATATTAAAAATAAGTAATTAAATCCGCAAACTTTTTGTAACACCAACAACAGCGCTAAATGCTCCGAATTTAAAGATAATTTTAAATAATTGCTATTATTTATCAAAAGAAAAACAATGATCTGATATTTATCAATTTCATTTTTCTTCAATAGACCCCATAAAGTAAATTGAACAAGGAATGTAATTTGAGTATATTTGCCGTACTTATGCTCAAGACTATTTTCCCGTTCATATTCCTGCTTTTTATAAGCATTAATACATTCGCAAAGGACTTTTCTGAAGTAGATCAGGTCATCTCTGCGGGTATATCAAATTCCGCATATCCCGGAGCTCAGCTTGTAGTCGGTAATGATAAAGATATTTTATATTCAAAGTCTTACGGGAATTTTACCTATGATGAATTTTCTCAGCCGGTTACTGAAAATTCAATGTTCGATCTCGCTTCAGTTACAAAAGTAATTGCTACAACCTCTGCTATAATGCTGCTATATGAAAATGAAAGGATTGATCTCAATGATCCTGTCAGCAAGTATATTCCTGAATTTACCGGCAGCGGTAAAGATAACATTACTGTAGTAAATCTTTTGCTTCATAACTCGGGACTAAAGGCATGGATACCTTTTTATAAAACCTGTTCATCAAAAAGCGATGTACTCAATACAATTTATGATCAGGATCTGAATTATTCAACTAATTCAAAATCAGTTTACAGCGATTTGAATGCAATACTTCTCGGTGAGATTGTGGAAAGAGTTTCCGGAATGCCACTTGATAAATACTGCGAAGCGAATATTTTCGAACCGCTTGGAATGAAAAACACTTCATTTGTTCCTGCGGACAATATTCAAAAAAACATTCTGCCGACTGAAAATGACACATACTGGCGCGGCAGACTCCTTCAGGGAGAAGTGCATGATGAAGCAGCTGCAGTAATGGGCGGCGTGTCCGGCAATGCAGGCTTATTTTCAAATTCGGGAGATATTTATATTTTTATGAAAATGATGCTAAATGACGGTCAGTATTATAATCCTTATTCACGTGGATTAAAAGCAGAATATATGTTCAATCCTGAACTTATAAATCTTTTTACAGATAAGTTTACAGATCTGGGCTACGAAAATTCCCGCTCATTAGGATGGGATACAAAACCTGACGGTTCAGATTCGAAATACAGAATTCCCTGTGGTGAACTTATTTCAGAAAACTGTTTCGGACATACCGGTTATACAGGTACAAGCGTTTGGTGTGATGTTGACAGAAAGCTGGTAATAATTTTTCTTACCAACAGAGTTTATCCTTCAAGGGACAATGACGGCATAAGGGAAGTTAGACCTGAAGTTCATAATAAAGTGATAGAAGCAGTTTCAAATCTAAACTAAAATCAATTTAAACTTAAATAATATTAAATCATGAGATTAGCAAAATTTAAAAACGAACCATTTACAGATTTTTCTAAAAAGAAGAATGCAAAGGATTTTGAAAAATCTTTAAAGAAAGTCAGAGAAAGATTTTCAAAAGAATACCCTCTTGTGATAGGCGGTGAAAATTTCACTTCGGATAAAAAATTAGTTTCCTATAATCCCTCCAAGAGAGATGAGATACTCGGCACATTTCAGAAAGCAACTGCTGAGATGGCAATCAATGCAATTGATCTTTCGCATAATACTTTTCAGGAATGGAAAAATGTCCCGGTCAAAAAGAGAGTAAAGATATTCCTTGATGCAGCTAAAAAGATGCGTAAGAGAAAACATGATTTCTCAGCAATGATGACTTATGAAGTAGGTAAGAACTGGGCAGAAGCTGACGGCGATACTGCTGAGGCAATTGACTTTATAGAATTTTATGCAAGAGAAATGCTCAGATATGCAGAAGGTCAGCCGGTTGTAAAATATCCGGGTGAGAAAAACAGATTAGAATATATTCCGCTTGGAGTTGGAGTTGTAATTCCGCCATGGAATTTCCCGCTGGCTATTTTAGTAGGTATGACAACTGCTTCGATCATTACAGGAAATACAGTAGTATTAAAACCTTCAAGCGACTCCCCTGCTATTGCACAGATGTTTGTCGAGCTTATGGAAGAATGCGGACTGCCAAAAGGTGTTCTTACTTTCCTTACTGGTGACGGATCTACGATCGGTGATTTAATTGTGACTCATCCAATGACAAGATATGTTTCCTTTACCGGATCAATGGAAGTCGGATTGAGGATCAACGAACTTGCTGCAAAGACACAACCATCTCAGATATGGATTAAGAGAGTTATAGCAGAGATGGGCGGGAAAGATTCTATCATAGTGGATTCAGAAGTTCCGGATTTTTATGAAGCTGTGAAAGGTACTGTATCAGCAGCATTCGGATTTCAGGGACAGAAATGTTCGGCATGCTCGAGAGTTATCGTTGATGAAAAGATCTATGATAAATTCTGTGGTGCCTTAGTAACTGAAACAGAAAAAATAAAAGTCGGCGACTCATCTCTAAATCCAAACATGGGTCCTGTCATAAATGAAAAATCAAAGAATAGTATTACAGATTATATTAAGAAAGCAATTGATGAAGGCGGCAAAGTAATTCACGGCGGCGCAGAGATGAGCACTGACGGGTATTACATTCAGCCGACAATTATCAAAGATGTTGAAAGAAATGCAACCATAGCGCAGGAAGAAATATTCGGACCTGTGCTTGCAGTTATTAAATCAAAGAATTTTGATGATGCTATGGAAATTGCAAATAATACAATCTATGGTCTGACAGGTGCAGTATTTACAAAAAATAAAAAGAAACTTGAAAGAGCTGAGAGAGAATTCTTTGTCGGCAATCTTTATCTGAACAGAAAATGTACAGGTGCACTTGTAGGGGTTCATCCTTTCGGCGGATTTAATATGAGCGGTACAGATTCAAAAGCAGGCGGACGTGATTATCTCGGATTATTTATGCAGGGAAAATCTATTGCACAGAAGATTAAATAAATTTAATTAATTACTTATTAAAATTTTCATAAACTAAATTAATCAAATCATCATGACAATTAAAACTGTGTCATTAGTATTTCTTATATTAGCGTTGACAGTTTCTGCCTGCGGTATAAGAGAGAAAATTGAGAATAAAGTAAATGAAAAAGTAAATGAATCAATGGACAAGAGTCTGAAACAGATCGACTCAGCACTTGAGAATACAAAGACCATGCTTGATACAATGGAAAATAAAACTTTCGAAGGAATGGATTCAGTCAAGTATAAATTAGATTCAGTCAGCAAAGAAATTAAGGAAATGATTGATAAACAAGATAAATTATTAAAAAAATAATCTTTTAAAATAAAAGTATTAAATAAAATAAATATAAATAAATGAACTTACATGAGTATCAGGCAAAATCGATTTTAAAAAAATTAGGAATAAACGTTCAGGATGGTGTTGCATTAATGGATATGCAGTACTTTGACGGAGCTATAGAATATCTTAAGACAAAGGATATTAAAAAGTATGTTGTAAAATCTCAGATACATGCAGGCGGCAGAGGAAAAGGTGTCGTTTACAGGAAAGACAAGCCGGATGAGATAGTAGTCGAAGGCGGTGTAAAATATATGGGAAATGATCTTCATAAAGCAAAAGAATATGCAGGCAAACTTCTTGGGAATATACTGGTCACGCATCAGACCGGTAAAGAAGGAAAAGAAATAAATACAATTTTTATTGCTGAAGGACTCGACATTAAAAAAGAATTTTATATCGGAATACTTTTAGACAGGTCAGTTTCACAGAATGTAATTATGGCTTCCACTGAAGGCGGAGTGGAAATCGAAACTGTCGCAGAAGAAACTCCGGAGAAAATTATAAAAGTCTGGGTAGATCCTTCTGTCGGACTGCTTTCATATCAGGCACGTGAGCTTGCATTTGGTCTTGGACTTGAAGGAAATGTATATAAAGATTTTATAAAATTTATTACAAAACTTTATAATGCTTATGTCACGATGGATGCTTCGCTTCTTGAAGTAAATCCAATGGTCATTACCAATGATGATAAAGTAGTTGCGCTCGATGCGAAAGTTACACTTGACGGTAATGCTGATTTCAGACATAAGGATTACAAAGATCTCGAAGATACCAATGAAGAGGAACCGCTTGAAACAGAAGCAAAGAAACATAATTTAAATTATATAAAGCTCGACGGGAATGTCGGATGTATGGTAAACGGCGCAGGTCTCGCAATGGGAACTATGGATCTTATAAAACTTGCAGGCGGATCTCCTGCAAACTTTCTTGATGTTGGCGGTACGGCAACACCTGACACAGTTGAAAACGGATTTAGAATTATTCTGTCCGATCCAAACGTGAAAGCAATTCTTATAAATATCTTCGGTGGTATTGTGAGATGTGACAGAGTTGCAAACGGAGTTATACAGGCAGCAAAAAATATTGATATTTCTGTGCCTGTAGTTGTAAGACTTCAGGGAACTAATGCAGTTGAGGCAAAGGAAATACTTGATAATTCAGGACTCAATCTTATTTCTGCAACTACTCTCGAAGAAGCAGCTCAGAAAGTTACTGAAGCTTTAAAATAAATTTCCGTTACACTGAATTTAAAAAAATTTTAATTTCAGAATAATAATCTTATTTGATCTATACACATATGGAAAAAATTAATATATCCAAAAACGGAAGCAGGACTTATCGCGATAAAATTTCAGAGACATATTCATATACTTATGATGATATTTCTCTGCTACCTGATCAGATATCTGGGATTGAGCACAGAGCTGAATGCGATACGAGTGTTGATTTTCTTGGAATGAATTTATCTCTTCCAATAATTGGTTCACCGATGAATACAGTAGTCGGCGGCAGAATGGCTAAGGCATTAGCTGATCTCGGATGTCTGGGCATTATTCACAGGTTCAATACTATTGATG
>JBATSB010000193.1:0-1520 GCA_049293015.1 Ignavibacteria bacterium
GGAGAACGAGGTGCGGGAACGCATCAACCGACTCTTGAACATCAAAGGCACCCGCTCGGCGGACTCTTTCCACCGGGAATTGGGCAAGATCATGTGGGAATATGCAGGCATGGACCGCACGGAAGAGGGGTTGCGCAAGGCCCTGGAACTGATTCCGCCCCTGCGGGAAGAGTTCTGGCGAGATCTGAAGGTGCCCGGTACCGGCGAAGAGTTCAACCAGAATCTGGAGATGGCCGGACGTGTGGCCGACTTCATGGAATTGGGCGAATTGCTGGTGATCGACGCCCTGGATCGGTCCGAATCCTGCGGCGCCCACTTCCGCCTGGAAAGTCAGACCCCGGACGGCGAGGCCCTGCGAGATGACGAAAACTTTTCCTACGTGGCCGCCTGGGAGTATACGGGCGATCTGGCCAAGCCCATCCTGAACAAGGAAGAGCTCTCCTTCGAATACGTCAAGCTGGCCCAGCGCAGCTACAAATAATAGGGAGAATCAACATTATGAAGCTGAAACTACGCATCTGGCGACAGGATGGGGCCAAAACCAAGGGCAAACTGGTGGACTACACCCTGCCCGATGTCAGCCCGGACTCTTCCTTCTTGGAGATGCTGGACCTGCTCAACGAAGAACTGGTGATGAAGGACGCCATCCCCGTGGCCTTTGACCACGACTGCCGGGAAGGCATCTGCGGCATGTGCGGCTTGGTGATCAATGGCATCGCCCACGGCCCGGAGTCGGCCACCACCACCTGTCAACTGCACATGCGCCACTTCAAGGATGGCGACACCATCGTTGTCGAACCCTGGCGTGCTGCCGCGTTCCCGGTGATCAAAGACTTGGTCGTGGATCGAACCGCTTTCGAGCGCATCATCCAGGCGTGCGGCTATGTCTCCGTCTCCACGGGCAGCGCGGCGGAGGCCAACGCCCTGCCCATCCCCAAGGCCAAAGCGGACATGGCTATGGATGCTGCGGCCTGCATCGGCTGTGGCGCCTGTGTGGCCGCCTGCCCTAACAGCTCGGCCATGCTCTTCACCGCGGCCAAGGTCGGCCATCTGGCCAGTCTGCCCCAGGGCGAAACTGAACGCTACCAGCGCACGGTGGACATGGTGGCCCAGATGGACGCCGAACACTTCGGCGGCTGCACCAACATGGGCGAGTGCGAAGCGGTCTGCCCCAAAGAGATCAGCCTGGACTTCATCGCCCTGATGAACCGGGATCTGTGGAAGGGTGCCCTCATGGGGATCAAGCCCGGTGGGGCCAAGGCGTAGGATCTGGATAGACGAAAAATAGAACACGGATCGAACGGATTCGACGGATCTGAACGGATCAAGCAGGAAAAGATCCGTGAAACTCTGTTCGATCCGTCAGATCCGTGTTCTATTTTATTTGGAGGAGCTATGACCAAGCGTTTTATTGCAATTGCCGGCAACATCGGCGTGGGCAAGTCGTCCCTGACCCGGCTGATGGCCCAGGGGCTGGGGTGGGAACCCTTCTACGAGGCTGTGGACGATAACCCCTATCT
>JBATSB010000194.1:0-29934 GCA_049293015.1 Ignavibacteria bacterium
ATCAGAAACAGCATCCTGAATTTTCATCCCAACAAAGATACCAAGTGCTATCAGAATTATTGAGACAGGTAAAATTAATTTTTTACTCATAGTTTTAAATAGAAGTTATATTTGATTAATTTAAAAATGATTTTAAATTGATTAGAATTTTTTTGAAATATCTTAATAAAAATACATTATTAAGATATTATAAGAAATACTATTGAATGGTTTAATGTTCCTTTTATCACTACATCAGAAAAATATGTTTTTTTTAATTTTAAATGTATTACGTCAGTTAACTAAATTAAGTTAATAATTCATTAATCTATTTTTTAATATTTGTATAATATGATTTTAAAATAAGTAATTAATTTTCACAATATTCAGTTTTAAAAATTTCTAAACTGAAATACTTTTGATTAAACCAATGAAGAATATAAATGTATTTATGATTTTGAAAAAGATGAAATTAATTTTTTACATAATTGACATTTATGTTTTAATTTCAATTTGATACTTTTATCAATTCAAATTTTAATAAGTATTTATATCTAATTTTAAAAATAAATCAAACTCACTTTTAAAAAAAAGCAATTAAAATTAATATTTAGAAATAGAGATTTCACTGAAACTTTAATACCAATATAGCACTTTTATCTTAAAATCAATTAATTTTGTATTGACTTATCGGAATAAAATAATCATTATTACAAAAAATTTTTATCCGGAGGATAATGAAAATTAGTTTACTGTATTTAACAATTTAAAAGTAAACAAACCCAATTTATGAATAATCTTATGTCAAAAACTATTTTTATAGTTTTGCTTTCTGTTATCCTATTTCAGGATGGATTTTCTCAAGGCAGCGGTAATAAATATGCAGGAGAATGGCTCCAAATCGGTGTAGGCGGAAGACCAAAAGGTATGGGAGGAGCATATGTTGCTCTTGTAGATGACGTAACTTCAGGCTACTGGAATCCAGGGGGTCTTTCAAAAATTAATTACCCTCAGTTTTCTCTGATGCATGATGCTCAATTCGGTAATCTTGTTAATTATGATTATGGTTCAGTCGGAATTCCATTTGGTGCAAGTTCATCACTTGGATTTTCTATAATAAGAATGGGAATCGACGATATTCAGGATACCAGAAATGCTTTGATCGACCTGAATGGTAATGGCACTCTTGATCCCGGAGAAAGAATTGACGAATCAAGGATTACATATTTTAATACTTCAGACTATGCCTTTTACCTCACTTATTCAAAAGTATCTAATGAACAATTATCTTACGGTGCAAATTTTAAAGTCCTGAGAAGAAATCTTGGAGATCAGGGTGCGTGGGGACTTGGATTTGATGTTGGTATAAAATACAGCCCATTCAGTAATTTTTTCCTCGGTGCTAATCTAATGGATATTACCACTACTTATCTTTCATGGTCAACCGGTAAAAATGAAGTTATAACTCCCACGGCAAAACTCGGAACAGCATATCAGGTTGAAGTTTTCAAAGGTACACTTACTCCTGTAGTTGATTTTGATCTCAGATTTGAAAACAGACAGGCAAGTGCTAATGCTTATATTGGTCCAATGAGTCTTGACATTCATGCAGGTATTGAATATGCTTTTAAAGATGTAGTAGCAATCAGAACAGGTGTAAATGATTTAGGAAACCTTACTCTTGGCGCAGGAGTAAAATTACCAAAGATCAACATTGATTATTCATTTGCAAAATTTGACGGACTGGAAGAGTTAGGTAATTCACATATTGTATCACTTGTGTTTACTCTTGAAGAGGAAAAATTTCAGAGAAAATAAAATTTAGAGTTTAGTTTATATAAACCTTGTTAATTTAATTTAACAAGGTTTTTTTTTATTCAATAAAAAAAATTATGAAACAATTCGGAATATCAGTTCATGGAGGAGCCGGTACTATCTTAAGATCTCTTATGACTCCTGAAAAAGAATCTGCATACAAAAATGCTATTAGTGAATCCATCAGACAGGGAAGCTGCATACTAAGGTCAGGTGGTTCGTCTATCGACGCAGTAGTAAAAGCAATAACTATACTCGAAGATGATCCAAACTTTAACGCAGGCAAGGGATCTGTTTTTACAAATGAAGGCAAACACAGTATGGATGCTTCCATAATGAATGGGAAAGATCTATCCGCCGGGAGTGTTGCTTCCATAAGTGGACTTCGAAACCCGATACTTCTTGCAAAAGCTGTATTGACCGACAATGATCTTGTCTTAATTAATGGTAAAGGTGCTACAGAATTTGCAAAAGAAAAAGGATTGAAGTTTGAGGATGAAGAATATTTTTTCAACAAACACAGATATGATCAGTATCTAATGGCAGTAAAAAAAGGTAAAGCACAACTCGATCATTCAGAGGATGAGATCACTGATAAAAAATTTGGCACTGTAGGAGCTGTTGCTCTTGATACAAATGGGAATCTGGCTGCTGCTACTTCTACCGGAGGAATGACCAATGTTAAATTCGGCAGAATCGGTGATAGTCCTGTTATTGGTGCCGGCACATATGCGAACAATAAAACCTGTGCTGTATCATGTACAGGGGACGGCGAATTTTTTTTAAGATCTGTCACAGCTTATGATGTATCTGCAATTATGGAATACAAGTCATTCACATTGAAAGAAGCCTGTGAAGAAGTCGTTCACAAAAAGCTGATCTCAATAGGCGGTGAAGGCGGACTAATAGCTATAGATAAGGATTGCAATATAGAAATGGTTTTTAATTCTAAAGGAATGTATAGGGGCTTTTGTAAAAATGACGGAGAGGTAGTTGTAAAGATTTATAATGACTGATTACTCAGCTGAAATAAAATACTTTTAGAAATTGCATTTTTAATTAAATGATCATTTTTATTTTTTTAAATTAATATTTTAATTTACAAAACATTTTCTAATTTCTATAAAAAATATTTCATCCCTTATTTATTTCAATAGAGCAAATAGCTTAATTTTTATTTTATCTCAAGCTTCCTCATTCAAATTTGGAATGTCACTTTGCTCAATTTTTATCTGATTTAGTTTATCCCTAAATTCATTTACTATCTTTATTGCTCTTGGAATATTATCCGGAAGCAGGACAAGCAGGTCATTTTTCTTTGCTTTATTTAATGCAAAATTTAATGCTTCAACTTCATTTGTAATTACCTTTACCGGTAATTCAGGTTTTTCACTTCTAATTCCATCCAATACTATTTTGTTTACCTCTCCTTCATTTCGTCCTCTTAAACTTTCATCTTCTCTGATTATAATACTGTTAAACATTTTCGCTGCTGCTTTGCCCATATTAAAAATATCTTCATCCCTTCTGTCACCTGTTCCACCGATCACACCGGTTTTATTTTTATTCGAAAGTTTTTCTACAAATTTAGATAACGCTTCCATACCTGCAGGATTATGAGCAAAATCAATAAGTACTGTAAAGTTTCCAACTTCTATCAGATTTAGTCTGCCCGGTGTCTGAGTAACAGAAGGCACAAAAGAACTTAATCCGAATTTTATATCCTCTATACTAACTCCATGAAGTATATAACTTGCAAGAGTTGCTGCAAGTACATTCTGAATCATGAATGCTGCCTTTCCCTCAAATGTTAACGGAATATTTATAACCTTCTCAACTCTTAATTTCCAGTGACCTTTTAGCATAGTAATAAAATTGTTTTCATATACACATGCAATCCCGCCTTTATTTGTATGAGCTTTTACTGCTTCGTTATTTTCATCCATACTAAAAAGTGCTACATGACATTCTAATCTTTCTCTCATATTAAGTACAAGCTTATCATCTGCATTCAGTACTGCATAGCCCGTTGGGAATACATTTTCAGCAACAATAGCTTTTACTCTGGACATGTCTTCTAAGGAATCAATATCCTTTAATCCAAGATGATCTGCAGTAACATTCAATACAATTCCAATTTCACATCCGTCATATCCTAAACCAGCCCTAAGCAATCCGCCTCTTGCAGTTTCTAAAACAGCTATATCAACTGTCGGATCTCTTAAAACCATTTGAGCGGATACAGGACCTGTATTATCTCCTGCCTGTATTAATCTGTTACCAATGTAAACACCTTCAGTTGTAGTAAAGCCAACTGTTTTTCCGACATTCTTTAAAATATGCGAGATAAGTCTTGTAGTTGTAGTTTTACCATTTGTACCTGTAACTGCAATTATCGGTATTCTGAACTTTTCACCGGCCGGGAAAAGCATGTTCACTACCGGCTCAGCTACGTTTCGGGCAAGTCCTTCCGAAGGTGCCAGATGCATCCGGAAACCCGGCGCAGCATTTACTTCAACTATACCGCCTCCGTTTTCAATTATAGAAGTTGTAATATCAGGTGCGACTACATCGATCCCTGCTATGTCAAGACCTATTATCTTTGCTATTCTTTCAAACAAAAAAATATTATCCGGATGTATTTCATCTGTTCTGTCAATAGCTGTTCCGCCTGTAGATATATTTGCTGTCGATTTCAAAAAACAAATTTCACCTTTTTTCAAGATCGTATCCGGATTCAATCCTTTTAATTCAAGCATCCGAAGTGTCATGTTATCTATCTTGATCTGAGTTAAGATCTTTTCGTGACCATATCCTCTTCTTGGATCTTTATTTACAATTTCAATTAATTCGCTGATACTGTGTTTTCCATCACCCGTTACTGATGCTGGTGTTCTTTCGGCAACTGCAATTAATTTATTATTTATGACTAAAGCTCTGAAATCATTTCCAGAAAGTGACTTTTCGATAATAACGGATCTGGAATATTTCTGAGCGGAGTGAAAAGCTTTAACTGCGTCGTCCATTGAATTTATATTTGCTGATATACCCTTTCCGTGATTTGAATCCAATGGCTTTATTGCAACAGGAAATCCTATCGACTCAACAGCATCCTGTACTTCAGCTTCTTCATATATCTTATAACCTTTTGGTACGGGAATTCCCATACTCTCCAAAAGTTTTTTCGATAAATTCTTATCACTCGCTATATCAGTAGCTATAAATCCGGTCTTACATGAAACTGTTGCCTGAATAATTTTTTGATAAACTCCATAACCAAGCTGAACCAGCGATTGGTCATTAAGTCTGATATGCGGAATTCCTCTTTGTTCAGCTTCCTCTATTATTGATCCGGTACTTGGTCCAAACCTGACATCTTCACGGATTTCACGCAGCTTCTGAATATTATTGGCAAGCTGTTTCTTAAGATCATCCATTTGTAAATCACCTGCAATAGCAAGAAATAAGTCGACCGATTCGGTGGCAGTATATAATCCGGCTTTCTCCTCAAGATAGCTGAATACTACATTATAAATTCCGGAAGTCCTGGTTTCCCTTGTCCTGCCGAATCCTGTATCCATCCCCGCCAGTGTCTGCATTTCAAGTGCAATGTGCTCTATTATATGTCCAGCCCAGGTTCCTTCATCTACTCTCTGCAGAAATCCTCCATCATATCCGTAACTGCAGGTATGAGACTGTAGACTTGGCATTAATTCTTTTAATCTTTTTGGAAAGTTCTTAATTTTATCCGAAGGCTTTTCTTCAAAATCCATTAAATCTAATTTCATCACTATTAGTTTTTTCCATCTGTTACTCCAGTAATTTGCTCCGCGTAATGCCCTTATCTCAAGTATTTTCATGTATTATTAAATTAAAGAATAAAAGAAAAGAATTTATTTTTTCTTAACTAACTGGAATGTGAATCAGGAAAAAAATGAATTTTCAGATCTGAAGGTAATCGCCTACCATCTCAATCGGTTTCCTGTTATTCAGGTCATACCTTACTCCCCTGCTGAGTATGTGAATATTAAGTCCGACTACAGAAAATGGTTCTGATTCTTCTACATCCGCAATAGTATTATAACTTATATTGGATCCGTCAATGATCGTAACAGTACCTGATCCGAGAATTTCAAGAATACCATCCTTCCTAATATGTACTGCAGTATTTTCATCTATTCCAATTCCCAGATTAGTAGGATTATAAGATACTGCTGTGATAAGTCTGTTAATTCTTGCTCTTTGAGTAAAATGCTGATCGATTATTATATTTTGAAGAATGCCTAATCCGGGACAAAGCCTGATAGAATCCTTAAGTGGCTGAACTGTCGGTTCACCTCTTACTATCATCGTAGAACTGAATCCTGCAGCACCAGCGCTCGAACCTCCAAGTACTGTTCCGTTTTTAATCCGGATCTTTAACTCGGATAATAATTTTGTACCGCCGAGTATTGAACTCAATCTAAGCTGATCACCTCCCGTTAAAAATACACCTGTTACTCCGTCAAGAACTTCTTCGACTTTCAGTTTTAATAATTCCTTACTTGAATTTGCTTCGAGTACCTTTACATTATTTACGCCTATCTTTTCAAAAATACTTTTATAAAGTGTTGCTGTAGCTATTGGAAAATCAGAAGGTACAGGTATAACTAAAATTGATGCATTTTTACCTCCTGACATTTCTACAAATTTCCTTAATATATATCTTTCATTTAGCTTGTCTTCAGCTCCGCCTATAATTAAAACTTCACTACCGATTTCCTCTTTATAATATAAATTATTTTTCAAATATAAGAATTGATTATTTAATAAAATTAAAAAACTATTTCGAATCTCCGATCATACTTTTTTACAATTCAGCCATTTCTTCAAGATTAAAGAAATCACCGTATTTAGTAACCTCGAGATCATTCAAAGCAACTCCAGCCTGCTCAGTAGTAGGAGGAATTCCATGCCATTTATAATTGTCTTCCATAAAAGATACACCTTTGCCCATAAGAGTCTCAGCAATAATTACAGTCGGTTTCCCTTTCATGCTTTTTGCTTTGTCAATTGTCTCAAGTATATCTGTCATGTTGTGTCCGTCAAGATGCAGGACATTCCATCCGAATGCAATAAACTTGTCCTCAAGAGGCTCGAGCTTTAATACATTCTCAGTTCTGTTATCTATCTGACAATGATTTCTGTCCACTATCATAGTCAGATTATCTACGTTATGATGTGCAGCAGTCATTACAGCTTCCCATATCTGACCTTCCTGCAGCTCTCCATCCCCATTGATACAATAAACATGATTTGGTTTACCGTCCATTCTCAGACCGAGAGCCATTCCTACTGCAACAGAAAGTCCCTGTCCTAATGAACCGGATGCAATCTCAACTCCCGGAGCTCCATGTCCTTTCGGAGCTGCAGGATGTCCCTGAAGTCTTCCGTTGATCCTTCTCAATGTCTTCATTTCTTCTAACGGAAAAAAACCTCTTCTAGCAAGAGTAGCATACCAGACAGGTGCGATATGTCCTATTGATACAAAGAAATAATCCCTTTCTTCCATCGATATATCACTGTTATTGATGTTTAGTTTATTAAAATACATTGCTGTAAATATGTCTGCCATTCCAAGCGGACCGCCAGAGTGACCTGTCTGCGAAATAACAAGCATGTTAATAATATCTCTTCTGATTTGTCTCGCCATTTCTTCAAGCTCTTCAGGTGTATTTAGTGCCGGGTTTGTGCTCATGATAAAATATATATTTTTAATTAATTAAATTATTTAACGTACCACCATTCTCTCAATGGTTTTATATGTTTTAAAATTATAACTGTGCAGATAGAAATTACCAGAATCAAACAAAAAGCCTGTTCATTTTTTCCGATTAGTAAAGGATTTATAAAATTTAATATAAATCCCGGGAAGATAATCAATGTCAGTGGTAATATTAGTAAAGCTATTACTGTACTTACATTTACATTTTTAACAAAAATCCCTGCTAAGAAATATGCAGCCAGCCATATCAGAACAATCATGTAATTTACAGCAATAAAAACTCCTGCTGCTGTTGATAATCCTCTGCCTCCTTTAAATTTCAGCCAGATGGAAAAATTATGACCGGCTACCAATAGTGTCAGAGGTATAATCATTTCTTCCCTGTTCAACTCACTGTACAATATCAGAAATAATGAAGGCAGCAAACCTTTCAAAAGATCTACAAGCAGGACAATCACTCCGTCAGATTTTGACTGAGTCACATCAAGTGTATTTCTTGCACCGATATTTCCAGAACCTTCTTCTGTTAAATTTTTATTATACTTTAGTCTGACTAAAATATAAGCGGTTGGAATTGAACCTATCAAATAAAATGCAGCGCAGTATATATAAAACAAATTCCTTCTATTTATTTATTTCCAAAACTCTTGCAACTACAATTCCTGTCTGTTTTGAATTGCCTGAAATATAATCCTGTATATCAGTTGCAGAGATCTCGACTTTCTTATTTTTCAGAGAGGCGTGCATTAGATATGTATTGCCGCCTTCTTTATATACAAAACCTGTGTGAGCAATATCAAGTCCATCCAAAGATGAAGTGATTCCTATAATGTCACCGGTCTCAAGCTTATCATAAACCGATGAAATATTTTCTTCAGGTATATAATAAAATTCTCTGCTGTTGATATTGCCTTCGACATCATACATTTCACTCATCAGTTCGTCACTGTTTGCAAGCTGTGGATATGAGCCTCTGTGAGATGTCATGAAATCAATATTTTTTCCGGTGTTTACACCGCCGACATCAGCAGTTATATTTTTCACAATTCCTTTTTGTTCATTATCATAAATCCAGTCTGTAAAATAATGAAGACGTGATGCATATCCGGTATTTTTTCCGTTTCTGTATCTGATCAGTTCAAGTTCAGCTTTATAACTGTCAAAGTCCGTATTTCCTGACTTTATCAGTCTGGAAAAGATAAGTGCATTTTCGACAAATGTTACACAGTCAAGTCCTGTAATATATATTGTAAGCTGTTCGGAATTAGGATTCTCGTCAAGTGTTCCTGCAACGTAAGGAGTTCCCATAAATGATTTTCCCACTTCAGCTATTACCATGTTCAAAGGAAGCTCTTTTAATGATGCATCAAATGATTTCAGCTTCTTCTGGCATTTCATTTTTTCATAATCATCTGCCGGGTGTGATGTTATTTTGCTAAATGAAAATACAGATACAAAAATCAGTAAAATTATTATCAGTATATTATTTTTTAACAAGTTCATTTTTTTGAAATTTTTATTAATTTAAACATTATTAAACTTATATTAAATAAAGAAATCTGAATTGAAAAACAATCTAACTAATCCTGCGAAACTCACATCTCAAGAAGTAAAGATAAGAAAGGCTGTAAAATCAGATAAAAAAAGTATACTTAAATTAGTTAAAGAGCTTGCGGAATTTGAAAAACTGACATTTTTAGATGGTAAAGCCGAGGAAAGACTTATGAGGGATGCCTTTTCAAATGATCCGCCTTTCAGGACCATAGTGGCTGAAGCAGATAAAAAGGTGATCGGGTATGCATTCTATTTTTTTACTTATTCATCATTCTTTGCAAAAAAAACTTTATATCTTGAAGACATATATATATCTGAAAAATATCGAAACCTTGGCATTGGTAAAGAATATTTCAAAGAATTATTAAACATTGCAAAAAAAAATAAATGCGGGCGAATGGAATGGGTCGTACTTGACTGGAATGAGAATGCAATAAAATTTTATGAAAAGCTCGGGGCATATGAACTTAAGGAATGGAAAACCTTTAGAAAGATCATCAACTATGATTAAACCTTATCTAATTAAAAATTGTCTTTATAACTGATGATAAGAAATTGAAAATGATCAGAAGAGAATCAGATGTTAAAATATTTTCACATTCTTTATAATAAAAAAAATTTAATATTAGAGAAAATATATATTGAGTAATATAAATCTGGATATTAACAGCGATGATGATCTTATCATAGATTCATTTAAAAACGGCAATCGTAATGCTTTTAATTTAATTGTCAGAAAGTATCAAAAAAGAATTTACATGACAATAAAAAAAATGGTTCTTAATCACGATGATGCAGATGATATTACTCAGGAAGTATTTATCAAACTTTACAGGTCGATTAATGACTTTAGGGGTGAATCAAAATTTTTTACTTACTTATATAAAATAGCTTTCAACTATTCTCTCAATCATCTGAACCGAAATAAAAAACTGCAGATGCGAAATACAGAATTCAACGAGTCAAACGACACACATTCCAGACTTAACGGACAGAATATTCATGAGATCATCGATGAAAAGGAAAGATCAAAAATACTGAAAAAAGCAATTGAAACACTCCCAGATCAGCAACGTGCTGTTTTTATAATGAGGTATTATGATAATATGAGTTATGATGAAATTTCAAAGATCCTGAATAAATCAGTCGGAGGGATGAAGGCAAATTATTTTCATGCTTTAAAGAAGATCGGAACCTGCATTAAGAAAAATAAAATTTTTGAATCTGTACATTTATAAAATATATTATGGATAATAAAACAATTTACACAAAAGAAGAATTACTGGAATCCCTGCCTGATTTTGCATCAGGAAATATTTCCGACAATGTCCTCTCTGAATCTCTAATTAATATGATCGAAACAAACAGTGAATTCAAAGAAGAATTTGAATCTATAAAAATGTCTTTACTCTTTCTTAGCCAGACTGAGATTGAAAGTCCGGATTCTGCCTACTTTAATAATCTCCCTGTTAGGATCAATGAGAGAGTCGAAAAAGAGTTTTCTGAAAATAAAATCTCTGTGATGACAGAAAATTTCAGCAGATTATGGAAGTTCATAATTCCTGCGCTGACTGTAATACTTGTCATACTTTATTTTACATTCAGACAAAGTGATACAGAAAAAATAATGACTGAATCTGGTAATGATAAAATAACAAATGACAAAGATCTGAAGAATATAGATCCTGAAATTAATAATGGATCTGTTACTTCACAGGATAACCTTTCAAAAACAATTGAAGAAAAACTTCCGGTTGAACTAAATGAATATTCGGAAAAAACTTCATTACATAAATCTGATATTAAATCTATAAATCCTGATTCTGAATTATATTACGAACAGCTTGTCACTGATACTCATATAAGTAATGGTGACAGCTCTTATGAAGATGAAGAAGATTTGAACAATGAATTTTTCATTTCAGGGTTAGTGGATTTTATAGATTCAGATAAAGAATCAGAATCATACGAATCTATAGAACTTTTTGAAAATTCAGAACTTGAAATAATCAATTCTGATTCGAATGAAGATCAGAATCTTCAGAATGAATTCCGTGAACTTACTCCATCAGATCAGCAGGAAATACTGAATATTTTAAAAAAAACTCAAATATAATCTAATATGAATAACTTTATAAAATTTTTGCTAATGTTGTTTCTGTTTGTAAGTGTAAATTCTTTTGCACAAAAAGATTCAACTAAATTTCAACAAATGCAGGAACTTGAGTCTGTCTTTAAAGAAAAGGTAAAATCTAATCTTGGGATTGATGATGCACAAACTGATAAATTAATTGAACTTCAAAAGGAGAATAAGAAACAATTAAGAGACCTTAGAAAAGAAGAAAAAGAAATATACAAAGAAATTGAAGCTAATCCTGAAGCGTCTGATATAGATTCCAAGTTCAATAAGATCTTTGAGCTTGAAAGAAAGTCTCTTGAAGTTAAGGAAAATTATTTTAATGAGCTAAAAACATTTCTCTCACCTCAGCAGATTGCTAAGACGTTTATTATCAAAAGAAAATTATATAAAGAATTAAGAAAAGAAATTAATAAGAGAGATAAAAAAAATAATAAGCGAAATAAATAACTCAATTTCTCTTTAATACAAAATGAATATAGTTACTTAGATTTTTTTAATTAATATTTTATTTCTTTTTACTAAAGCGTCTAAAGCAAATTTTTTCATTTCATTTTTGATCTGCAATTCAATCTTCCCTAAATGAAAACAATTACTTTTCACATAGTGATTTACCTGTTTTAAACATTCTACCAGTAAGCCGTCTTATTTCATTGAAATTGACTCTCTATTTTTTTAGCTTATTGACTTATTTAATTAAATTTGATGTACGAAAATCTTCCCGAAAATATAATTTTACCTGAACTTGAGTTAGAAATACTTGAATTCTGGAAGAAAAATGATGTTTTTAAGGAAAGTATAAAATCCAGACCTTCTGACAGAACGTTCACCTTTTACGAAGGTCCGCCGACTGCAAACGGAACTCCGGGCATTCATCATGTAATTTCCCGAACTGTAAAGGATATGATATGCCGATATAAAACAATGCGGGACTTCAGAGTTTTCAGGAAAGCAGGCTGGGATACGCAAGGTTTACCGGTCGAAGTGGAAGTTGAAAAGAAACTAGGCATTAAATCAAAAAGTGATATTGAAAAATTCGGAGCTGTAGAATTTAATAATGCATGTAAAGAATCTATATTTACTTATCTGAAAGAATGGGAAGAAATGACCGAAAGAATCGGATACTGGATCGATCTTAACGATGCTTATGTGACTTATCATAATGAATATATTGAATCTGTTTGGTGGGCTTTAAAAAAGTTTTTTGAAAATGGACTTATATATAAAGGTTTCAAGATACTGCCGTTTTGCCCGGTTTGTGAGTCACCACTATCTTCTCATGAAGTTGCACAGGGATATCAGGATCTCAAAGATCCTTCAGTCTTTGTAAAATTTAAAATCACTGACGGCGAATTTAAAGATTCAGATTTTCTTGTATGGACGACTACACCATGGACTCTTCCTTCAAATGCTGCACTGGCAGTAAACCCTGATGTTGATTACATTCATATTAAAACTGAAAATGATGAAAAGTATATTCTTGCAAAAGAAAGAGCTGAAGTTATTAATGGTGAATATACAATTTTAAAAGAGTTTAACGGTAAAGAACTTGAACATACATCTTACTCCAGACTTTTTAATTTCTTTGATAATGAAAAGAAAGCATTTTATGTTACGCTTGGAGATTTTGTTACAACGGAAGATGGAACCGGCATAGTTCATATTGCTCCTTCATATGGAGAAGATGATTATCAGATTGGATTGAAATATGATCTGCCTGTTTTTAAAGCGGTCGAAAAAAACGGATTGTTTATAGATAAAGCCGGTACATTTAAAAATAAGAATTTCAAAGATGCTGATCTTGATATTATATCTGAGCTAAAAACTAACGGCAGACTTTACAAAAAGGAAATGTTCGTTCATTCTTATCCCCACTGCTGGAGACATAAAGTCCCGTTGATGTACTTTGCTACTGATTCATGGTTTATCAGAACAACAGAGTATAAAGATAAGATGATAGAGTTAAACAATTCTATAAACTGGCATCCTAAGGCTATTGGAACAGGAAGATTTGGAAAATGGCTTGAAGAAAATAAAGACTGGGCAATATCCAGAAACAGATTTTGGGGAACGCCTCTTCCAGTCTGGTATTATACCGATGATGAAGGCATTGAACATTACGAATGTATTGGAAGTATCAAAGAGCTTAAAGATAAAGCAATAAATTTTGACAAAGTATATTTAGTGGAAAGTGAAATGGATCTTCATAAACCTTATATAGATGATATAATAATCAAAAATAAGAATGGTAAGGAAATGAAGAGAGTTCCGCAGGTAATAGACTGCTGGTTTGACAGTGGATCAATGCCGTTTGCTCAGTTTCATTATCCTTTTGAGAATGACAATCTTTTTGAGAAAAATTATCCTGCAGATTTTATAGCTGAAGGGCTTGACCAGACACGCGGTTGGTTTTATTCATTACATGCTATTGGTACTTTTCTGTTTGATGAAGTTGCATACAAAAACCTGATAGTCAACGGATTGATACTTGATAAGAACGGTAAAAAGATGAGCAAATCTGTAGGCAATGTTGTAAACCCATTTGAAATGATACAGATCTACGGTGCCGATGTATTAAGATGGTATCTGATATATTCTTCACCTATTGGAAATTCAAAATTATTTAATGAAGAAGATCTTAAAGAACTTCAGAATAAATTTTTTGATACACTTATAAATACTGTCAGATTTTTTATTTTGTATTCCAATCTTTCGGATTTTGATCATAAAAAAGATAAAGCAACAAATATTTCTGACAGACCGGTAATAGATAAGTGGATAATTTCAAGAATAAATTCTTTGAAAAAGGAATATCTTGAATTGATGGATGAGTATGACGTTACCAGAGCTTCCCGGATTTTATTTGATTTTACAAATGATGAATTATCAAACTGGTATATAAGAAGGAATAGAAAAAGATTAAGAAATCCTGAAAATGAATCTGACAGATTATCCGGATACCATACTTTATATTATGTGATCATCGAACTGCTCAAAATGATTTCGCCGGTTTCACCATTCCTGTCTGATAAGTTATTTCTTACTCTTACAGAATCCGATGAATCAATTCATTTATCTTACATTGATGATCCAGATGAAGAGTATATAAACAAAGAGCTTGAAGAAGAAATGAATATCGCTCAGGATATAGTTTATCTTGTAAGATCGATTCGAGTTAAAAATAACCTGCGTATTCGACAGCCTTTAAAACAAATACTTGTTCCAGTTCTGAATAAAGATGACAAGAAAAAAATATTAAATGTAAAAGATATTATTCTTGAAGAAGTAAATGTCAAAGAGCTGAATTTACTTGAAGGAAATTCTGACATTATTGTAAAAAAAGCAAAACCAAATTTTAAATCAATCGGTCCTAAATTTGGAAAGAATGTTAAACTGGTACAAAAAATAATCAACGAACTTAATAATGATCAGATCTCTGAAATTGAAAAAAAACAATTCATTGAAACCGAAGGTATAAGAATTCAACTTGAAGATATTGAAATTTTCACTGAAGAAATAGAAGGATGGATCTTAGATACAAAAGATAATTTAACTGTAGCTTTAGACATTAAACTGAATGATGATCTGATAGAAGAAGGAATAGTAAGAGAATTCATTAACAGGGTACAGAATTTCAGAAGGAATAATGATTTCGATATTAGTGAAAAAGTAGAAGTATATTTTAATACTACAGAGTTCATTTCAAATGTATTGAAAAAGAATCTGCCTTATATTAAATCTGAAACACTTAGTAAAAAGATCGAACTTGCTAACGGTCATGATTTTGATTTTTCAAAAACGGATATAAACGGAATTTCGTGTGACATATTTATAAAAAAACTTAATTAACAAATTTTAACTATTTATCATATTATCTAAGGAGTATTAAATTGTCAAAGAAGATTGCAAAAACCGGAAAGAAAACAACTCCCGTTAAAATAAATAAAGACGTAAAGGGGAAAATGAATTCAAATAAAAAAAGTTCAATTACTACAGCATTGAAAAAAGCTGCTGTAAAGAAAGCTGTTGTTAAAAAAGCTATAGTAAAGAAGGTTGCTGTTAAAAAAGCTGCTATAAAGAAGGCTGTTGTTAAGAAGGCAATAGTAAAGAAGGTTGCTGTTAAAAAAGCTGCTATAAAAAAGGAATCAGTATTAAAAAAGATTATTGAGGGGAATAGCGGAAATAAAAAACCGGTCACAAAAAAATCAAATGAATCCAAAAAGAAAGATATTGAAAAGACCGTAAAAAAGGTTATTGCAAAATCCAAAGCCGGTCTTAAGTCTTTAGGTAAGACTGTAAGAGTTGAATTGATAAAAAAGCCTGTTATAAAAAATACGAATGACAAAGAAGTACTACCCGTAAAACTCAAAAAATACAAACCCAATAAAAAAGTAAAATTTAATTCGACTGAATTAAAGCAATTCAGAAAAATTATTTTACTTGAAAGAAAAGCTATTCTTGAAAGCGCTAAAGCTAATATGGACTCTTTAGTTGATAAAGATTCCGGAGAATATAAAGGAGATAATCTTACTTACTCATCTCATATGGCTGAGCAGGGTACGGATGAGATGGAAAGAGAAAAAAATTATTTATTCGTTCAGCGGGATGAAAAATATTTAGGATATTTACAGGATGCATTGATGAGAATTGATCAGGGTACATATGGAATATGTGTTGACTGTAAAGATGAATCAAAAAATTTATGCAAGACTTGTCCGTTGATCGACAGAGAAAGACTTGAGTTAGTCCCGATCACACAGCATTGTATTGAATGTAAAAACTTAAGAGGATAGTCCCCTTTTGAAAGTATTATTCATTACATTTTTTATTGTAATTGCTGATCAGGTCACAAAGATTTTGGTCAAAGGAATTTCTATACCTTCACTTGGAATAGAAATTGAAGGAATGCCTTATCAATCCTCAAAAAAAGTATTCGGAGATTTATTTAAGATTACTTTTATTGAAAATCCCGGAATGGCTTTTGGTTTGCAGATCGGTGGGAAATTATTCCTTTCACTTTTCACAATTGCAGCTACCCTTCTATTGATCTTCTTTCTTTATAAGAACCGAAAAGAAAATCTTATCTTAAGATTAGCACTGGCTTTTATTCTTGGTGGCGCGATTGGTAATCTTATAGACAGAGTCTTTTACGGAGAGATTTATTCATATGCTCCATATTTTTATGGAAGAGTTGTGGATTTCCTTCATATAGATTTCCCTAATTTCACGATATTTGGAAAAACAATTTACTCCTGGCCAATTTTTAATATCGCAGATATCTCAGTAACTATAGGTTTTTTGATGATTCTTATAGGATACAAAAAAGCGTTTCCTGTTCCTCCCGATACTCTTACAGATGTTCCAATTAATGATCAAAGTGAAATTGAGTATAAAGAATACTTTGAAGGAGAATCTATTGAAAATTCTCAGAACAATTTATTTTTAAAGGATCTAAACCCAGAGGATAAAGACGTAAATAAAGAATCTGAAATTGATGAATTAACAGAAAGAAATGATAGTGAATTTATAAATGAATCTAATTTAGTTCAGAATGAAGAAAATACAAATAAATTCACAGTTGATGATACAGTTTCATTTGAAGAAACAAATATTGATAAAAATTCTATTACATTTCCTTCAGATTCAAATTCAGACTCAAGTGTTAATGCCTTAAATAAAAAAACCGATTGAAAATATATTCAACCGGTTTAAAAGTTTTTTATAAAATTTAAGACTACCTGCCCTCAGAATCCAGAGCTTCTTTTTTAGCAAGTAAAGTTTCCTTTTCCTCTACATGAGCAGGATCCGGAATACAACAATCCACAGGACAAACGGCTGCACATTGCGGTTCATCATGAAACCCAACACACTCAGTACATTTATCCGGAACTATATAAAAAAATTCACTTGAATAAAATCCTTCTGCACCAGACGGAGCAGGATCATTTTCTCCATGAGTATTACCGCTTAAGACCCAATCCACACCACCTTCATAAATAGCAGTATTCGGACATTCAGGCTCACATGCACCACAGTTGATACATTCAGTTGTTATCATTATCGACATTAAAAAAACCTCCTAAGTAATTTAATTTAAACAAATTAATTAAATAAACTTTCTTATTCAATTTTAAATTTATTGAATAGAATTTTGGGGGAAAATTTTAATTGATTTTAATATTTTACAATTTAACTGATATTCATACTAAAATTCATTTTCTAAAAATTTCTAAAGATTCTGATTAACACATTTGTTATAGATGAAGACATTTTTAGCATTATTTTTTATTTTTCATTTCGTTCTTAAATATTGTAAATTGAGTGTTAAGAAAAAATTAATATAAACAAACAGATTAAATGTTAAGTATATTTAAAAAAATATTTCCATCTAAACACGAAAAAGATATAAATTCAATTTCACCGGTAGTCGATGAGATAAATGTATTTTATGAAGAGTTTGAATCACTTTCAGACGAGCAGTTAAAAGAAAAGACAAATGAATTCAGGCAGAGAATTATTTCAGAAACTGAAGAACTAAATAATAAAATATCCGAGCTTCAGAAAGGTCTTACAGATGATCTTACTCACGATGAAAGAATGAATATTCATGACGAGATTGATAAACTGAAAAAAGATAATTATGAAGTAATAAATGCAGTACTTGATGACATTCTGCCGGAGGCTTTTGCAGTTGTAAAGCAGACATGTAAAAGACTTTGCGGTACTGAATGGGAAGCTGCCGGTAATAAGATCAGATGGAATATGGTACCTTATGACGTTCAGTTGATCGGAGGAGTTGTGCTCCATCAGGGTAAGATCGCAGAAATGGCTACTGGTGAAGGAAAGACTTTAGTAGCTACTCTTCCTCTGTATCTGAATGCACTTGCAGGAAAAGGCGTTCATTTGATTACTGTAAATGATTACCTTGCAAAAAGAGACAGTGAATGGATGGGCGAAATATTCAAGTTTCTCGGTCTTACAATAGGTGTGATCCTGAATGATATGGATTCCAATAAAAGACGTGAGATGTATAATTGTGATATTACATACGGTACAAATAATGAGTTTGGATTTGATTACCTCAGAGACAACATGGTAGTGGATAAAGAATTTCTTGTTCAAAGGGAACATTTTTATGCAATCGTTGACGAAGTGGATTCTGTACTTATCGATGAAGCTAGGACACCGCTTATTATTTCAGGTCCTGTAGAAATTTCCAAGCATAAATATGATGATATCAATCCGAAAGTAAAAAGATTAGTTGAAGCTCAGAAAAATCTTGTAAATAAGCTAACAGGAGAAGCTGAAGCAATTACAACTCAGGATAATATTTCAGCGGAAGACAGTTCCAAAGCCGGACTGGCATTACTGAGAGCTAACCATGCTCTTCCAAATCACAAGAAACTTCAAAAGCTATTAAGCGAGCCTTCGAATAAAAAGTTACTTCTTGCTACAGAAGCCGAATATATGAGAGATAATTCAAAACAAATGCACATCGTTGATGATGAATTATATTTTATTATTGAAGAAAAATCACATGTAACTGACCTTACTGAAAAAGGAAGGGAGTTCCTTGCTCCGAGTGCGGAAGAAAGAGATTTCTTTACACTTCCTGATTTCGGATCTGAAATTGCTACTTTAGAAAATAATACGGAACTGTCCATTGAAGAAAAGGAATTAAAAAAAGACGAACTAAGTAAAATTTATGCTGAGAGAAGTGACATGCTGCATACTGTTCATCAACTGTTAAAAGCTTATGGATTATATGATAAGGATGTAGATTATGTAGTACAGGACAGTAAAGTTATGATTGTGGATGAATTCACCGGAAGGATTCTGTCAGGCAGAAGGTATTCAGACGGACTACATCAGGCAATAGAAGCAAAAGAAGGTGTACATGTAGAAAAAGATTCGCAGACACTTGCTACTATTACCCTTCAGAATTATTTCAGACTTTATAAAAAATTAGCCGGTATGACCGGTACTGCTGAAACAGAGTCTTCAGAGTTTTTTGATATTTACAAACTTGATGTAACTGTAATTCCGACCAACAGGGATTGTGTAAGGGAAGATCTGAATGACCTTATTTACAGGACTAAAAGAGAAAAATATAACGCAGTGATCGATGAGATCGTGGAAATGAGAACTCAGAGAAGACCTGTGCTGGTTGGAACTACAACTGTTGAAGTATCTGAAACTATTTCAAGATTACTTAAAAGAAAGAATATACCACATGAAGTCCTTAATGCGAAACAGCATGCGAAGGAAGCAAATATTGTAGAAAACGCAGGTCTTCCAGGAGCAGTTACTATTGCTACTAACATGGCTGGTAGGGGTACTGACATTAAGCTGGGACCGGGAGTAGCCGATTCAGGAGGGTTACATATTATAGGTACTGAAAGACATGAGTCACGAAGAATTGACAGGCAGCTCAGAGGACGTGCAGGAAGGCAGGGCGATCCCGGGGCTTCAAAGTTTTATCTGTCACTTGAGGATGAACTTATGAGATTATTTGGGAATGAAAGGATTGCTAATGTAATGGAACGTCTTGGTTTTAAAGAAGGTGAATCTATTGAGCATAAAATGATCACTAATTCAGTTGAGAGAGCGCAGAAAAAAGTTGAAGAGAATAATTACGCTATTCGAAAAAGACTTTTGGAATATGATAACGTGATGAACCAACAGAGAGAAGTAATTTATTCCAAAAGAAGACAAGCTTTGACAGGTGAAAGACTTAAAGACGAGATCTTTGATATGGTTGATATTTCAGTCGAAAATACAATTAAAAAATATTATGATGATGGCAATATTGACGGACTTATTGAAGATATTCAAAGGACATATCTTGTAAGAATCAATATTACGCCTGAAGATTTTCAGACGCTTGGAGAATCTGGACTTAAAGATATGATCGTAAATGAAGCAAAAGCCTATTATAACAGAAAAGAAGAAAGATACGGTGCTGAGCTGATGGGAAAAATAGAACGGTTTGCAACATTAAGTATTATTGATGAAAAATGGAAAGAGCATTTGAGAGAAATGGATGACCTGAAAGAAGGTATTAATTTCAGAGCTTATGCACAGAAAGATCCTTTATTAGAATACAAATCAGATGGATTTAAAATTTTTGTGGAAATGCTGGATTCACTTTCGGATGAAATCATTAAATTTATTTTTAAATTTACATCAAGAGCACCTGAAGAAGCTCAGAATGTAAAAGCTCCGACTCAGACTAATCAGTCCAGACTCAGAACATATCACGAATCCGCAGCAGGTATGGGTTATGTCGGATCTGATAATATCAGTGGAGGCGAGGAATCTAATGTCAAACATCAGCCGGTCTTAGTCGGGGAAAAAATCGGCAGAAATGACCCGTGTCATTGCGGCAGCGGAAAGAAATTTAAAAATTGTCACGGTCGACAAAGCTAACAATTTATAAATTTTACTTTATGAATATCTCCGCAAATACTAAAGATATAATAGATAAAATAAACGATAGTTCTGACCGCTTTATCAAAAATAATTATGAGATCTCAATTCTTATTGAGATCTCTTTTTTTTCAGATAAGCTCAGTAATTTCCGTGATCTTATCTTTACATCAAAATACATTAACGGCTTGAAAAAAGTATTATCTTCTTCAGAGATATCAGGAAAAGATTTTATTGATAAAACGTATAATGATTTCAATATAAATTTGCAGAAAGTTTATGATATATTAAAACAGATACTCGAAAATGAAGAAAGTAATTCTGTTAGTTTTTTTGAAAATAAATATTTTAAAATGGATCAGGAAAGCATAAAAAATATGATTGAATTGATTGAAGATCTTTCTATTTGTAAAGAATTCATGAATAGAACTCCAGGTGTTTTTTGAAATTAATTTTTATTTTTAATTTCCAGATAATATTTTTGAAGATCCGAAGAAGGAGTTATACTCAAATCTTTATCTAATCTTTTAATATAAGCATTATAAACGTGAAGAAATTCTCTGTCATTTTTTTCTTCCTTATAAATCCTGAGTAATTTTGATAACATCTCCTCATCGCTTTTTCTGCTTTCAATTATTTTTTCAAGAAGTAATTTCAATTCTTTTTTACTCACTGATTGTTCAAAATATTTAATGACATTATGGATGGTATTTAAAAAATTGAATTTATAATTATCTCTCAGATCTTCTGCCCAGTTTTGATAAATTCCTTCAGCAAAATCATTTTTATAAATATCCAGTATCGTCACTGTATTTTTATTTATTTTTCCTGATGAAAGTTTCATTAATTCGTCTGTGTCAAATTCATAATTAATTTCAATTTTTTGTGTAACGAAATAATAAACTTTATTTTTCAGAGTAATAAATTCTTTCCCTGAATTATCTGAGAACACTTCACTAAAAAAAATCTGCAGAGCCTTTCTTACTTTATTTATTTCTACATCTGCAATTGCCTCAAAATTCACTTTTTTGGAACTGAATAAAAGATCATCAATAATAGAGTCCTTTGTTATTACCTGGTTGGATTTGCTTTTATATGCGAAGTAAAGAAATATCGATTTGGATCTGGGTCTAAGCCAGATACTGTCTTTTAATTCAACATCGTTGATAAATATTTTAGAGTTATCAAAATATTTTATCTTGATACAATATTCTTTTTTATTTTCAGGCAGAATTTTATTTAATTCTTCTGATAGTAGCTCTTTAAGATATTCTGATCTGATTCCGTTTGCCAGAGCATAACTAAAAACATAATTGAGTTTATTTGATCCGGCTCTGAATTTAATATAATTTTCATACCCGTATTCTTCAGCAAGTGAAATAAATTTATTGAAATTATCTTTAAATGCTTTTTGCAAATCTTTTAAAGCATAATAATAACATTCAAAGAAAAGAATTATAGCCTGATTAAACAAGGTAAAATTAGCTGTTCCGATAGAAGCGATCTCATTTTTAATTTTAAGATATTTCTCGAAATCATTATTAAGTAAATATGCCTCCTGTCTCAGAATTAAAGCTCTTGTTACCGAAATACTGTAATCCCCTTTCTCAACATTTCTCAACACATAACCTGGATTTTCAAGAAGATTATATGAATAAAGGATCAATGCATCAATAAAATAAATGTAATTTTTTAAATGAGTTTGCTGCTTCATTACCTCAAGATCAGTTATTACATTTTTATACTGATGATTTAAAAATTTATTTAATATGTTTTGAAATTCATACTGGTTTTTGTATGCCGAAAAAATTGTTTTATTTTTTTCCGTATTCTTGATTTTAAGCTGATTAAAAAACTGATCGAATTTTTTCTTATCATAACTTGTAAACAATGCAAAACATAACTGACTCAGATTCGAGTGATCGAACTGATCCATGTCAATATTATTTGAAATAAAATTTATTATCTCATTACCTTTTTTGTAATCTCCATAATCAAAAAATATGATCATAGAAAAGATACTTTCTATAAATGTATTTTCATCAATGGATTTTTCTTTGCTGTTTCTAATTTTAACAATTTTCTCAAAAAGCTTTTTAAGCTTTAAAATATATTTTTTGCTCTTAGAATTTTCACCCGTTGCAATGTATGATTTTATTAGCGAAACTGTAAACTGTATTTCCTGTTCAGGTTTCAATTTAAATTTCAAGATGTGTTCTGAAATACTTATGTTATCTTTTGAAATGCCTTCTTTCAGAAACATACAATTGCATATCAACATTAGTATTTCGACATAATAATCAAGTTCAGATCTTTTTATCCTGTTCATCGGGATCAGAATACTGTCTTTACTTTTTATTTGAAATTTCTGTCGGATTATTTGCTTAAGATATTCCAGAGCATTTTCAATTTCTTTGTCCTTATATACAAACGTATTAACTTTAAGTAAAATGAATTCAAGTGAATTCCTAAAATTCTCATTTGTAATTTCATCAAACTTTTTATAAAGTCCGCTTGAATGTATCAAAAGCAATTTCTCAGACGCATTCATTTTTATCCAGTCTTTTAGCTTTGAATATTCCCCTGCTAGAATCAGATAATTTAACCCAATGTAATCCTCACGCCATTCCTTGTCTTTAAGATAATGAGATCCTAACTTACTATAAAGATCTGTGATTTCATCTCTTGTAAAAGTTTCTTCAGCTTTTTTTCTAAGATAACTTCTAAGCAATTCATGAAACCTGAAGTTTTCATCTTCCCTGTTTATAAAAATATTTTTTTCATATAGGTCCAAAAGCATTTTGTAACCATTCTTTATTTCTAATACATTTTCAATTAAATACTTATTGAAATATTCAGGATAAGTCAGAGTCATTAAAAGATTTTTTTCGGCCGGTGACAAATGTGAAAATAATTCATATGTGAAATATTCAAATATATCAGATTTTCCATAGGCAAGGTCTTCATTTTTAATTGCTTTGAATTCACTTCGAATTAAAAGAAGCTGTATTGCAGTTACCCACCCTTCCGTTGATTTTATATATTCATCAAATAAATTCTTATCTATTTTACTGGTCTTTAACTTATTTAATCTTATAAATTTTTTTATATCCTGTTCACTAAATGATAAATCGTCTTTAGTAATTTTCCCAAGCCAGTTTTTCGCGAGAAATTTTGGATAATTTATTTTTGTAGGCTCACGTCTTGATATAAATATTATATGTACATTCTGAGGAAGGAACTCGAGGAAATAATTTAATGCAGTACAAACTTCATCACTTTCATCAATATTATGAAAGTCATCTAAAAATATATAAATGTTCTTTTTCTTTTTTTCCAAATACGAAAAGAGATCACTTGAAAAAGAAGATATGACATCATTTACTTTTTCATCAAATAGTGAATTCTGAGATCTCGACAGCACAGCTTTTAATCTTGCACCGAATTTAGATTTTTTTAAATTGGATTCAAAAGCCATTGCCAGCAGAAGGAAAAAATTTTCTATAGAATTATCATATGAACTAATACTTATCCAGATTTTTTCTTCATTCTTCAACTTATTAAAAAATTCTACCGAAAGAGATGTTTTACCGTATCCTGCCGGTGCAGTAATGAGAATGACTTTTTTGTTTTTAAATGAAATTAATTTATTGGTCAGCCTTTCCCTCGGATAATAAAAAGTTGGTACATCCGGAGTTATGATCTTTTGTGTGAATTCTAAATTTAGTACCAAATTAATCTTCTATGGTTTTTCATATTTTAACACTAATCTAATTAACTAAATATTTAAAGACAATTTATAAAGTTCACTTCAATTTATCTCAAATTATAAATAACTATTTCATACAGGCACATATCTGTTTTTTATATAAATTTAATTTCAATTAAGTGTTAATCGTAAAGCTTAAATAAAATTTTTATATTATTCTGACTCTCTGATTATTCTATGGAGCGAAAGTTTATATTAAATTCAGTATTATTACATTCTATAATTTTTAATACAAAATTTGAGCATTCAAAATGATTTAGCTGAACTGCTGGGTAACAAGATTATTTCTGAAGATACAGCAGAAGGAATACGCAATTATTACAAAGGGAAAACCGGTAAATCTGAAAATAAACTTTTCATAATCTTCGGAATACTCGGTGCACTCCTGACAGGGCTTGGCATTATATTAATAGTAGCTCATAACTGGGATGATTTTTCTCAGACTTTAAAATCAACTTTCGCATTCATACCTCTTATTATTGGACAGTTGATTTGCGTATTTGTATTGTTGAAAAAAATAGATTCTACAGTCTGGCGGGAAAGTTCTACAGTATTTTTATTTTTTGCAGTCGGTACATGCATTTCATTGATTAGTCAGATCTATCACATCGAAGGTGAGCTAAGCAACTTTATACTTACCTGGATGGCTTTGTGCATTCCACTTGTTTATATTATGAGATCTTCCTCAGCATCACTCCTTTATATTATAGGAATCACATTTTACGCTATAGATATCGGTTATTCAGGTTCGAATGATGTCATGTCATACATCTACTGGATTATGCTGATACTGATTATCCCCTATTACATTATGCTCATCAGAAGATCTGATAAAAGTAATTTCCTTTATGTTCATAATGTATTTATTCCGTTGTCACTGATCATAACATTAGGTACAATTTCTGAATACAATTCTCAAATAATGTATTTAGCATACATGTACCTATTCAGCATTTTCATAATTATTTCAAATACAAATTTTTCAGCGGAGAGAGTAAAGAGTTCAGGTGCGTTATCTTTTTTTGGAATATCAGGTATTCTTTTTATTTTATTTGTATTAAGTTTCAACTTTTTTTGGGAAGATCTGTCTACAGAAAGTTTTACATTTAACGGAATAAGATCTTATACTGAAATTTTCGCATTTGTAATCCTTGGTATCACTGCATCAGCTTTACTCATTTATAGAATGATAAATAAAAAATCAGATTACAAATTTGGCACAGATATTTTTGAGATCACATTTATTATTTTTACGGGAATATTTATCATTGGAATTTTTTCAGATATCGCAGTAGTCCTGATAAACCTACTGTTATTTATAATCGGAATTAAGACAATATTAAAAGGCATCAAACTTGATCATCTTGGAATTCTCAATATTGGCTTATTAATAATTTCCGGAATTGTGATCTGCAGATTTTTTGATACTGATCTGAGTTTTATAATAAGAGGTATTTTATTTGTATTAGTCGGACTATGCTTTTTTGGAGCAAATTTATTTTTAATCAAACAACGAAAAAAGAATGAAGCAAAATAAATTTATTATAATAGCAGCGTTTATTTTAACTTCCATATTTCAGATATATGTACCTGCAGGTATTATAGCTGATAGAGAGATTTTACTTTCTGAAGGAAAAGAGTTAAAATTCAAATGCGCACCTGTAGATCCAAGTGATCCATTCAGAGGGAAATACATTACGCTTTATTTTGAGGAAAATAGTTTCACAACTGATTCAAACGACTGGAAGTATGATGAAAATGTTTATGTAACTTTTAGAATTAATTCTGAAGGATTTTCTGAAATTGAATCTGTTGCAAAAGAAATTCCAATTACGAGTTCAGAATATCTTAAATTGAAATCTAATGGTTTTAGTCAGGAGAATAAAAAATTATCCTTATATTATCCGTTTGACAGATATTATATCAACGAAATCAAAGCTCCAAAAACTGAAGAAATCTATAACAGCTCTTTAATAGATACAAACAACGTCACTTATGCACTGGTATCTATAAAGGATGGAGAAGGAGCAATTAAAGATGTATTTATAAATGATAAGTCTGTAGAAGAGATAATTTTAGAAGAGTAATTAAATGATTTAAGAATTAGTTTTTTAACTCAAATAAATTATATTAACATAATTCTGTAATGCGTTTTCTTCATTTTTACTATAGTCAGTTGATGAATAGATTTTAGAGATTACTTTTTTAAAAGGTCTGACTTTTCAATTAAAAGTTTTAATTTTATTAATTTAAAATTCAAAATTATGAAAATCTTTATTTTTTTAGCTGCTTTAATTTCCATTATTTTAACTCAGCAGAATTCAACTGCAATAACTTCATCTTCTGACACTTCATATATTTTGCTTTCTTCTGATGATTATGATTACAAAAACCCGCAGTTTGATAAGTCGGGAGAATCAATAAATTATTATATTTCTGACTGTGTATTGGCTTATGAAAAATGGAGTTCTGAAACTTCTTCAAAAATTGCTGTCCGTTTTATGAGTCATAATTCTCTCGGAATTGAAAAAGAACTTTCAGATAGTTTGTCTCTTAATATCAAACCGGCTGTAGCTTACAAGATTGAACAGCAAACATCAACAAATAATAATCCGGGAGCAGTTGTATTTCAGTCAAACAGAAATGGTAACTGGGATATTTATTTTTCATATTATAATTCTGTAAACTGGAGTATCCCTGTGCAGATTACAACGGACACAACTGATAAAACAGATCCTTGTATTATTCCTTATTCAAATAACAATTTGAGTTTTGTAGTCGCTTACACTAAAGGTAAAGATATTTTTTTGAAAAATTTTTTTAATGGTGTATGGCAGAACGAAGTAAATATAACTGAGAATGACACTGCTGATTGTATTTCTCCTACTATGACAAGAGCTCCTATTTCGCCAGGAGGTTATTTTCAGATTGCATATACTAGAATAAATGAAGTTTCTAATAAATCAATTTACTATCATACTTTCAGGATTAATACCGATGGTACTTTTGATGACTTACAGAGTTTGTCTGTTTTACAGCAAAATTCTCAAAGCAATTTAAGATTTTCAAATGGTGTGAATTTTACAATTCTCAACTATGATTATGATACACTCGGGAAAAAAAGTTACTATTCGGCATTTGTTAAGTTTAATAGTTATGAAATAAGAAATCAGACCTATGAAATTTCCGGTAGTAATTTTTGCGGAACAGGATCTTCTCACGGAGATATTACTTCTGATTTTCCTGGAGGTTATAGTGTATCTTCATGGATAAATAAGAATGGAGATTCTACATTTATTTATGTTGGTGATATCTCAAGCTGGCAAAATACTTCAAAGATCTACATTGGAGATTCTACAGTGAATTCATTTTTAAATTCAAGCACTAAATTAGTTTTTGGAAATTTATACAGAGTCAGGATTTTATGGGAGAAAGAAGTAAACGGCAGGACTGCACTTTTTGAAACGTTTGTCGACAATGGGTTAACTTCAATAAAATCTCAAAATGAATTTAATCCTGAAAATTATTATTTATCTCAAAATTATCCAAACCCATTTAACCCAAAGACAATCATCAATTACGAGCTACAGGTTACGAGTGACAAGTTTGTAAATCTTAAAGTGTTTGATGTTTTAGGAAATGAAGTTGCTACTCTTGTAAATGAAAAGCAGCAAGCCGGAAGTTATAATATAGAATTCGATGGAAGTAAACTCCCGAGTGGAATTTATTTTTACCGGCTCAATACAGATAATTTCACAGAGGTTAAGAGAATGATGCTCTTAAAATAAATTCACAGTTAATAATTAAGAGTTACGAGTTACGGATCAATATTAACTCGTAACTCGTAACTCGTAACTTATATAAAGTGCTAAATTAATTATTTCAGAAGTAACATTTTCTTTGTGACACTAAAATCTTCCTGTGTCAGAGTATAAAAATAAATGCCGCTCGATTTTCCCCCTCCATTAAATCTTACTGTATAATCCCCTCTTGTTTGATCTTCATTTATCAAAGACTCGATTTCTTTTCCCTGCATATCATAAATTTTTAAACTGACAAAACCATTTGTAAAAAGAGAATAATTAATTGTAGTTTCCGGATTAAATGGATTTGGAACGTTTTGAGAAAGCTCTAAAGATTCAGGAAGCTGATTATTGTAATTTTGAATTCCAACAGTAATTAGTGTATCAGTAAGTATTTCTGTTTGAGGCAGATACCCGCTGTCATAACCGCTTGCACAGATCAATTTCCAGATATTATTTGGGAGGTGTACCGAACCGCTCTGACCAGTCAGCCATTGAATTGGTTTATTCGGAAGCTGCGTCCACTCATTTCTTCCCGGACTGAATGAATAACATTCATTACTTGGAGAATTAAAAGTATTGTCCGTACTTCCACCTGTCATTATAATTCCATTATCGCCCCATGAAGCTGCATCAAAAAATGTCCTTGTAGCTCCCGGAAAATTTTCACCTCGTGTCCAGTGTATAACAGCTCTGTCTGACTGATCGATCACACCAACATATACACTGTCAAAATAAACAGAAGATCCAAATGCACTCGTACCGCACATATAGATCAATGTATCTCCTGTAATTGCAAATCCGCCAAAATTCCTGTTGCCAAGGCAAGGAAAAGATGTTGCAGTTCTCCATGAATCGGATTTGGAATTATATAAAAAAACTTTTCCTTCAACAGGTCCGCCCACACCACCTGCTGTATAGATCAGACTATCCTGATATGAAACAGCTTTTGCATCAACCAGTGGGATAGGTGAACTATTAACTTCAGACCATACATTTTCTTGAATACTTAATTTGTAAACTATAGTCTGCCCACTGCCCGGAGGATTTACCACACCGCCAATAATATATAAGCTGTCTTTGATAATTGCTGTTGCTGCTCCGAGCAAGCCAGTCGGATGCGGATTAAGTGTATCCCATGAATTTAAATTTACATTATATCTCTGAACTGTTTTTATTATTGCTTCATTTTGGTCTCTGCCTGAAACAATTACGAGCCATCCATTATTGTCCTTTGAATATGAAGCAGTATTTCCGGCTCTGACAGGAATCAAAATATCTGTAGCTGAAGTCCAATCAGGAATGTTAGAATTAAAAGCAGCAAAAATGAAGAGCATAAAAAACAAAACGGCATTGCGAATTCTTAAAGATTTTTTCATAAAATAATTCGTTTAAATTAAAAAATAATTATTACGCCGGGTTGAATAAATTGTTTTATAAGGGAAAAAATTTGAGGGATGTAATTGAGAACAAAAATAGGATAAAGGAAATAAAATTACAACTATACTAAAAAAGCCCGGGAATACCGGGCTTAAAATTATTATGATTTTTTAATATTAACTTATTTTAGAATTTTTATTTCTTAACTGCCTCAACAGTTTTACGCAGTGCCCTAAGAGCACTTGACTCTGCGAAGAAAAATTAACAATTAACTATTAACTACTAACTATTAACTACTAACTAT
>JBATSB010000195.1:0-22754 GCA_049293015.1 Ignavibacteria bacterium
GGGATATGAAGCATTAAGAATCATGTAATTATTCTCTGCCGGAGTAATATTTAACTCATACTTCGACAGAGAATGTTTTTTTATACTTGAGGATGAGGGTGTGTTTTGTTAGAACCTCACCCCCGGCACCTCTCCGGAGGAGAGGGAGATTAATTAAAGGAGAGAGGAGTTTTTGAAATTTTATTCTTGAGTGGTGTGATTTGGAATATCAATTTAGTTTCTGTTGACTGGATTACACCTAGGTGTACGTTGGTATTACAAACAGAGTGACAGCTGAAAGGACGGAATTTAAAAATTTGAAAGTGCTGAAACTAATAAATTGAAGAATATTATATTAATACTCACCTCAACCAAAACTCATACAACAAATATATCCCCGCCATCGCAATCACTGCATGCAAAACTGCTATCCACATCGGGAAATTTTTGCCGGTGAGCTTCGCTGCAAGCATACCTCCGCCGATACATAAAGCAACAAAAAATAAAAGAATACTCATAAATGGCGACTCCCCTTCTATGAATGAAATATAAAAGATCAGAAATCCGATTCCCAATAATCCAAGAGAACCGTGGATTATGCCGACCAGCATGTTGGTCTTTTCGGAACTGAATAATCTTGTAAAAAGATATATTCCCATCAGTCCAACGAAAGTATATAATATTACTGTTACTGTGAGCATAAATAATTTTTTGATAAATTTAATTATAATAATCTCAAGTATATATGAACAAACCTGCTCCCCTATCCAGCTTAAGTTTATGGTCATGTTAAGATGTAAGAAACGAAATTGTAACTTAATACAAATTAATACATTCAGATTACTATTCCTTCTTTAAATTTGCAAAATTGGTTTTTAGATAATTTGTTTAATGTTAATTCCAGTATTTGTATTTTGAATCCTGTTAATTTTCTAAAATAAAAAATCAGATTTATATATGGAAAAAATCATATGGATTATAATAGTATTACTTGCAGGTATATTCCTTCCGCTTCAGGCGGGATTGAATACTAAATTAGGAAAGGCAATTGACAATCCGGTGTATGCGTCAATGTTTTCATTCATAGTCGGGGCAATAGCACTGGCAATTTATGTTTTCCTGACAAAACAAACTGCTGACTTAAAAGGAATCAGTCAGGTTCCTTACTATGTCTGGGTAGCCGGTATATTAGGAGCATTTTATGTTACTGTAATTATTATTGCGTTTCCAATATTAGGACCCGGACTTACTTTTGGACTGGTGGTCGCAGGTCAGATGACAGCTTCTGTTTTTTTTGAACACAAAAACATTCTTGTTACAGAGCAGTCCCCTGTCAGTTTTATGAAAATATTCGGAGTGGCTTTAATAGTCGCAGGAGTGATTATTATAAGAAAGTTTTAAATTTTAAAACATTAAATAAGTAATTTAAAATTATAAATTCTGAAAGTAATATTATAAATATTATATATTTTTTATTCTTATAAAATTTTTATCTAATTAAAAAATATTTAAAAAATGCAAACAATATTTGATCTGAATTCTTTTATAATGTATGTAAATAAATGAAAAAAGTACTAGCTATCGTCGGTCCTACTGCATCCGGAAAAACTTCCTTATCTTTAGAAGTTGCGGAAAAACTTAGCGGAGAAATTATTTCTGCTGATTCGAGACAGGTTTATAAAAATATTCCTGTTGCAACTGCGCAACCCTCTAAGGATGACCTAAAAAGAGTAAAACATTATTTTATAAATGAACTCGAACTTTCAGAAGAGTTTAGTGCAGGACAATTTGGTATTAAGGGAAGAGAAATAATTTCGAATATATTTGACAGAGGAAAGCTACCTGTTATTACAGGAGGAAGTGGGCTTTATATAAGATCACTTATTGACGGATTATTTGAAATTGATTCCAAATCAGATGAGATAAGAGAAAAATTATATTCCGATATAGAAAAACACGGTGAAGAATATTTATACAATGAATTAAAAAACATCGATCCGGATACTTTTGAAAAAATTCCAAAAGGCAAGCACAGAAGAGTAATAAGAGCTTTGGAAGTTTATTATGCTACCGGTAAGAAAATGTCAGATCTTCAAAATGAAAAACCGGAAATAAATTTCCAGACTGTTCAGATAGGCTTAATGTACGACAGAAAAATTTTATATGAAAGAATTAATAGCAGAGTTGATGAAATGTTATCAAATGGATTAATTGATGAAGTTAAAAAATTACTTGAATCGGGATATCATTATAAAAATAATTATTCTGTTGATACTGTTGGTATTAAAGAAGTTATAAAATATTTAGAAGGTGAATATGATTTAGAATATATGAAAGATCAGATCAAACAAAACAGCAGGCGTTATGCAAAGCGGCAGCTTACCTGGTTTAGAAATGATAAAAGGATACATTGGATAAATATGGAGAAATGTTCAATTGACGTTGCTACAATAAATATTATTAAAAATTTTATAAGTTAGTATTAGTTTTTATTCAGAATTAATATTGAAATTTATTTTGTATAAAGAAATTTAAAAATATTTTATATATATTTACCGCACTACAAACCCAAAATTATTTCCCCAAAATAAAATTGAATTTAAAATATTTTATTCCTTGAGTAAAATATTAATTTGCTAATTTAAAAAAATAATTAAGTATGAAAACTTTGTTTCTTGCCATTTCAATACTTGCATTGTTCAACGTAAAAGCTTTTTCACAATTGGGAAATAATAACATGACCCTGCTTGCAAATTTAAATAACCATACTACGACTTATTCTGCTGTCTGGGGATATGTAGATCCAAAAGATGGAAGAGAGTATGCTATTATAGGTACTTTTGACGGTACATCATTTGTCGATATTACTGATCCATATAATATTCACGAAGTTGGTTTTGTGCCTTCTACGTTTCCTGCCAGCGGTGAAAATCTCTGGAGAGAGATGAAAGTTTATTCTCACTATGCATATATAGTTTCTGAAGTCGATACCAGCGGTATTCAAATCGTTGATCTTCAATATCTGCCTGATTCTGTCAGGTATGTTAAAAAAATTCAAGTTTCTGGTCAGACATCTTCTCATTCTATTTCACAGGAAGGACCTTATTTATATTTAAACGGTTCAAACCCCGGAATTGGAAATGGAATAACAGTAATGGATTTGTCAGTTAATCCTGAGACTCCTATTAAAAGAGGAAGTTATAATGTGGATTATGTTCATGACTGCAGAGTAAAGAATGACACCATTTATGCAGCAAATATTTATATAAGTAAAGTAAGTATAATCAGTGCAGTCAATAAAAATTCATTGTCTCTTATAACATCATTCATCAATCTGCCAGGTTCGGGACCTCATAATACAGCAGTTACTGATGACAGTAAATATATACTTGTAACTGACGAAATAGGAAACAGCCCCAGACAATTAAAGATCTGGAATCGTGAAGATATTGGAGATATTACTCATGTTTCGAGCTGGCAACCGACTGGAATTACAAATACTATAGTTCATAATGTAGAAGTATATGGTAATTATGCATTGGTTGCTTATTATGAAGCAGGTATCAGGTTAGTAGATATTACCAATAAATCAAATCCAGTGGAAGTAGCATGGTATGATAGCTATCCTTCGAGAAATGGATTTGATTATAACGGATGCTGGGGAGTTTATATGTTTCCTTCCGGAAAAATAGCTGCATCTGACAGACAGACAGGACTTTATGTATTAAAGACTCCATTCAATATAACTATGGCAGTGGAAGGTTTTTATAACAGTGCAACAAATCAGATGAACAGTTCTGATACTGTCAGAGCATACCTGAGAGAAAGTACTTCACCATATAGCCTTGTAGATTCAGCAAAAGCTGTAATTAATTCTGCAACTTTAACAGGTAAGTTTGATTTCTTTTATGCACCGGCTGGAAATTATTATCTTGTTATGAAACACAGAAATACCATAGATACATGGAGCAGTTCAACTCCAATTGCTTATAATCCTATGATAATGAATACTTATAATTTTACAGATGCTTCTTCAAAAGCTTATGGTAGTAATATGAGTCAGGTTGATTTATCCCCTGTAAAGTATGGAGTTTACAGCGGTGATGCAAACAGAGATAATGCAATTGATCTTGCAGATCTTGGGTTGATCGACAATGATGCTTCAAATTTTATTATAGGATATGTGCCTGCAGATATAAACGGAGATGGATTAGTTGATCTGACAGACGTTACAATCACAGATAATAATTCATTTAATTTTATTACAGCAATAGTTCCATAAAAAATAATGAAATTAGAATTAAAATTAGAATAAGCTTTTAGTAAAAAAATTTCTTCCGGAATAAATAATCAAAAATTCCGGAAGAAAATTTTTCTCAAATCTTATTTACCATACCATTTAATACCTAAAGCGACAAATATAATCCCCTCTTATTTTCAAATAGAATATATTTTTATCTAAGTTACTCTTATTAAATATATTTTTTCAAGTGAATTTTAGAAAGGTAAGTATATAAAAAAAATCCGTGACTATTATTAAACTGATCACGGATATTCAAAATAGAAAATTCTTAATTCATACACTGGCATAGCCAGAACCAAAAAAATTATTAAACTATTATTGCTTATCCTTTTTTTTAGAAGGTAGGCTAGGAAAGGTTTGTAATGCTGTGTTTAGTTTAACCTAACTAAATTCGGTATTGATTTTTTTTATTTGTTGTTGCAATTTCATTCGGCAACAACCCCTTCGCTCCACCTTTTATAAGGGGGAAATACTTTGAAATTATTCTGAAATGTGCTAATAAATATTCAGACAAATATCTCATATATATTCATTGAAAATTTGTAATTTGAAATTTGAAATTGATCATGGTGTTATCTTACCCACAAAATTAAACCCATTATTATCTGCAAACACCGCATCAGCAACATCCACTACTCCATCACCGTTCACATCAGTCGGCAGATATCCTGATTCAAAGTTGAATGCATCATTATCTATCAGACTTGCATCGGACAGATCTATATTTCCGTCCTGATTCACATCTCCGCTGTATATACAATATTTTGTGTCTGTTAATATAAGATTTGATCCGAATGCCTGTGATATAGATGAAGTAAAATCGTAGCTGTTGCTTCCTCCGAAAGTATAGACTTCTCCGCCTGCTTTACTCCAGGTTTCAATACTGTTTCTGTGTTTAACTACAATATAATAATTTCCGGAAGGTGCATTTTTGAATCCAAAGACTCCTGTAAATGATAATGAATCTATTACCCCTCTTACAGAATCTACGTTCTGATAAGGTAAATTTATATTTTTCAGATATACATAAATAGTATCTCTGATATTTAAAGAATTAAGAGTTGTATTATAAAAACCTTCCTGCGCAATTGTAAGATCTAAATCTGTAACTATACTGTTTATTACAGGATTGTAATTTAATATTTTTATGTCATCCAGATACCAGCCGTCAGCTACTACACCCGGATCACTTTTTAGACTGAATCTGATCTTCATCTGCGAAGAAGAATTTGCATAAGATGTAATATCAAAGTTTTGATTTGTCCAGGTTGTCATAACGCCGTTATAGGAAGTAACGGTCTGCCAGGAACTTCCATTATCGCTTGATACTTCTACATAACAGTAATCATATCCGGCTTCTGTATTATATCTGTGCCAAAAGCTCAGAAAGGTCACAGGAGAAGAACTGACATTCAACGGTAAATTCAGTGTCATGGAATTATTTGTATTATTGCCATAATTACCTGAGGGACTGTCTGTAAATGAACTATTGGGACTGTGGGACTGAGATGTAGTAATTGCCCAGCCTGCATTTGTAGTCCATTTACTGAAACTGTTCTCAGCACTGTCAGCTAAAGTCACTGAACCGTTTCCGGTAAGAATATATTTGGTTTCCTGATAAACTATGTCAGTATCGTTCTGTATGAATTTAATATTTACCGGCAGAGCTGAATTTATGGGAATTGCAGGCGATATATTGAAAGCAAATTCAGAACTGTCGCTTTGAAATGAAAATAAATTTGCATAATTATAACTTGTGACAGGAATATTCAAATAATAGCTTGGAGTCGATACTTCTATTTTTACATTATATGCAGATTGTACACCTTTATTTTTAAATTTTATTTTTAAAGTTCCGGATTCACCGGCACTGTAAATGTTTTTATTCAGACTGGAAGAAAAAGGATATACATAAGCGCCGCTTATAAGAGTAATATACTGATTGGTAAAAAGCATTTTTTCTGCAAGCGGAATTATCTCAGCCTGCGTAGGCCAGAATCCTGTCTGTCCTGTTTCAGGTGTAATAGCTATGATGTTGTGGGAAGAATGTACCGAATCATTATAGTACCAGTCATCAGCACTTCCTCTGACTTTATATCCAACGGTCTGTGAAGGAGTACCGGTAGTATAATTATTTGACATTGACATATCTGTAAGGTATTCATTGAATTTAGCATCATCAGGAGTCGGTAAGGGATCTGACCAAGCCCATGGTTTTAAAATATAATTTCCATAAGTATGCGATCCAAGGACGGCATTTAAGTTTTTTGAATTTACAAAATTCATAGCAGCCTGTGTTTCCGGCTCTGAAAATGGAGAAGGTCCTCTGTAAGTGTCACCCGAAGGACTTGTACTTGAACCGTTGTTTGATGAATTCCAGTATTGGTAAATGCCATAATTCCTGTTTAGGTCAACTCCGTAACTGCCGCCGTTATTTCTTCTGTTCTTTCTCCACATCCCTCCCCCGTTCGGATTGGTTGTTTCATTATATACATAACCATCAGGATTTAGGACAGGAGTAAAATATAATTCCCTGTTATTCAAGATGTAAGTAGCAATTGGATCGGTATTATAATTCTCAAGCAGCCAGTAAATATAAAAGATCATGTGTTCCATACTCTCCGGTTCTCTTGGATGAATAAGGGAGTGGTACCATGTTTCAGGTCTGCCGGTCGGTGCATCAGGATTCTTTGTAACTCTGACTGTCCATAACTCTCTGTTCTCAATCGAAGATCCAATTGAAAATTTTACCGAAATAAGATCAGGGTATTGAAGTCTCATGGAATCTAGTTTTGCCGTCACCTCACTGTACTTTAAGAAACCGCCCATCGTTCCGTAAATGGAATGGCTTACATTAAATGCTGCATCTGAATTACTTATTGATCTTTGTATCTCACTCTTAGACATTTTAGGAAGACTATTATAATATTCATCCCAGTCTGGTATCAATATATTATAGGGCACTCCTGATCTGTCCAGCATTTTGATCTCACTTTCCGAAAGCCAGGTATCAGTGTAACCGGGCTTTCTCACTGCATGGTCAATTATAAGTCCAGCTCCATTGAGTCTATTATTCACATCCCCGCCTGATGATAGTATTCTTACCTGAGAATATTTTTCAGTTTGAATTTTCTGATTATCCTTTGAAACTGCGAAGACCCCTGTGCAAAATAATATTATTACAGATAAAGTTAAAATATTTATTTTCATATTTTATTATTTAATTCAAAACTAACTCTTAGAATATTATTATAGTATACAATTTTTCAGTGGTGATTTTTACGAAAAATCTGAGCTTGATTCATATATATTTTTTCAGAGAAAATTTTTTGTCAAAATGAATCCGGAAGACATATTAATAAATATAAAAATAAAAAAAGATCTGCAGAAAATCTATCCGCAGATTTAATTTTTTAATATTGCTTCGCAGCCTGAAGGCTGCGGCTACTGATCAATTTTTAATTTATAATTCATACACTGGCATAGCCTGAACCAAAACGATTTTATAAACAGTTATTGCTCATCTCATATGTACAATAGCGAGGCTTGGAGGGGTTGATAAAGCTAAGTTTAATTTTATCTTACTTTTTACGGTGTTGAGTTTTTTACTTTTGCCGTTACTATTTCTTTCCGCAACAACCCCCTTCGCTCCCCCTTTTTTAAGTGGGAAATACTTTTAAATTATAATGAATCGTGCTAATAAATATTCAGACAAATATCTCATATAAATTCATTGAAAATTTGTAATTTATAATTTGAAATTGATCATGGCGTTATCTTACCCACAAAATTAAACCCATTATTATCAGCAAACACTGCATCAGCAACATCCACTACTCCGTCACCATTCAGGTCAGTAGCTAAATGACCTGACTCAAAATTAAAAGCATCATTTGTTATCAGACCTCCGTCAGTCAAGTCAACAACGCCGTCCTGGTTAACATCTCCACTGTAAATTGCAAAACGGACAGGTGAGGAATCTACCTGTTGAAGATTATTTCCATAAGCTTTTGATGAGGCATTAGAAAAGTTATATGAATTTGAAATACCGCTTGTTAAAAGTTCGCCGCCAGTTTTACTCCATGTCTCAATGGAATTTCTATGCTTTATCATAATATAATAAGTACCGGTCGGGGCATTTCCAAATACAAAGTTTACTGATCCTGCTGATGATACAACTACTTTTGCAGAATCTACTATTGCAAATGGTGATGAAGTATTTCTTAAAAAAGCTCTGACTGTATCACTGACTTGTGAATCTGAACCTGCATTATAAAATCCCTCTATAAACATTGTCATATTCAATGTCACCGATGGACTTGAAGCAGTTGCAACAGGACTTTTATTATTATGAATATCTTGTGCTACAATAAAATAATAATACGCTCCGCTAAGCGGTGTAGTATCTAAATAAGTTGAATCAGCAGTAGTCGCAAAGACAGGTTCAGTATTAGGATCGATGGTCGGATTAACACTTCTGTATAAAACATAATTTAAAAGATCTGATGCTGTACTTCTGTTCCATGTAAGATTAACATTATTTAATATGGGTGATGCTGTAAATGGAGATACCATTAACGGTGCAATATTGTCAATGCTTCTGCCGAAAAGAATTCCCGATCTGTAATATTGATTTATGTTTGAAGTTCTGGCAGTGATCCTGTAATACATAGTCCCGTTTCCGTTTACGGATGAATCCGAAGGAGTATAGTCTGTGTAAGTGTAAAACGATTCATGTGAAGCCGGTATAACAGTTAAATTCTCCCAGGAGAAACTTCCACCTGAAGGTGGATAACTTCTCTGAACAAGATAATCTGTAATTACTGAATTACCATTCACATCCATTCCGCTTCTTGACCATTTCAGATTTAACTTTCCGCCCTGGTCATTATAAACATCTTTTACATAATTCAGAATGGGTTTAGTACTGATTGCCGAACCTTGATAAATATATGCTCTTCCGGCTTCAAAACCTCCCGCATCATTTAAAAAAGCTCCGACAATTAAATCATTATAACCATCACTGTTTACATCACCGGCTGAAGATACTGAATTTCCTAAATTATCAAATTCAGCTTCACCTGTCATTGTTAAATCTGCTGAGTTATTCATTGAGATTCCTCCATGATAAACATAAGCACGTCCGGCAACCCAGCCGATTGCTGCATCAAAATAGATAGCTCCAACTAATACATCAGCATAACCATCACCGTTCATATCCCCTGCTGTGGACACAGCATTTCCTAATTTACTATTTACAGCTTCACCTGTCATTATTACATCAGCAGTATTATTCATTGATGACCCGCCGAAATAAACACAAGCTCGACCGGCATTAGAACCTCCTGCATTACTATAAGGAGCTCCGACTATTACATCACTGTAACCATCACGGTTAACATCCCCTGTAGAAGATACTGAAAATCCAAATTGTTCACTTGCTGCTACACCTGTCAAATAAACATCCACATTAATATCAATTGATACTCCACCGAAATAAACATAAGCTTGTCCGGCATTAGAACCTCCTGCATCATTATAAGGAGCTCCGATTATCAAATCACTGTAACCGTCACCGTTTACATCACCGGCTGAAGATACTGAATATCCAAATTGATCAGAAAATGCTGAACCTGTCAAAATAACATCAGCTGTATTATTCATTGTTATTCCGCCGAAATAAACATAAGCACGCCCGAAATTAGTACCACCTCCATCATTATTATAAGCGCCTACAATTACATCACTGAAACCGTCACCATTTACATCATCAGCTGAAGATACAGACCAACCGAAATTATCACCTATTGCTTCACCGGACATAATAACATCTGCAGTGTTATTCATTATTGGTCCTCCCAAAAACACATAAGCTTTTCCGGTATAATCTCTGTTACCAAAAGCACCTAAGATCACATCACTGTACCCGTCACCATTTACATCTCCCGCATCCGATACAAAATATCCAAAATTATTATTTGCAGAATCTCCCGTCATAATCACATCCGGGACATTATCCATCATCACTCCTCCCAAATAAATATAAGCTCGTCCGGCATCAGAGCCGCCTGCATCATTACTAGGAGCTCCGACTATTACATCCGAATATCCGTCACCATTCACATCCCCCGCATTTGAAACAGAAGTTCCGAAAATGTCACTTGCTGTAGCTCCGGTCATTACCAGATCATAAGTTAAATCATTTTTCATAAAATAATCATACAGATATACCCTTCCTTTATTTGATGAAAATCCGCTTGCTCCTACTAACAATTCAGGATACCCGTCACCGTTAATATCACCTGCAGATGCAACCGATATTCCGAAAAAATTAGAGGTTGTTTCTCCGGTCATAACCGCATCCGGAATATTGTTCATAAGTGCTCCGCCAAAATAAACATAAACTCTACCTATCGAAGTTAGATATCTGCTTGCTCCGATCACTACATCATCAAAACCATCTCCATTCAGATCACCGGCTGATGAAGTTGAAATTCCAAAATAATTTCCAGCCGCTTCTGCATCAAAAGTCACATCAGCCAAATTGTCAGAAGATACACCTCCATAGAAAATATAAGCTCTGCCAGTTAATGAAGAAAATCCGTAAGCTCCTGTTATTATATCGGAAAATCCGTCACCATTTACATCACCAGCGCTGGCTACAGAATGACCAAAATAGCTGCCGGATGTACCGGTCATTATCAGATCAGCAATTGTATCCGGTGTAGCATTTCCATAATACAAATATGATCTTCCGGAATTGCTTGAAAATCCGCTAGCTCCGATAATGAAGTCTCCAAACCCGTCTCCGTTGAAGTCACCGGCTGAAGAAACCGAAGTACCAAAAAAGTTAAAAGTGGATTCACCTGTAATTTTTTTATCTGCAATTGTATCGGGATTAATTCCTCCGTAATAAATATAAGCTCTGCCTTTTGAAGAAGAATATCCAAGTGCTCCGATGATAAGGTCAGTAAATCCATCTCCGTTTACATCACCGGCATTTCTTACTGAAGATCCGAATCTATTGCCTATAGCTTCACCTGTAATTACTAAATCAGGAGTATTGTTAATTAAAGCTCCACCCAAAAAAACATAAACTCTTCCCTGATCTAAGTTGTATCCGTCAGAGCCGAACACGAAATCACCATAACCATCGGCATTAAGATCACCTGCAGATGCAACAGACCATCCTAAAAAGTTGTTTGTTGAAACTCCCGTTAATACCAGATCAGGAACTGTATTCATATTGCTTCCTCCAAAAAATAAATAAGCTTTCCCTGTATTTGAAATATATGCATAAGCTCCTATTACAATATCATCAAATCCGTCTGCGTTAACATCGCCGGCACTGTTGACAGAAAATCCAAAATGACTGTTTAAACTCTGTCCGTTAAATATTTTTCTTTGAAATGCATCACCTTCGGGATTCTCATTTACGCGGCTTGTCTGATTATTTTGTTCATTCTCGGTGTTGGGAATGATCCTGTTACCGTTTTCATCTTTAAGACTATTGAGCCAGTCTCTTGAAACTCCTTCAGGCAGTGAATCAGATACGCTTTTTCCTGAAGATTTATTTTCAATGTTTTGGTCGTTTAAAATGGCACTCTGTCCTGATTGTAAAGTTGAATTCTTTCTCTCAGAGATCGGCCAGTTTGCATTAACATGTGAAGTAAATAAAAACAATAGTGCTATTGAAAATACTGTGTAGATTGGTATTAATGGTTTTTTCATAATGTGATTAATTTAGTTTATAATTTATTTAAAAATTTTTATTCTATTTTTAAAATTAGATTTGATAAGAGTTTTTTAAATTCAGTTAATCTATTATTTATACTTCTCTTGCTCCTGAAACTATGATTTTTATCCTGTCTAATTTTTTTTTTAGGATATTCCGTTGTGATGACTTTAGTTTGGAATTTGATATTCATCGGTTTTTATAAATTGATTATAATTATTTATTGCAGTACCTGATATTTTACTATTGATAAAGATTTTTTTAATAAACATTTTCATTTTTAATATTATTTATTACTATTTTAAGTTAACGGATACAATTTAATATCTTAATTTCTTTTATCCAAAGAAAAATATTTGCGATTTACATAGGGATAAATTTTGAAGAAGTTTTATCGTGTATCTGGAGAAAATAAGTAATTAAGTATTTGCTAATTTTATTTTATGAAAAATTTACTTTTAATACAGGTTCTTAATAGCTTATCAAAAAAAGAGTTTACACGTTTTGAAGAATTTCTGAAGTCTCCTTTTTATAATAAAAAACCAAATGCAGTAAAATTCTTTGAAGCTATTAGAGAAAGTTCTCCTTCACTTACAGTTGATCAGATTAAAAAAGATGTGATCTGGAAACACATGTATCCCAAAAAGAAATTCAATGCAGGTGTTTTCAAAAACCTGGTATTTGATCTGACAGGACTTATAGAGAAATTTATTGAAGTGATAAAATATGAAGAGAATGAATTAGGGAAAAATTTCATTTTACTGGATGCACTTTCAGAAAGAAAAATTCATAATAAATTCTTTTCTAAATATGATAAACTTTATAAGGAAATTTCGAAAAGTAAATTTTATCAGAGTTATTATTCTGATATTCAAAAGCTGATATATAAAAAGATTAATCACAGTTCTGTAAATACAAAATATCAGGAAGCAATAAGCAGTGAAATCTTGATTGTTTCAGAAATGTATTTAAATGAAGTAATTGTCAATTTGTCATATGTGTTCAATGATATTTCAACTCTTGAACTGAGAAGTAATAAATCTGCTGCTACCAATTTTTCAAAAGTCATATTCGGTAATGAAGATACAAGAAGATTTATTACAACTGTGACTAAAACCGAAAAAAAAGATCAGCAAATATTAAAGATGTATTATTTTATTTTTCTGGCTTTTGCTTATCCTGAGAACAGAGAAAATTATATTAACTTTAAAAAACATTTATATAAATATTCAGGGCTGTTCACTCAGGAAGAAAAATCAAGATTGTATATCTCACTTGGTGATGCATTAAATATAAGACCTTCAGGAAAGAACGACAATAAAGTTATAGAATTTCTTGAACTGTATAAAAAGCGTATCGATGAAAATATTTTTACTGAATCGGATGGCAGAGTTAATATTTTTTCTTATTCTAATATTATCAAAATGGCTGGAATGCTGTCTGATTATAAACTTATTAAATTTGTAAAAATTAATTTCTTTGAATTGTTACAGGAAGAATACAAAGAGAATATGAATTATTACACTGATGCTTATTATAATTTTTCAATCGGAAAGTTTGATATAGCTTTACAGAATTGTCTTAAAATAAAACTTGAACATTTCATACTTAAGTTTGATATAAAGGATCTTCAGGCAATGTTGTATTATGAAACCGGTGATTATGAAAATTTTATTTACCTCCTTGATACGTACAAACATTTTTTAAAAAAGAACAGCTCTGTAAGTGATCAGTATAAAAACTGGTATGGTAAGTTTATAACTAATGTTCACAGATTATTTAAGATCAAACGAAATTTTGATGAATATGAATTGATGCAGTTTGAGAAGGATGTATTAGATGGTAAAACAGGTTCAAAATTTTGGTTTATAGAAAAGATCAATCAGTTCAAAAAATCAAATCAAATATTAAACTAGTTAAATCAAAAATTTTACGTTCTTGTAAAACTATCTTTATGATATAAATGATCTTTGTTAATTGAACTTTCATCTACAAACAAAATACTTTTATCTTTAAAAATTGAAAGTTGTATATTGAATACCGTATATTGAATATCGTACATTGAACATTATACATTGAACATTGAACATTGACAATTGAACATTGTTATTGTGTTTATTTAATGACATTAAAATTATATTTTTGCCAATGCTTATCCAAAAACCAAAAGGTACTTACGATCTACTTCCCGAAAAAGCACGTCAGAGATATTTTCTGGAAACAAAAGTAAGAGAAAATTTCGAAATCTATAATTTTGCAGAGATACGTACGCCTACTTTTGAGAAGACTGAACTTTTCAAAAGAGGAATCGGCGAGGAGACGGATATTGTCTCCAAGGAAATGTACACATTTAAGAATGACGAATTTACTTTGAAGCCGGAAATGACAGCGCCTGTAATTAGGTCTTACATTGAAAATAATCTTAATAACGAATCCCCTCTTCAGAAGCTTTTTTATATTTGTAATATGTTCAGACGGGAAAGACCGCAGGCAGGCAGGTTCAGAGAATTTTCACAATTTGGAGCGGAATCTATAGGAAGCAACGACCCTTACATTGATGCAGAGATTATAATTCTTGCCGACAGTATAATCAGATCATTCGGAATTGATGATTCAGTAATTAAAATAAATACGATCGGAACTGCAGCCGAAAGGGATGTTTTCTTTGTAGAATTTAAAAAATATTTAAGTAAATATCTTAACGAACTTTCACCTGACAGTCAGAGACGATTTGTAATTAATCCTTTAAGAATTCTCGATTCCAAAAATCCTGGAGACCTAAAGATTTTAAAAGACGCACCTGTACTTTATAAATATCTTAATGATGAGAGCAAAGGAAATTTTGAAAAGATACTTGATATACTTACAGTGAATGGGGTTGAATTTGAAACCGATAACAGACTCGTTAGAGGTTTTGATTATTATACTTCGACTACATTTGAATTTGTATCCGATTCACTCGGAGCTCAAAATGCTTTACTCGGAGGCGGCAGATATGATCTGCTTATAGAGCAGCTTGGTGGTAAGCCGACTCCTGCAATTGGATTTGCAGCAGGCATAGAAAGAATACTGATGATCATGGAATCAAAAATTTTACTGCCTGATGTTAACAATCATCTGAAATTGTTTATAGTTAGCATGGGTGAAGAAAGTAAAAAGTTTTCATTTAAATTGCTGGAAGATCTACGTAAACAAGGTATTAAATGTGAAACTGATTTTCTTAACAGAAGCGTAAAGTCCCAGATGAAGGAAGCTAACAGGTCTCACGCTGAATTTGTAATTGTGATCGGCGATGAAGAGATCAAAAGTAATTCTGCAAAGATAAAAAAGATGTCTGACGGATCTGAAGTGACTGTTAGTGGATTTGAGAATATTAAAAATAATTTAGACTAATAAAAATATTTCTATTTTATGAGAACTAAACAGGTAAGACCTGACAAGCTGGAATTTGAGTACGAGCTTTATATCAGCCGAGAGTTTGATAAAACAAAAGATAAAGAATTCATTCAGTTTGATTTCAGGACAGTAAAAGTATTCGAAAATTTCGAGTATAAAATAAATTTAGATTCAAATATTGATACTGAAAATAAAGTAATAAAATTTAATATAGAAGGTCTCTCTGCACCGATCCTTGATATTTCAAAAGCAGGACCTGCCTGTCATAAGTTTAAATTTTATGAATTTAAGAATGTTGATTACGATCTCATCTTATTAAAATACGGAAAGAACAAATGTAAATTTGAAATAAAGATCTCACCAAAAAATATTAAAATTAAATCAGAGCCGGAGAAGAAATTCCTGGAAATATTCACAGAAAAATATAATGTATCCTAAATTATTTGAAATAGGTCCGGTACCTGTTTACAGTTACGGACTGATGCTTGGAATAGCATTTTTAGTCGGAAGTTCTTTATTCAGTAAAGAACTTAAAAGAAACGGAATGGATGAGAACATTGGAGTAACTGTAACATTTCTTTGTCTTATTGGCGGCATAGTCGGTTCAAAGTTCTTTTATATTATAGAAGAATGGAATTTTGGTTCAGGCAGACCTTTGTTATCATATTTTACTTTTGACACAATATTTTCACCATCAGGACTTACTTTTTACGGAGGGTTAGCATTTGCAATTATTCTTGTTTTAATTTATTGCAAAGTAAAAAAAATATCAGTCCTCAAAATGTTTGACATGATGTCACCAAGCGCTGCTATCGGTTATGGAATTGCAAGGATCGGTTGTCATTTGTCCGGTGACGGGGATTATGGAACTGAAGTGAACGGTACGTTTTGGGAATTTATCGGATACAGTTATTCAAATGGAACAGTTCCGACTGCCGAAGGAGTATTGGTTCATCCTACATCTGTTTATGAAACTATAGTTTCAGTATTTATATTTTATTTCCTTTGGAAAAACAGAGCTAAATTCAAAACTCCCGGAATTATTTTCTCTTACTTTTTAATATTGTCAGGAATTGAAAGAATTCTGATAGAAATAATCAGACTGAATCCAAGAATAATATTCGGATTAAGTCAGGCTCAGATAATTTCTGTTGTAATGATATTAGGTGGTACAATGCTGCTTTTTAAACTCCTTACAAAAGAAAAGGATCTTGATCTGAAAAAAGCTAAAGCTTAGTTTTGAAAATAGAGATATATTCTAAAAAGAATTGTCATCTTTGCGAGGTAATGGTTAATATAGTTAAAGAAAGTATTCTTGAATTAAATACCGGTTCTGATTTTAATATTGAAGTTATTGATATTGAAAATGATGCTGAATTTCAAAAATACAAATTAAAAATACCTGTATTAATGATAGATGGAAAAATGTTTGCAAAGTTTGAAGTAAATAAGGATAAATTGAAAAAGAAGTTGAAGAGCAGGAAATTTTGATAAGGAAGAAAAAAATAGATTAAAACTAATTTACATTTCGATTTAACTCACCTCTTAAATAATTAAATCAGATCACACATAAAAATCTCTGATACCACTTCTTCTGTAATCTGTAGTTTTGAGGAAATGCATCAGACCAACTGACTGAATAAACAGATTTACAACAATAGATAAAATGGCGATCATTTGTGAGAAAGCATAAAATTGAAAATCATCTTCATTCTTAGGTTTATCATAATTCAGCATTATTAAAATATAAACTATCATTATCAACAGATTAAAAAAATTCGTCATGAATAATTTACGAAGTTTGTCATTACTGTTTTGAATGATCATAATCAAAATGATCCAAACCGAATAAGCGAACAGCATTATTTCAAAATATATCATATGTATTTCAAAAAATGCACTTACGGGAGTAAAAGCAATACCTATAAAACCAAGACCACTTATAATTAAAAAAATTTTACTTACATATCCAATAACTTTCATATTTATCACATCAGTACCCATTCCCCACCAGATCTTTGAAAAATAGATCATAACAAGTCCAAGGCTGCCAAAAGCAGTAATATATAAAATTTTTGAACCGGTATTGTCTTTACCGGTAATAGTTATTGAATTTCCAAGATCACTTAGAGAATTAAAAAAAAAATTATAATGAAGAGAGGTTTTATCAACGAGGTTACCGCCAGGGAAAAAAAGCATAGCAACTCCAATCAATAAGACAAATATTGATGAGGAAAGGATCATTATTTTGCACCTCCGGATAAGTCCCTTATACATACGATGTTAAATGAATGAAGTAAATAATTATCAATATAATTTATAATTATTGTAAAATAGAATTAGAAAACACAGGGAATTGATTAAAGAAGTTCTTTCAGAAAATTGCCTTAATTATCTGTGTTATCTTCCAAATAATTTAATTAAACAAAGATACTTATTTTTATATCAATACTAAACTGTATTTTGAAGATACAAACTCAAAATAAATTTGAGTCAGTAAAGATTTTAATTGAAAAAAAGTGGAGTTGAGTTACTCCTCTTTAAATGAAATTGTGTGAAAGTTAAGGAATGACTGACGAAACAAAGTTGAATGCATTATTTTCTGCAATAACAATATCTGTAATACCAACAATATTGTCACCATTCAAATCTGAAACATACAACATTTGGTGTTATACTATATTAAAATAAAAAGTACTCTGGAATAAAAACAATACCATATTAATAAGAAATTTTTTATTTATGAACATTTTTAACTACTTTTTAAAATTTGATAAAACTAATAAAAGAAATTTTATCTTGACATGAATTTGAGAATGGATTTTTGCTTATGCAATTTCTATTCTGACCTTCCACTGTTTATAATCTAATTAAAAGAACTTTAGAAATTTAATTTGTTCAAAAGTTTCTCCAAAGAAAATTATTCTGATTTTCACTTCTGAATCTGGATTAAAATTGCTTTCAGTATCCAAATTTATTTAAAAATAATAATTTTTTAATTTTTTTTTAGAATTCAAATATGAAATACTATTCACATTGAATCAATATGAAATTATCAAAATTATGTTAAAATTGACAAAATCATTTCAGTTATTTCTACGCCAATATTGTTTTTTAAATTTATTACCCGGCCAAATTTCAGTCAATTTTTAGAGATTTTTTTTTATACCTAAAGTATATACATTCTATCAAATTAATTCTGAATAAAAAGACAATTTTCTAATATTAATTAACATTTTTTAATATTTTAAAAAAGTAATTTTAAAAAAATCAACTTAAGATCTATAGATAGTAAAACCTTTCATTGAAAGAATAACATAAAATAAATTTATATTTATTTCGAATTTGGGGTTTGATTAATTTAAATTTAACATGAAAAAAGTTGTAACCGAGGAAGTTAGTTTAGTTGATTCGTTAAATTCTAACGGGAAAATCAAGTCTGACAATCATAAAAAATCTCTTCACTCATCTAATCTTATAAAAGTAATAAGTACTTTCTCTAAAAAAGAACTTAGTGAATTTGAAAAATTTGTATCGTCTCCATATTTCAATAATCAATCAACTCTAGTTAGACTTTTTAATGAGTTAAAGAATTACTACCCTGAATTTAATTCAGTAGAATTTACAAAGGAAAATTTATTTTCAAAAATAAATCCTGATAAAAAATATAGTGATACTTTGTTTAGAAAGTATTTGTCCAATTTGACAAAGCTTTCAGAGGATTATCTTGTTTGTGTGGATATAAAATCAAATAATGACAGGAGGCAGACCAGCCTGCTTGACCAGTATGAGAAAAGGATTTTGTATCCAATGTTTGAAAAATTATCTACTCAGATAGATGAGAAAATTGACATTGAGGAAATTACTAATGAGTCATTTTATTACAAAAATTTCAGAGAAGATTTAAAAGGCAGCTTTAATATCAGGACAAACAATCTACAAAGTCTTAACAAGAATCTGAAAAATGCACATAAATATATTTTACTTCATCTTCTTTTATCCAGTACAGTATACAGTAATATGATGCTTGTCAATAAAAAATCTTTTAAGGATGCGGATATTGAAAATACATTTGAAAGTTTTTTTGAAACTTTTGATCTGATCAAATACCTTGAATCGAGAAATAACCTTTCAAAATCAGAAGCATTGTTTGTAGATCTTTGCAAATATGATATACTGTTAATGAAAGACCCATATGTTAAAGATAATCTGACAAGTATGAATGAAGTATTGATAAAAATGGCTTCATATTTGAATAAAAATCTTTTGTACACATTCTTTTCACATTTGAATATTTATTATTTAATAAATATAGCTGAAGGTAAAAAAGAATATTTAAGAAATCTTTTTGAAAATTATAAATTAATGATCAGCAAAGAGCTTTATATTTCTGAAGGCAGAGGATATATTAATTTTTCTGAATACAGAAGTATTTTACTTTATGCTTTAAAACTTAAAGAATATGACTGGGCAGAAGATTACATAAATAAACATAAAACATACCATAATCCTGAAACTCAGAAAAATATATCGAACTATAGTTTTGCTTATCTGAATTTTGAGAAAGGTAATTTTGATGAAGCTTTAAATTATCTCTCCAGGGTAAAGCGGGATAATATAATTATTAAATTAGATTCTGAAGTAATATATATGATTCTTTATTTTGAAAAAGGTTATTTTGATTCTGCACTTTCACTGGCTGAGACTACTAGTCATTCCCTTTCAACCAATAAAGTATTATCTAAAAATGTTTTATTAAATCAATTAAAGTTTATAAAATATTTTAAAGCTTTAATTAAGATTGACAATGGCAAAAGTGATATATGTCTGATAGAAATTCTTTATAATAAGATCTATTCCGAACCTCAGTTCAGAAGGAAAGACTGGCTTTTGTCTAAACTGGAACTATTGATTAAAAAGAAATCTAAAACTTCTAATAAAGAATTTGCCAAATAAAAAACCGACTGAAATATTTATTCAGCCGGTTTTATAATGATTTAAAAAGCAAATTTTATTTTACAAGCAGCATTTTCTTTGTCGAAACAAAATCATTTGAAACTAATTTATAGAAATAAACTCCTGAAGATAGCTTAGATGCATCAAAATTAATTTCATACGTTCCTGCATTTCTATAACCTTCGGATAATATTTCTACTTCTTTACCTAATCTGTCATATATCTTCAAAGAAACATTTCCATTTTGAGCTATAGAAAACTTAATGTTGGTTACAGGATTAAAAGGATTTGGATAATTTTGATAAAGTTCAAAGTTTTCCGGAACAGAAACAGAAGCTGTATTTTCATTTATATTTGTAAGGACACTGTAAAGAATATTCATCTTATACAAGCTGCCGGTCTGCATATTAAGGAGATAACCTCTGTCCGGAACTAGAATACCTGCACCTGCACCGCTTAGTCCTGAATTAACGTTAAAGAAATTTGCTCCGCCGTTTGTTGTAAGATATGACTGTGAACCATAATTACCTGTTAATACAACAGTAGGATCTTCTCTGCAAAGATCTGAACCCCAGCCGCTGCCAGAATTATTTGATGTAATATTCCAGTTTTCACCAAAGTTTGTAGTTCTGAATACCTGTGAGCTGCCCCACGTAGTTGCATAACAAATAGACTGATCGAAAACTGAATTACACATTGAAGGAATTTCAGAAGAAGATCCTGGCTTTACGAGATACCAATTTACACCTCTGTTAGTTGTTTTATAAATATCAGCTCCGTCATCACCCATATAAAGTATATCAGAATTATCCCACATTACGATCAGATCACAAGGCTGTCCAATTGCAGAATTGTTATAAGGTGCGACTAAATTGAATGTAGCACCGTTATCAGTAGATCTGAACAATCCTGTACTGCTTGAATTAGATGGTGCAAAGTAAAAATTTGTCGGATCATTCTGATCCATTTCTAAAGGTTGTCCATATGTACTGAAATCATATGAAAGAATAGTATTCCAGGTCTGACCGTAATCTGTTGATCTTACAATTTTGTCAGGTGTACTTTCAATTGCAGATACCCAGATATTTGTATCGACAGGACTTACATAAAATGAATGTGCTCTTGAACCAACAGATATTGTTGCGATCTGACTCCATGTTTCACCTTTATCTCTGCTGACATAAACCTTATTTCCATAAACAACAAAAGTAGAATTTCTGTCAGTTGGATGCATACAGAGATTATTTCCAATACCGCTTCCTGAAGGTGATTTCTGAGTCCAGTTTTGAGCGACTGATGTGCCGGAAGGCAGATCCCATGAGGTACCGCTGTTAGTTGTTCTGATAATTGCTTTATTTAAGCTGCTTACAGCAAATCCAAGGTTATTATCAAAATAAAATATGTCCACAAGATTTGCCATCATGGGATTTATTTCGAAGTTTAGAAATTCCGCACTGCTGTTAGAATTGTTTCTGATAAAGCCACCGCCTCCGCAGACATGAACATTATAAAAAGAAGTACCACCTATTCCTCTAAAATCAGAATTTATCTTAGTATCGACATTATTCCATATCCCGCTGTTCAATTTTGTTTTCATAACACCGTATTCACCTGTAATTACTATTCCTTCAGTAAAATATTTAGTTTTCAAAAGATTATAATTTGTGACCATTGCCTGAGCTGTCCAGGTCATTCCTCCGTCATCTGTTAGATATGCATATCCATCATCACCAACTACCACTCCTTTCATATTATCTAGAAATGAAATTGAATTCAGATTGACATTTGCAATACCACTGTTGGATACTGTCCATGATTCACCACCGTTTAAAGACTTATAGACGGTACCGTTATCTCCACAGATAAAACCGACAGAGTTATTTACGAATGAAATAGAATTTACATTAGAAGTAGATCCTGTACTAATAGTAGATACAGCAGAATTCGATTTCCCTGTTTTATGAATATTACCAGTCTCACCTGCAATCCAGACATCATTTCCAAATGAAGTAACACTGCTAAGATCTTCTGCATTAATGGTATAACTTGACCAAGAGATACCAGAATTAGATGACCTGAAAACCAGACCGTTATCCCCTACTGCTATTACATAAACACCATCAGGGGTTACAATACTGTTAAATCCCTGAGAATTTGCCTTTTCTGTTTGAAAAGAGATAAATATTAGTATTACAAAAAAACATTCTAGTAGTTTTTTCATCTTAATATTGATTATTAATTTTTATTGGAATTTATTAAAAATCACTGCTGTCCAAAACATTTTTAAAAAGGCAATAAAGTTTTAAAATACTTCTGTTTTGGACAGATTATTTTTATTTTTTAAAACTACCTCTTGCTAATTTTATTTTGCAAATAGCATTTCTT
>JBATSB010000196.1:0-11397 GCA_049293015.1 Ignavibacteria bacterium
ATGTATTCCTGTGACAACATATCTTCAATATCAGGTTCATTTAGTTTTTTATCATGTGATTTACTTTTATTCCCGTCATCATAAACCATTTTTGTGCCATCCCGCCAGTACAAATAATTATTGCTGAGAGAATCCAGAAAATCCGGGTAAGATTCTACAAGTTTATGCGGATCACCCGGAGTATAACTTTTTACAACAGTATCAGATCCCGGCTTGAGATAATCCTTCTCGGTATTGCCTTTTTCAGAATCACAAGAGCAGGATATAATTGAAAACAGAAATAAAAAAATCAGGTAATTTTTCATTAAATACATTTATTAATCATATTAAATTATTTTTCACAAAAAAATTCATTCTATCTTCCGTATGAATCATAATAGCTTTCGGCATGATCTTCATATCTCTTTAAAAGATCTATATTTTTTTTCTCTGTTTCAGTAAGTTCATTTCTAATATCTGTAGTTACAGGCATATACCAGTCAATTTCATTATCAAAAAAATATCTCATTTTTCTGTTCTGAAAAGAATATCCGTGTCTTGCATAAATCGAATTTCTTATTACTTCCAGATCACCTTTATATAGATTTTCAATATCACTTTTCGTAAGTAAAGTATTTGATGCATTTATTTTGGATATTACATTTGATATACTTTCTATTTTATCCGGATATTTTGGGTTTTGTTCATATAAACTATTCCAGTTTTTATTTTCCGGAATATTATTTTCTTTATTATAAGCAAAATCTCTTTTACCAAGACTGTATATGCGTTTTGTTACCATGATTTTCTTATCATATGAATTCCATATTCCATTGATCTTTAATGAATCCGGATAAATTGAAAAAGAAAATTCTCCGTCATATTTATCATCACCCGGCTCTGATACTTTAGCTGAATAGGAATTATTTTTGTATTCGACACTTCCCTTAAATGGTCTGTTATTACCTGCTACAATACTGTGACCGTACAAGATGTCATTTGAAATGGAATCAATAGATATTGTAATTTTATTGCTGTAAGTATATGGACTCTCTTCATTATACTCTTCAGCAATGAATTCGCCAACATAGTATCCTAGAATTGCTTTTACAGAATCCGGTGTTACACGGTTTTGTATCTCATTTGATTTATCAGAAGTTTCCGCACCATTTATCTTTTCTTCAGAATGCTCTGTTTTATTAGTATTTTCTTTATTACATGAAACGAATACAACAAACATTAAGAATATTAATAGATTTTTCATTTTCGTTAGATTTAATTTATAAAGTTTTTAGAATGTATCTTCAATTTTTGATTTTACTTCTGTAAAATTTAGTTATAATTATTTCTGCAATTATTAAATTAGGTATCCATCCAAGCCACGCCACAATCTGATAGACATCCATCGGTCTTGGTTCAAATAAAAACACTATAACATATTTCCAAGCTCTTAATGATATAGCTGACAAAGTTAAAGCAAAACTTCTGATCATATATTTCCTGTGCGACTTAATATCCTTTTTAACTGCACTGATTATTGCCATTGCCGTAAAGTAGATCCACAGAATCCCCAGCAAACAAAACGCAGTTTGTGAGATCATCCCGCCGTTAGCGTAGATTCCCATAAAAAACCCTGATGGTCCTGCAAGAATTATTACCGTAAAAGCATAAACCCATCCGGATATTTTATGAAGATTAGTAAAATGTTTTCTGATAAATGAAGAGAATTGTGTCAACCCTGCAATTAGCACAAATATAGCTGTATATACATGAGTAAAAAAAGCAATTTTATAAAACGGCAAATCAATTACATCCTGCTTTATCCTTAAGAATGCTACATCAGTATTATAAGGAATATACTGAAGCGTTATCTGAAGCATGAGATAACAGAAGAATAAATAAATTAATATTAGAGCTGCATAGAAATAATTAATCTTTCTATATTTCAAAAACTGAAAACCAGAATGTCTAACAGAATTATTCATAAAATTCAAAAGTAAATATTATTTCTTCCGGATCATTTGACATTTTATATGGCAGGTTTGAAAATTCTTTATAAATTTATTATGTTTTATTTCTTAACTCTTCAATTCCTGAATAACAGTTTTTATAAAAGTGTACAGTCCTATTAAAAAAATACACTTTTATTTTTTAAACTCTGAAAAATATTCAATTTTATTGTTGTCACCAAACTCTAAAAAACCTTTTACTGTTTTTATTTCGTTACTTCTCGTTTTATATTTCAATTCAACAAATATCCCATCAATTCCAAATTTGTTGCCCTCTTTTTTTTATATGACAAATATCAACTCCTTCAGATCCATATTCAAATTCTGAATAAACTAAAACCAAAATATTATCACCATTGAATTTTATTTCTGTTATATAAATATATACATCAGCAAGAAATTCTCCATCTTCATCCTGAGCAGGTTTTAAGAACTCATACTTTCCTGCATAATTTTCAATGACCGGTTCTATCCAATCTCTGTAATTTATAATTGTTACCCAGTCTATTTCGGAAGATAAAAATATTTTTTCCTGATTTACTACAATATCTCCGGGAAGTGCTTCTTTATTTATTTTTTTAAAGAATCATTAGAATCAAAAAAAATGTATTCATATCTGACACCAAATGCTCTTCCATCAGGTTGAGAATCATAAGTACTAACTTCTTCCAAAAGCAGTCCTTTGTCATTATATTTGTATCTTACTGTACTGGAAATACTCTTATCAGGAATATATTTTAATTCTTTTAATTTTTTATTCTCATCATATATTAGTAATTCTTTTAAATTGTAGTCTGTATTATTACTATTATAAAATCTTTTCTCAGCTAGCAATCCTGATTCATTAAAAATAAATAAAACCGAATCAACAGATTCTTTACTTGTAAATAAATCAGTTTCGTAAAAATTTTTCAAATTTAAATTTTCAAAACTTAATTTACTTGTATCTTCTGATTCCTCAAATGATATATATACACCCGAGATTTGTCCAAATTCGGTATAACTAGTAATCTCTAGTTGTGCTGAAAGTTTTCTTTCATCTGAATCAAAAGAAGTAAAATAATGTTCTCTCTTTTTCAAATAACCATTTTCATCAAAGTAATCTTTCATTTCAAGAGCATCGTTAAAAAACGAATAAACATATACAACTTTCACTTTTTTCTCTTTCCTCTCCAATCTCAATGTTTCATAATAATCAAATTCAGTCATTGTTGATTCTGCATAACCAGAATCTGCCTTCTTATTGTTTTGACCACAGGAAATGACTGGACAAAATATTACAAACAATAAAATGAATATTCTTAAAGTATTCATATTTAATTATTTTAGAATTTTAATTACCGGAATTAATTTCCACTCTCTCAAAGTAATCATCACATGCTCCATCACAACAATCACCGTTCATCCTTATTTGATATGAGATTTTCTCTATTCCGTTTTTATCCTTATAAGTTAATTTTCTAAATATACCTGATCGGTTGCCTGCTTGAAAGCCCTCTGAATTCGTAGTTATAATTTCATTGGTGCTTAGAAATGTACCATCGCCAATATCCTCTGTAATTTCAAATAAAACATTATCGTTTTTGTTTGTAATAATTATAAATGGATCATAGACTTTAGTTACCCATTCATTCTTAATATATTCGTATTTTCCAGAATATTCAGTCTCATCAGCCACAATCCAGTCATCATAAGAATATCCGGTTACGTATTCATTTTCAGATGGTAGAAATTCTTGAAATTGAGCAAGAGCATTACTTTGAATCATCATTATTAATAACACTGTAGTAAATAGATAAATTGTTTTCATAGAAGTAATTTTATTTTTAATTGAATATGTTTTTAAATTGATTCAAACATTATAATATATTTTTACATTTTTATTAATTTAAATCAATAGTATTTATACAGACCTATCATTATTTTTCATCACCAAAACAATAAAGCCATCCGTCTTTCGAAGCGACAAATACTTTTCCATCGTAAACGACCGGTGTTGCTTCAATATTATAATTCTTTTTTTCTATCAAAGTAAAATTACAATTTTCATCAAAATCGAACAGATAAATTCCGCCGTAACCGCAGGAAATTAACTTATCCTTAAATATTATCGGGGAAGATATCGAAGATCCTGTTTTATATTTAAAAATTAGTTCAGGTTTATCAACAGTCGTTTTACCGTCAAAGCTATTTGCAGTTCCGTCTGATGATTTGTAATCCACGACATATAAATACCCGTCTATACCGCTGAAAGCCGCAAGTGATTTTGAATTTGGTGATTTATATTTATCATTAATTGATGCGCTGCCAATTACTCCACCGTCCCATGAAAGCATCTTCAGATTTCCAACCGGAAAATACCAGACAAGAGCATCTTCAGGAGACTTACGGGGATCAAGTTTCAGCAATCCTCCATTTCCGGCAATAAATTGTTTTTCAACCGGAATAAGTAAACAACTATCTTTAGTTACTACAGCCGATCCATTTAAGTCAGAACCAATAAAATATTCCCAGTCAATTTCACTTTTCGCAATATTATATCCATAAACATTTCCCGAACCGGAGGAAATATATATCCTGCCATTAAGATAAGCCGGCGAGGATTCAGTAATTATATTGCCGCCAATCCGTGCAATATCTTTTTGTGAAAATAAATTTATCTCTTTATATACTTCGGGTTCATAAAATTTTCCGTTTTCTACTACATTTTTATTGCCCGGATTAAACACTTTAAGAATACCATTTTCAAGACCTATATAAGCTGTATCTCCGACTATGAGTGCAGAGCCGTCAACATCTCTGCTGTAACTCTTTGTGCGCTCGACCTTCATTCTGAAAAGTTCTTCACCGCTAAACACTGAAATACCTCTGAAATTATATTCAGACCTTGCTGACTGTCTGCTGCCTTGAAGCACTATAAACCTGCTTTCTTCGCTTTCTGAGTTTTTATTTAAATACAAAGTGCCGGTTCCTTTGATTGCATCATCAAAAGAATATTTCCATTCGACATTTCCATTTGAAGCGTCAATTTTTCTGAGATTATAATCAAAGGAGCCCTGAAGTATATATAATTTTTCTTTTTCCTTAAACAATAACGGCTGCCCTGTCCAGCCGGCTCCATAGCGCATATTTGAACCTGATAAATTATAAATCATGTGCGAAGTTGCGCCACCGAGCCAGCATTTCCAGATCAAATTTAAAGATGATGGAGGATCGTCGCCGTAGTAACATCTCTTATCATCACCAAGAAAAGATCCGACGATTACCTCATAGTCTTTTTGCTCAATTATAAAATCTGCAGTTTCAGTTTTGGGAGCTGCCTTAACATCAGTTTCATTTTCAGTATTATTACATGATGAAAGCAATACAGTAAACAAAAGAAATATTGCAATCAGGTATTTTGTGGATTCAAATTCTTTCAAGTTTAAGTTCTTCATCCGAGAAAAATTCTTAACTAAAATTTATCAAATTCCTAAATAAATATTATTCAAATTATAATCGTTTACTTAATTCTAAAATACATTTTAACCATTGTTAGAATAAAAAAGCATATATTACTTTTGTATATACGGTCTGCAAGATTCAATTCGATAGTATGTCATTTCCAACCCTTTTAAAATCCCATTTTCTTTTACCGCAATTATTGAATATTCAGAACATGTAGGACTATATCTGCAGAGCACTTTTCCTTTTAGAACAGGTCTTCCGTATTTTTGATATGAACGAACTCCACTAATATAAATGCTTCCAGTTATCTGATCCTCCGGTTTTCTGCAAACATCAATTATTGTTAACAACATAATCAAAACAAGAATTATCAGGTACGGCTCCGGTCTTTTTAAATATTGTTGCAATGTGGACATTTTGCACTTGCCTGAAGTCGTTTATTATTACATTGTGGACATTGAATTAGATTTCCCTGTGGTCTGGAAAATATATAAATCAACAGTCCGATAGGTCCAAGAAAAAGTACAAGTATCATCCATAAAACCGCTCCGTCCATTCCCCTGGACTTTGCATCCCGTGCTGTCCATACTAATAACGCAATACTTATTGCAAACCATAATACTGGAATCAGTATCATAACTCCCGTAAATACACCGCAGGCAGCACATCCTTCTGTATCCATATTTTGAGGCTGTGCCTGTACTATGGAACTGATAAAAGATAAAACAAATAAAATAAATAATGGAGCAGAGAAGCTTTTAGAAAACAGTTTAGTTTTTTTCATTTAGTTTTTTTTAGATTATAAAAAAGAGTTATCTTAAATTTCCGTTTCTTTATTCTTTTAATGTAAACGTAGTGAATTGAATCCAATTAAGATTTATAGAAAATTTTAGAGTTTAAATCAACTCATTTAAAAGCATTATATAATTGCAAAACTTCTTCAGAAGATAAGGCACGATTGTAAATTCGAAATTCATCAATCTTTCCAGTAAATCTAGCAGATGTTGCAGTACCTCCGTACCAAGCATGTGATGCGATGCCAGAATAACTATTTGAATATCTTACTTTTTGATTTAAAGATCCAAGAAATTCAGAATTTCTGAAAGCATTCATAACCCCATCTGCATAAGAAATAGTATATAACGTAAACTTATTTTTATCTTCTTGTCTAAAAGATACTTCCAAAGTCTGATTTTCTTTTTGAGCATAGGCACCAACTGCAAAAATAATTTTGGAATCGTAAAAATTTGTAATTTGAATATTAGTTCCTGGTGCCCAATCATCCCCTTGGAAAAAATAAGTTTCTGCACCACACGTAACTTTGTTATCATACACCCATAATGAAATAGTGAAACTATTCATCGAAGAAAAATTTATTAAGGGCATTCTAATTCTGTCGCCACCAGAATAAAATGTACAATTATTTGATGGATCTCCAATAAATTTAACAGAATTCCCTAATACACCTAAGGCAAATTTCGGATTACCATCAGCTGTACCATTAATTTGATTTCCAGAATAATCATTAAAATTTTTTTCAAAAGGATAATAAACTAAAAGTCCGTTGTTTAAATTCTGCGGCAAAAAATTTATTTTTAAATTATAACTATTGAGTTTAGTGTTTTTCTTTCCATTTCCTTTAACCCTCAAATAATAGACTCTTTTGCTAACATTCTGCTCTATGTTAACAGGTTTAGTTTTAATACTCTTATTAATTAATTCCTTATCAGAAATTAGTGCAATATCTGTTAATCCGCAATTACTCCCACTAATGCTAACATAAAGTTTACCAGGTTCCTGAACTGATACGTTATAATAATCTATGTCCTCACTTGCCCCTTTTGATTGTGTTGTAATGAAACCTGAATAATTAACATTAAATTTAATTGGATAAGATAATTCTTTAGTATCCGGTTCATCTAATGCTCTTAAAGTAGTTTTTACATCGCTGTTAACTCCTTTCAAACCTGAAAAATCAGCATGGATTTTATTAGTCATAAGAGTATCTGTGATATTTAATGGTTCTGCTTTTTTGCTTTGATTATATAACCATTGTCTGTCAGTATCTACACATCCATCACCTGTTGGAGTACTTTTTGAAATCACCCAGGTATAATTTATATTGTTTGGTAAAGGGAATGATTCATTAAATGAAGTGCCGGAATTTATTCCCATAATAATATCTGTCGAATTGCCGTTACAATTTACGTCCCTGTTATTGTATGCTAATATTGGAATATCTGATTCACTATTCCCAAACAAATAAGCTGATTTAATTCCCAAATCATAAGTAAATCTTAAATCCCTTATAGCCTCACTGAATTTATTGATTTTAGCGAAATACACAAAAAAGGCATTTGAGCCAAGATGGGGAGTACTTAAGGTAACAACTTTTGCAACTTTATGCCCATTGGTAACATCTTCAGGATCTACCCACCTAATATTTTTTCCGTTTTCTTTTCTTTGTAAGTATTCCCGAATTGCAAGTCCTCCCATAGAGTGTCCAACCAAAATAACTTTTTCAGATCCTGTAACCTTAAGAACTTCTTTAATACATAAACTTAGAGCATAACCCTGTTTGTAAATTGCTGATTCATTACTTTTTGATTGGGTAAATAACGTGCCAGGTCCTTCATTACTGTGTATATCAATTTTAGGATCGTCAATGTTTTGGTTCCAGAAATTTTTAAAGTTTATAAGAAAAATATTAGAATTAACTAATCTATTTACCATATTGCCATTTATGTCTTGAGTTGGCATTATAACATCTTCCAAATAATTAGTAGTATCTCCTCCCTTTGCATTAAGTACAAAATTTAATGTATTGTTAGCGCTGGTTGAATAAGATTTTTTTAAGAAGCTCACTACCTCTTTCCAAGTATCTTCATCACTATTTATTCCATGCACAAAGATAATCGGATAAGGAGAGTTTCCGATCTGTGAATAGCAATTGTTGAAAAGTATAAAAGTTATTAAAGATATTAATAATAAATATTTTTTCATTTTTTTAATCTTATAAACTTATTGATAAAATGCAAATGATATTGAATTTGTTACTTTTTATTTCCCTACTCATTATTGTAAAGGGAATTTCATCACTTTTGATCCGTTGACAAAATAAGATATTACTATATTTACTTCTTCATTATCACTTACATATTTACCTATATTGTCTTTTCTTGAAAGGAAAATAAATTGTATTGTATTAATTTCAAAAAAATAATTATCAATTGATCCTTTTTGGATTTTCGGGCTAACATCAATTAAAATGCTTATATTTGGTCTAAATTAGAATCTGTCTTCGCTAAAGAAAAAATAAACATTTTACGCGAATATGATTAAAATAAATTAATAAATTTTAAATTACTTTTTCAAAATTGTAAATTCCACACGTCTATTTAGTTGCCTTCCTTCTTCACTGTCATTCGTTGAAACCGGATTGTTTTTGCCATATCCAATAGTGCTAATTCTTACACCATTAATCCCTTTTGCAACAAGATAACTTGTAACAGCATCTGCTCTTAATTTGGAAAGGTTCAAATTATATTCATCAGTGCCAATATTATCTGTATGACCCGACAATTCAATTTCAATATTTGAATTGTCTGATAAAAGCTTTACAACTCTGTTTAACTCCATGTATGACTCAGTTTTGAGTGTAGCTTCATTGAAATCAAAAAATATATTGTTCATTCTAATAATCTCACCTATTTCAACAGGTTTCATCTCTATATTAATGTTCATTTCCTTGTAATTATTAATTTCTGATAAGTCCAGATAATTTGAAATTGAGTAGTAACCGGAATTGCTTGCCTGGAAAGAATATTTTTTCCCGTATGGAAGAATAATTTTATAATTACCGTCAAAAGAATTTGATTTAGCTGTTCCCGCTTCTACATTATCACTCAACGAATTATAAAATATGGTTGCATCCAAAGGTTGGCTGTTCTTAGAATTTATTACTTTTCCATATACTAAAACTACCGGATCGGGTTTTAAATTTTCTGGTAATTTAATTCTATATATATCATCATTTCCTGTACCTTCAATAGAAGAAACAAAGTATGCATATTCACCTTTTGCATCTATACAGTAAAAACTATCAAACCTTTTAGAATTTAAGTTTGCCCCTAAGTTAACTGGGTCGGACCATTTCATCCAAGAATCGTCCAATCGTTTGCTCATGTAAATGTCCAAACTGCCATATCCATTTTTTCTTTCACTCGCAAAATACAAAGTTTTATCATCTGGTGCTAAGTATGGATTTAAACTCCCCCATTCTCCTTCAAATATATTCAAAGGTTTTCCTATTTTATGTGCTCTTGACCAAGTGTCGCCTTTTAAAAAGGAAACGTATAATTCATTAAATTTATCATTTAGATCCTTAGTTTTATTTGCAGATACAATTGCAACTTTTCCCGATGTTGAATAACTGACGAATCCCCAATATGAGTTTTTAAATTGTTCTTCATCTTCAGATTTGGGTTTAAGTATTTCTGCAACTTTCCACTCATTATTATTTTTTTGTATTCTTAGTAATTCACTTTTATTAGTTTTTCTAATTCCATATGATAAAACAATTTCATTGCCATCAGGAGAGATTGAAACAATTTTGTTTATATCACCTTTGTTAAAAGGTTCAGACATTTTTACTGATTTTTTCCAGTCTCCATTTGGATCTTTTTCGGAATACCAAATCATCTGATTTTCTATTTGATTGTCATTCCACTTGCTTCTTATAAAATATAAATGGTTTCCATCTGCTGAGATAACAGGGTGGATTTCTGAAATATTAGAATTAATATTGCTGCTTAATTTTTCCTTATCCTGGCTAAAGCTTACGTTCAGTATCACTGAATTTAATGTTAGAAAAGATACGGCTAACACATTTAGGAATTTTAATTTCATGTTTTGAAAAAATTTATATTAATAAATTATTTACCAATTTAATTATTCAATCTAAACAAAGAATCAACCTGTGTCTCACCAATCGCTTTATCATAAATTCTAATATCATCTATTCTTCCATTAAAATATTCTGTAATTTCCGGGGTATCTTTACCAATCAGTAAAGGTTTATTGTTAGGACTAATTGTATTATTCCATTGTCTTTCATAAAACTTTGCACCATTTACAAAATACTTACAGTTTGTGCCATCCCAGGTAAATGCAATATGATACCATTGATTTTTTTGGAATAAGTAATCAGCATTTACCGAACTGCCTTTAAGTTTAACTTCAAATTCTTTTCGAGTACTGAAATTGAGTAACTGAAATCCAAACATTCCATGACTGCTGTTGCTGGATTTTGAAATAAGTGGAGCCCATTTATCGTCATACCATTCATTGATATAAAACCATGCTGAAAATGAAATTCCATTTTTAACTGATTCTAAAGAACTTGATGATGGGATACTTATATAATTACTATTACCATTAAAATAATAGGCTGAATTGTTATTGCCACTCCTGTCAGAAGCTAATGTTGCGTTAATTACACTGGCGTTATTTCCATTTCCGCTTTCATCATTAGCATTTCCGCTAAACGGCAAATATAGAATCAATTGTGGTCCCGTTGGAACCGGATCATTTGTTTCAACAGTATTCTCCTCTTCACACCCTATAAATATTAAAATGAACCCTAAAAGTATTAATTCACGAAATTTTGTTTTCATAAATAATTTTAAACTATTAGAGTAGCAATCATTTTTTAAATTCAAATTTATATATAAGTCTATACTTGGTCAAGGAAAGTTTTTCATTGTTTGTCCAAGTTTCTAAAAGTTTCTGTATTTCACCTTATATTCTTTCAAAATTTCCTGCCGTTTTTTTTGAAGAAATATGGTTAATGGAAATTCCATGCGTTCCAGTTCGATCAATTTATCTTTATTAAAATTAATCCTTATATTACATAGTAGTTCAAAAGCATTGCATAAATTGTATATATGCTCTATGTGCACCC
>JBATSB010000197.1:0-51813 GCA_049293015.1 Ignavibacteria bacterium
ATTCCAATGACCACTTCGTTTGAAAGTTCATGATATTCAAAATTACCATTGAAGTCTATCTGCTTAAGTCTGTATTTATATTTTCCTGATGCAAGATTTTTATCTTCATAAGAATAATTTTTTTCAGCACTTGAATTTCCTTCGCCGTTTATAAAATCAACTTTCTTCCATGCTTCCTGACCTTCATTTAAATTATCCGTTCTCTGAATTTCAAAACCTGAATTATTCTGCTCCTGCGAGGTAGTCCAGTTTAGTTTTACGGAATTTAAATTTATGCTTGAAGTGAATGATGAAAGCTCGATTGGTAAAGGTGTATCGCCGTTGAGAAGGATAGCGACTTTGTCATTATTATATTCTTTAAACGCAATATCAATATCACCATCATTATCAAAATCTCCACATGTTGAACCAAATCCTAAGGTAACAGTATTCTGTATTGTCAATAAAAAGTTACCCGATCCGTCATTTGTATAAGCAAAAATAGGTGAGTTTAGAATATTTGCACATAAATCTATAAGGCCGTCTCCATTAAAATCAAAATCTAAGGAATTACTATATGGATAAAAATTACCTGTTTCAGAAAATGAACCATTGCCATTATTGCTTAAAGCTAATATAGGTGAAGTAATATCCACATTTCCATCTCCATTAAAGTCGAATGACTTTGAATCTCCTGCAACATAAATGAAAGGTTGAAACCCTTCTCTGATATGAGAATTAACTTCTTGAACTGTAAAATCTCCAGTTCCGTTATTTGTTAGTCTATTATAACTTCTGCATATGTCGTAGAAAGTAATACTACTTCCTCCTACCCATCCACTTATAGACATGATGTCCATACTACCGTCATTATTGAAATCATTAAATAAAAGATTGTCTGTATAATTTCCAGAATTCAGACATTGACCAGTGAGAGAATATGATTGTGTCTGATTAAATATGCCATCATTATTCAAAGCAGTCTTTACTTCACTTGAAGATATAAAATAAGCAAAATCCATAAATCCATTTCCATTAAGATCACCATAAGCCCAGACACTGCCAGGAAAATTAGAAAACAAACTAAAATTTCCCAAACCATCATTTTTGTAAAAATAAATTGTTCCATTATAGCTTAATAGAATATCAAGGTCATTATCATTATCCGCGTCAAAAAAATCAGGTCTTCCCTGCTGGCTAAGTGTTGAAGAAAGGTTAAATAAAGCATTCCCATTGTTCTTATAAACAGAATTGTTTATTACTAAATCGATATCACCATCCGAATCTAAATCACCTGACCTGATGTATCCGTCTGTTGTGTTGCCGATTTCCGAAGATAAGATAAAACTTCCAGTACCTCCAATCGCTTTTGCTCTGAATTTATAAACAAATGGTAAAATACTCTGATTTGAAATTGTTTTTATTCCTGCTGTGAGTGTTACACTGACGATCTCACCATTTTTAAATTCATTTATAGGATTTATTGTCAGAGAATTGGCAACTGAATTATAATCCAATGAGACATTCATAAGTCCCGTCTCATAACCAAAGACTTTTACATTAGCTGCAGTCATTGTCGAGCCATTCATGATCTGTTCGAATGAAATAACAATGTCAGATGATTTGACTACGCTGTTTGCATTCATGGGAGGTGAGACTGAGTTTATGAATTGATTTATTGGTGTTGAATTTACTGGGTTTGCAAAGAAAAAACTGATTATTAATATTACTATTAAATTGTTTAAGTTTTTCATAATTACTCCATTATTTTTAAATTTATAATTTTTTTATTTATTTTATTAAGGACTTATAGTCCCAACGAGATTGAATGAATTATTTCCAGCAATTGCAGCATCAGAAATATCAACTGCCATATCGCCGTTTAAATCTGTATTAACATAACCTGAGACAGAATATAAAATATCATTATCAATCAATCCTTCATCAGTCCCATCTATAAAATTATCATTATTCACATCTCCGGAATATATACAATATTCACTTCCTTTCAGAATTAAATTTCCTCCATAAGCTTTAGAATAACCTGTTGTAAAATCATATACAGCGTCTGAACTATTTGAAATTGAAATAGTGCTTGCACTCCATGTCTCAAGTGAATTTCTACCATAAATTGTCAGATAATAATTACCGGGAGCTACATGTGGAAAATTAAAGTTTCCAAGAAAGGTTACGGAATCAATAACTGCATTAATTGTGGAAGCAACTCCATATGGTGAAGTAGAATTTCTTAACTGTGCTGATAAGGTATCCCTGATATTATGTTTTCCCGTTCCTGTATTTAAAAAACCCTCAACTGCACAATTTATATTTACTACTGAAGGAGGTCTCCATTCATTTAGTTTATCAATACTCATTTTATATAAATATATACTGAAATATTTTCCCTGTTTAATAGCATTATTTTCTGCTCCACAATAATTATTAGTATAATAATGTGAATGATGTAAAGTACTTTCGGATGAATAAAAATAAACAGAATCCTGAACTATATTTCCTACTGCAAAAACTTGATTTATCGAATCATGTAATGCTAAGATTGGTTGCCTGTTATTTGTTCTAAACCATTCTTCACCATTGTCAGACCAGACTAACTCAACATCAACTGTATATTCTGAATCTGAAAATGGATATGGATTATTTTCACCTCCATTATCACCAACTCTGTACATACCAATCAATCCCCACCAGTCATCCTCGTTTCTAAACACCTGCATATAATAAATCTGAGTTCTGAAATCGGGAGAAGCGCTGTTCATATAATCATTTGTATCTACTTCCAAAATAATATTTCTCGCACTCCAGTAATTAGAATTTGGAAAGTAAGTGCTGTTTTTCATTAAAGCAATTTTTCTAACTCCATCACCAATAGAAATACATCCAGGTCTAAAACAACAAGAATTTTCTACAGGAAAAGGTCTGACATATCCCCAATATTCCCCAGTATCCTCATTCCATAAAAATGATTTATCTTCTCCTAACAACATAACAATACTTGAATCAGTAAATGTAAATCCTCCATCAGTCGATTCAGCTTTACTCATATATGAGATAGTTCCTACCCATCGCCCATACCCCATATAAAGTTTTGTCGAGTCAGGAACTTTAATAATTGGTTCATGTGAATAAGTTGTTACTCGTTGTGTATCAGTCCATGTAATTCCATAATCAATTGATCTCGCTAAATAATATTTATAAGGCGTTGTTTTTTTTACGTAATACAACTTAAAAGTATCCTGACCTGCATTATCCTGATATTCCATAGGCATATACAAGAAAGGAAAACGACTGCTATCCCCATTATGAGGAATGACTGCCGTAGGATATTTTGTCGGATAAGTTAGTTGACTGAATGATTGAGAAGGACTGAACATTATTAAGCAAGCAAGCAAGCAAGCACATTTTAATGTAGTAAAATAGTATTTCATAATTTCTCCTTTTTGAATTATTTAAAACTTAAACTATTGATTTAAATAAAACAAGACCCGGAAAGGTGACTGAAAATGCTTTCTGAATTAATTTTTCAAATCAGAACACAAAAGTCATTCCAAGCTTAAATGTCTCATATCTCATAGGAGCAGTGCTGGTGAATGGCCAGAACATCTGATCTTTTTTAAGCTTATAAAATCCATATTGATAAGCATTCAGCAAAAGGAAGTTCACGAATGTTCCGGCTACAGGAGAATTCCTTATGATCTTTTTTGTAAACAATTCGAGCATGTTAAATCCTGCATACTCGATTGCTGAACTCATCATCTGATATCCGACCAGATGTCTCGGGAAAATATCGGCGATCTCATACTTCGGCTGAACAGAAAATCCTTTTATCACATTAAGATTTATACCGGCTTCAAATGAACTTCCAAATCTGAATACACCTGCCATATTATCAATTGCTGCATAGTATTCCTGTTCACTTGTGTTTGTACTAAAGTCATTTGGTTTGTTGTATTTAAAATTTGACCAGTTAAAAGTGGTAGATGAATAGGGGAGAATTGATGCAGTCTTACTTAGTGAAACACCGTACCCGCTTTTATTGCCAAATCCAAACTTCCATAGGTTTGAATTTATCCCTGATGAAGTCTGCCTGGTAGAATTATCAGTGGAACTATATCCCAAAAAAAGAAATCTGTTTTTAAACCTGACTATATTTTTACCAAAGTCCGATTTCTTTTTTGATGTAAATCCAAGATTCATTTCTATCAGACCGGATGGAGCAAAATCGTATCCGGTATTACCAAAACTGATATTTGAATTGCCGTAAGTTACTTCCACCGATGGTTTGCTGTTATACCACTGCCAGAATTTAATGTCATCTTTTCCCGCAAATGACTGAGCGTGTACATCCTTTAATAAGAAAAATGAAACTGCTGTAAAAAGTATAAGTATTCTCATAATATTTTGATTTAAAAAATTAAAAAATTAATACATATATTTTTTATGACTGAAATACATAATACAAGGTTTCAATTGAAATCAATTTCATTTACAACTATTCTTTAAAAACGAACTTACCAAAATAAACATCTGACAACCTGACAAAAAAAAACTTCCGAAATCTAAATGATCCCGGAAGTTATTAATTATTTAAAATTTAAAATTTAAAATTTAATATTACTTGAGCAGCATCATTTTCTTTATGTCTGTGAACTGATCAGTCTGAATCTTGTAATAATAAATTCCGCTTGGGAAATTACCTGCATTAAAAGAAAACTGATATGAACCCGGTGTCAGAACCTGATTGACTAATTGTGATACTTCTTTACCAAGAATGTCATAAACTACTATTGAAGCAAATGTAGATTTTGCAATATCAAATCTGATGTTTGTAGAAGGATTGAATGGGTTTGGATAGTTTTGATATAATGAGAATTTATCCGGTACCAATGAACTGTAATTTGAGATACCTACATCAATTGTATCATAAATTGCAGTCTGAACAATAACTGAATTCATATTAAACTGCGCAGTAGTATTTGGTCCTGTATATGAACCTACTCCCTGACCTTCCCATCTGCTAAAATAATATGTCTTCCCGTTATGACTTACCTGCAAAGCAGACAAATTAAGATTTACAACTGCGCCTGAATCTATGTAGCTTCCAACGCCGCCTGACATTGTAACAGGCAATCCTGCAGGATTTACAAGTCCGAGTAATCTGTACTGTACATCATAAATAGCAGCATATGCAACATCAGTAGTGTTAATTGTTACAGTCTGTGTCTGTGATCCGCCGTTAGTCCAACTATCATAAAGATATTTATAATTTCCGACAGTCTGAGGTGAAATTGCTTCCAGAGTATGTTGTGAATTCAGATCCCATGTAAATACTCGTGGAGTTGAATAACTTGTTCCGTCCACTTTATAAGCAAGAGTTCCTCTGTCGGTTCCTGTCACAATGTAACTTCTTCCGACAAGATAATTTATGATAGTTTTGTGAACTTTACCGCTTGCACTTGTACCGGTAAGCACTATTGTATATTCTCCTGCAGGTACTGATCCGTTTGATGATACATTTACATCAAGAGAATCAGGAAAATTACTGATTACATTTCCATTACTGTAATTTACCGTAATTCCGGGAGTTGCTTGAAGTACTTCTGAAGTAAATGTAACAGCAGAGTTATATCCATCAGCTACTGAAGGAATATGAACTTTGTAATTTGCATCCTGTGTAACTCCCTGGTTTACTACTCTGTAAGCAGGTGATGAATATAAATTAAAGTCATTAGTCAGAGTACCGGTATTGTGAATTTCGAGCGGAGCTCCTTGAACCATTACTACACTTTCGATCTGATCAGCATTCCATGAAGGATCCAGCTCATATGAATAATTTAAAGTAATGACTTTTCCGGGGAGTAGTGTAACTCCTGTACCGATCCCGTTTGGAAGCATCCTTCTCATTACATCATGAAATGATGATTCACCATTAGTTCCGGGCGGGAAAGGATACTGTACAAATTTTTCAGATATTACAAAATGAACAGTTGCATTTGGATTTGGTAAAACTTTCTCGCAATAGATCTTTACAGTTGTATTTACTGTAGAACCTGTTCTGGTTTCTGACATTATTATTGTAACTGGTGAAAGCACGTCAGTTCTGGCATTAACCAAATTCGAAACTGTCGATGTACTGCCGCCGGTGATACTAGTAAGTCCATCAAATACCCATGTAGGAATTGCATTAACTCCGTAATTGGATCTTCTTGAATTATTGTCTGCAATATTTATCAGATACATCGGGTCATTTCCCGGTGCAGGCCAGCTCATGTGATAACTCAGTGATACAACTTTATTAGGATCTGATGAATTAAGGTATGCATCCAGATTTGGATTGTTCGAAGCACAAGGTCCACATGTGGTACTAGTAAATCTTTCTATCACAACTTTCCGGTCACCTGCATATGAATCATTTGTAAGATTCAACAGCAATGCTGAAAGTAATAGAAATGAGAAAATAATTTTTTTCATTTTTATATAATTAATTTTAAGAAATTGTTTTTTGAGGATTTGTTAAAAATAGTTTATTTAATACTTATTTTAAATACATCATTTTAATATTCTGAATATTTATTCCGCTTTGTAATCTTGCGAAATAAATCCCGCTTGAGTAAGCTGCGGCATTAAACCTGAATTCATGTGAGCCTTGAGTGATTGCTCCATTAAATAAAACTTCTACTTCCTTCCCGTTTATGTCAAAAATCGATAATCTGATATCAGAATTAAAATGACTTTCAAATCTGATCACTGTCGATGGGTTAAAAGGATTTGGGAAATTTTGTTCAAGTCTGAATGAAGATGGCAGCTCAGTTTCAGAAAGATTAATTGAGGAGATCTTGTCATTTCTGTAATAATAAAGACCTCCTTTTATATTACCAACAAATAAATCTAAGTCAGTATCATTATTTATATCAATAAAATATGGCACTGCATTCTGATGAACATTTATGCCGCCATAATTATTTGTCTCGAGTGTAAATGAGGGATTCTGCGGTGTGCCGTTATTTTTATAAAAAGAAATCTGCCCGTTAAGTTTACCTATGAACAGATCAAAATCACCGTCATTGTCGATGTCAAAAAATCTTGGCGAGCTGTCATCTCCTGCGTCAATATTATTATAAAAATTTGATATAAAGGAAAAATTAAAAACGGAAGCAGAGCCGGTGTTTTCATAATAAATTAGTCTTCCGTTAGTTCCGCCTGAAAAAAAGTCGAGATCATTGTCTCCGTCAATATCAACAAGCGCTGGAGTTGTACTTTGTCCAAGTGTTGTAAGTCCCATCTGATGTCCGCGTGATTCAAGTGTAAATATGAAAATTTCAGGAGTACCTGTATTTCTGAAAAACCAAAGTGAATCTCTCAGATAGCTTCCTAATATCATATCCTGATCACCATCATTATCAAGATCTGCAAGACATGGAGAATAATTAAAACTTTCTGAAATAACGGGGAGTGAATCAGTTATAAAAGTATAAGAAGGTTCAGAAACGCTTCCGGTGTTTTTATAATAAGTCAAAGTGGAATAATCATTTCCCAATAAAAGATCCTGATCACCGTCATTGTCAAGATCTGCAAACGCAGGATTACTGCTGCCGCCGACATCTGCATTATTTAAAAAATTATCAGTTAGCCTGTTGAATAAAGGATTACCGGCTGAGCCGTCATTTCGGTAAAAAGTAAAATTATTTTTATTCTGTGACAAATACAAAACAGATACAAACATGTCCTGATCACCGTCATTATCAATATCTGTAAATCTGGTTGAATTGTATCCGAGTGAAATATATGGTGAATTATGAGGATAAATAGAATCAGCAATTACAACGTTTGGTACTGATGGTGTTCCGTCATTTCTAATAAAATAAATTCCCTTTGAAAAAAGATCTCCCCAGTACAGGTCAAAATCATTGTCATTGTCTGTGTCAGCAAACTCAAGTGAATTCGCACCGTGCCTGTTGTCAAAAGCAGGGGAAATGATCAGAAGGTTCTGCCAGAGATCAGTCCTGAAAGTAAATTCAAAATTAATTGAAGTTCCGGTATTTTCATAATAAGTTATAGTGCCAAGTGATTGACCGGTAAAAAAATCTTTGTCTCCGTCGTTATCCAAATCCTTAAAAATCGGTACACAGTTTGCCTCACTGTAGATCACTGTATCCCCTGAAGATCTGAGTTCCTGAATTTCGAGATTAAAAACAGGTGAAACAGCACTACCAGTATTTCTGAAAAACATAACCGACTGCAGATCACCACCTGCAAATAGATCGACGTCATTATCATTGTCTATATCCGTAAAATAAAACCAGTTGAAAAATCTCAGATCCTGAAACCGTGTTGTGATAAGTTTATACTGAGGAGTTTGTGAATTACCTGTATTTCTATAAAAATATAATGAAGTATCAGCATCAAATGTAAACAGATCCAGATCACTGTCACCGTCTAGATCAACGAACTGAATTCTTGCATTATTCTGACCGCCGTTAAATGGTGAGTATGAATTTCCGCCCGGAAGACTGAAATTGATCCCGTCAAATTCCTGTGTGAATGGTTGTGAAAAAGAGTCTCTGTGTACTGCTGAAAAGAAAATTACTACTAAAACAAAAAACTGTAAAAATTTAATTTGTAATGCCATGTCCCAGTTTGAATTCCTGACTAATAGTTACAGGTAATTTACCTTTGAACTTAATAATTCCATTCAAAGCATTTATTGATGAAATTATAGAAGATTCAGCATCGGCATAAGCGCAAATATATGAGTCAACATCCGGGAAACCCTGTATCAGATAGGGATTGCCGAAGGATATAACAATCACTTTTTTTCCGGTAGAGATCAGAGAATTTATGAGAGAGATCTGTGAATTTGGAAGTCCGACTGTGCCGGTGTTTATTTTTACCTTTGCATAAATTGGAATAAGTATAATGTCAGAATTTTCAGCTTCGAATAATATTTCATCTTTATTAGTGATATCTCCTGAGAGATCATAGAAATATGAATCTTTAAACTTATTATTATTTTCAAACTGAGTCGCAAAGAAATTAGAGTTTGCATTTTCGTTTCCGTTATTCAGTGAAATTATCAGACATGTCTTATCTGAAATATTCTGAAAGGGGAGTATGTTGCCTTCATTCTTTACCAGTGTAATAGATTCGTCAGCTATGTCCTGTGATATTTTTTTAGCGTTGCTCGAATTTACAATGTTCATGACTTCAGACGGCTCAGAATATTTATTCTCATGAAGCTTCAGCCAGTTCTTTGCATCGAGTATCTTCTTTACTGAACGGTCTATCCTTTCTTCAGAAATACTGCCGTTATTAACTGCATTCTCAATTGTCGAGATCGTAGTTGATTCTCCCTGAGGCATGAGAATCAGATCGACTCCTGCATCGACGCATCTAAGAGCTACATCTTCAGTGGAAAAATGTTTTACGATACCTGCCATATTCAGAGCATCTGTGACTACAAGTCCTTTGAATCCCATTTGTCTGTTCAGAAGATCATCAATAATTTTTTCTGAAAGTGAAGCCGGTAAAAAAGCTTCATCGTCTATTGATGGAAGAGAAAGATGTGCGATCATGACTGACATTACACCTGCATCAACTGCATTTTGAAACGGAATTAATTCAAGATTATCTAATCTCTCCCGGGAAAAATTCAGAACCGGCAGATCACTGTGTGAATCAATATCTGTATCACCATGTCCCGGGAAATGTTTTGCAGTTGCTATGACTCCGCCTTCCTGCAGTCCCTGAATAAAACTCAGTCCTAACTTTGATACAAGCAGCGGATCTTCACCGTAAGATCTTACATTGATTATCGGATTATCCGGATTATTATTTATGTCGAGTACAGGTGCATAATTCTGATGAATGCCGATTGCCCTGCATTCTTTTGCAATCTGAAGTCCCATCTGATATGCAAGATCTGTATTTCCTGTTGCACCGAGTGCCATGTTGTTTGGAAATAAACTCCCGTCATTCAGCCGCATCTTTGTTCCTCTTTCAAAATCGGCTGACATAAGCAATGGTGTTTCACTTATTCCCTGAAGTTTATTTATAAGCTTTGCTTCTTCTACAGAATTTCCTTTAAAAAAAATAAATCCGCCGATCTTTTCATTCTCAATTAAATTGCTCATTCTGTTAAATTCTGATGAGCCTTCATCTACTAAAAATCCATCCGAATATGAAATTATCATCTGAGCGATCTTCTCTCTTAAAGACATTGAAGCGAGTTTATTTGCTGCCCATGTGTTATCCAAATTTTCTGAATTGAATAAATTTTCTTTGAATGGAATTGTTTTGATCTGCTCTGCTGAGATCAGATTAGAGATCTCTGCGGCACTAAATATTATCAGCATTATTGAAATTAATAATATCCTTGGCGTAAGTAATTTTCTCATTAAATGATTTATAATTTTAATTCATAATTTTTATTTCTTAATTCATACACTGGCAAAGCCAGAACCAAAAAGATTTTATAAACTGATATTTCTCCTCCCCTTTGTTCAAAGGGGAGGCTGGGAGGGGTTTGTAAAATTCAGTTTAAATTGATCCTACTGTTTACAGTCTAGAGTTGTTTTTTACAATTTGCTGTTTGCTATTTCTTTCGGCAACAACCCCCTTCGCTCCCCATTTTTTTAAGGGGGAATTACTTATGAATTATTCTGAATCGTGCTTTTAAAAATTTAGATTTTGTATTTGAAAAATTCACTGAAAAATTTCTTACTATTTTGCGATGAATTTGAGTTCCAAATAATTTTAATTCTATTAATTATTAATCTTTCTTATTTTTGGCATTATTGAGACTATCAGTCATAGCAGTAAAATATCTCATTATCTCCATCGGCAGAGGTATGATCATTGTCGAATTTTTCTCAGCTGCAATCTCAGTCATTACCTGAAGATATCGAAGCTGTAATGCATTCTGACTTTTACCGAGTATATCCGCTGCTTCACCGAGCTTCTGTGCTGACATGAATTCACCTTCGGAGTTAATGATCTTTGCACGCTTATCTCTTTCAGCTTCCGCCTGACGTGACATTGCTCTTATCATTTCCTGAGGCAGATCGACATTTTTTAATTCAACATTCAATACCTGAATTCCCCAAGGCTCAGTTTCTTTGTCTATCAATTCTCGAAGCTTACTGTTCACAAGATCTCTGTGTGTAAGCAGATCATCGAGATCTCCCTGACCCGTTACAGTACGAAGAGTCGTCTGTGAGATAAGTGAAGTTGCATACATAAAATCCTCAACCTGTATTATAGCTTTGTTTGGATCTACTACTCTGAAATATACTACAGCATTTACTTTTACTGAAACGTTGTCCTTTGTGATAATATCCTGCGATGGTACATCGAGTGCAATCGTTCTGAGACTCATCTTTACCATCTTATCCATAATAGGAATTAGAATGATCAGCCCCGGTCCTTTGACTGCAGAGAATTTTCCAAGTCTGAAAATGACGCCACGCTCATACTCATTTAATACTCTGAATGCTCTGAGTATTGCAATAAATAAAATGAATCCTAAGATCCCTGCAAATACAAAAAATACTCCTGCCAGTGCTTCCATAATGTGTAATTAGATTATTAAACTTTTTATAAAATATTTTTGAATTTTTTCGGAACTGTTAAATATAATGAAATTTATGATAGCTAAGAAATTTATATATTATTGATAAGATATACTGTCTTCAGTTTCGATATAACTCACTCGGAAATTAATGATCTTTTCTTTAATGGAATTAAAGTCATTATACTGCATAAGTTCAAGTCTGAATTTACTAACATCTCTCAGGTTTCTCAGATATCCCGAATAGTGTTTCCTGAATTCTCTCACTCCAAGGTCTTCACCTTTCAGATCACAGGCAAGTTTCAGATGGTCAAGACAGATATCGGTTTTTTGTTTTACTGTTGCTTCTTCAGGAGCGAATCCATTTTTGAGAAAGAATTTTGTCTGTTCGAATATCCATGGATTTGTAATAGCTGCCTGACCTATCATCACTGCATCTGCTTCATATCCATCAAAAGCAGTTTTTACATCGTTATGATCTTTTATATTTCCATTAAGGATGATGGGCATTTGTACGCCTGCATCTTTAATTCTTTTTATCCAGCTCCAGTCTGCGTCCCCTTTATTTCCCTGATTTCTGAGTCGGCAGTGAACAGTCAAAGCCTGCACTCCAATACTTTCTAATATCTTTGCAACTTCTACTATAACTATTGAATCAATGTCCCAACCTAATCGCGTCTTTAGAGTCACAGGAAGTTTTACATTTTTCAAAACGGACTCTGCTATCTTAGCCATTTTGGGAATGTCTCTCAAAAGTCCTGCACCGGCACCACGCATCGCAACATCTTTGACCCAGCATCCGCAGTTTATGTCAATGAAATCCGGATCGGCTTCTTCAGAGATCTGCGCAGCCTGCACTAGCACTTCGTCATTTCCGCCAAATATCTGAATTGCAACTGGTCTTTCTTCTTCATAAAAGAATAATTTTGCGCGGGCTTTTCTTGCATCCCTGATGAGACCTTCTGCTGAAATAAATTCTGTATATACTATGTCAGCACCGAGCCTTCTGCAAATCAGTCTGAATGGCGGCTCGGTAACATCTTCCATTGGAGCAAGTAAGATCTTACCCGAAAATATTTTTTGAAAATCGTTCATTAAAAAAATTTAGTAAATTTAAGCATTGTCATCCAAATTAGAAATAAATAAAAATTACTAATAATTTAAGATAAAAGTGAACTATGCTTATAAAAATTCTAAAAGTGCACTTCTTATTTTCTGAAAATGGAATAGGGAGAAGTTTTTGGAGAGAAGAAAATGGTCTTGCTGAAATTTTTTTTAATCTTAAGCATTAAAAAAAACAGTTAAAAATTTATTTAATAAAAAAACCCTGACCGAATTTTCAGTCAGGGTTTTCTAAAATTTTAAACTAAATTAACTATTAACTATCAACTATTAACTATTAACTATTAACTATTAACTATTACTTGTTATTATTTGTAAGTTTGATATCTTTATTAATCTGATCTTTTAATTTCCCGAAACTATGCTGTGAATTATGAAAATTATCTAAGATCTTTTTCACACTGGTTTCAGTCTTTGATAAAAATGTATTCGGATGAACACCGATCCAGACTATGAATACAATTATTGGTAAGAATGATATTAGTTCTCTTTTTGTAAGATCGGGAAGATCTTTATTCTTCTCATTCTCAATTGGTCCGAGCATAACTCTCTGAAACATCCACAGCAGATATACTGCAGCAAGTATCACAGCCGTTGTTGAAACTATTGCATATACATTGGTTCCAAGATTGGATGAATAAAATGAACCGAGCAGTATCAGAAATTCACCAACGAATCCATTTAAACCGGGCAGTCCGACTGAAGAAAAAAGTACAATCATAAATACTACAGAAAATACCGGCATGACTTTCATTATACCTCCAAAGTCTGCAATCTTCTTTGTATGTCTTCTCTCATAAAGCACACCGACTATCATAAAGAGTGCTCCGGTGGAAAGTCCGTGATTTATCATTTGAATTATACTTCCCTGTAAAGCAACATCAGTGAGTGCAAATGTTCCAAGTACAATAAATCCCAGATGCGATACAGAAGAATAAGCAACAAGCTTTTTAATATCCTTCTGTACAATCGATAGCAAAGCTCCATAGACAATTCCAATAACAGCCAGCGTTGCGATGTAAGGAGTAAGAGCTACAAATGCATTTGGAAAAAGCGGAAGCGAAAATCTAAGCAGTCCGTATGTTCCCATTTTCAAAAGAACAGCGGCAAGAATTACGCTGCCTGCTGTAGGCGCTTGTACGTGTGCATCGGGCAACCATGTATGGAATGGAAATAGCGGCACTTTGATAAGAAAACTCAGTGTGAATAAAATGAATAAATATATCTGAATATTTAACGGAAGACCTGCAGAAGCAGTGGTCAGTAGAGTCAAGTCAGTTGTGAAATTTCCTAATGTAGGTGAGCATAAAAATGCGAGCCAGATTATACCAACAAGCATGAGCAGACTGCCGAACATTGTGTACATAAAAAACTTTACAGTAGCATATATCCTGTCCTCAGCTCCCCAGAATCCGATCATGAAATACATCGGTATAAGTATGAATTCCCAGAAGACATAAAATAAAATCAGATCAAGCGAAGAGAATACCCCGATCAGCCCTGCGTCAAGAAGAAGTACTAAAAAATAAAACTGCTTTATGTTATTCTTAATGGAAGTCCATGATGCAAGTATGCTCAGCGGAAATATGAACGTTGACATCAGAATCAGAAGCATTGATATTCCATCTATTCCAAGGAAATAAAATGTGTTTGAAATACTTATCCACTGAAATTTCTCGACAAACTGATAATCAGGATTTGCCGGATTGTATGCAAAGAAAAGATACGTAGCAATTGCAAGCGGGATAAGTGAAATAAGAAATGCATAACTTTTAATCAGCGTTTCTTTTTCTTTTTTAAAAAATAAAAGTGGTATGGATAAAATTACCGGTATAAAGATCAGAAGTGATAGAATATTATTCAAATTTGAAATAAATTGTTTTCATTATTTATTAGTAATGATTTTAAAATCACCATAATACTTTAGAAATATGCTGTCGAATTTTAAGAATCACATGCAATATAGGAATTGAAATTTTTAAATTTAAGTCTTAATGCAGGAGAATTTATGAAAAAAGAATTTTGATCAAATTAATTACAATACTGAAGCATGTTCGTTATTTATCAAAAATTATTGTCACATTCAAAATGAACAAAATACTTTATAGAACTGAGTTCAATCGTTTCCGAAAATTAGATTCGAAAATTAGCTTATTTATTTATCTTTAAGTAATGTCAATTAACATATCTGTAATTAACATTTTAATAAACAATAGAACAGACAACGAAATATTAAAACAAATAAGTAAAAAACTATTTCAGTGTATTTATGGAATAAAGATGATAAACACTTTTGCTTCCGTCAGAGTCATAAAACTCTTTCGTCACAACTTTCTGAAGTTTATTATTCTTTTTCATTCCAAGCTTTTTAAGATTATTTTCGGCAATTTTATTTTTCTTATGTATATAGCCGACAATGTATTTGAATTTTTTGGAACTGCTTAAGTGATCCAAAAGCAGCTTCGATGATTCATATCCAAGGTCAAGTCCACGGTATCTTTTATCTAAGGCTGTGGAAATTTCACAGGCATCATCATAATGCTTCCGCCATTTATAACAGATATATCCGACATAATCATTTTTATGCTTGATCACATACCAAATCTCAACGGGATTAGAATATTTTGATTTAAGCCATTTTCTAATCTGAGGTTTCGTCCTGTAATTAAGGTATTCCGGGTTTAGGAATTCTATTAGTTCTTCATCATTGAAGATGTTATGCATAAGTTCTACCAGCTTCTCATCCGAGCCGATGAATCTTATCAAAGAACATTTTTTTCCTTTTATTATATTTTTAAACAATATTAAAAAGTAAAAATTAAAAAATAATTATTTAAACATCTTTCGGTACGACAGTTCTGTACCATGGTTTCTTTGTTCTGTCCTTTATTTCATCTATATGTATATGTTTTGCCTCCATATATTCTTTTAAGCCTTCCGATCCAAACTCTCTGCCGATACCGCTTTGCTTGTATCCGCCGAATGGTGCTTTGTCGCTTAATAAATGATATTCATTTATCCAGACTGTACCTGTTCTGAGTCTGTCAGCAATTTTCAAAGCTCTTTCATCATTTGATGACCACACTGCACCTGCAAGACCGAATATTGAATCATTTGCTATAGCGACAGCTTCATCATCATCTTTGAATTTTATAACTACAAGCACAGGTCCGAATATTTCTTCCTGTGCGATCTTCATTTTATTATTTACATTTATAAAAACTGTAGGCTCAATAAAAAGTCCATTGTCTCCATATTGTTTTCCGCCGGTAAGGATTTCAGCTCCTTCATCAATTCCTGTTTTTATATAATTCATTACAGTATCAAATTGACTTTGATTTACAACCGGACCGACAGTTACAGATTTATCCATCGGATCGCCGATCTTCATCCGTTCAATTTTTTCTTTCATACCTGAGATAAATTTATCATAGATCTTTTCATGAATGAGTAATCTCGTACCGCCTTCGCAGCATTGTCCCTGATGATAAAATGCAGCATATATCGCGCCGTCTATACTCATTTCCAGATCTGCATCATCGAGAACTATGTTAGCAGACTTACCACCGCATTCGAGTGTGATCTTTTTCAGATTCGCAGAAGCATTTTGCATAATGATCTTTCCTACTTCAGTAGATCCGGTAAATCCAACTTTATCAACGTCAGGGTTTTTCACGAGCTCTGTACCAATCTCACTTCCGCTACCTGTAATAATATTTATAACACCTTTAGGAATGTCAGTTTCGCTAACGAGTCTTGCAAGTTCGCAGGCAGTTACAGAAGTTTCCATTGCAGGCTTAAGTATGACTGTATTACCGGCAGCAAGTGAAGGTCCGAGTTTCCATATAGCCATTTTCAAAGGGAAATTCCATGGGGTTATTAGAGCACATACACCAACCGGTTCATATCTGATAATATTTTTGCTAACGCCTTCTTTTGACAATCCGGCTATTTCTTCATTCAGATCTATAGCTGCAGCTTTGGAAAAATAGTTCAGACTTTTTGCAGAAAGGAATACATCCTCAACGGCTTTTCTGATAGTGGATCCTGAATCTTTTACTTCAAGTTCAGTCAGCTTTTCAGCATTTTCATTAATTTTATCTACAAGCTGTTTTAATAATCTTGATCTTTCTTCACCCGGAAGTCCGCTCCAGATACCGCTGTCAAAAGCATCCCTTGCTGCTTTGACTGCTTTTTTTGTATCGGAAATCCCTGCTTTTGAAATTTCGGCAATAACTTCGCCATTGGAAGGATCTGTTGCTTTAAAAGTCTTCTTATCATCGGAATCACAAAACTCACCATTAATATACAATTGGTAATTCAACATATAATATAATCTCTTTTTTATTTAATATTAAAAACTATAAAACTTTTCAAACTTGAACCTAAATTTATTAAAACTCAAATCCAACTTAACTATTAACTATTAACTATTAACTACATGTATAAATAAGGTTTCCACCCCTCATCAATTCTCCCTGCAAAGTTTTTTATAAACGTAATATGAGATGGTCTCTTCGGGACATTCAGCAATGTGAATTTTGCCTCATCTGGAGTCCGGTTCCCTTTTTTATTATTACACTTAATGCATGCAGTTGTAAGATTTTCCCAGGAGTCTTCGCCACCTCTGGATTTTGGCAGTACATGATCCACAGTAAGATTGGAAGTTACACCACAGTACTGACATTTATGATTATCTCTTCTTAATATATTTTTACGTGAAAGAATAATTTTTTTAAATGGTACTCTCACGAAAAAAACAAGTCTTACTATACTTGGATATTCAAAGCTTCTGTTTACTGTATATATTTTTTTTGCTTCAAGACAATAAATAGATTCTGCTTTACCTAAATAAATTAGGATGATCGCTCTGCGAACATTGCAAATAGTAAGGGGTTCATAATTCTGATTAAGAACCAGTACTTTACCGTTTAGATTACTGTAGCGGCGGTTTGCTGTATTTTTAGTTTCCTGTTCGTGGAAGACAACCTCCTTTTGTTTAGGGCTTAACTTAGATAGACAAATTATGAATATTAATATGTATAGTCAATTTTATTATTGAGTTGCAAGCAAATATAGTAAAAATAAATTTGTAAAAGAAAGGATAAGAACCTTTTTAAATTTTTTATTTAATCCATTTAAAAAATAAATTATCATTTTCATTACAAATTCAAGTTTGTATTGATGTAAAATAATAAAAAAAATTCTAAATTTAAAATTTAATGTTAAAGTTTAAACTAATAATATAATACATTTTAAAAGTTCCGAAAAAATAAAAGCAGTAAAAAAAAACAACTCTTACACCTGATTCTTAATTAAATTCTTTAAGTGCATCTGTTAGATCTGTAATATCTTTTTTGTTATTGAATAAATGAGCAGACAGCCTCAGAAAACCTTCTCTTAAAGCTATGAAGATATTTTTTGATTCAAGATATTTCTGTACTTCCTCATTCCTTTCTTTATCTTTAAAGCTGAATATAAGTATGTTGGATCTGTGAGCCGGATCCAGATCAGAATCAATAATAAAGTCTGTATCTTTTATCTCATTTATGAAAATGTCCTGAAGTTTTTGAATGTGTTCAAAAATATTTTTTACTCCTAGTTTCAAAAATAAATCTATCGAAGAGATCAGTCCGATCATACCGAGAGTATTTGGAGTGGAATTTTCAAATGCATTACCGTCTTTTTTAAAATTCAGTTTATAGTCGAGAAAATTTTTAAAGTCATATTCAATACTTGAAGTAGCTACATATGTCGGATCTACATTATCTCTGATCCTGTCGGAGATATAGGCAAAACCAATACCTGCCGGCGCCATCATCCATTTCTGAGAACCTGCAGCCATGAAATCAATTCCCGCTTCTTTCACATCCACAGGACATACACCCATTCCCTGTATCGCATCCACTACAAAATAACAGTTATTTTCCCTGCATATTTTTCCTATTGCATTCAGATCATTTTTAAATCCGAGGAATTCAACTGAACTTATAGTAAGGACTTTGACATTATTTTCGCGAATGGTTTTTTCAATATCACCGATCTTTATTTTTCCATTTATTGAAGGTATCAAAATATTCTCAATTCCTCTGAGCTTTTCCTGATTCATCCATGGATAAGCGATTGCAGGAAATTCGGAGTCCGCATAAGCTGTCTTATCACCCCGTTCCAGTTTAATTCCGTTGGCAAAAATATTAAGACCATGAGTAGTACTTCCGATAATTATTATTTCGTCTTTATCAGCGTTTATCAGTTCTGCAGATCTGGATTTTAAAGTATCTGAAAGTCTCATATTCATCAGACTCAGGTTTTTATTCGTGAAGGTAAATTCATCTATGAATTCCATCAGTCTCCTTCTGGTCTCAAGTGAATATTGGGAGTAATGCGCAGAGTCAAGATAGGTGCAGGATTCTGTAACTGGAAAAAGATTTCTTGCTTCTTCAATACTGTTTATTTCCTCCAATAAAGATATTGATTCAGTGGTTAAGCTGTCCATTTTAATTTATTTTTTATTTTTTTTTGATTTTTTTGTGTTGGTCTTTTTGGTTTCTTTTGGTTCTTCAAGATTACTCTGATACATTTTTTTATAAGATTCATAATAGAACATAATACTGTTTACATAATTGTAAGGCTCTTTCCAGTTATCAAGAGTTCCATACGGAGGTCTTTTACCTTCAGGCCAAACAAGTGCATGTATTGAATCTTCTTTTACAGCAAGAAAAGGATAAGCTTCTTTTACATTTTCCCACAGCTTGTAATCTTTATTAAAATATGCAGTAATGGTCATTGCATCAATCACTCTTCCGAGACCTGCATTGTAAGCAGCAAGTGCAAATTTATATTTCTCATCTCCGTAATCACGAAATTGTGAAACGAGAGATGCATAATAATAAATACCGGCTATTAAATTATTCACAGGAGTCTGAGTTTCTTCAAGCTTTAAAGTATTCTGAAGTCCCTCACCGGTCCTTGGCATCAGTTGCATAAGTCCGAAAGCACCTGCATGTGACCGTGCGCTTGCATTGAAATAAGATTCCTGTCTGATTATCGCCAATACGATCCGCCAGTCAAGATTATAGAAATTACTTTCACGAGTTATAACCTCGCCAAGCTCCTGAACTAAATTTTCTACATTTCCCAGCTTAAATTCTTTGCTGACAAGATTCACTTTTTCAGTGATCCGTTCCAGATCCTTTATGTTCAGATTTTTTGCCTGTTGTTTGAAATTAGCATTAGATGCAAACAGATCAAACAATGTATTCCAGTCTTTCAGCATATCTTCTATGTACATGTTACTGCTGAATGATTTTCTGGAAATAAAACTGTTCAGCTCTTCAATTTTTACATGCTGCTCTGATGAAGGAGAAATAACTTCATCATTTTTTACTTTATTGACATCCGTCTTTATACCATATGTATCTGAATAAATTTGTGATTCATTGTATGAATAAAATAAAAGAACAATGATAAGCATTAAAGGCATCAGTATCAGAGTGAATTTTTTAAAGCTTTCTGAAAGATGATATGTATGTGTAGGATTGCTAATAATTATAATGAGTTTAAGACCGAATTCAGAACAATTTTTTTTAAAAAAAATTTACAATATATGCCAGGAATTTATTAATGTAAATTTAACCATTTAATAAATGTTTAACAATTTAAGAAAATCAGCTAACATGGAAAATAAATATGTATAGACATTTCAAAAGAATGTTGTTTGACAGTTAATTTTTTAAAACGGGATGTAGTATTAAATTTTATATATATTTTCGGGAATTATTTTAACTCAATAATTCTTAGGGTAACATAAGTCATTTTTTTTATAGTCTATTTTTTTTACTTTTACCACGTGATAAAAACAATTTCAAAATATTTTTCAGTTTTACTGATATTAATCTTAGTAAACTCCAATTTTAGTTTTGCTCTGACTCAGATGTTATGTGAAATGAGTATAGATCAAACAGTCTGCCAGTGTGAAGAAAAAAATATCACAGATGAATTGGTGACGGATGTTTCTAAAATGAGCTGTTGCGATAATAAAGTTCACGAGATCAATAATTCCAATACACTTGTCAAAAATAATACTACATATTCAAATTTAATTTCATTTCAACAAGTAATATCAATTTTACCTCAGAATGAAATTTCATTACCATTTACTGATCATTTAGTTTATCTGAATTATCATAAACCTCCATCGGATATTCCCATTTTAATCTCTTCGTTCCTTATTTAGTATTTTCATTTAAAGAATTTTTTTAACGGCAAAAAATATATCTGCCGTCTGAATTATTTTACTTTTTTAAAAGTAAATTTAAATGAAATTATGAAACACTTATTAATTATAATACTTTTTTTACCAAACCTGCTTTACGGACAGGATGTACAGCAAAGCAATTATCCCAAGACCGGTCTTGAAGATATTATAAAATATTCACTTGAGACAAATTCCGGACTGACTCCGATAGAGTTTGAAAATAAAATTATGTCTGCAAGAATTGACAAAACGAATTTTCAACCCTCTCCGTCATTTCAGTTTATGCTTGATTTTTTACCGGTTGATCTTAGCAATGCAGGAGAATATATCGGTATTTATTCACAGCCTCTAAGACTTTTTGGAAAATTAGATGCTGAAGAAAATCTTGCAAAAGTTAATTCTCAAAGACCCGGTATAGAAAAGAATGCATTAGAAAATGAGCTGATCCGGTCTGTTAAGGAAAATTATTTTATGCTGTCAGTGAATGAGAGACTGCTTTCATTTAACAATGAATTTAAAGAAATTATGAAAGCTGTTACTTCTACACTTGAAATAAAATATTCAGCGGGGAAGGGAAGTCAGTATGACATTCTGAAAAGTAATAATGAATTTCAGAAACTGTTACTTGAAGAAATAGAACTTAAGGGAAATAAAATAATATTTATTAATAATCTCAAAACTTTATCCAATCTTGATCTTCCAGATAACTTCACTACAAAAAACATTGAGATATTATTGAATATTCCCGTCCCCGAGATGGATACATCAAAGCTGATAACTGAAATGAAAACAAACAATACTGATTTTAAATTTATAGATCAGATGCTACTGGAGAATCAGGCAGAGCAAAACATAATAAGCCTTGAGAGAAAACCAGATCTTAATCTGATGTCAGGCTATAAATATAAGTCTGAAAAGAAATCCAGTTTTCTGATGTTTTCTGTTATGGTGGAACTTCCTTTTATGCCGTGGAATGAAAAAAGAATTGATGCAGAAATTAAAGAAAAAATTTACAGAGATAAAAAGATAAATTCAGAATCAAAATCAATAGAGCTGAATCTGAAAAATGAATTAAAAAATATTATTGTAAAAATAAATTCTTCATTAGAAAAGATCAAATATCTGAATGAAGTTTTAATTCCACAGACAGAGCAGACATTCAGATCTTCTCTGATTTCTTACGAGACTGATTCAAATCAATTCATAGATCTTTTAGATACATACAGGTCTCTAAGAGAGAACAGCAGAATGCTTGCTGAAGAAGAAACTAATTATCTGATCCTTATCAGCAGTTTAGAAAAATTAATCGGTAAACAAATCTTAACAATTAACTGACATGAAAAAATTATTAATAATACTCGGTACAGTTATAATTGTCGCAGGAGCTTCTGTGTCTGTCTACAAATTATTTATTGATAAAAAAGAAAATTTAGATACAATTGCTGCTGAGGAATTATACATCTGCCCAATGCATCCTCAGATTCAAAGTAATCATCCGGGAGTATGTCCTATTTGTAATATGGATCTCGTTTTAAAGGAAAAAACAAACACTGAACTGGAATTTGATTCTTTGAAAAGATCTCAAAATGAAATAGGTGATCTTGTCTTGTCTCCATCTCAGCAGATTCTTGCAAATGTACAGACTGAAAAAGTTAGTATAAAAGAATTCAATAATAGTCTGACTTTTAACGGGTATGTGAAATCTCCTGACAATAATATGAGATTTATTTCGACACCTGTTTCAGGTAAGATCATAAAGATGTATGTGAATTATGAAGGACAGTCAGTCGGCAAAGGTCAGCGTTTGTTTGATATATATTCACCTGAAATTTATTCCACTCAGAAAGAATATCTGCTTGCATTAAAAAATTATGAAAGTGCAAAAAAAAGCGGAAACAGTCTGGTAATAGATCAGGCGGAAAGTCTGATTAATTCAAGTAAAATAAGAATGAGTCTGTGGGAAGTTACAGATGAACAGATCAATGAACTGGAACAGACAAGAGAAGTGAAAGATTTTATTCCTGTTTATTCAAAGTACAGCGGCGTTGTTACAAAAAAACTCCAGAACGAAGGTCGATGGGCAACTGCAGGTGAAAATATTTTTGACATAACAGATCTTTCAACTGTATGGGTAATCGCTAATGTTCCTGAATCAGATGTGAAAAATATTTCCATAGGTCAGCAGGGAATGATCACATCTGTATCTTATCCGGGTGAAATATTTTATGCAAAAGTAAATTTTATCAGTCCTGTATTTAATGCAGATTCCCGATCTTTAGAAATTAGATTTGACGTTGCCAATAGAAATTACAAATTAAAACCTGATATGTATGTAGATATAGAAGTGGGATCTTCAGATTATCAGTGGAATATAGTTGTACCAAAAAACTCTGTCCTAAGGACAGGAAAAATGGATATGGTATATGTGAAAAAAGATGAAAATATATTTTCTCCAAAAATGGTAACTGTCGGAGGTGAGAAAGATGGATATTATCTTATAACGTCAGGGCTTTCCGAAGGAGAAGAAGTTGTATCCAGTGCAGGTTTTCTCATTGATAGTGAAAGTCAGATCAGACATGGTGCATCTAACATTAAAATGGAGGGAATGGAAATGGAAACAAAAGGTGATCCTGAGTTCAATAAAAATCAGGATGTAATGAAAGATATACAGGAACATAAACATTAATTAAAAAATATTTAAAAAAATAAAACATCTGCCAAAGCAGAGAAGGAGTAAAAGATGAAACACATTGATTTAAGTAAATCATTATTAATGATGCTAAGTATTTTTTTTGTATCTGTATTTATTTACGGATGCGGAGAAAATAAAACAAGTGACGTTACCGAGAAAAGTAAGGAAGAAAAAACAGAAGAAAAGAATGAAGCCGGATCAAAAGAAATGAATAGCGGAAACATTATGCATGCCAATATTACGCTATCATCAATGCAGTGCGGTATGTGTAAAAAAACCATTGAAACGGCTGTAAGTAATACTGAAGGTGTAAACAGTATTAATGTGGACAAAGATAAAAAGGTGGCACATGTAGATTATGATAAAGAATTAATTGATATAGTAAAAATCGAAAGTGTAATTACAGCAGCAGGTTATGATGCTAATGACAAAAAGGCAGATCCTAAAGCTTATGAAAATCTGGATGACTGCTGCAAATTACCAAAAGACCAAAAAAATAAATAATAATATCTAAACAGAAATAAAAATAACTTAAAACTTAAAACTTAAAAAATGAAAACGAAAATCTCAAAAAACTTAAAAGTGATATTTGCAATTCTTTTGATTGTAACATTAACTCCATTTGTCTCAAATGCTGATAATAAAGATAATGAAAAAACAGTGGAGATCACTCTGCCCTCAATTCAGTGCGGTATGTGTGTAAAGACAATTGAAAAGGCATTGGGAAATATAGATGGCGTTATTGACTCAAAAGTTGATCTCAAAAATAAATCTGTGACAGTAACATATGATGATTCAAAAGTAAGTATAGAAAATTTAGAGTCAGCGATCACAGCAGCCGGATATGATGCAAATGAAATGACTGCAAACGAAGATGCATATAATGATTTACATGGATGCTGTAAAAAGCCGGATAGTAAGTAAAATATTATAATCTTTTCATCGCTTACGAAAGATATAAAAGTAAGCGGTGAGAAGATGATTTTTTATTCGGGATTCAAAATTCAGAATTAACAATTATCTTAAATTAATTTGTACGATTTATAAAACAAACATCCCAATGAAATTAAAATACATTCTGCTGATTTATTTCGCATTCATTATAAGAAATGGATTCACTCAGCCGGTGGAAGAATGGACTCAAAGGTATAACGGCTCTGCGAATTCATTTGACATAGTATCAAAAATGCTTCTTGATAATGACAACAATGTTTACATTTTCGGGAGCAGTAGTGAAACCGGCTCAGGTACAGATTTTTTAATAATCAAATATAGTCCGGAAGGAAAAATAATTTGGACCGATTTTTTTAACGGCAGTGGAAACAGTTTCGATCACATAAATTCTGCTTGTTTAGATAATTCAGGAAATATTTATGTAGCAGGTTATACTACAGACATTGCATTCCGTACTCAGCTTACTACTGCTAAATTTGATTCATCAGGAAATTTTATCTGGTCAAAAGTATTTTCAAAACCGGGTTTTGTAATTGGTAACGGTAAGGATATTATTATAGATAATTCAGAAAATATATTAGTCTGCGGTTCTATAAAAAGAGAAATAGGATTCTTTGATATTGAGGTTGTAAAATATTCTCCCGAAGGTGATGAAATTTGGTCAAATACTTTTAATGGTGAAGGTAACGGTGATGACAATCCAGTTACCTTGAAAAATGATGATTCGGATAATATTATTATAGGAGGAACATCAAAATCCCTATCAACTGATAATGATATGATTGTTATTAAATATGATTCTTCTTCAAATCTGATCTGGAAAAAAACTTTTAATGGAACTGCAGATCTGAGTGATGTAATGACTTCGATGGTTTTGGACACAGAGAGTAATATTTATTTCTGCGGAAATAAATTTAACGCTCAGAGTTCATATGACTATTTTTATGCTAAGCTTGATGGAAACGGAAATGCAATTTGGTCAGGAAATTATAACGGAATCGGCAACAGTATTGATATTCCGTCTTCAATTATTCTTGATTCATCTAAAAATGTATTTATCACTGGATTTAGCAGAGCAGGTATGGATCTGGGCAGTGAAGATTTTCTGACGATCAAACTTGATCAGGATGGAAGTACCAACTGGGTAAGGAGTTTTAATGGAAATGCAAACGGAATGGATCAGGCAAATTCAATTGCAGCAGATAACTATGGAAATGTTTATGTCGGCGGTGCATCAGATATTGGTGAGTTTCATCTTATTTATTCACTGATCAAATATGATTCTCTTGGAAGCTTTCAGTGGGAAAAAAACTATTATATTTCGCAAACACCGGAAGACTTTATTTATAATATTGCGCTGGATAATCTGAATAATATTTATGTAACCGGAATAAGTTTTAGCTCTACAACAGATTTTGATATCACAACAATTAAATATTCTCAGACTGTAGGCATAGATCCATCACAAACTTATTTACCTGATAAGTTTACTCTACATCAGAATTTTCCCAATCCTTTCAATCCTTCTACTGTCATAGGATATGATTTAAATGCCAGTGGTTTTGTTTCTCTGATAATTTATGACATTCTAGGAAAAAAAATTACAACTCTTGTAAATCAAAATCAACAAGCAGGAACTTATGAGATATTATGGAATGCATCGGATTCACCAAACGGTTTTTATTTTTATGAAATGAAATTTGAAAAATATTCATCTGTAAAAAAAATGTTATTAATAAAATAAGGACATAGTGTATTGTTTCCCTTTTTGTGTCTCATTCTCTTTTAAAATATAGAAGACTATGATTGAAAAAATAATAGATTTTTCGGTTAACAACAGATTTATAATTCTCATAATTTATCTGGGAGTTTTAGGCTATGGAATTTATTCAATGATGAATACTCCTGTCGATGCAATTCCGGATCTTTCAGAGAATCAGGTGATTGTCTGGACTGAATGGATGGGAAGAAGTCCGCAGATAGTGGAAGATCAGATCACTTACCCGCTCACAACATCTCTGCAGGGAATACCAAAAGTAAAAGCTGTAAGAAGTCAGTCTATGTTTGGAATGAGTTTCATCTATGTAATTTTTGAAGATAATGCTGATATTTACTGGGCTCGAAGCCGAGTACTTGAAAAATTGTCGCAGGTTCAGACGTCACTTCCTGAAGGTGTAAATCCTGTGATCGGTCCGGACGGAACAGGTGTTGGGCATGTTTACTGGTATCATCTGATCAGTGATAAATATGATCTGGGTGAACTCCGCGCATTACAGGATTATTATCTGAAGCTCGGACTTCAGTCTGTGGAAGGTGTTGCTGAAGTTGCATCTGTAGGCGGATTTGTAAAGCAGTATCAGATCGATGTGGATCCGAACAGACTTTCAGCATATTCACTTGGAATAAATGATATTGCGATGGCAGTGCAGAGAAGCAATAAAGATGTAGGTGGAAGAAATATTGAATCTTCTGATATTGAATATTTTGTAAGAGGAAAAGGATACATTACTTCAGAGGAAGACATTGAAGAGATCACATTAAAGACTTCTTCAAATGGAATTCCAGTCAGGATTAAAGATGTAGGGACAGTGCAGATCGGCGGAGACATAAGAAGAGGGATGCTCGATCTGAATGGTGAAGGCGAAGTGGTTGGTGGAATTATTGTCATGAGATATAATGAAAATGCACAGACTGTTATTGACAGGGTAAAAGAAAAATTGAAAGAATTAGAGAAAGGACTTCCTGAAGGAATTGAAATAAAAACTTCATATGACAGAAGCGATCTTATTTCAAAGGCAATTGCAACTTTACGTGATGCAATAATAGAAGAAGCAATAATTGTCAGTTTGATAGTTTTAATATTTCTTTTCCATTTCAGAAGTGCATTGAGAATTTTAATTGAAATTCCTGTTGCGATTTTAATTTCATTTATTCTTATGCGGTGGTTTGGAATCACGTCAAACATCATGAGTCTTGGAGGTCTCATAATCTCAATTGGAATTTTAGTAGATGCATCAATTGTAATGGTCGAGAATGCTTACAGAAATATTGCTATTGCTCAGGAAAAAGGATTAGAGATAGATTATAAGGAAATTTCTGCAAAGTCAGCAAAGCAGGTCGGCAGGGCAATATTTTTTTCCGAGGCAATAATCGTAATTTCTTTTTTACCTGTATTTATGCTTGAAGGTCAGGAAGGAAAATTATTTCACCCTCTGGCTTTTACAAAAACATTTGCGATCGCAGGCTCAGCTTTGATCACTATTACGCTTGTACCAATGCTGATGACATTATTTATGAAAGGGAAATTTTACAGAGAAGAGCAAAATCCTGTTACAAGATTTTTTAACAGTATCTATGATCCTTTATTAAGACTTGCTTTAAAATACAGAAAGACTACACTTGGAATAAATATTTTAGCTTTAGTAATAACTATTCCTTTGATCATGAATACCGGTAGTGAATTTATGCCGCCGCTTGATGAAGGAAGTGTTTTATTTATGCCGACAATGCTGCCGAATGTTTCTATCACAGAAGCGAAAAGAGTTTTGCAGGTACAGGACGCAATTTTAAAAAGCATTCCCGAAGTTGAATCTGTACTTGGAAAAGTCGGAAGAGCAGAGACACCAACAGATCCTGCGCCTGTGAGCATGATAGAAACAATTATTATATTAAAGGATAAATCCGAATGGCGGAAAGATATTACCAAAGCAGAAATTATAAAAGAGATGAATACAAAATTGCAGATACCCGGTGTCAGTAATGGCTGGACTCAGCCAATCATTAACAGAATAAATATGCTTTCAACAGGTGTAAGGACAGATCTTGGAATTAAAATATTCGGTGACAATCTTGATACATTAGAAAGATTAGCAATCAAAGCAGAAAGTCTTGTAAAAAATATTCCGGGCGCTGCAGACGTATATGCAGAGAGGACTCAGGGAGGATCATATATTGATATTGATATAAATCGGGAAGCAATTTCAAGATATGGATTAAATGTAGGTGATGTTCAGGACGTGATCGAAATGGCGATCGGTGGTGAAAATATTACTACTACAGTCGAGGGACGCAGAAGATTTCCTGTCAGGGTCAGATATATGAAAGATTACAGAATGGATGTCGAAGCTCTAAAAAATATCTGGGTAAATGTTTCAAATGGTTCGGTAAAATCTACCGGTTCAATGTCTGAAAATTCAGAGATGAACTCAGTAAATAATAATGGAATTCAAATTCCTCTTGGAGAACTTGCAGACATTCAGATAACTTCAGGTCCGCCGATGATCTCTTCCGAAAATGCATTATTAAGATCAGTAGTATTTTTAAATGTAAGGGACAGAGACATGGGAAGTTTTGTGAATGAAGCTAAAGAAATTTTAGATAAAGAATTATCTCCTTCTCTGCCAAAAGGTTATTTCTATTCATGGAGCGGTCAGTGGGAAAATCAGATCAGAGCTAAGAAGAGACTTGAAATAATTTTACCAATAGTGTTTATAGTTATATTTGTGATGCTTTATTTTACTTTTAAGAATTTTCTTGAATCAGCTTTGGTAATGTTGTCGGTGCCGTTTGCATTGATAGGTGGAGTTTATTATATGGCAATTCTCGATCTGAATTTTTCTGTAGCCATATGGGTGGGATTTATTGCTTTGTATGGAATTGCAGTCGAAACTGGTGTAATAATGGTGATCTATCTTCATGAAGCACTTGATAAAAAATTGTCTGAAAAAGGAGAGAGTATTTCTAAACAGGATCTGATAGATGCAACTGAAGACGGAGCAATACTCAGACTTCGTCCAAAACTTATGACTGTTGCAACAGCATTACTTGGATTAATTCCTGTGATGTGGGCAACAGGTACAGGTGCTGATCTTGCAAAACCATTAGCCGTTCCGCTGATAGGAGGTATTATTACTTCTGCAATTCATGTGTTATTTGTGACTCCTGTAATTTTCGTTATGATAAAAGAATACATGAGGAAAAAAGGTAAGCTGAAAAAATCTGAGATGGCGAAATTTATGATACACTAATGGACAATTATTAATGTTCAATTTTCAATGTTCAATTTAAGTATTAAAAGTTTATCCTTTTTAAAATAAATTTAAAGACCGATGAAAATAAAAAGTAATTTATTTAATCATCGGTCTTCAATATTAAAATTCCGAAGTTTCTTAATGAAGTAATTTTTTTCGGTAAAAGAAATTACTTCATAAATGTAACAGCACCGGTATTCACATCATAAAACCCGCCAATAATATCGATCTCACCTTTTTCTTCCATTTCTTTTAAGATCGGACTGTTTTTTCTGATGTTGTCCATTGACACATCAACATTTTCAACAGATACTTCATCTACAAATTTTTTATTCTTTGAAGTTTTTTCGCCATCAAATTTTGACAGGCTGTCTACTGCAGGTTTAATCTTTTCTAAAAGCTCAGTAATATTACCCAACTTAACATCATCTATTGCAGCTTTCACAGCTCCGCATTCATTATGACCCAGCACTACTATCACTTTTGAACCAACTACTTTACAACCGTATTCCATACTGGCAAGAATGTCAGGATTGGTAATATTCCCTGCAACTCTGGCTACAAAAACATCTCCTATTCCCAGATCAAAAACTTTTTCAACCGGTACTCTGGAGTCAAGACAGGATAAAATTACTACAGATGGAAACTGCCCTGTCGAAGTTTTTAGGATCTGCTTTGGATAATCTGTAAAAGTAAGATCTCCCTTTACGAATTTTGCATTTCCATTTTTGAGAACCTCAATGATTTTTTCAGGAGTTTTTGCCTGTTGGAGCTCCTGAGTCATAACTTCATTCTTTGCAGTTACTTCTTCTTTTGAATCTTTTTTTGCTTCTTCTTTTGTTTCTTTCTTTTCTCCGCATGATGCAAAGAGAAATAACGCCACGAACAATGTTGAAATTAATTTTTTCATTTTTTTTTAGTTTGATTATAGATTATTGATTACATATTGGCATTCCAAAAAGTACTATTACTGTTCCAAACAATAGAAATACTGATATCAAGAATGATAAAATCTGAGGTTTGTGAGAACTTAATGTTCCGCTGATTCCAGCAAAGAATAATACTGAGGCAAACATTACAGTAAGCAGAACATATTTGTCTGAGTGTCTATTTGCATCCTCTGCTTCAGTTTTAAACTCAGCGGATTTAATTTTTAATGGTTCCACCATTATTTCCGGTTCAATAGCATATGAACTCATTTCAAACGGAGTTTTTGGAGCATCTTTATTTATTAATGGTTTAGTATCAACCCATTCAACAATGGATTTTTTTAATACCGGGTTAAATCTTTCCATATAAAAATTCATCAATGCTGTATCTTTATTATTGAAAGATTCTACGAATTTTACAAACATAATACCATCAATAGAACGTATCTGACCGGCTTTGATATTTAATTCAGATATTTCTCTGCTTGTTATGATCTCATCTGTAAGTTTAAAACTCTGAACGCCATCCCATAATGTTGATTGATATGCGCACCATGCTGAACCAATGGCAGCCAAGGATAAAATAATTGTTGTTAATATTTCAACAGATTTACTTCTTCTGTCTTTGTGAACTTCGGTATGAATTTCTTTTAGTAAATCGTTATTTTCCTTTATAAAATTTTTTTCCATTTCCGGATTCATAAATACAGATAAGTATTTTATTTTGAAATAAATGAATTTTAATTTTCAGGAATATGTAGCATTTACATTTTAATTTCAATCATAAAGTTTATATTTGAACATTATGATTCGTCATTTAATATTTTTATGAAAAAGAAATTTTTAACAAATGAGTTTTTAATATGATAAAATTTCACATCTTAAACGGAGATTGTCTCTATAGTCATCTCAGTGAAACTTCTATCCAAGGTGAGTATATCATTTGCAGGGAATGTCTGATAGAAGGAGATCTTCGCGGTGAAAATTTTATGGAGTTTATGAATTATCGTGCCGAATATATTTCTCAAACTTATGGCACAGCAAAAGATGACTATTTTTTGAAAACTGTTTCGGAATTTGAAAAAATTATAAACCTACCTATTGAATGTGAAGTAAATCTTTGGTTTGAGAATGATCTTTTCTGTCAGACCAATATGTGGTTTATCATTAATCTTATTTCTGAGCGAAATTCTGGAAACGTTGTAAATAGAATCTTTCCTGTTATAAAAGACAAAAATGATGTGTGGAAAGGATTTGGAAATTCAGATTCTTATGATCTTGAACTTGCCTTTTCAAATAAAATTAAATTTAACGAAGAGGATATTAATTTAGGAAATGAATTGTGGAAAGCTTATAAAAATGGAGATAATAAGAAACTTACTGAAATAAGTAATTCAACAGAGGATTCAAAATGTTTCCATCATCTTAAGGAAGTCTGTAAAGCAAATGCCGATAAGGCTTATAGAACTGAAAAGACTATTAAGGAAATATTGAACAATGAGAATTCGGATTTTAAAAATTTGTTTTCAGAATTTTGTAAAAGGGAAGGTATATACGGATATGGAGATTTACAGGTGAAAAGAATTTATGATAAAGTAATGGCAGTGGTACACAAGAAATTTAAAATCTAAAAAAATACCCGTCAGAATTTTTTTTATTTTCTGACGGGTAAATTGAAAATTAATAACATGACCTCATTTCTTAAAAATCCTGATCTAACTTTTTGGCAATACCTGAAGAATATAGAATCTCTTTAGAGTTGGAAAATAAAACCTACCGCCAAAACCGGGTACGATCAGAGAATTTATTGTTAAAGGTTCAAAGAAATCAGACTCTGCAAGAATCCTTCCTGTAGAAGCTTCTCTCCATGTGACCTGCTCTTTGTACTGTCCGCTGAAAACCATTTGCTGTGTAGTTGAATTCGGATCAAGAGGTACAATATTTGAAAGTATCTGTATCCTGTTTTCCTTTGGTCCTATTAAAGGTTGAAAAGTATTGGTTGTGTCATCTAATACATATCTTAGACTAAGATCACCGGTCTCCTGATTTATATTAATACAAGCAACTTTTCTAACTCCCATATCAGCAGAATAGATAAGGCTGTTCTCAGGATCGACCTGCGGCTTTGGTGGACAAAAACTCCATCCACCTTCAGGCAGATCACCAAAAGGAAATATCACATTCATTCTTGATGCATCCTTGTTATGAACAGCTACTATACTTGAACTTATTACAGTGCTTCCTGCTCCGTTTGTCTGAAGAATGATCCAGTCACCTAAAATACTTGCAGCAGCTACAGTTGTCTGACCTGGCTTCATAGGTTTTACAACCCATCCGGTATCCTGTGACAATTTCTTTTTTTCACTGTCCCAGAAAAATCTGATCACTCCCGAATCAACTCCAACATAAATTGCGATCTTACCATCAAGCATTGTAATAGTATGCGGTACAGAAGCCGGCTCAGGAATCTGAATTTCATCAAGGATCTCGAGAGTTTCTGGGTGTAGAGCTACCATATAAGAATTAGTTTGCTTAAGACCTTTCATAATCCCCTGTATAATTGCCATTGTACCCTGCTGTTTCATTCCTGTAGGTCTTGTCTGATCTTTGCAAATTAATGTACCATCAGGTGCAATTGTAAGATGTTTGTAATTCACATCTGCAGGATCTGTTTCACCTGATGGAAGGATCTGAGTTTTTAAAATTTCTCCAGTATCTCCATCGATTAAAGCAATTCTGTTTGACCAAGCTAAAGGAATTTTGCCGTTAGGCATTATATTAAGATTAACATTGCCGATCCATCTTTTTGAAATGTTTGCATTGTCAACGTGAGTTCTCCAGATCTCTTTTCCTGAAGCTGCATCGACTTTAGATAGATATGGACCTGCGGGGCAAGGTCCTGTCAATGGAGGAAAATCCCCACCTGCTAAATATAATTCACCCGGAAGACGGGTATTTATATATGAAGCTCCCGGATAATCCGTTTCACTTCTGTAAGCAAAGACTTCATTCGGTTCTGTCATTGAACCTGTAAAATGTGCAAAAGGAAAAATAGCACTTCTTTGTGCATCGGCAAGTTCAGCACCGTTTTGAGAAGAAAAGTAACCGGGTGTTTTTAAAGTTCTGCATCCTGCAAGTTCAGCCTCATATAATGTTACATCACCCGGAATAGGTCCGTTTGCAGCAATTTCATTAGCATTCAATTTTTCTTGTGTGTTATCCATGATTGATATTTTATTTAATAAATATTATTTAATTTTTTCTTCAAAAGTTTTCTTGTCTGTATAATGTCCAATCGGATAATAGGCTTTCATAACAGATTCTTCCATACCCGGTTTAGTGATCAGATCAGGTCTGTTTTCCCATTTTGGATTATTAGCCATTATCCTGATCATGAGCATTCCAAAATCAGTGCGATTTCTGGGGTCATTGAGTCCTTCACCTCTTGGACTCCATTCCAGCCAGGCAATTCCATTCTCAGCAGTTGCATTTGATGGTCGGTCTTCTTTTCTGCTGACGACAATTGTAAAATTCCTGTCTTTATCTAAAGGAATCTGCATATCAAAAAGCCCGTCAACTATCTGACCTGAAGGAGCAGCTTCACAACTTACAATTGACCAGTATTGAGTTTCAGCTTCAGGCATAATATCAATTCCGGTACCGCAGTTACCGGCAAATGTATCAGGAAATACAGGCATTTTTCCTTTAAGTACATACACAGGTCCGAATTTTCTGGAAAGAACAGTAAACATATATTGTGTAGTCGGATCACCGCCTCCATCCATTGCTCCTGCATATTTTATTTTCGCTCTGTCTTCAGGAGATTTAAATCCTCCTACTATTGAATAATTTATATTCCAGTATTTTTCCCATACAGGCGGGTTTTGAGCAGGTGCAGTCTCAGGATTTAACAAGGGATTATTATCTTTAGAATTTACCATATTAACCCATTGGTCAGCAGTAAATGGTTGCTGTGTATTTCCGTATATAATGTTTTTAAATTTATCGATCACTTCATCAGATGAAAGTTTTGTTCCGTCTGACAAAAATCCGGTATATTTTGGAAGTCCTATTCCTTCATGTGAAGATGCTGCAGGTCTCAATCCTGCTCCGTCATAACCGTTATCACTTAGATATATCCTGACAAAACACTCTATTTCGCCTCCTTCATTTCCGGCATATAATGTATTGGATTTCTGATCCTTTGTCTCAGCCGGTCTGTCCTCAGCAAAAATTGTAATAGTAAAATCTCTGTTTTCATGATGTCTTTTCGCCCCTACAATAAAAGGATTTTCAGAACCCGGATCAGCATTGATCTCATTTCCCGCTAACGCTTCACCTGTGGAAACAAAGGTATTGTTCTCAGCTTTATATAAAGCTATTTGAAAATATCTGCAGTGTGGGAAAGTTCCTCTGAAAACAATTCCTGAACCCGGAAGTAATTTAAGATCAACTTTAAAATAAGTAGACTGCATCTCAGGCCAGAGGTTTGGATTTTGAATAGGTTTTGGATATTCAAGAAATTGCCAGTATCCCCAGCCTCTTGGTCCGAGAAAAAGATTGTCATGTCCGTAACGCTCATCTGTCCTTACTACTAACTCCACAGACTTATCTCCAAACCTTTTTACTTTATGTGAAAAATTACTTTTTACAGGAATAATACCCGGCGGCTGCCAAGTACCTTTTCCGAGTGGATATACAGAAGGCTTTTCAGTTTTTGGCCAGTACAATCTCATTACAATAAAAATCGGTCCGTTTGGAGCAGGCAGCCAGTTAGATTCATGATCTTTGCCGGGTGAATTTTTTTGAATAAAAATTGTAATTGATCCGTCAGAATTTTTTTTCAATTCCGAAAGCATTGGAGAATTTATAAGATATCTGTTGATTGGATTTTCGATCAATAACTGTGTTTCACCGTCATAAATTGTAATCGACCAGAAAGCATTTACAGGCGGTAACTGATCTTTCTGAAATGTTAGTCTGTAACAAGATCTATTCCCATCCAAAGGAACGCCGTTAACATCACTTCTTGTAAAAGGATAAACAGCTTCCTCCATATTGTTTCCATAAATACCGAGTTTAGCAGCTGCAGCTCGAAGTGCCCAGTTTCCGTTGTATCTTTCCCTGTCACCGGTTGCTGTACCGATCTGCCAGCCGTTTATAACATTTCCGACATGATCAGCAGCATAACTGATAGCGGCTGATGCAGATTGTAAACCTAAATTAAAATCATTTTTTTGTTCGTCAGAAAATTTTGAGAAATCATAATTTTCATCAAGCAAACCTGCGTCTTTAAATTTTTCTCTAAGCGGAATCTCAACTTCCGCAGTTCCTGTAGTAGGACAGAATTGTAATATGAAATTTAGATATTTTGGAAAATCTGTAGTGAAGGCATTTTTAGAAAATGCGGACCAATTAATTTCAGAAGCAGATAAAGGTGCAGGTTTACCAAGAAATTCAGAAAGCGGCTGAAGATTATAACCGGCTTGAATTTTTTTTACATTATCCATATCGTCAGGATTAAAAAGCTGTGTCCTGAATATTACAAAGCTGAATTGTGTTTCGCACTTATAGACTTTTGAGATTCCATCAGGTGTATCACCATTCCAGTCAGGTCCTGCCAGAAGAAATTTTCCTGCACTGTTACCTGTCGTCCTGCTGCCGGCATATGCATAATTATTTGTGTACATATCTACAAACTGCACATCATAGTATCTGTCCTTTTCCATCTCGGGAACTGAGATCACCACCGGCTCGGCTCGAAGATCGATCTGCAACATTGAATAAGGCGTATCACTGTTTGGAGTTACTATGGATGTATCTGCAGGAGTATAAACTCTGGCTTCATTTGCGATGTGATTAAATGGAGCTTTAAACTGTCCTGAATCTTTGTTGATGTTATAATCTAGCATCACTTTGTAATTGACTATCATTGGAAAGCAGTACAAATATGCTTCTTCGATTACTGTCTTAAAATCATTTATTGGTTTATCCATTTATTGGTTTGAATTTTCACATGTAAAAAAACTTGAGAAAAAAATTTTCTGTATAAACTCCCTCCCAAATAAATCGGAAAGGAGCTTTATTTAATTAAAAATTAAGAATTAAAAATTAAGAATTAAGAATTAAGATCTATTCAAGCTCAGACATTTCAAAATTGATAATTCAAAACAAATCATTGCACATTGAAAATTGAACATTGAAAATTGTCACTACTGTCTTGCCATAACATTTTTCAAAGCTGCTTCATGATCTTCAATCAGTTCACCGCTTACATCTATTATTGCTTTATATACCTTTCCTGTAAAATCAAACGGCGGATCATAATCAGGAATTGTCGGCGAACCCGGATCTGCTCCAACTGCAATAGCTGCACCAAGTCCAATTGAAAAAGGAATTGTATAAGGGAATTCAGATTCTCCGACTAGCTTATCATCAATATATAACTGAGCTTTTCCCGGAGCTCCTTTTCCATTAGCAAAGTCAGGTTTGCCGGTTACTTCAAATTCAAATCTGAAATTATGTCGACCTTTAGGTACGTCTTCAGTTGATTTCACATAAAAATATTCTGCAGTCACATAATTATATGCGTACTGAAGTTTATTATCTTTTATAAATAATGTATAACCACCGTCACATCCGCCCATGCTGAGAAGTACACCTTCAGCACCGCCTTCAGGAATTTCAGCATCTACAGAAATTGTATGTGTACGGTTTAAAATATTTACTGCAGCATTGGAAGGTACTGATTGAGTTCCCGGATAATATGTATATTTAGTTCTCGGTAATGCTATCTGCGGTCTTGGTTCAGCAAGTCTTTCTACTCCGCGGCTGTCGATCGGAAGCACATTATATTTACCGGCTTCTACATACCATTGCGATATCATTTCTATCAACTTTGGTTTATTATCTTTTGCAAGGTTATTCATCTCAGTCGGATCTTTTGAAAGATCATAAAGCTCCCATGCAGTAGCATCAAGCTCGGTAAGTTTATCGGCAGTGATCGGCACACCAAATCCCATACCGGCTTCTGCAAAAGATTCTCCGGGCCATGGACAAACTGCTCTCCATCCATTGTGATATATAGATCGGTGTCCCATCATTTCAAAATACTGAACTTCATGATTGCTTTTCGCATTGCCGTCATTAAATGCATTTGCAAAACTATTTCCCTGAATAGGTGATTGAGTAATTCCATTGATCACTGTCGGCGGTTCTAATTCAAGTGCTTCGAGAACAGTCGGCACCATATCAATTGCATGAGCATATTGTTCTCTTATTTCACCTTTGGATTTTATTCCTTTTGGCCAGTGAACAATAAACGGATCGCTGACTCCGCCTCGGTAAGTTTCTCTCTTCCATCTTCTGAAAGGAGTATTACCTGCAAATGTCCATCCCCACGGATAGTGATTATAATATTTAGGTCCGCCAATATCGTCAATAGCAGCAAGGTTTTGCTCAAGACTGTCAGGAACATTATTGAAAAATTTATTTTCATTAACAGAACCTGTAGGTCCGCCTTCAGCACTTGCACCATTATCAGAAATAAACATGATGAGAGTATTATCCCATTCGCCGATATCCTTTAGAAACTGAAAGAGTCTTCCGTACTGATGATCGGTATGCTCGATGAATCCTGCAAAGACTTCCATCATTCTTGAATAAAGTTTTCTTTCGTCTGAAGAAAGTTTTTCCCAGTCCTGAACATCAGGATCATGTCTTGCAAGGACAGCATCTTTTGAGATAATTCCAAGTTCTTTTTGTTTAGCAAAAACTTTTTCTCTGTATGCATCCCATCCATCATCGAACTGACCTTTATATTTATCTGCCCATTCTTTTGGAACATGATGCGGAGCGTGACCTGCACCCGGACAGAAATACATAAAGAAAGGTTTATCCGGTGCGATCTGTTTTGAATCTGCAATAAAACCCATTGCTTTATCTGTAATATCTACTGTTAAATGATAACCTTCTGCAGGAGTTTTAGGAGGATCTACCTGATGATTGTCATAGACGAGTTCGGGATAATACTGATGAGTATCACCGCCGAGAAATCCATAATATCTTTCGAAACCTCTGCCAAGTGGCCATCGGTCATAAGGACCTGCAGCAGAATTTTGCTCTGCAGGAGTCAGATGCCATTTCCCTAAAGCATAAGTATTGTAACCATTTTTTAAAAGTATGTCAGATAAAAAACCATTCTCAAAAGGAATGTTTCCGTTAGCTCCCGGATAACCGGTTGAACCTTCTGTAATACATGCCATTGCATTTGAGTGGTGATTACGTCCGGTCAAAATACATGAACGGGTAGGAGAGCAGAGAGCAGTGGTATGCATGTTGTTAAATAGTAAACCTTCTTTTGCAAGTGAGTCAATGTTTGGAGTACTTATCGGACTTCCGAAACATCCCATTTGTCCGAATCCTGTGTCATCCTGAACTATAAATAAAACATTCGGAGCACCCTGATTTGCACGGTTAGGCTCGGGCCATGCCGGTGAAGACTGATCAAACGTTCTGCCGATCACTCCGTTAAAAGCAGTTCCCTGCTTGTATTCTTTTAGTGCCATGTGTCAGATCCTTTCTGATTTATAGATTATTAAATAGTTAGTTTTTTAAAATTAGAAGAATATTAATTTCAAATTTGATTTTGTTAGATTTTGTAATTTGAAAGAAAGAGTTTTTATAAACGGATAAAAAAACACAAAGTTATTTTTATATCTTAGTTATTTCAATGAACAGAAATTTAGTGATGGAGATCAAGTGAAAGTATGTTTGTATAAAATGAAATGATCAGTGCCAGTCCAAGCAGAGCAATTACTACTGCTAAAATAAAAGTAAAAGAAATTCTTTTATCGACTCCCGGAACACGCAGCGATTTCAAAACCAGGACATGCTGAATGGTAGAAAGAATAATATAGCCTGTTCCTATAATTATCAGCCAGAGTCCGAGATTAGATGATGACAATGTAGAACCTTCGGGTATCATATTTCCCTTACGCAGTTCCTGAAAGAATTTAGCAATTGTAAAACCGAAACTAATGAGAGAAACAGATGTCCTGATTGTTGCCATGAGAGTTCTTTCCTGTGCAAGCATGGTTCTTTCATATGCAAGCTTATCACTGACTTTTAACTCCGATTCAAATTCTTGTTGGTCTTTTAATAATTCGTCACTCAAGATTTATATTAAATTAAGTTTATTATTTTAATGGGGAATTTTGTAAAATTAAAATAGTAATTACAATTGTAAATGTTAATTTATATTTAATTGAATTTTAGATATTAATTTATTGTAAAGTATTATTAAAAACTAAAATGTGATTAAGGCAATCAAAACTTTTTTAAGTTTTAATTTAAGTATTTAAAATTTAAATTGTTAAAACTTTTTTCATACACTGAATCATTAAAATTAATTAAGCCTAAACTTTAATTAATTTTTTAAATTTTTTAAATCAATCAATGTCGCTTTCCGAAAATACAAGATCTGAAGTAAGAAGAGTAGCAATAGAGTCTGCACTGAATGCTGCTGTGAAAGTTCTGCATCTCGGTGGATCTACCACTATGGCTGACAGGACTTTCAGGAATATTGTAAGTGTAGATAAAATAACAGATTTTGATATAATGTGGAGGCTGGACAATGTAGTCATAAGTTATAATGATGAAGGTCAGACTAAAACAATTGTGAAATCAGTAGGACATGTCGGTACTAATCTGATCTTAGTTTCAAAAGTTATTGAAATGTCCGAAGCAGTCAGAGATGGAAAAATAAAAGTTTCTGAAGTAGATAATGAATTACAAAATATTTCGAAATTACCTCCTATTCATTCACAATTTATTTTTATACTTGTTGCTGGGCTGGCTGCAGCATTTTATTCTTTATTTCATCACGGTTCGATAGAATCTGTAGCAGTAGTATTTGCTTCGGCTGTAATTGGTCAGACAGTACGATTACAGCTTCAGGCAAGAGATTTGCGAGACAGTCATATTACTTTAATCTGCGGATTTTTATCCGCCGGTATTGCAAGTATATTTCTACATTTAGGTTACGGACAGATAGAGATTCAGACATTAATAGCCAGTCTTGTTTATCTGGTACCCGGTCTTCTCATGATCAATGGGTTTGTGGATTTTACAAAACAGAGATATATTTTTATTGGGCTTCAAAGAATGCTGAATGCATTCTTCCTTTTTATAATATTAGCTTTTGTAATAATTACAGCTTATACTTTTATAAAAATTTAATTTTCTTCAATATTTTAAAAGAAAAAATACTATGAGTGTTTCAGATATTTTAATCATTGGAATGTGGTCGGCATTCTTTGCAACAAGCATGTGTATATTGAATTCTACACCATTCAAATATATTATCCCGACTTTTATCTGCGGGTTTGCAGGTGTACTTACAAGAGATTTTTTGCAAAATGCAGGACTAAGTGTCAACTGGGCTACGCTAACTGCTGCATTTACTATAGTCATTCTTGCCGGAATAATTATCAGAAGTCAGAATGTTCCGCCGATTGTACTCATCTGTGCAGTACTACCGCAATGGGCTTCGGTTTCAATGTTTCAGATGCTGAATGACCTGAGAAGAGTTACGGTATTAACTGGAGATGAACTAAGTAAAGCTGCAGTTGATCTGACTGCAAACACAGCTATGGTATTTGTAATATCTCTTGTTATTGCAATTGGATTTGCTTTGGGTCTTGCAGTATTGAAATTTGTTTACCGTGAAGAATCTAAAGAAGAGAAAGCATTTGGGTTAGAGTAAATATTTTGAATGAGCTTAATTTGAGTTGAACTATCTATCTGCATTTGATTAATTACATAACATCATTTCAAATATACCATTCTTCTTGTTTCCAAAACAACACCATCAATTTTTAAAGAGTAAAAATAAATTCCGCTGCTGAGATCTGCTGCGTTAAAAGTTATTTCAAAACTACCTGCTATCTGAATACTGTTCACTAATGTACTGACTTCCTTTCCCTGCAAATCAAATACTTTCAACTCTGTAAAGCTTTGCTTATTCAAAGAATACTTTATAATTGTTGAAGGATTGAAAGGGTTTGGGTAATTTTGAAACAGCTTAAAATTGGTTGGATTTTTAAAACTATTTTCATTTGCGGAAACCATTGGCACTTCATATTTTAAAATAGTGCCGCCGTATCCTACAGCATATCCCAGATAAGGTGTAATAAATTTGATTGCATTTAAATTTGAATAAGGAACATTTTCCTGTATGACCCAGTGCAATCCGCCATCGGTGGTTTTTAGAAATGTATGGTATCCGGAGATCCAGCCTGTAAGCTCAGAGACAAAACTTACCGAATATAACCGTTCATCAACTCCTGAGGATTGATAAAACCAGTTGTTTCCGCCATTTGTCGTATGCTTAATTATTTCATTTCCAATACCCCAGCCTATTTCATCCGAGATAAAATACATTTCATCGATACCTGAACCACCAAATTGTGAAGCCCAAGATAACCCACCATTAGTTGTTTTTAAAAAGCTTCCTTGTCCTGCAATATAACCAATGAGTGGAGAAGTAAAAAAGACAGAGCTGTAATAAGTTGAAGTTCCTAAAGATTGTGGAATCCAGTCGTCACCTCCGTTAGTAGTTTTGACAAAATTTCCTTCAATGCCGACTGCAAAACCTAATGAATGAGATCCGAAAGATATTGAATATACACCATAAGGAATAGGAACTGAATGAGATGTCCAGTTTTGTCCGCCGTCTAATGTTCGGTATATACTGTCATTTCCAGCCGCAAATCCGAGATTTTCATTAACAAACCAAAGTGACAGAATACTGCCGGGAGATGCAGTCAATTGAGATTCCCAGCTCAACCCTCCGTTTGTTGTTTTATAAATACTTTTTCCTGCAATCCATCCGGTATTATCAGATATAAAATAAATTGCTTTGAATTCTTCATCAGTGAACGAAGTTTTCTGTGAATACCAGTTCTGACCTCCGTTAGTAGTGTGTAGTATATTACCATAAAAACTTACAGTCCAGCCTGTATTTTCATCCGAAAATGTAACTTCAGTAAAATAAAAATCTTCATCAGAAAATTGTAAAGCCCAATTAAATCCACCATTGTTTGATATGAAGACCGAACCATCAGTAGTTACAATCCAGCCGGTATTACGATTAACAAAATAAACAGAATTAATATATTCATTATTTGGAATAGTAATTATATTCCAGCTTATTCCACCATTATCAGTATTATAAATTCTACCGTACGAATCTGTTACCCAACCAATATCTTTTCCCAAAAAAAACACTGAGGTATTTGTCCTGGTATTACCTGTGCTTTGAGTAATCCAGTTATTACCACCATTTGAAGTTTTATAAATTTTACCATTTTGTCCTACAGTATATCCGGTATTTTCATCTGTAAAATAAACTGAATATAAATTATAGGGAGATCCAATTATGGATTGTGAAAACCATGTAATTCCGCCGTTGGTAGTCTTTACAATTTTTGATGAATCTCCTACTGCCCAGCCGGTAGTTGCCGATATAAATGATACAGACTTTAATGTTAGATCAATCCCCGAATTTTGAGATGTCCAGTTATCACCTCCGTTGGTCGTATTATAAATCTTTCCATTATCACCTGCTACCCAGCCGGTCATGGAATTTATAAATTGAATTGACCATAAACTGTTAGTTGCCCCAGCCTGCTGGTGGATCCAGTTTGTGCCTCCGTTAGTTGTTTTTAATATATCATTATACCCCACAGTCCAGCCGGTGTAGTTATCAATAAATGATATTGATGTAAGTGAACTCGAAGTAGGGTATGGATTCTGAAAAGTCCATCCTGATTGTGAGTAAGAATTTGAAGTAAGTAATAAAATTAAGAGTAATGTAATAATAAATTTTTTCATATGACTTATATCTAAATTTTTTATTTCAATAAAAGCATTCTGATCGTGTCAAAATAAGATTCATTTAATCCGTAATTTACAATTTCTATCTTTGCAAAATAAATTCCGCTGGAGAGATTATGTCCATTAAATTCTGCAGAATAACTTCCGGAATTTTTATATTCATTCACAAGATCAGCAACTTGATTTCCCAGGACATCATATACTTTTAATCTGACATATCCTGATGAAGGAAGTTCATATTTTATAATAGAGTTTGGATTAAAAGGGTTTGGATAATTCTGATAGAGTGTAAATTTATCGGGTTGTGAATTATTCAATTCATTTCCGGAAACTATTGTGCCGTCATATTTCAGAATCGTCCCGGAGCTTCCGACTCCCCATCCTTTATACTGTGAGGTAAAATATATTGAATAGAAACCATAAACAGGTAAGTCAGTTTGTAATATCCAGTTCAAGCCGCTGTTGGTTGTTCTGATAACTTCATTCCCGCTGGCAGCCCATCCGTTGTTTTCATCTGTAAAAAAAATATTACTCACACCGTTTTGAGTATTTGTAGATTGATAGACCCAGGTAGTGCCGCCATTAGTAGTTTTAAAAATTGTTCCTCCGCATATCCAGCCTGTTTCAGCATTGATAAAGCTGATCCCCGGATATGATCCATTGGTTCCGCTATATTGTGCCTCCCAGGTAATTCCACTGTTAGTTGTTTTCAATATCAGACCATAAATTCCAGTAATCCAGCCGGTAGTGGAATTTACAAAATACACTCCACTCAAATGATTGGGAAATCCGAAGTATTGTCTGACCCAGTTATCTCCTCCGTTAGTTGTTTTATACATTACACCGGAAGAACCTACAGCCCATCCAAGTTCTTCACTTCCAAAAGATATTGCTTCAAACTGAGTAGGATAGGGAAAAGTCTGAATCGTCCAGTTTGATCCGCCATTAATAGTTCTCAAAATAAATCCAGATCCTGCTGCAAATCCTATCTGATCAGAAACAAACCATGAAGATTTAATCTCTGCATAAAGTTCAGCCATCTGAAAATTCCAAGTATTTCCACCGTTGGTTGTTTTCATTATATCTTTTCCCATTGCCCAGCCGGTATTATCAGAAGTAAAAAATACAGTCTGATAAGTATTTAAAGAGCCATATCTTTGTGAAATCCAGTTATCTCCGCCATCAGTTGTTTTCAATATCAATCCATACTTTCCCACAGCCCAGCCAGTCTGAGATGAGGTCATACTAACAGAATATAAACTGTTGGAAGATGAATCGCCTTGAGAAAACCAGTTATCTCCGCCGTTTGTAGTTTTTATAATTGTTTGGTAAAATGGTTCTCCTCCTACGATATAGCCGGTATCATTAGAAGGAAAATCAATAGAAAATAATCCTCCTACTGGAATAACTGTATATATTTCGAGCCAGTTATCTCCTCCGTCCGTGGTTTTAAACAATGCGCCGCCAATATACGAAGAACTATGACCCGCTGCCCAGCCGGTATTTTCATCCTGAAAATATAATGTATTCATATAATAGATAAATAAATTTGGCTGCTCCTCCCATCTAGTTCCGCCGTTAGTAGTTTTAAATAAAGATCTGTAGTTTCCACCAACCCAACCTGTTTGACCATTAATGAAACTAATACCTTTTAAATATTCTGTAGTCTGCAAGGAATCAATGATCCAGTTATCCCCGCCATTGGTAGTCTTTAAAATATTACCTGCATCTGCAGTAATAAACCCTGTATCAATGGAGATGAATTGCATATTATTTAAATTCAGATGTGTCCCGCTTGTCTGAAATACCCAGTTATCTCCACCATTAGTGGTTTTCAAAATTTTACCTGAGTCACCTATAGTCCATCCGGTTACATCGGAAACAAATACAATTTTTTTAAAATCTATTTTAAAATTTCCAAATTGGAAAGCCCAGTTGTCGCCGCCATTAGTGGTTTTTAATATAGTATTATAACCAACTGTCCAGCCTGTATTTTCATTGATAAAAAAATCTGAAGAAAGAGCATTTGAAGTAGGAATAGGAGATTGCCAGCTCCAGTTAGACTGGGAGAATATTTGGATTGAGTTCGAAAGGATTACAATCAGAAGTATTAATATTTTTCTTAAAACATTCATACTATCTTTATATTCTAATTTAAAAACAGTAAAAAATCTTTAATAAAAAGTATCATTATAAAAATGTAAAAGAAATATATATCTATTTATCTTTTCAAATCGGTTTTCGTCGAAGCGGAAGGTTAATTAGTAATTAGGAAATAAGTACTTTAAAAACATTATAACATTATACCGTTACAAAAAAACGTGCAGCAAATATGATAAACAAGCTGCACTTAATTTATAAAAATACTAAATAAATCAGTTGATTTTCCCCCCATTGAAGGTGTTAAATAGTTTACATCCAATATTTTGGAAACAAAAATGGAAAAATTAATTATTGTTACCTCGACCTCTTTTATTCCATTTCGGTAACCCGTTATCGTCTGCAAGAATAATAGTTGATCCATTTTGTTCAATTGTAAAAGGATAAATATTGAAAATTCCGTTTTCATCTTTAACATTACCTTTTATTTTAACGAATCCTGTCTGAATAGTATAATTATTATTATTCCAAAACCAAATAGGTCCAAGATGAATTTTATAATATGTTCCATCTTCCGTTAACATATAACTTGTTGGACGGGAATTGTCATAAACTGTTCCTGAAATGCTTTTAACATTTTCATTGCTCCATTTGTAATTTGCTTTTTGTGCGAAAGCATTGTATGAAAAAAGGAAAATTGTAAGTGTTAGAATTAGTGTTTTCATTTTTATTTTATTTAAATTGCAAATAATAAAAAAAACTTTATCGCTCTTTCGAATTTTATCCGTATTTAATTTATGCCAATATAATGGAATCTTAAAATTTTACCAATGATAAATATCATAAGAAAAGAATTTAATTTTTCCGCAGTAAATAAATTAAGATAAATTGACTGGCTTACTGTTAAGAACATGAAGGAGTTACATAATTGGAAGTGTCGTGTGAGTAGAGTGTCTGGAGTATTAATGAAAAGATGGATTCTTAATAATTATTGCATGGGTAAGAAAGATTCCATCTTTTTTTCAATCGAATTAAAAAATCTGAATTTTTATAAAAAAGATGGAATCTTTTAAACAGTATCTTTTCTAATCTTATTTTACTTTTACTATCTCAGGTGCTTTCCATGTACCATTTATAATTGCTTCTTTAGGCCAGTAACATCTCAGCACGACATAAGCATCGCCGTCAGGTGCCGGAAGCCAGTTAGATGTCTTATCTTTTTCAGGTGAATCTTTTTGAATATAAATTGTAAGGGAACTGTCAGCGTTAAGCTTTAATTCAGGAAGCATTGGTGAATTTACAATATATCTGTTAATCGGATTTTCAATAAGTAACTGTGTCTTGCCGTCATACATTGTAAATGACCAAAATGCATTCACGGGAGGGAAGTCTCCTGCTTTAAAAGTAACTTCATAATTGTTAACTGCTGTATTAATTGGTTGCCCACTTGCATCTGTTTTCATTGGATAATAAATTGCTTCTTGCGCAATTAGACCTCCAATCCCCAGTTCCGCACCAATAAATCTGTTCATATAATTATCACCAAGAGTTTTTCTTGATCCAAAAAAATTTCCTGATGAAACTTTATCTTTCAAATCTTTTTCCGTGGTTACCTTTACAGAATCAACAGCAGCTTTAATTCCTGCAACTATTTCCGGTTGCTCTATTGAATCCATGTTGAACGGCTTTCCAGGAACGATACCAATCTTTTCAAAACTTTCCCTTAGTTTCACTTCAGACGGATCGACCGGACAGAATTGTAATAAAAAATTCATATACTTAAATTGACCTTCGCCGTCTGCTTTTTTATTGTCAAATACAGGCCAGTCAACTACCGCTGAAGCAGGAGGCGGAGTAGTTTTTAAAAAAGAGCTTAATGGTTCTGCATTATACTGATCCTGAATTTTAATAACATTTTTTAAGTCTGCCGGATTAAACAACTGAGTTCTGAATACTCCCATAGAGAATTGTGTCTCACATCTGATTACGTCCTTTATTCCTTCCGGCTTCTCACCTTTCCAGTCAGGTCCTGCAATCAGAAATTTACCGGCTCCGTTTCCTGTTGCCCGGCTTCCAACTACATCATAAATGTATGTATACATATCCACGAGCATTAAAGAATAATACCTGCCTTTTTCAATTTCTGGAACACTAACCACAATTGGTTCTGCCCTGAGATCCATGATCAGAAATGAATAAGGTGTATCAGAATTTGGTGTTACAATTGCTTTATCAGCAGGTGTAAAAACTTTTGGCACATTATGTATCTTATTAAATTCTCCTTTATATTCCGGACCTTTTGTATCTATACAATAAGCATAAATAATTCCGTACATTTGCACCATTGGATAGCTATATATAAAAGCTTCTTTGGCAATTGTTTTTGTTGCATCTGCTTCCGTGGAAGATTTACTTTCTGTTGTTGTCTTTTCATCTTCTTTCTTACCGCAGGAAGATAATGCGAGAGTTACAAACAGAATTACAAATATTACTTTTTTCATATAGTTATTATTGGTTAATTTTTAAAAAAATCGGTAATCATTTTTTCCTTTTAGCTACCGGTAAAAGTTTTTTCTCATCTGCAACTAATTTCCTTTGAAGTTTTTTTACATCTTCATCTGCCGGCAGCTTCTCCGGATAAATTCCCCTTTTTGTTAACATATTTCTAACTGCAGAATTATTGTCAATATGTTCTTTTTCAATATAACTCTGTCCTTTTAAATTTTTTGACTGAACGTTTAGTCCGGTCATTTCTGCAGCAAAATCTTTAGCCTTTATACTTATTGTTGGAAGAAAATCTGCTACAGGGCGGCTTTCAGGTACTCCAAGTTTTTTCTTAAATTGTATTGTTGACAATCGGAATAATGCTTTATCTCCTTTTGATCTTATAATCGCAAACCCTTTGTTATCTATTCCTCTTTCATACAATACTACTGAAAGTTGCTTTTCTGTTTGACTTAATTTCTCTCTTGCTTTTACTCTCTCATATTCCAGTAACCTCTTTTCTACAATTTCTGCTCTGCGGGTTTGCACAGCAAAATAATTTTGAGCAAAAGATATTTCTTCTTTTCTGCTGTCTCCGTTTTGACCAATAAGATAACAGGCATACCTGGTAAGTAATATATCGTCTATTTCTTTCGTTGCTCCTTTTGGCATTGGTATCGTTTTCCTGACGTCAGGAAAATGATCGGAAATTTCCTCACCAGCATTTCTGCATGAGTCTTTAGCTTTGTCTATAACTTTTTCAAAATTCTCCCACTTACTGTATCCCAGAATCTTTTGCAGTTCCCTCGCACTCCAGCATTCAATTCCATTGTAATCATAACAAATATCTTCAAACTTCCTGAATAAATCCTTAATCTGTTCCTTTTTCATATCAGCGTTTTTTATTTACTAAAAATTTTCTTTTCATGGATATATTAATTTTATTCATTTCAGAACATCAATATTTTATTTCATTTTGTATTATAAAATAAATATGTCAAGATAAAACATAAGTAAGACTCATCATCTTAAAAATCAATTTTTTAAAATTCTTTCTTAATCAATTCTTCAATTGCCAATTTCAATTCAGGCAAATCTTTCTTTATTGATTCCCAAACAATACTAAATTCAATAGCATGATATTCATGTAAAATAAAGTTCCTGAATCCTCTGACTTTGTGCCATGGATAAGAATATTTTTCCAGAATTTCTAAATCAATGTAATTTATTGCTTCACCTATTATTGTAAACTGAAACAAGCAGGCATTTATGAGAACACTATCTTTTGAAAATGTTCTTTTAGAATATCCTTTTGTAAATAGTTGAGTTTCTGAGATAGCTTCCAAAATGTGCAGGAGTCTTTCTTTACTTGCAATTTTATTGTCTCGCATAAAGTATTTTCAAATCGGGTTTTATACTTTGCATCAATGCAGGTTTTATTGAACCATACATTACAAGATCTACTTTTTGAGGAATGAACTTTTCAATTTGATATTGAAGATCGGCAAGGTCAAATAGGGAGAAAGATGAATTATTTGATATCTGAATCAAAATATCGAGATCGCTATTATAATCATATTCATCTCTTGAATAAGAGCCAAACAACCATGCTTTATTAACTCTCCCATCATTTGCAAAAAATTTCTTTAAACTTTTTATAAATGTTTTGTAATCTGTATTTGAATGTGAAAGATATTCTATCTGTTTTTCCGCAACCTTTAATGCGTTAATTGCTAACTCCTCAGTTCCAATCTCATTAACTACTCTATCGCTAAGATATAATACTAAAAGTTTTTGTAAGTCATATTCGTAAATTTTTGCAAGCTTTGTTATAATTTCTTTTGTCCATTTTCTTTGACTTCTCTCCATCTTACTAAGAATTGCTACATCAATACCAATCAATGCAGCTACTTTACGAAGTGGTAATTCTTTTTCCTCTCTGAGTTTCCGAAGTTTGACACCTAAATTTTCTATTGACATAATTGTGTTGACAATTCTTGTCAAACATTTAATTTTCGATTTTAATTATCAATACCTAAATGAATAAGTTTTGATTCGGATACCAAATAAATTATTATAATATTCCTGACTGATTTCTTAAAAGTAATTTTATTTTTCAAACTCAAATATCTGCTTCCAGTCATTTTTCATGCTGATCACATTCCAGTCATATTTCTTAGCTGCATCAATTGATTCATTTCCCTTTTCAGAATATTCAAATTCTCTGACAGGATCATCGTGATTTACAATAAGTTGAATGGAAGGAAGCTTATTACTTTGACAATAAATACTCATTGCAATGTCACCACCGGATCGAACATTCCCTGCGGAAAATATTGGTTTTTTGCCAATGAAATAATCTATTCCGACAGGCTTGCCTTCTTTATCATTGATCAGAATTAATTCAGGTAACCTCTCCATTTCCGCACTTCCGTCAGAAAATTCAAACTTCGATTTTCCAAAACTTCCGATCACGTTATGTGTAGGAATCCCATATGTCTCTTCAGATATGACTCTCATAAAATCAAGTCCGCCGCCAGAGCAGATAAATGTTTCAAATTCATTAGCTCTAAGATAATTTAACAGTTCAAGCATTGGTACATAATAAACTTTTGTAAATGGTACTTTGAATTTTGGATGCTCTGCAGTTTTAAAAAAATTTAATACTTCATTTTGATATTCTTCCAATGTCATATCCGTACTTGTTGCTGCCAGCACCTTCATCAATCCTTTTCCTCCATCTTCGATATCCTGTTCAATATATTCCTTGTCATCATTTAATACTGCCATAAAGATTTTTTCATCTTTCCATTCAGGATGATCAGGAAACATTTCCTTTACTTTTTCAAAAGTATAAACTACCTGAATAGTTGGCTGCTCACACCAAAGCGTACCGTCATTATCAAAAGTGGCAATTCGGTCAATGGGCTTAACATAAAGCGGACTTGTCGGTTCGGTTACAGCCTTTACAAAATCAATAATGTTAGATTTAATTGGGGATTCATTCCATGAGGGAAGAGGATCATAGGTATTAATCTGGGAATAAATCAGAGCATATGGGAAAATTAAGAATATAATAATAATCTTAATTTTCAAAAATAGATTTTTCATAAATGAATTTTTTAGAAATTATTTAAACCGAAAAATTATTATTTAGGGCTATCGGGTTTTTTAATGAAAAAAGAAACTATTCTTTCAACTCCGCCTCTGAATATTAGATAAGGCAGAATGGCAAGATAGAAACTTACTCTCAAAACTTCAATAGGGTGAATTGTTTTGAATTCAATTATTTCGAAAATTATTTCCATTACTACAGCAAGTATAAATACTTTACCGACATTTTTCCAAATTTCTTTTAAAGCTGATTTTCTGTTAACTTTCCCGGTTATAAAACCTATCAGAAAATGAGGGTTACCTGCTTTTGCATCTTTTACACCTGCTACAATTGCATAGATCAGTGACATTATCGGCTGCAGAATAAGTCTGAATGCCATTGGACCGTCATGTCGGATACCGACATTGTTTAAAAAACTGTTGATTAAATCTTCCATAATAAAATTATTTTTTCTAAATTAAATACTTTGATCAAAAACATCTATTAAAAAAAGTGTGACACTTTAATAAAAATCAATTTTAAAAAGTGCCACACTGTAATTTTAAATCACATCCGTCCAAAACGTTTAAAATAAAAAATGGCTAGTCTATGGAATAAAAATTCCATAGTAAGTATTTTTGAATTATCTAAAAACATAAATACATCTAGCCATGACAAATATAACATTATT
>JBATSB010000198.1:0-2056 GCA_049293015.1 Ignavibacteria bacterium
TCGTGCTCTTCGGACTCTGCGGATATGAAATAGACCGTAGCCGTAACCTTTAGTTGGCGATGTAGTTGCCACTAAGAAACTAAGACACTAAGTTTTTTTTCGCTCGTTCCCAAATTCCCGTTTGGGAACGCACTTGAAATTGAAACTCCGTTTCAAACTTATCAACTGAAATTTATCACAAACACCCTTACAGTTTTCAACTCTATCTAAATCTCAATAGAACTATAAAATTATAATTCAAAAGTTCAGACTCCTCCCCTTTTTTTTAAGGGGAGGCAGGGAGGGGTTTGCTGCTAGATGCGAAAGTTTTTAGAATAATTTTGAGCATATGTTGATGTTTCAAAAAGATTGCGAATCCCGCTCGATACCAGAATTCTATTTGGGATCGCTCTTGAAAATGAAACTCTGTTTTAATCTGTACAAAATATCTATTGGAAATCTTCATTTCTCCAGCAGATTAACATGATTTTCAGACCAAGCAATCTCCTCTAAAATAGATGCTGAATCTGATTCTATATATCATTAACTTATACAGAATTTTTTAATCATAAAAATTTAATCATTTAATCAAAGGATAATTATTATGGAAACTAAAGTAAGTGATCTTACAGTAAGTCAGCTAAAAGAATTAATATCTGCAATTGTACAGGAAAAAATGGAAGACACTATCGAAGAATTAAAATCTTTATTTGATGAAGAATATGTTGAATCAATTAGAGAAGCAAGAAGTGAATACAAGGCAGGAAAAGTAACTGACATTGATGATATTTTAGATGCATAAGGTATTATTTACTGATCGTTCTAAAAAAGATCTGAAAAAACTGGATGACAATTTACAAAAAAGAATTGTTGAAAAACTTTCTGAATTTTCAGCAGATCCAATTCGATATTCTAAAAAACTTAAAGATTCAAGAATTGGAAATTACAGATTTAGAATTGGTGATTACCGAATTGCTTTTGATATTGAGAAAGAAGGTATAATTATTTTGAGGATCAGACACAGAAGAGAAATTTATAGATAATTGCACTTTTTCCCAAACTCCTGACTGGAATCGCACTTGAAATTGAAACTCTGTTTCAAACTTTATAAAAAAATTCAATGGAAATCTTCTTTGCTCATGCAATGTCAAATGCTCTGCGGATCCTTAATATTTTCCGAAATAGAATTTGCAATCGCATCATACTAATTCATTCTTTCTGAAATTCCTTCTATTGTTTTTTCAATTTCATCAGATGATAAATCTCTCCCCAGTTCTTCATTGGATATAGTTTGGATATCTTCGATGTTTAGAGAATAGATGATTTTATTTTTATTCATATAATTTAATAGAATTTTTTCTACAATTCGAATTTTTCAACTGCCTGAACTCACTTCATGCAACTTATGAAACAAACTTATACTTTTCCAAAAATCTATCTGCAAATCTCTCTACGAAATATTCATTCAATAATTCATAAGGTCTGTTACTTAAAAAATTTGAGACTTCAATTATGTTATCAAATATTCTAAAATGAACTCCTTCGTAATTATAAAGATAAACTACTTTCTGCTGTTTCTTTTCATTTGTTAATAAAACTGTCTCAAGTGTTCTTGAAGCAAGATTAATATAGTCTACTTGTATGCATTCTAATTTATTCATTTTATAAATTTTGATTTTGTAATCCTCCCTAAAAAGTATTCGTAATATAATAATAAATACGATCCTCAACAGGCTGATCCATCGAAAAAATAAATTTAACAACCGATACATTACTATTTGGCATTTTCTCTTGAGTATTAGATCCTTCAATTGGAGTTACATCTCCCATATAATAAAACTCTTTTCCTTCATCATTACTCTTTTTAATAAAAAGTGGTAATCGTATTTTTTTTTCAGTGTTACCAATACATAATACATCAGGACTTTCTAATGTTCTCTTTGACTTTGAAAGCCATTCAAACTTTGATTTATCTATAAATTTATCTTCATACATTGTAGTGTGAGTTATATTATCTTCCTTATGATAATTTACAAATATAGCACAATTTGATTTATCTTTACTAATCATATATCCG
>JBATSB010000199.1:0-19350 GCA_049293015.1 Ignavibacteria bacterium
TCTATATTCTAATCCTGTTAAGTCTGAAGCCCAGTCTGATACACAAATTCTCGAAGGTCTTGATCTGATATACAATCTTGAATTTGAAGATGCCGAAACTCTTTTTAAATCCTATCAAAAAAATTATCCCGACGATCTGAAAGGTTACTTTTACGAATCTCTTATATATTTTTATAAAGCAATGCCTTCCCGCGATGAAAAAATTTATGCGAAATTCTTAGAACTTTCATATAAAGTAATTGAGAAAGCTGAGAAAAAACTTGATAAAAATGAAAATGATGTTGATGCCCTTTATTATAAAGGAATTGCACACAGCTATGTTTCACTTCTCATGCTTAGCTTAAATAAAAGTCTTCTCGAAGCCGCCTCCAACGGAAATGACGGATACAGAATTCTCACAGCTGTTATCGAGAAGTATCCCGAATATTATGACGCTTACATGGGACTTGGACTTTATAAAGTAGCGCTGGGATTTGTACCGGATAAATTCAAATGGCTTTTGTCTCTGATCGGATTTGATGGAAATATTAAAGACGGTGTGAGACTATTAAATGTATCGAAAGAAAAAGGTAAATTTACAAAGGTTGATTCCAAAGTTTTCCTTTCTATTTTCTCTCTAAAGGAAGAAGAGGAACAGGATCAAACTGCTTTAAATTATTCCAAAGACCTGACAAATGAATATCCTCAAAGTCCTGTATTCAGAGTATTTTATTCAAGTCTTCTGCTTCAGTTTGGATATAATGAAAAGGCAATTGAAAATGCGAACAGATCTCTTGAGCTGAATACAAGATCTTTTAAAAATGAAATTGAAAAATCTTCCTTTGCAATTCTCGGTACTGCATATTTCAGATTGAATGAATATGATAAGAGTATTCAGTTTCTTGAAAAATATATGACGTATGTAAATCCTGAAGACAGATATAATGTATATTTGTTTACGCTTGGTGTTGCTTATGAACTTTCAGGAAACAGATCGGCAGCTATCGACAAATATTCTAAGGTTAGAAATAATTTCATTAATGAACGTGACGGGGAACTTGATAAGATCTTTTACAGATATTCCCGTGAAAAAATTAAAGAGCCGCTGAATACTTTTGATTCACTTCTTATAGCAGGTTTGAATTTCAGAGAGTCGCTGAAATTTGATGAAGCTGTTAATATTTATAAAGAAATTTCCGAAAAAAATCTTCTGCAGAAATATAATACTGACGATTATAAAATAAAATTTTATTTTGAATCCGGACTTGCATATTCATATGCAGGAAACACGAAAAAAGCTCTTGAGCAATTTAATAAATGTATTACTCTTTCACCTGACAATGAAACATGGCTTGTCCCCCATTCTTATTTTGAAATTGGAAAAATATATTATAGAGAAGGAAAAAAAGATAAAGCTGAAGAAATGTTTGAGGAGATATATGAATATGATGATTTTGATTTTGAATCATTCCTCGATATGCGTCTGGCAAATTTCCGGAATAAAAATTAAACTGCTTCAAATGAAACCAAATCCAATACCAATCGTTAGTCTAAAAAACTTTTCTTAAACTTAAACTAAAATTAATTTACCATGAGAAAACTTAAATTACTTTTTTCACTTCTAACACTTTCCTTAATTTTTATTTCATCTCAGAGCGTATTTTCTCAGACAGTATATGGTGATGGGAATGTTGTAAAAGAAACAAGAACACTTTCGTCATTTAATTCTATAGAATTAAATGGTGTCATGAATGTTTTTCTGAAACAAGGTTCAAACGAATCTGCTGTTATAGAAGCAGATAAAAATATCATCCCTTATATTGTCACAAAGGTTAACAGTGACGGTGAACTTGAGATCAGTTCCATTGAAAAAGTTGATATAAAAAAATCTACTAAGCTTAATGTATATATAACTTTAAAAGATATTAATAAGCTAGAAAGTAATGGTGTAGGAAATTTGACTTCAGAATCAAAACTCGATCTCAATGATCTTGAGATTGAAAATAACGGAGTCGGAAATATCGATCTGGATGTTAACTGTAATAAACTTGAACTTGAAAATAATTCTGTAGGAAATACCACTCTTTCAGGAAATATTGACAATGTTGACATTGAACATAATGGAGTAGGTAATATAAAAGCATATGATCTGATTGCGGATAATCTGAAAATTGAGAGTAATGCAGTCGGAAATGCAGAGGTCAATTCACAGAGAGAAATATTTATTACTCTGAACGGAATGGGAAATGTGTATTATAAAGGAAATGCCAGTGTGAAGAAGTTGGAGAAGAATGGTTTTGGGAATGTGAAGAAAATGTGAGTGAAGTTGGTGAGGAATGGTATTGGAATTGAGATTTTGGTTTTACTTGTTTGATTAATGCAGTAGTGTGAAAACCTGTCAGGTTTTGAAATTTGGGAATGGGATTTGAAGTTTGATGAATTCGAAAACCTGACAGGTTTCGTCACCTGCAAAAGAATTAGAATTAATATCCGGATTCTGACAGAATAAGTATAGATTAATAAAAGATCTAATCCGATTTAAATGCTAAACTTAAATTAATATCCGGACTCTAATCAAGGATACCAGATCTCTTAGACAAATCTGAAAAGTTAAGATAAACTCCAAAACCAAAAGACTCAAAATATAAGTGTAAGAACTATTCCAGATTAATTCTCTAAATACTTCACACGCTCGTTACCAAGCTCCAGCTTGGTAATGCACTTGAAATTGAAACTCCGTTTCAAACTCTACCTATGTCGATTTAATCTTTCCCTGTTTTTGTGTTACAGGAGAGTCAAATGCACTTTGGACTCTGCGGTTATTGTATTAAATTATAAAAAACTTTTCCCGCTCGTTACCAAGCTCCAGCTTGGTATTGCACTTGGAATTGAAACTCCGTTTCAAAATCTATCTCTGTCATTTTATCTTTCCCAATTTTTTTGTTATCCAAGAGTCACGAACTCCGAAACCTTTAAAAATAAATTATCTAAAATTTAATATTTAAAATTTAATATTACTTCACGTACACCGTCTTCCTGTTCACAAACTCCATCATTCCATCCTTGGCAAGCTCTCTTCCATAACCTGATATTTTTGTTCCGCCAAATGGTAATCTCGGATCGGATTTTACCAGTTCATTTATAAAGTATGCACCGTCACTTACTCTGCCTGCCATGGAAACTGCTTTCTCAATATTAGTTGTACAAACAGTTACACCTAATCCAAATCTTGATAATTCTGAAAGTCTGAATGCATCATCTTCATCCTTGGCTTTTATCATTACTGCAAGCGGACCAAATGTCTCTTCCTCAAATGCTGTCATACCCGGCTTTACATTTCCTAAAACTGTCGGTTCATGATAAGTATCTACCTGATTACCGCCAAGAAGTAATTCCGCACCTTGCTCTGTAGATTTAATTATCTGTTCATGAAGATCATCTGCAAGATCTTTTCTAGCTAAAGGTCCGACCTGAGTTTCTTCATTAATCGGATCTCCTGATATCAACTTTCCTACAGCATCTATAAACTTACTCACAAATTCATCATAAATATTTTCTACAAGAATAAATCTTTTTGCAGCAATACAGCTCTGTCCGCAGTTCAGCATTCTTGCTGTGAGTGCTGTCTTTACTGCAGCATCTATATCTGCATCACCCCACACTATAAAGGAATTACTTCCACCCAGCTCAAGCAAAGATCTTTTTATATACTTGCCTGAGATCTGTGCTACTGATGTTCCTGCTCGCTCACTGCCTGTAAGAGATACCGCCTGCACAGCATCATGCTTCATTATCATATCAGTCTTATCATGATGAACAATTAAATTCTGAAATACTCCATTAGGAAATCCCGCTTTTATGAATACATCTTCGATCATCTTTGCACAGCCAAATACATTTGATGAATGCTTCAGCAGTGCTGTATTTCCTGCTGTAAGTGTAGGTGCAGCAAATCTGAAGACCTGCCAGAAAGGAAAATTCCACGGCATTATAGCAAGCACACAACCGATAGGATCATGCCTTACAAAACTTTTTTGCGCATCTGTTTCAATTATCTCATCAGCTAGAAATCCTTCAGCATTATCAGCATAATAATCACATACCCATCCACATTTATTTATCTCTGCTTTCGATTCTGTAATAGGCTTACCCATTTCAAGTGTGATCATTCTTGCATAGTCTTCAGTATTATCTCGAAGCAATTGACCGGCATTCCTTATTAACTTTGACCGCTCATATACAGGGATCTTGTTCCAGCTTTTAAATGAATCACCTGCAGTATCAAGCATTTCAGATAACTCAGATTCAGAATGCTCTTTATGAATTCCGACTTCTTTTCCGTTATAAGGATTTACAGATTTAAATTCCATATTAAGATTTATTTTAATTTACTTTGAGTTTTTACATCTAATTAGTAAGGCTTCTTTTAATTTAAGCTATTCGCATTTGTCAATATTAAGCAGGGATCAATATTTTAACCAGTATATCAACATTCATATTTTCACCTTTACCAACCAATGCCTTATTGTAATTTAAAATAAAACATTTAAACTTTGAATCCAAAATTATATTTGAAACAGGAGTCTTTATTATTTTTACCGTGCGTTTCCAAACTCCAGTTTGGATACGCACTTGAAATTGAAACTCCGTTTCAAACTCTCCAATGCAATTTATCACTATCGGGCGACTTTTTTTGTTACTATTGGGACCTGTCCCCTCATGCTCCAGACTGTCCGAAAACAAAAATATTTAGTTTGCCTCCAAGTTTCGAAGGCTCAAAGGAGTTTGTTTTTAATGTTTTTTAGCTTAGAGTCTTAGAGGCAATAGTAACGTTTTCGGACAGTCTGCTCTTACGAGGCGATTCGTTCAAAAAAAGTAAGTAGAAAACAATGAATCTTGAATTTTATAGTAAAACTTTTTGAAAAGATGTAATAATATTAAAGTACTTTAAACAAAAAGCTACTTTTTTCAAAATATCATTCTTAATACATTTATTCATTTCTTTAAATTCATTAAATTTAAACTTGTTCTTCTAATATCTAAAATCCGAACTTAATGCACATTAAACTCAATTCCAATAAATTACTTAACGAAAAAAGCCCTTATCTCCTTCAGCACGCTTATAACCCAGTCGATTGGCATCCGTGGTCAGAAGAAACATTTGATCTGGCTAAGAAAGAGGACAAGCCAATTTTTTTATCAATAGGTTATTCTACCTGTTACTGGTGTCATGTGATGGAACGTGAAGTCTTTGAGAATGAAGAAATTGCAAATCTGATGAATGAGTATTTCATAAATATAAAAGTCGATAGAGAAGAGAGACCTGACGTAGACAGAGTTTATATGACTGCACTGCAGGCATTGACCGGATCAGGCGGCTGGCCGATGAGCATGTTTCTTACACCTGAACTCAAGCCATTTTACGGAGCGACTTACATTCCACCTAAAGCAAAATACGGCAGAGCTGGTTTTGAAGATGTCATCTCACAAATAAATGATGCATGGGTAAATAAAAGATCTGAGGTTATGGACAGCGGTGATAATATAGTTATAAAATTACAGGAGTTTATAAATGCAAGACTCAACAGTGACGGTGATAAGACATTATCAAAAGAAATTCTCGATAATGCTTTTAAAAATACGATGTCAATATATGATGAGATCGAAGGTGGCTTTGGCTCTGGAAATAAATTCCCCCGACCGGTTGTATTTAATTTTTTACTCGATCATTATTATCACAATAAAGACTTTTCAGCTCTCGACGCTGTTACTTTTACTTTGAAAAAAATGTACGAAGGCGGAATGTATGATCATCTCGAAGGCGGATTTCACAGATACTCAGTGGATAACTTCTGGAGAGTTCCGCATTTTGAAAAGATGCTGTATGATCAGGCTCAGCTTATATCTGCTTATGTAGATACTTATCTTGTTACAAATAATAAATTTTATTTATATGTAGCCGAAGATACTGCTGAATATATTTTGAATATTCTTTCAGATGAAAACGGCGGGTTCTATTCTGCTGAAGATGCTGAAAGTGCTCCCGATTTAAGTAAACCTAATGTCAAAGAAGAAGGTGCATTTAATCTCTGGGAAAAAGATGAGATTGAAAAAATTCTCGGTAAAGATAATGCTGAAATCTTTAATTACTACTACGGCATTCTGACTAACGGCAATACAGTCAACGATCCGCATGAGGTCTTTGGAAAAAAGAATGTTCTCTATATTGCAAATGATATTTATGAAACAGGTAAACATTTTGATAAAATGCCTGAAGAGATTGCAAGAATAATTGATGACTGCAGAACTGAAATGCTTGCTGAAAGATCAAAAAGACAGAGACCTCACCTCGATGATAAGATATTAACCTCTTGGAACGGGCTTACTATTTCCGCTTTCGCAAAATTATATCAGGCTACTGGCAAAGAAAAATATTATGACAGAGCTGCAGCGGCAGTGGATTTCATTTTAAAAAATCTTTACTGCCCAGAAGAAAAAGTGTTGCTTCACAGATACAGAGACGGTGAATCAAGATTTCAGGGGACGCTTGAAGACTATGCATTTTTTATTTCGGGATTGATCAATTTGTATGAAACCGGTTATGAAATAAAATATCTCACACTTGCGATTGAGCTAAAAAAACTTGTCATAGAAAAATTTTATGATGACAGCTCGGCTGGATTTTTTGATGTGGAAAGGAATGAAAAGAATATTTTATTAAAGACAAAAGATACTTATGATGGTGCAGAACCTTCGGGAAATTCTATTCAAATCGGAAATTTACTAAAGCTTGGCTTTATGACCGATGATAAAGACTTAATTGACAAAGCCGACAGATGTCTGAATATTTTTTCCGAAGATATGAGAAGACTCCCCTTCTCCAGTCCGCAGATGCTTTGTGACCTGAGCTTTTTTCTGAATGCACCAAAAGAAATTATCATCAGCGGCAACAAAGACAATGATGAATTCAAAAAACTCAATAAAGTGATCTGTAAAGAATTTATTCCAAACAGTGTAAAACTCCATGCAGCAAAAGAGTTTGGAAAAATTTCACCTTTCATAGAAAACATTACAGGTAAAAATAATGGAAGTGATACAGCGGAAGTTTTTGTTTGTGAAAATTACAAATGTGAATTGCCGGTAAATGATCCTGAGGTTTTAAAAGAAATGTTAACTAAATAATAAATTTAAAATAGAAATAGAAATAATAAATTTTATTTTAAAATATCCATGATCAAAAAAGCAGATACTGTAATTGAATTTTTAAAAAAGATCGATCTGACAGAAAAAAAGGATCTTTCAATTTTAAGCAATATAATAAAAATGCACGGATGTAGTATGTTAAATGAAATTATAAAAATATAAGGAGGATATTATGCTTGATCAAATTGATCTGACTAGAGTAATGGTTTTGGATGTAGAGACAGTGCCGCAGAAAAAAAGTTATAGTGAGCTTGATGATACCTGGAAAGCTTTATGGGAAAAGAAAATGAAGTTTAAGATCCCTGATGATAAAACCGGCGGTGATGTTTATGATCAGGCTGGCATTTATGCTGAGTTTGGAAAAATAGTCTGCATAAGCTGCGGAGTATTTACTAAGGATAATACATTCAGGATCAAATCTTTTTATGGAGATGATGAGAAAGTTTTAATTGAGGAATTTTCTGAAATGCTGAATAAAAATCTAAGTGCTGATGATAATTATTTATGTGCTCACAATGGAAAGGAATTTGATTTTCCATATATAGCAAGAAGATGTATCATAAACGGACTGAAAATTCCTGAGATTTTAGATAACTCAGGAAAGAAACCATGGGAAATAAAAAACCTTGATACGATGGATATGTGGAAGTTTGGAGATTATAAAAGTTATACTTCATTGATACTTCTTGCAGGAGCTCTTGGAATTAAATCACCTAAAGACGATATTGACGGTAGCGATGTATGGCGTATTTTCTGGGAAGAGAATGACCTGAAAAGAATTGTGAAATATTGTCAGAAGGATGTAGTGACAGTTGCTCAGATACTTTTAAGATTTAAAAGACTTGAGCTTTTAAATGATAGTGATATTATTTTTGCTGATCAGGAAATAGATAATGAAAGTAAATTTTCAGATACTGAAACAAAAGAATGATTCATTAAACATATTTTTTCTATAATCACATAATTAAAAATTATGAACATTACAAATAGAATCGAAAGTAATCCTTCTGTTATGCTGGGTAAACCAGTTATAAAAGGAACAAGAATTACTGTTGAATTACTATTAAAAAAACTGGCCGAGGGAAATACAGTAGAACAGATTTTAAATTCTTATGATCATATTACAATAGAAGATATTTATGCTTCTATAAATTATGCAGATCTTAAGAGTAGATGAAGTATAAATAGTAAAGTAAATCAAAAAAACAAAATATATTTAATAAACTTATAACAGGATATAAAAATGTTTGATCTCGAATTAATCAAAAACGTTTACGCAAATTTCAAAAGTAAAGTAGAAGATGCTAAAAAATTACTTGGCAGACCAATGACCTATACTGAGAAGATCCTTTATGCTCATCTTTGGGAAAAACCTGCTACACCTTATAACAGAGGAACTGACTTTACGGATTTTAAACCTGACAGAGTCGCCATGCAGGATGCGACAGCTCAGATGGCTTTGCTGCAATTTATGTCAACAGGTATGCCGAAAGTTGCAGTGCCATCCACTGTTCACTGCGACCATTTAATCGAAGCCGAAGTAGGCGCAAAGAATGATCTGCTGAGGGCTTACGGTGACAATAAAGAAGTATATGACTTTCTCTCAAGTGTTTCCAATAAATATGGAATCGGATTCTGGAAACCGGGTGCAGGTATTATTCATCAGGTCGTCCTCGAAAATTATGCATTCCCCGGCGGTATGATGATCGGAACAGATTCACATACTCCAAATGCAGGCGGACTTGGTATGATAGCTATCGGAGTCGGCGGTGCTGATGCAGTAGATGTCATGGCAGGTATGCCGTGGGAATTAAAATTTCCAAAGATCATCGGTGTAAAACTAACCGGTAAACTCAATGGCTGGACTTCACCAAAAGATGTAATTCTGAAGCTTGCAGGTATCCTTACTGTAAAAGGCGGTACCGGTGCGATAGTGGAATACTTTGGTGAAGGAACTTCATCAATTTCCTGTACAGGCAAAGGCACTATCTGTAACATGGGTGCTGAGATCGGCGCGACTACTTCCCTCTTTCCATATGATGAAAAAATGTTTGCATATTTAAAAGCAACTGAACGTGAGGAAATTGGAAATCTTGCAAATGGAATCTCTGATGACCTTAAAGCTGACGATGGTAGTGAATCTTATTATGATCAAATAATTGAAATTGATCTGTCCACACTTGAGCCGCATGTTAACGGACCTTATACTCCTGATCTTGCATGGCCTATTTCGGAATTTAAAAATGCTGTGATAGAAAATGGCTATCCTGAAGAATTGAAAGTTGCACTCATCGGAAGCTGTACAAATTCTTCTTATGAAGATATGGAAAGATCAGCTTCAGTAGCCAGACAGGCAATTGCAAAAAATATCAAGGCAAAATCTGAATTTACAATTACTCCTGGTTCGGAGCAGATCAGAGCAACTATTGAACGTGACGGACAGCTTGAAGCATTTGAAAAAGTCGGCGGTCTTGTACTGGCAAATGCCTGTGGTCCGTGTATCGGACAGTGGAAAAGACATGACGTAAAAGAAGGTGAAAAAAATTCCATCATAACTTCTTACAATAGAAATTTTTCAAAAAGAAATGATGGCAACTCTGCAACACATTCTTTTGTAGCTTCGCCTGAGATCGTTACAGCATTTGCATTAGCTGGTGATCTGAAATTTAATCCGCTTACTGATACTCTTAAAAATGAAAACGGTGAAGATGTATTGCTTGATATTCCAACCGGTAACGAACTGCCTGACCGAGGTTTTCTAAAAGGCGAGGAAGGATATGTTGCACCTGCTGAAGAAGGATCTGATATCGAAGTGGTAATTCATCATGAAAGTCAGAGACTTGAAGCACTTGAACCTTTTAAAAAACATGATCTTGAAAATGATTTTAAAAACTTACATGTACTTCTAAAAGCCAAAGGAAAATGTACTACTGATCATATTTCTATGGCTGGACCATGGCTTAGATACAGAGGTCATCTGGATAACATTTCCAATAATATGTTTATCGGTGCAGTCAATAGTTTTAATGATAAAGTAAATGAAGTCAAAAACCATCTCAGCGGAAATTACGAAGAGGTACCGAGAGTAGCACGTCATTACAAAGGAAAAAACATTGGATGGGTAGTGATAGGTGAAGAAAATTACGGCGAGGGTTCTTCCCGTGAACATGCAGCAATGGAGCCGAGATTCCTTGGCGGAAAAGCGATCATTGTAAAATCATTTGCTCGTATTCACGAAACTAATCTTAAAAAACAGGGAATGCTTCCGCTGACTTTTAATGATCCGGCTGATTATGATAAGATCAGAGAAGATGATAAGATCGATCTGGATGTATCTGATATTAAGCCGGGTGTTCAGATAAAAATGACTTTGAAACATTCTGACGGAAATGAAGATACGGTAATGCTAATTCATACTATGAATGACCAGCAAATAAAATGGTTCCATAATGGCAGTGCGTTGAATATGATGGGTGGTGGGAAATAGATATAAATAACATAATACAATATCTGGAATTTTGAGAACTTTATTTTTTTGGAAATATTGTCACCCCTTCGGGGTTTTTTAAATTTAAAAATATTGTCTATAAAAATATCACCCCTTCGGGGTTTGACTAAAATCTTTATTCTAAAATAGATGTGATATTTTTATAGAATCATCATTTCATTTACATTAACCCCGAAGGGGTGACATTATTATAGAAACATTTATATAGAAACATTAATTCATTTCCATTAACCCCGAAGGGGTGACAGTATTATAGAGACATTTATATAGAAACATTAATTCATTTCCATTAACCCCGAAGGGGTGACAGTTTTATAGATTTTTTGATTCAATCGCATTTTCAAAACCCCGAAGGGGTGAAATTATTATTGGAGGAAAAAAATGGCAGGAACATTTTCACAAATTTATATCCAAATTGTATTTGCTGTAAAAGGCAGACAAAATTTAATAGACAGATCATTCAAAGAAGATTTAAACAAATACATCACCGGAATTATTAAAGGAAAAAATCAAAAACCGATTATTGTAAATGGAATGTCTGATCATATTCATGCTTTCGTAGGTCTGCGCCCGTCTTTGAGCATTTCAGATCTAGCACGGGATATCAAAAACAATTCTTCAAACTATATAAACGAAAATGGTTTTACAAATAAGAAGTTTTCATGGCAAGAAGGTTTTGGAGCATTTTCATATTCACATTCTCACATACAAAATGTGTACAATTATATCTTAAATCAAGAAGAACACCACAGGAAAAGATCATTCAAAGAAGAGTATATAGAATTATTAAAAAATTTTGAAATTGATCATGATGAAAAATATTTATTCGAATGGATTGAATGAATAATTGATCAATATTCATTCACATTAATTTTTGATGAGCATTGATTTACCAAATCTATTAAAAATTTAATTACTAAATGAAAACTATTTTTATTTTTTTTGCAATTTGTGTTTTTATATTATCTAACTGTACAGTTCTTTCCGCACAAAATATCACTACAAAAAACGTTTGTGAAAAATGGAATGTTCTTGATGAACAAATTAAAACCGGCAGCATTGATAAAGATGATGCTGAAGAATTACTCATCAGCTATGAACCTGCTGTAATAAAATATTATAAGAATAACGGCGGCAAAGAATATAAAAAAAGTGACTGGGTTTTTCCTTTGAAAAATTTTACTTCAATTTATTACAGAGAAAACGGAAAAGATTTCAGATTAAGTACTTATGACTATTTTCAGGGAAGTAATTCCAAAGGGCACCCGGCTCATGATATTATGATCTTTGATGAAAACAAAGATTTATTAGACGACTCTACTTTAAAACCGGTCGATGTTGTCAGCATGTCAGGCGGAGTTGTCGTTGCAGTTGATTCTACCTGGAAAGTCGGCTCTACTCTGAGAGGCGGGATGTATGTTAAAATTTTTGATGTGACTAATAAAGGATTATTTTATTATTCACACCTTTCAGTTGTAAGTGTAAAGCCGGGGGATATCCTTTCACCTGGTGATAAGATCGGAGAGGTCGGGAGATCAGGCAGGAAGACTATTCTAAAAGAAGGCAAAACTCATCTGCATATTTCTTATTTAAAATCAGATTTCGGCTACCCTGTTCCGGAAGAATTTATAAACGATCTCTATTCTTCAGAAAAAAAACTGCTCAACTCACAGAAGTAAATCTAACTATCATTTCTTACTTTAAAATATTATGATATTCGGTGTGAAACATCAATATTTATGAGTTTTAATTTTTTATAATAATCACTAAAATCAATCTGCCTCAAATTCAATTTTTACAAAAATTTTCATGATTTATACAAATACTGACTCACACATTAAAGAGATTAAATCCTTTGAAAAGACAGGTACGTTCTTTGATGAATTTATTAAGGTGAGAGATCAGACTATTGAAATTGTTACTCCACTTGAGACTGAAGATTATGTCGTTCAGACAGAAGCTTTCATGAGTCCGCCCCGCTGGCATCTCGGACATCTGACCTGGTTTTATGATCAGCTTTTGAGAAGATTTTATGATGGATATAAACCATTCAAAGAGAATTATGATTTTTATTTCAATTCTTATTATCTCACATTCGGTGAACTTTTCAACAAATCAAGACGCGGCACAATTTCACGACCGACGGTTAAGCAGACAATTGAATACTGGAATTACATTAACTCTGAGGTATTTAATTTTTTGAACAACAGCAATGGACATTTTGACGAAAAAGTAAAGCAGCTTTTTATACTCGGATTTCATCACGAATATCAGCATCAGGAACTTATGATCTATGATCTGCAGCATTTACTTGCTGATAAATACATTCCCGTTGAAATGAATGCTCAGCCTGAAAATAACTCTTCACTCAAAAAAGGTGAAATGATTGAAATCCCCGGAGGAATTTTTGAAATGGGTTTTGATAAAAATGTTTATCCTGATTTATTTGCTTATGATATTGAAATGCCTTTGCATAAAGTTTATCTGAATGATTTTAAAATTGATAAATATCCTGTGACAAATGGTGAATATCTTGAATTCATAAATGACGGCGGATACACTAATTTTAAATACTGGCTGTCAGAAGGATGGGAAGCTGTTAAGTTTAACGAATGGAAAGCTCCGCTATACTGGCAGATGAATGATAACGGAAACTGGTCGAAGATTGATTTTCGAGGTGAAAAAAATATTACAGAAATTGCAGATGAACCAGTAATTAATGTCAGCTATTTCGAAGCTGCAGCTTATGCAAAATGGGCAGGTAAGAGACTTCCTACTGAAGCCGAATGGGAAAAAGCTGCGTCCTTTGATGAAAGTAAAAATTGTAAAAATCTTTATCCATGGGGAAATGATTTACCGAATAAAGAAAATTCAAACACATTTGATTCAAGGATTTGGTCTCCTGCTAAGATTGGTTCTTATAATAATTTTAAAAGCAGTTATGGCTGTGAACATATGATCGGTGACTGCTGGGAATGGACTTCATCAGAGTTCATGCCTTATCCCGGGTTTCAAACAGGCTTTGAGGAATACAATGATAAGTGGTTCAATAATCAGAAAGTATTAAGAGGCGGCTCATTCGCTACACCCGGAATTTCCACAAGAAATACTTACAGGAATTTTTTCAAGACACATGAGAGATGGATGATATCAGGATTTAGATGCGCGGTTTAATTTTAAATTTTAAATGATAAATTTTAAATAAATAGAATTGATTTTGCGAGGAGCGAAGTGACGAAGCAATCTCCGAATCTAATACAAGATTTTCTTAGCATCAATGTATCCGCAAAGTCATTTTTAAATTGTATCCGCAAAGTCATTTTTAAATTGTATCCGCAGAGTCACTTTTAAATTGTATCCGCAGAGTCACGTGATCTTCGGACTCTGCGGAATGACTAAATAGAATAAAAAAGAAATTTTTAACAATAATAATAAACTAAAACAAAAGGAGTAAAAAATGTCAGATATACTTAGTGGTTTGCTTGAAAATTTAACAGGCGGTCAGACACCTGATAAGATTGCATCAGGATTAAACATTGATCCAAACATTATTAAAAGTTTAATTCCCGTTATTGCGCCAATGATACTCGGCGGTCTGAAAAGACAGAGTGAAGAGAATGGCGGTCAGGATAGGGTCGATCATATTCTTAATAAATACGGAAATCCGGATATACTTGAGAATGTGGACAGTCACGTAGAAGTAAATTCAAGACAGGACAGTTTCGATTCCAATCTCGGCGGACTTCTTGGAAATTCAGGTTCACAGATCACAGATGTTCTCAAAGAAAAATTCAATCTGGATGCAGGTACTGCTGCAAAGATAATACCATTGGTAGCTCCACTGATACTGGGCTATCTTACAAAAAGTAAAAATAATGACAATGTAGGTTCAGCAGGTTTTGCTTCATTCCTTGATCAGAACGGAGATGGAAGTATCATTGACGACGTTGCCGGATTTTTTACAAATAAGCAGCAGGATTCTAATCAGGGTTCAGGCGGCGGACTCATGGATATACTTGGTGGTTTGTTGGGTGGAAAATAATTTTGTATAAAATTATTATTAAATTAATACGTCAGGACTTTCATCATGACGTATTTTTTTATAATTATTAGTTTCTAAAAATTTTAAATGACTGATTCATTAATTTCAAGATTAGCATTTAAACAATTATTAAAAGCAAAGACAACTCAAATTTCCTAAATTCCATTATCAAACATTCGGCATATAATCTTTCACAAAATCCAAATATCCTGTTCTACCGTTTCTCTTAGTCCATTTACTGACTGAATTTTTTATCTTTTTCAGGCAATTTAGAATTTCTTTTATCGAAACTGAATCCTCAATAAAATTATCTTCATCATCTTCCAAAGGACTTTTACCCAAACGAAAATCGCACATCTCTTTTACAAATTCATAAACCATTTCGGATTTTTCAGATAAATTAAAATCCCTGGGTTCTCTTCCTATATTTTCAGCAGAATAAAAATCTATTATAGATTCTAATGCAAAAGTAACATCGTAATCGATGAGATTTTTTTGAACTTTATAAACCGACTGAATAGCAAATTCGATATTCTGTAATACATCTAAATTTTTTTCTTCGAATGACATAATAATTAAATAAATATACGATTAAAATATTTTCTACTTAAAATATAAAATGTTATAGATTCTACTATTGCTTAAAAAAACCTGAAAACAAATAGTAATCCGCATTCGCAACAGTTTTTGCGTCAGATTTATTTTGTGAATATAATTCAGGATACCGGTATATCGGATCAATTGGAATTCCATTCACAGGAGTCGAAAATTTATCAACGAACGGTTCTAGTGTAGGAAAAATTATCCAGCCGTTATCAGTATCAATTGTAAATCCCTGAATAAAATCAAATTTACTATCAGGTGAACTTGCAAAAGCCACTGTATAATTATCAAGTCCCATTATTGTTATCAAGTGCTGATTCAAATTAGTGATTGGTAATACGGGACTATATTCACCATTTTTGAGATACTTAATTTCAAACTCAAAGCCATCTGCAGAAACACCTCTCACCGGTAACTGATAAATATTTCTTAGCTTCATATTCCATGCGATGGTATTTGACGGAATCAGATTTTGAACTTTGATCATTTTTAATATTAATGTATCCTCAGAAGTAATTGAATCTGTACTCATAGTACCAATTTTCTCTCCTGTTACAATTCTTTTATATGCAACTCCCGCAAAATAATTATCAGGAAGATTAGTCTTTAATGAAACGTAACCGGCATATTTATTCAGGACATATTCACCGGGTTCAAGTTTTCTTACAATTCCAAAATTACTTATACCCTGAACCGGGTTTGGAACTGTCTTTAATGAATCTGGATAATTTCCTACTGTTGGTATTTGAGGAAGTTCGATATGAAGTCCTGCCCTTCTGTAATTCTGAACTGAATAATCTGTCTGTACCCATACTTCAAAGTTCTGATCATCTACAGAAAGATTTATCGTTTGCTGACTTAAATTCTGGTCATCAAAATAATCAATAAAACTTGATCTGTAAATTGTATCAAGAAAATAATGATTATCAGAATAATCCCAGACATCAATATCATATCCCTGAAGATCTTCATTATTATTGTTTATGTTATCACTGCAAGCTGAAATAAAAAATAATGGAATGAGTGTAAAGAAAAGTAAAAACTGCTTTACTGACTTAATGTTTATCATTGAATTTAAATTTGATTAATGAATTAACAAAAGTAGTAAATGCTATATTGATCTGTTTAATTTTTAAAAAATTCATTTGTCAATTTGATTATAAAAAATTTAAATAACAATAGATATAAATATATCATCTATTCTGAAAACATTGCAACCTCCAAGGCTCTAAGGCTCTAAGACTTTAAGACTTTAAGACTTTAAGACTTTAAGACTTTAAGCTTTTACTTATTTTAAATAATAAAATTAAAAAAAATTTAAATCGAACTCCTTTGAGTCTTAGAGGCTTTGAGGCATATCAGATGACTTCAATTGATTGAAAGTTTTATTAGTCTATCAATATTGAATTTGATGATATATTTTTATTAGTTATTTTTATGCCATTTTAAATTTTATAAAATATCACCTTATCCTGATCATGAGAAAACTTTTTCTTACAGCATTATTTCTAATTGTAATTCTAAATTCAAAATTATTTGCAGGATGGTTTGGATTACAAACCGGAAGCAATTCTTACCTAACTTCAATTTATTTTAATAATGCATCGACCGGCTATGTAGGCGGTTTGAACGGATACATTGCAAAAACAACTGACGGAGGTGGTAGCTGGGTTCAGCAGAATTCTTTAATGAGTACGAGTTTTGTTAGATCAATATCATTCGTTGATCTGAACACCGGCTTCATCTGCGGTGATGGCGGTGCAATCAGAAAAACTACTGACGGCGGGACGACATGGATACCACAGTTCTCAAATACAGTTGCAGGAATATATTGTATAGAAGCAGTTGATGCAAATAATGTATATGCTGCAGTAAATAATGGAACTGTACTTCTCTCTACAGACGGCGGCAATACATATTTTTCAGTTTCAGTTTCACCAAATCAATTACTTACTTTAGATTTTGTCTCTATAGATACAGGCTTTGCTGCAGGTCAGGGAGGCGTAGTTTATAAGACTACTAATGCAGGAGTAAACTGGACCTTTCTGAATGCTTCTACACTAAACAACTTCTGGGATATCTGCGCTCTTAATGGCAACGATCTTTATCTCGCAGCATATTACGGAACTTTGAGAAAGTCTGTAAATGCAGGTGACAGTTTCATTCCGGCTTATGCTTACAATCTTAATTATGAAGACATACATATGGTAAATTCAATGATCGGATATGCGTGTGCACTGGATGGTTACTTAGTTAAAACTACTGATGGCGGATTAACTTGGAAAAATCAAATTTCAGGGACTACAGAAAATCTAAACGAAATTTTCTTTATCGATGCTAAGACAGGTTATATTGCCTGTACTGCTGGTACTGTTTTAAAAACTACTGACGGCGGTGATAATTTTAACTTAGCTGTAATAAGTCCAAACAATGGAGAAGTATTAATTTCAGGATCGAATACAGTAATTCGTTGGTCCAGTGCTATAACAGGGAATGTAAATCTTGAATTTTCAACAAATGACGGAGGTAACTGGAACACAATACAAAATTCTGTTCCTACAATTAGTTTTCAATACAACTGGCAGGTTCCTTTTGCCAACTCCAACATCTGCAAAGTAAAGATCACTTCAGTACAAAATCAATCTATCTCGGATATTTCAGACGGAAAATTTGCGATAGTGCCTGTTAACTCTTTTTATAATGTCCCTGATTTAATGTATTATAAATTTAATGACGGAATTAATTCAACACCAAATTACGCAGTGCCCGGCCAAATATACGGTGATGCAAATATAACCGGAATGAATCTGCAGAATGGTGGACTTGCTGACAGCAGTCTTGTAGGACAGGGAGGAAACGGTGTGACGAATTTCGTTTCGACCAACTGGGCGACTAACTTCCCTCCTTCAGGTTGGACCATAGGATTCTGGGTGAGCAATATTTCACTCGGGACTGATCCGAATAATGCTGTTTATCTTTTTGCTGATATTACTGCAAATAATGTGAGATGTTATTATGGTGGTGCAATGGGTCTTACAGGTCAGGACACAGCAATAATGTTCCGATGTGTGGGAATGGCTGATGTAAGAATTCCTGTGATCCAGGGTCAGACTTATTACATTCATATTGTTTTTGATCCTACAGTTTCTCAAATAAAAGTTTTTAAAAATGGTTCGTTGTCTCAAACAATTCCGCAGGGACAGGTACTTGCAATTGGAAACGGACCACTTAAGATCGGTGCATCTGCAAACTTTAATTCGTCACTGGCAAACGGCATGAGATTAGATGAATTCAGAGTTTACAGCCGTCCGCTTGGAGATAATGAAATTGCAGCTACATGGAATATAACCTTCCCTGCAATAATTACCGGTATTCAAAATGAAGAGGTATTCTTAAGATCAGATTATATGCTTTTTGATAATTACCCGAATCCGTTTAATCCTGAAACTATAATTCGTTATACATTAAAAGAAAAAGGATTTACAACTTTGAAAATTTATAATGCACTTGGTAAAGAAGTTGCGCAGCTTACAGGAAAATTTCAGAATTCAGGTAATCATTCAGTTAGATTTAATGCGTCAAATTTATCAGCAGGAGTTTACTATTACAGGCTTGAGTCTGGAAGTTTCCTTGAAGCAAAAAAAATGGTCCTCATCAAATAAGGAAATTTGTCACTCTAGTAAATATTTATTGCTTTTATTGGTTTTCCAAAAGATTTCAATTATCATTCAAATAGTTTTATATATTTAAAATGAAGTTTATTATTTTGATTTAAAACAATTCCCCCTATTTGAATTTTATCCTAAAACTTGTTTAGAAAAAACCGCCTGTGATAAATTGCCGAAAAGAAATTCTGAGTAATGGCGAAAAGCAAAAATATACTGTTTAACGAATCCGTTAGTGTTTTTCTAACGGATGAGGAGTTTATATTTTTGCCGCCATTGTGAAAGAATTTCCGGCAAGTTATCACCAGCGGGCGACTTTTTTTGTTGCTTTTGAGCCTGCCCTCGAGTGT
>JBATSB010000200.1:0-2007 GCA_049293015.1 Ignavibacteria bacterium
GATCGAGACATATGTAACAATGAAATTGCTTGAGTTATTGCCTCAAGATTTTGATTGGTGTAATTGTTAATTGAGATATTATAAGATTTAAGCAAGGCGCTTATTAAATATTTTCTGGATAGAATGTGATTATATAAATAATGAGATTTTTCAATAATATTGAGACTGGAATCTAATCCTATTTCTAAGTTCTGTAAAGTTTGAAAAGTATAAGTAGGACTTTTTCCAATTAATATGGGTTTTACAAGAGAGTCAAAATTAGCATTGAGGAAAACAATTAATTTTCGTTTTAATATTGTTGATAATGTGCTTTCAGGATTTCTATTATAAACTGAGCGAAATAACATACAAGATTGTGTAATTTTGGACTCATTAATTATTTTTTCGATGATAATATTAATTAAAGATTTATAATTTTCTTGACTTAGGCTGTCTAATGCATTTACGTAGTTCGATTCATTCACTTTATAATTGACTTCAGTTAATATTTTTAATTGTTTGTTATTTAAAATTTCAATTGAGTCTTTTATTGTGTGTGATACTTTTGCTATTATTTTTGTAAAATCACCAGAGATTATTGGGATTTGTTTTTTCTCGCTTTCGCGATAAGTTTGCTTTCTTACATATTGATCTATTTCAAAAAGGCTGATTAAATTATCATTATCTATATCAGCCAATCCTGCCAATCCATTTTCAAGATAATAGGAGAATAATCCTCTTCCTCCACCCCATTCACGGCCTTCGATTGATAATTGATCTGCATCGCAGGAAAGCATTAAGGTTGAACCTTCAGTTAGAGAATATCGAATTGCTTTGGAGGTATGAACACGACCCTGTTCTCCTCCATTTAATTTACCTGAATGGCACGCATCAATTATATAATTTACATCTATGTTTAGATTTGTTAATTTCCCAAAATATTCTGCTAACTGGCTTACTTGAATTACGCCATCACTCATTCCAAAGTAATTATCAATGGGGCTTTCGTAAAGAAGTAAAAGGCCATTTTTAGATTGCGTAAGATCTTCTATGTCACCATGTCCAGCAAAATAGAAGTAGATTATATCACCTGATTTTGTTTTTTTTAAAATATTTGAGATTGCATCACTTACATTTATTCTTGTTGCTTGTTCATTGATAAATAGTTCTACATTTTGTGAATCTATTTTTGGATATGCAGCATTAAGCAAATAGGATTTGAAAGCTAATGCATCTCTGTCTGCAAATTGAAGATCACTTACATTTTTATAATCGCTTATACCAATTATAATAGCGTAGGATTTTCCTAATTTATTATCTAACTTTGAGATAGGTATTACCCCTCTGTCTATTTGACAGTATATGGCGGCAGTAAAAGCTGATAAATTTATTAATACAATCAGTGTTGATATTTTTAACAGATTCATATAAATTAATTATTTAAGTATATCTTATTGTGTAATTTTCACTAAAATTAGGTATCATTGTTTCAATTGAAGTAATATTGGCTATAAATATAATATTATTTGTTATAATTGGTATAGTATAGCTTATATACTAACTAGCAATTTATAGTTTAGGACATTGAATTAATGGGAAAATTTATATGTGTTTCCCTGAATTAGAGAAATTATTTTAAATTTATCATGAGCGCAAAATATTTTAAAATGATTCAAATTATATTCCTTAAAAAATTTATTATATTCTAAAACTACATATATGTTTAAATATTTATTAGTTTTGTTCCAGTAATTCTTCAAAATAATTTAGTTTCTGTTGAATTTTTATTAGGCCAAATTAAATTGATAATTAAAATATTCTTATAATGAAGCATTGTTACCTATTAGTCCTTTTTACCATGTCGATTAACATCGACTTGTTTTCCCAAAATTTGCTTACCGAAGACTTCATCTTTAGTCCAGCGGATAGCTTGGAAAATTTGGGCAATTGGAATCGCAGTGGTTTAAATACGGAGTTCAATATTAAAGTGGTTTCACCCGGACTTGATTATACTGGTTATGTTGGTTC